>NZ_JAEKEO010000007.1:0-120000 GCF_016651075.1 Bacillus sp. TH19 | reverse complement strand
ACTGAAACATCTAAGTACCTGGAGGAAGAGAAAGCAAATGCGATTTCCTGAGTAGCGGCGAGCGAAACGGAATCTAGCCCAAACCAAGAGGCTTGCCTCTTGGGGTTGTAGGACATTCTATACGGAGTTACAAAGGAACGAGGTAGACGAAGCGACCTGGAAAGGTCCGTCACAGAGGGTAATAACCCCGTAGTCGAAACTTCGTTCTCTCTTGAATGTATCCTGAGTACGGCGGAACACGTGAAATTCCGTCGGAATCTGGGAGGACCATCTCCCAAGGCTAAATACTCCCTAGTGATCGATAGTGAACCAGTACCGTGAGGGAAAGGTGAAAAGCACCCCGGAAGGGGAGTGAAAGAGATCCTGAAACCGTGTGCCTACAAATAGTCAGAGCCCGTTAATGGGTGATGGCGTGCCTTTTGTAGAATGAACCGGCGAGTTACGATCCCGTGCGAGGTTAAGCTGAAGAGGCGGAGCCGCAGCGAAAGCGAGTCTGAATAGGGCGTTTAGTACGTGGTCGTAGACCCGAAACCAGGTGATCTACCCATGTCCAGGGTGAAGTTCAGGTAACACTGAATGGAGGCCCGAACCCACGCACGTTGAAAAGTGCGGGGATGAGGTGTGGGTAGCGGAGAAATTCCAATCGAACCTGGAGATAGCTGGTTCTCCCCGAAATAGCTTTAGGGCTAGCCTTAAGTGTAAGAGTCTTGGAGGTAGAGCACTGATTGAACTAGGGGTCCTCATCGGATTACCGAATTCAGTCAAACTCCGAATGCCAATGACTTATCCTTAGGAGTCAGACTGCGAGTGATAAGATCCGTAGTCAAGAGGGAAACAGCCCAGATCGCCAGCTAAGGTCCCAAAGTGTGTATTAAGTGGAAAAGGATGTGGAGTTGCTTAGACAACTAGGATGTTGGCTCAGAAGCAGCCACCATTTAAAGAGTGCGTAATAGCTCACTAGTCGAGTGACTCTGCGCCGAAAATGTACCGGGGCTAAATACACCACCGAAGCTGCGAATTGATACCAATGGTATCAGTGGTAGGGGAGCGTTCTAAGTGCAGTGAAGTCAGACCGGAAGGACTGGTGGAGCGCTTAGAAGTGAGAATGCCGGTATGAGTAGCGAAAGACGGGTGAGAATCCCGTCCACCGAATGCCTAAGGTTTCCTGAGGAAGGCTCGTCCGCTCAGGGTTAGTCAGGACCTAAGCCGAGGCCGACAGGCGTAGGCGATGGACAACAGGTTGATATTCCTGTACCACCTCTTTATCGTTTGAGCAATGGAGGGACGCAGAAGGATAGAAGAAGCGTGCGATTGGTTGTGCACGTCCAAGCAGTTAGGCTGATAAGTAGGCAAATCCGCTTATCGTGAAGGCTGAGCTGTGATGGGGAAGCTCCTTATGGAGCGAAGTCTTTGATTCCCCGCTGCCAAGAAAAGCTTCTAGCGAGATAAAAGGTGCCTGTACCGTAAACCGACACAGGTAGGCGAGGAGAGAATCCTAAGGTGTGCGAGAGAACTCTGGTTAAGGAACTCGGCAAAATGACCCCGTAACTTCGGGAGAAGGGGTGCTTTCTTAACGGAAAGCCGCAGTGAATAGGCCCAAGCGACTGTTTAGCAAAAACACAGGTCTCTGCGAAGCCGTAAGGCGAAGTATAGGGGCTGACACCTGCCCGGTGCTGGAAGGTTAAGGAGAGGGGTTAGCGTAAGCGAAGCTCTGAACTGAAGCCCCAGTAAACGGCGGCCGTAACTATAACGGTCCTAAGGTAGCGAAATTCCTTGTCGGGTAAGTTCCGACCCGCACGAAAGGTGTAACGATTTGGGCACTGTCTCAACCAGAGACTCGGTGAAATTATAGTACCTGTGAAGATGCAGGTTACCCGCGACAGGACGGAAAGACCCCGTGGAGCTTTACTGTAGCCTGATATTGAATTTTGGTACAGTTTGTACAGGATAGGCGGGAGCCATTGAAACCGGAGCGCTAGCTTCGGTGGAGGCGCTGGTGGGATACCGCCCTGACTGTATTGAAATTCTAACCTACGGGTCTCATCGACCCGGGAGACAGTGTCAGGTGGGCAGTTTGACTGGGGCGGTCGCCTCCTAAAGTGTAACGGAGGCGCCCAAAGGTTCCCTCAGAATGGTTGGAAATCATTCGTAGAGTGCAAAGGCATAAGGGAGCTTGACTGCGAGACCTACAAGTCGAGCAGGGACGAAAGTCGGGCTTAGTGATCCGGTGGTTCCGCATGGAAGGGCCATCGCTCAACGGATAAAAGCTACCCCGGGGATAACAGGCTTATCTCCCCCAAGAGTCCACATCGACGGGGAGGTTTGGCACCTCGATGTCGGCTCATCGCATCCTGGGGCTGTAGTCGGTCCCAAGGGTTGGGCTGTTCGCCCATTAAAGCGGTACGCGAGCTGGGTTCAGAACGTCGTGAGACAGTTCGGTCCCTATCCGTCGTGGGCGCAGGAAATTTGAGAGGAGCTGTCCTTAGTACGAGAGGACCGGGATGGACGCACCGCTGGTGTACCAGTTGTTCTGCCAAGGGCATAGCTGGGTAGCTATGTGCGGAAGGGATAAGTGCTGAAAGCATCTAAGCATGAAGCCCCCCTCAAGATGAGATTTCCCATAGCGTAAGCTAGTAAGATCCCTGAAAGATGATCAGGTTGATAGGTTCGAGGTGGAAGCATGGTGACATGTGGAGCTGACGAATACTAATAGATCGAGGACTTAACCATATAATATGAAGCAAATGTTATCTAGTTTTGAAGGAATATACCTTCATAGTTTGGTGATGATGGCAGAGAGGTCACACCCGTTCCCATACCGAACACGGAAGTTAAGCTCTCTAGCGCCGATGGTAGTTGGGACCTTGTCCCTGTGAGAGTAGGACGTCGCCAAGCAAGCTAAAACACAAGTCTTTTGACTTGTGTTTTTTTGTTTTTAAACAGTACATGAAAGAAGTAAAGGGAATACATAAGTAATACAAACACGTTGCCCAAGAATAAATCATATTATATAAAAAATTGATGTATATTTTCCGGAAATTTGTTAAGGAATAGAGGTATATAATATGTTTATTTAAAAAGGGAGGAAAGATTATGAAATTACCAAGTGAAATTTGCATCGTTTGTGAGACAAAAAGAGAGGAAGGAATATATGTATATAATAATTTAATATGTTACGAGTGCGAAAGAAATCTGGTGAATACTGAGACAACTGACCCGAAGTATATACATTATTTAAAACAACTGCGAAAATTAGAAGTATCATATTTTTAAATAGGCATTATGCCTATTATTTTTTTTGCCCTAATATCTGTATAATAGATACAGAATGAATAATAAGGAAGAGATATATATGAATCAAAATCGTATGCCTTTATATGAGGCGCTAATGGAATTTAAAGAAAGGCGACTACTATCTTTTCATGTTCCTGGTCATAAGAATGGTTTAAACTTCCCTCAGAAAGCTTCAGGGGGGTTTAAGGACATATTATCAATTGATGTAACAGAGTTAACGGGATTAGATGATTTACATAGCCCGTTTGAATGTATAGATGAAGCACAGCAATTATTAGCTGAAGTATATGGCGTGCACAAAAGTTATTTTTTAATTAATGGTTCAACAGTTGGAAATTTAGCAATGATTTTGTCTTGCTGCGGCGAACATGATATTGTCCTCGTACAAAGAAATTGTCATAAATCGATCATTAATGGTTTGAAATTAGCAGGGGCTAATCCGGTCTTTTTAAATCCATGGATTGATGAAGTACATAACGTACCAGTAGGTGTTCATGATGAAATTATTAAGGAGGCAATTACAAAGTATCCAAATGCAAAAGCACTTATTTTAACACATCCTAATTACTATGGTATGGGAATTGATTTAGAGGCAAGTATCGCTTACGCACATGCACATAAAATTCCTGTTCTAGTAGATGAAGCCCATGGGGCGCATTTTTGTATAGGGGACCCCTTCCCGAAGTCAGCATTAGTTTATGGTGCGGATATTGTGGTCCATTCCGCACATAAAACATTACCTGCGATGACAATGGGATCTTATTTACATATAAATAGCCGTTTGGTGAGCGAAGAAAAAGTTTCCTCCTATTTAAGTATGCTACAATCTAGTAGCCCATCGTATCCAATTATGGCTTCTCTTGATATAGCACGTTTTGCAATAGCAGTTATAAAGGAAGAGGGTCATGATGAAATCGTTGAGTTTTTACGCCGATTTAAAGAAGGATTGCGATCTATCCCACAAATAGCCATTTTGCAATATCCATCGCAAGATGAATTAAAAGTTACGGTGCAAACTCGCTGTCAGTTATCGGGGTATGAATTACAGTCTGTATTTGAAAAAGTCGGTATATATACGGAAATGGCAGATCCATATAACGTCCTATTTATATTACCGTTACAAGTAAATGAGGGGTATATGAAAGCTATAGAGATCATTCGATTAGCTATGCAGCAATATAAGGTAAAAGACAAGACAGTATCAATTCGTTATACTTATAAAGGGGAGATTTCCCCTTTACCGTATACGTATAAACAATTAGAGAGATACGAAACGAAGTTAGTATCTATAGAAGAAGCCGTTGGTATGATAGCTGCAGAAATGGTGATTCCGTATCCACCTGGAATTCCATTGATCATGTATGGAGAGAGAATTACTCAAGAACATACAAAGCAAATTACTCATTTAGAGAAAACAGGGGCTCGTTTTCAAGGTAGTACGCAATATATGAACGTGTATGATATAGAAAGTAGGTTTTAGGATGAAGGGATTATTTGTAACAATTGAAGGGCCAGAAGGTTCGGGTAAAACAACATTAATTAAAAGTTTATTACCATATTTTGAGCAAAAGGAACAAAAGGTAATGGCGACCAGAGAACCGGGTGGTATTGCAATTTCTGAAGATATTAGAACAATTTTACATAAACAAGAGTATACGATGATGGAAGCACGTACAGAGGCGCTCTTATATGCTGCTGCACGTAGACAACATTTAGTGGAAAAAGTTATGCCAGCACTTGAGGAAAACTATCTTGTACTATGTGATCGTTTTATAGATAGCTCTTTAGCATATCAAGGATATGCAAGAGGCTTAGGTATGGATAAAGTATTTGAAATTAATCGTTTCGCAACGGAAGATTGTATGCCTAGTTTAACAATCTATTTAGATATTGAGCCAGAGGTAGGTTTAGCACGAATTGGAAAAGATGCAGGACGTGAAGTAAATCGACTAGATATGGAAGATATCTCTTTCCATAAACGTGTGCGTGAAGGGTATTTACAAGTTGTAGAGCGTTTCTCTAATCGCATTGTATTAGTAAATGCTGATCAACCAATGAAAAAACTTATAGAAGAAGTTGTTCAGATTATAGAAGATAAATTGTTATAATAGAAGGAAAGAATGAAATAAGTGAGGTATGCAGTATGATAAATACGTGGGAGCAGCTTTCTGCTATACAGCCCATCGGTGTCAAAATGTTGATGAATAGCATTGCAAAAGAGCGTATATCCCACGCTTACTTGTTAGAGGGAGGGAAAGGGACTGGGAAGTTCGCCACAGCAATTCAAATGGCAAAAAGTTTTCTCTGTTCACAAAGAAATGGTGTAGAGCCTTGTCATGTATGTACGAATTGTCGCCGAATTGATTCAGGTAACTACCCAAACTTACATATTGTAAAACCAGATGGATTATCTATTAAAAAACAGCAAATTCATGATTTACAAGAAGAGTTTTCAAAAACAGGATTAGAAGCAAATAAAAAAGTATATATTATTGAGCATGCAGATCGTATGACAGCAAATGCAGCGAATACGCTCTTAAAGTTTTTAGAAGAACCAAGTAGTGATACAACAGCTATTTTACTTACTGAACAAAGTCATCAGATTTTAAATACAATCTTATCTCGTTGTCAAGTTGTTACGTTTAGGCCGTTGCCTACAGAATCTTTAATTAAGAGGTTAGAGGAAGAAGGTATTACAGTTTCTTTATCTACACTTGCTGCGCAGCTTACAAATAGTTTTGAAGAAGCTTTATTAATGTGTAATGATGAATGGTTTGCACAAGCGAGAGCTTTAGTGATAAAATTATGTGAAGCGCTCGAAAAAGATAAGGCCTCTATTTTTTTTGTACAAGAAAAATGGGGAAAGCACTTTGGAGAGAAAGAACAATTACAGCAAGGCTTAGATATGTTACTCCTTATTTATAAGGATTTATTATATGTTCAACTTGGAGAAGAAGATCGTCTTGTTTTTCATGAGCAGAAAGAGATGTTTGAATCCTTTTCTTATGCTCAGAAGCGCATTGTATCAGCTCTCTTTAATATATTAGAGGCAAAAAATAGAATCAACGCTAATGTAAATGCGCAGCTTGTGTTCGAACAGTTAGTGTTGCGGTTGCAGGAGGGATGACCGTTTTGTATGATGTAGTAGGTGTTCGCTTTAAGAAGGCCGGAAAGGTATATTACTTTGATCCGAATCAGTTCGATATCTCAGAAAATGAGTTTGTAATTGTAGAAACGGTAAGAGGTATTGAGTACGGAAAAGTAGTTATTACCAAAAAGCAAGTTGATGAAAATGACGTTGTATTACCGCTAAAAAAAGTTATTCGTATTGCAAATGAAAATGATCGTACCATTGTTGAAGAGAATAGGCATGCTGCGAAAGAAGCATATCAAGTTTGTCAACAAAAGGTAGGAGAACATAATCTTGATATGAAGCTTGTAGATGTAGAGTATACGTTCGATCGTAATAAGATTATTTTTTACTTTACTGCGGATGGTCGGATTGATTTCCGGGAACTAGTGAAAGACTTAGCGGCAATTTTTAGGACAAGAATTGAGCTGAGACAGATCGGCGTTCGTGACGAAGCAAAAATGCTTGGTGGTATTGGTCCATGTGGTCGTATGCTTTGTTGTTCTACTTTTTTAGGAGATTTTGAACCTGTATCCATTAAAATGGCAAAGGATCAAAATTTATCATTAAATCCTGCAAAAATCTCTGGTTTATGTGGTCGCTTAATGTGTTGCTTAAAATATGAGAATGATGAATATGAGGCAGCAAAGGAACAACTTCCTGATTTAGATCAACGTATACAAACACCGCACGGTACTGGCCGTGTTATCGGATTAAATATTTTAGAAAGATTAATTCAAGTGGAACTAGTAGACAAGGAACGGATAGTAGAATATACGTTAGATGAATTAATGAATAAAGGGGTCGTTTCGAGTCAAACCACAGATTAATGAGGTGGGTGCTTGTGGAGAAAAAGGATATTTTTGCATCGGTTTCTAGTATGGAAGAGCAAATTGGACATTTATACAAACAGTTGGGAGAATTAAAACAACATCTTGCAGAATTATTGGAAGAAAACCAACATATAAAAATGGAAAATGAAAATTTGCGACATCGTTTTGAAGAAGTGCAGAACAAGGAAAAACAAAAAACTCAAAAACGCAAAGAAATGAAGGCGAAGACAGATATTGGTGAAGGCTACGATAATCTAGCGAGACTATATCAAGAAGGTTTTCATATTTGCAATCTACATTATGGAAGTGTACGTAAAGAGGGAGATTGTTTATTCTGTCTGTCATTTTTAAATAAAAAGTGAGATTACCTTTCCAATATAATTGGAAAGGTAATTTTTTATACATGAGAGTAGAATGAAATTTATTTTTACATTAATAGAAGATGAAATAGGGTAGGTTAAGTGTAAGAAAGGGAGCAATATATGAATTTATATGAAGATGAGCGTTTAGATTACTTATTAGCGCAAGATATGAAGATTGTACAAAGTCCATCAGTATTTAATTTTTCTTTGGATGCTGTTTTACTTGCAGATTTTGCTTGGGTGCCAATTCAAAAAGGTAATTTACTTGATTTGTGTACAGGTAACGCAGTTATCCCTCTTTTATTAAGTACAAGGACAAAAGGGAAAATTACAGGTGTAGAAATTCAAGAGCGCTTATATGATATGGGAATAAGAAGCGTTCAATACAATAATTTAGCAGAAAGAATTCATTTAATCCATGGAGATTTGAAAGATATGCCGGAGAAACTTGGACGTCATCAATATGATGTTGTAACATGTAATCCTCCTTATTTTCAAACACCACAAACTTCTGAGAAGAATATGAATGAACATTTAGCGATAGCTCGTCATGAAATTATGTGCACACTAGAAGATGTTGTATACGCAAGTAGCCAGCTAGTGAAGCAGGGTGGGAAAGTAGCGTTTGTGCATCGTCCAGGTCGTTTGCTCGACATCGTCACATTAATGCGTAAATACAAAATTGAACCGAAACGTGTGCGATTTGTTTATCCTAAGGCTGGTAAAGAAGCGAATACATTGTTAATTGAAGGAATTAAGGATGGGAATGCTGATTTAAAAATCTTACCACCTCTTTTTGTATATGAAGAAAACAATGAATATACAAAGGAGCTTCGTTCAATTTTATATGGAGAAGAATAAGCATTGTTTTTATGTGGTGGAGTGTTCTGATGGAAGTTATTATGCTGGATACACGAATCATATAGAAAAACGGATTCAGACCCATAATAGTGGAAAAGGTGCTAGATATACACGCGCTAGACTTCCAGTTGTTTTAAAATATGTAGAGGATCATGAGGATAAGCGAACGGCTATGCAAGCTGAGTATCACTTTAAGCAGTTAACGAGGAAAAAAAAAGAAGAATATATGCAAAAAGGAGAACGCTATGTGGCAGCAAAAAAGCTTTCAGCAAAATGAAAAGGGAGTTTTATATTTAGTACCGACTCCAATCGGAAATTTAGAGGATATGACATTTCGTGCAATCCGAATTTTAAAAGAGGCAGACATTATTGCAGCGGAAGATACAAGGCAAACGAAGAAACTTTGTAATTACTTTGAAATTGAAACACCAGTTATGAGTTATCATGAGCATAATAAAGGAGTAAGTGGACGGAAAATTTTAGATAAGTTAGAAGAAGGTAAGACTGTAGCCATTGTGAGCGATGCTGGTATGCCATGTATTTCAGATCCTGGTTATGATATCGTTGTAGAGGCTGTAGCAGAACAATATCATGTTATCCCGCTTCCTGGGGCAAATGCAGCCCTTACAGCATTGATTGCATCAGGACTTGAGACAAAACATTTTTATTTCTATGGTTTCCTGCAAAGAAATAAAAAGGGACGTAAGCTTGAATTAGAAAAGCTACGCTATATTCCAACTACAATGATGTTTTATGAGGCGCCACATCGTTTAGATGATACTTTAATCTCTATGCAAGAAGTATTAGGAAATAGGGAAATCGTATTATGTCGTGAGCTAACGAAAAAATTTGAAGAGTTTATTCGTGGAACAATTGAAGAAGGGATTGAGTGGACGAAGCAAAATGAAGTTCGTGGTGAGTTTTGTATTTTAGTAGCAGGTTCAACAGAAGAACCTACTCCAGAAGAACAATGGTGGGAAGCTATTTCAGTATATAATCATATTGAACATTATATAAATGAAAAAGGTATGAATTCAAAAGAAGCGATAAAAACAGTCGCTAAAGATCGAGATTTGTCGAAACGAGACGTATATCAAATCTATCATGTGGATAAAAAATAAGCTTCTCATAATTGAGAAGCTTATTTTGCTGTTTCGATATAATCTTGAAGTTCGTTTAAGACTTGTTCAGCGCCTTCTTTACTTAAGATAATTTTACCTTCAGCTAAAGATAGGTTACCATCAGATACTTCACCAGTTACTTGGCAAGTCATGTTTGGTTTATATTTCTTTAAGATGATTTTTTCATCATCAACGTAGATTTCAAGAGCATCCTTTTCTGCAATACCTAAAGTACGGCGTAATTCGATTGGAATTACTACACGACCTAATTCATCAACTTTACGAACGATACCAGTAGATTTCATAATTCTTTTCCTCCTAAATAAATAGTTTATAAGTTTCGAGTCTATTTTTTTGATTCGTCATTTTTCGACAAAATACCCTATGGACATATGATACCAATCATTTACATTTCCGTCAATTATTAAATTCTATATTTTAAAAAAAGATTTATAGATTTTTATACTTCTTATATATGATAGAATGTAAGTCATTTCTACAATTGTTTTGTATTTTTTTGTAATGTTTATACTTTTCGGGAAATATATTGTATATTTTTTTTGAATATGAGTAATAGATGATAAAGATATCGAGCATTAACTCGTTTTTATCCCGCTATTTGCGAGCAGTAAGACTCCCACTTTAAAATTTAGCCGGAGCAAAGAAGTTAAGTGGGAGTCGGGCTGCTCGTAAAAGCCCGATTGGTGTGGGCTAATAATCCATGGGGGATGAACCCTCTCCACGGATTAAAGTTTCACTTTATATATGAGTTTTTGATATACTGTTTATAAATACATATGAGGTTATTCGGGAGGTCCAAAACGATGAAAGAGGAAAATAAGTCCTTTTATATTACTACCCCAATTTATTATCCAAGTGGAAAGTTACACATTGGACATGCTTATACGACAGTAGCAGGAGATGCGATGGCACGATATAAGCGTATGCAAGGATACAATGTTCATTATTTAACAGGAACTGATGAGCATGGACAGAAGATCCAAAAGAAAGCAGAAGAACTAAATGTTACACCACAGGCATATGTGGATAACATTGTATCAGGGATTAAAGAACTTTGGGAGAAGATGGATATCTCTTATGATGATTTTATTCGTACAACTGAAGATCGTCATAAAGATGTTGTTGAGAAAATCTTCAAGCAGCTAGTAGATCAAGGCGATATTTATCTTGATGAATATGAAGGTTGGTATTCTGTACAAGATGAAACATTCTATACAGCGCATCAATTAGTAGATCCAATTATGGAAGGTGACAAAGTAGTTGGCGGAAAAAGCCCAGATAGTGGTCACGCTGTAGAACTTGTTCGCGAAGAGTCTTATTTCTTTAGAATGGGTAAATATGTAGACCGACTATTAAAGTTCTATGAAGATAACCCACATTTCATTCAGCCGGAGTCCCGTAAAAATGAAATGATTAATAACTTCATTAAACCAGGATTAGAAGATTTAGCTGTTTCTCGTACTTCATTTGACTGGGGAGTTCGTGTTCCAGGTAACCCAAAACACGTTATTTACGTATGGGTAGATGCGTTGTCTAATTACATTACTGCATTAGGATACGGAACAGAAAATGAAGAGAAGTATAAAAAATTCTGGCCAGCAGATGTCCATTTAGTTGGGAAAGAAATCGTTCGTTTCCACACAATTTATTGGCCAATTATTTTAATGGCTTTAGATTTACCACTTCCGAAGAAAGTCTTTGCTCATGGCTGGATTTTAATGAAGGATGGAAAAATGAGTAAGTCAAAAGGAAACGTAGTAGATCCAGTTACACTAATTGATCGTTACGGATTAGATGCATTGCGTTACTACTTACTTCGCGAAGTTCCATTTGGATCTGATGGAGTATTCACACCAGAAGGATTTGTTGAACGAATCAACTTTGATTTAGCGAATGATTTAGGTAACTTATTAAATCGTACAGTAGCTATGATTGATAAATACTTTAACGGGGAAATCCCTGCATTTAAAGCAAATGTAACTGAGTTCGATGAAACGTTAGTGACATTTGCCAAAGATACATTGAAAAAAGTAGAAGAGGCAATGGAGAATATGGAATTCTCTGTAGCGCTAAGTTCCATTTGGCAATTAGTTAGCCGTACGAACAAATATATTGATGAAACGCAGCCGTGGGTATTAGCGAAGGATGAGAATGATCGCGAAAAACTTGCGTCTGTAATGGCCCACTTAGCTGAGGTACTTCGTCAAACAGGTATTATGCTTATGCCATTCCTAACAGTAGCACCAAGTAAGATGTTTGCTCAACTTGGACTTACTGAAGAGGCGCATAAATCTTGGGAAAGCCTATCTACAATTGGATGTATTCCAGCTGGAACAAAAGTAGAAAAAGGAAACCCAATCTTCCCTCGTTTGGAAATGGAAGTAGAAGTGGGGTATATTAAAGAACAAATGCAAGGTTCTGCTCCTAAAGTAGAAGAGAAAAAAGCAGAAGAACCAAAGGCAGAAGAAATTACAATTGATGATTTCTTTAAAGTAGAATTACGAGTAGCTGAAGTAATATCCGCTGAACCTGTGAAAAAAGCAGATAAGTTGTTAAAAATTCAGCTTGATTTAGGTACAGAGAAGCGTCAAGTGGTTTCTGGGATTGCTAAATTCTATTCCCCAGAAGAACTAAAAGGTAAAAAGGTTATTTGTGTAACGAATTTAAAACCTGTAAAATTACGTGGTGAATTATCACAAGGTATGATTTTAGCAGGTGAAGAGAATGGCGTATTGTCATTAGCATCAATTGACCAGAATTTACCAAATGGTACAAAAATCAAGTAATTGAGACAAGAAAAGAGATGTTTCACGTGTAACATTGGTGAAGCGTCTTTTTTCTTTTTACATTCCGTTTTTTGCATTAAAATTGAAGTATTGTTATCGTTAAGTTAGAAAGAGTGTAGTTTTTCTATGAGAGAATTGATTTCAATATAAAAGGAGTTATTTATTATGTTGTTTGATACACATTCACATTTAAATGCAGAGCAATTTGAAGAAGATTTACAAGAAGTTATCGCGAGAATGAAAGAAGCGGGAGTTACATATACAGTTGTTGTTGGATTTGATGAAGTAACGATAAAGAAAGCAATTGAATTAGCAGAGGCTTATGATTTTATTTACGCTGCAGTTGGATGGCATCCTGTTGATGCAATCGATATGAAAGAAGAACATTTAGCTTGGTTAGAAGAATTAGCGGCTCATCCTAAAGTAGTTGCAATTGGGGAAATGGGATTAGATTATCACTGGGATAAGTCTCCAAAAGAAATACAGAAGGAAGTATTCCGTAAACAAATTGCATTAGCGAAAAAGGTGGAATTACCGATTATTATACATAACCGCGATGCAACTCAAGATATTGTTGATATCCTAGAGG
Organism: Bacillus sp. TH19; assembly: GCF_016651075.1. Classification (NCBI taxonomy): domain Bacteria; kingdom Bacillati; phylum Bacillota; class Bacilli; order Caryophanales; family Bacillaceae; genus Bacillus; species Bacillus sp. TH19. The sequence goes on along the minus strand of NZ_JAEKEO010000007.1, from coordinate 107,003 downwards.
AAGAGAATGCAGCTGAAGTAGGGGGCATTATGCATTGCTTTAGCGGTAGTGTAGAAGTAGCGCAGCGATGTGTCGATATGAACTTTTTAATTTCATTAGGTGGTCCAGTAACATTTAAAAATGCCAAGAAACCGAAAGAAGTTGCTATGGAGATTCCGTTAGAAAAATTATTGATAGAGACAGATTGCCCGTATTTAACACCACACCCATTTCGAGGGAAACGAAATGAACCTAGTTATGTAAAACTGGTAGCAGAAGAAATTGCGAATTTAAAAGGAATTTCTTATGACGAAGTAGCACAAGTAACAACAAAGAATGCCAAATCCTTATTTGGTGTTGAATAAAAAAGAATGGGGAGTCCCATTCTTTTTTTATTTTTTGAGAAGAGAGATAGTAGAAGTGATAAGAACCAACTATTTACTCATAACATAAGTGTAGAAATATTGCGGATAAATTAAGATGGAGATAGAAGTGTTACAATAAGGATAGTGAACAAAGATTTTTCTCTTCTACTTTTTAAAATGTACGATTGGGAAAATAATAATGGAAAAGTCGTCATTTTTTTGTTTTACTAAGTAGAGATGAAAAGAGTGTGGAGGCAAGCATGAAAATTAAAGAGATTATCGTTGTAGAAGGTAAAGATGATACAGTTGCGATTAAACGTGCTGTTGATGCGGATACAATCGAAACGAACGGTTCAGCAATCGGTGATCACGTTATTGAGCAAGTTAAATTAGCGCAGCAAAAACGAGGCGTTATTATTTTCACAGATCCGGATTATCCTGGAGAGCGTATTCGAAAAATTATTTCTGACAAGGTTCCTGGATGTAAGCATGCTTTTTTAACGAAGGAAGAAGCACTTGCTAAAAGGAAAAAAGGTGTTGGAATCGAACATGCTTCTAATGAGTCGATTCGCCGTGCTTTAGAGAATATACATGAAGAAATGGAAGCTTACACAAGTGAAATTAGTTGGAGTGATCTAGTCGATGCGGGCTTAGTGGGCGGAGAAATGGCAAAGAGTCGCAGAGAAAGAGTGGGTAAGCTATTAAAGATTGGTTATACAAACGCAAAACAGTTACATAAACGTTTACAAATGTTTCAGGTTTCAAAGGAATCATTTGCAGAAGCTTATAAGCAAGTAATACAGGAGGAAAAAAAATGAAGGATATCGCAACACCAAATCGTACGAAAGACATTGTTGAAAAGTATGGATTTTCATTCAAAAAAAGTTTAGGACAAAATTTTTTAATTGATACGAATGTATTAAATCGTATCGTTGATCACGCAGAAATCGGTTCAGAAAGTGGCGCAATTGAAATTGGACCAGGTATCGGTGCGTTAACAGAGCAATTGGCAAAGCGTGCTAAAAAAGTAGTGGCTTTTGAAATTGATCAGAGATTATTACCAATTTTAGACGAGACGTTAGCTCCATATAGCAACGTTACAGTTATAAATAAAGATGTACTAAAAGCAGATGTACATGAAGTGTTTAGTGAGCAATTTGAAGAAGGGCAAGATGTAATGGTAGTAGCTAACTTACCATACTATATTACAACGCCAATTTTATTTAAATTGCTTGAAGAAAAATTACCGGTTCGTGGATTTGTTGTTATGATGCAAAAAGAAGTTGGGGATCGTTTAGCTGCTAAACCAGGAACGAAAGAGTATGGTTCTTTATCAATTGCCATTCAGTATTATACAGAGGTAGAAACAGTTATGACTGTACCGCGTACAGTGTTTGTGCCACAACCAAATGTTGATTCTGCGATTATCCGTCTTCTAAAGCGTCCTAAACCAGTTGTGGAAGTGACAGATGAAACTTTCTTCTTTGAAGTAGTACGAGCAAGTTTCGCACAGCGTCGTAAAACTTTAATGAATAATTTATCAAATAATTTAAATGGTTTCCCGAAAGATAAAGAGCTGTTGGATCGAATTTTGACAGAAGTAGGAATTGATCCGAAGCGAAGAGGCGAAACGCTATCTATCGAAGAGTTTGCAACATTAAGTAATGCATTAATTCTTCATAAATTGTCATAAGAATATGAAAGGGACAGTTCAACTTGAGCTGTCCCTTTTGTCACCTTTCCTTTCCTAAATTCATACTTTAAAAACAGGTAAGATGGCCTAACGAGTTTGGAGTTTGGAGGTAGGAGAATGGATTTACATGTTGGAGAATTAGTTGAACGATATTCTCATAATAGGGATATTCTTTTTCGTATTATAGAAATAAAAGGCGATATGGCAATATTATTTGGAGAGGAAATTAGACTTGTGGCGGATGCACCACTTGCAGATTTAGTTAGTATAGATCAACGAGAACATAAAAATAGAGTGAAGCGTGAAAAAGAAACGATGGAGCGTACTTACCGGTTGTTTCAGCAAGATTACGTGTTGATGAAACAAAGACATGAACATAATTCAACTGGTGGATATACAAGTGAAGTGAATTATTTTCAAATGCCAGGACGTGTATTGCATATAGATGGAGATCCTTTATATTTGCGCAAGTGCTTAGATTTATATAATAAAATAGGCGTTCCTGTTCAAGGTATTCATTGTAAGGAAACGGAGATGCATGAAAAGGTAGTAGACTTAATAGATCATTTTCGCCCAGACATTTTAGTTATTACAGGACATGATGCATATACAAAGTCAAAAGGAGTTATGGGAGATTTAGCAGCATATAGACATTCTAGACATTTTGTACAGGCCGTTCGAGAAGTGCGGAAAAAGTATCCATCGTTAGATCAACTCGTTATTTTTGCTGGGGCTTGTCAATCACACTTTGAGGCGTTGATTCGGGCAGGTGCTAATTTTGCTAGTTCACCGTCTAGAATTAATATTCATGCTCTAGATCCTGTATATGTAGTTGGCAAAATTAGTTTCACTTCATTTATGGAAAGAGTAAATGTATGGGACGTTGTGCGTAATACAATTACTGGCGAAAAGGGACTAGGCGGAATTGAAACAAGAGGGATTTTACGAACAGGATTGCCCTTTCAACATTATGACGAATGAGCAAGGTACATACGTATCTTGCTTTTTTATGTGGAAATGATTTAAATGAGTCTGGATAAAAAGCGGCAAGAACGTGCAGACTATACAATGATACTTTTAGAATATAGTATTTCTTCTATCTATTTGAACGCATGATGCTTTTATAATGATATTGTCTGTGAATTGCGGTTAATAATTGGGATAGATATATCGTGTTTTAAGTGTTCAATCTAAATTACAGCGAGGTGTAGCAAAGTATATGTCAAAACGTTTAGATGAAATTAAAAGCGAATTAGATCACCATCTTGGACAGCGACTTATGTTAAAGGCAAATAGTGGGAGAAGAAAAACTGTGGAGCAATCAGGTGTACTTGCAGAAACGTATCGTTCTGTGTTTGTTGTACAATTAGACCAGCAAGAAGATGCATTGCAACGTGTATCTTATAGTTATGCAGATGTTTTAACAGAGACAGTAGAGCTAACATTTTACGATGAATCTCAAAATGAAGTATTTTATAATTAATGTATTTTTTGTTACATATATTCCCATAAATGAAAAGCTATATTATTTTGCATACTAATTATACCGTAGCAAAATAAGGAGGGACTCTGCATTGAGTAGACGAAGAGGAGTCATGTCAAATCAATTTAAAGAAGAGCTTGCAAAAGAGCTTGGATTTTATGATGTTGTTCAGAAAGAAGGATGGGGCGGAATTCGTGCGAAAGATGCTGGTAATATGGTGAAACGTGCTATAGAAATTGCAGAACAGCAATTAATGAAACGAAACCAGTAGTTGTAAGATACTTTCTATGCTACGGTAGCCGAGGAGAGATTCCTCGGCTTTTTGCACGCTAAAAGGTGCCATCATTTGACATAAGTAGTTTCATTCTGAATGCTTTTCGATATAATTAGGGAAGTGTCATCGTCTTACTATAAATTTATGGTAAAATAAACGATAAAAGATTGAGTACATAGAGTGGGTGAATAGATTGAAGCTACTAGTGAAAGCACCAGCAAAGATTAATCTGTCGTTAGATGTACTGGGAAAAAGACAAGATGGATATCATGAAGTGAAAATGATTATGACAACAATCGACTTGGCAGATCGTTTAGAGCTAACGGAATTAGCAGAAGACCGTATTGAAATTTTGTCCCATAATCGGTATGTCCCAGACGACCAACGCAATTTAGCTTATCAAGCAGCGAAATTATTAAAAGTGAAGTTTAATGTAAAAAAAGGTGTGTCTATTACTATTGAAAAAACGATTCCAGTAGCCGCTGGATTAGCAGGTGGAAGTAGTGATGCAGCAGCGACATTACGTGGCCTTAATAAGTTATGGAATTTAGGGCTAACTATCGATGAATTAGCAAAGCTTGGCGCAGAAATTGGATCAGATGTATCGTTCTGTGTATATGGTGGAACTGCTATTGCCACTGGAAGAGGAGAAGAAATTGAACATATAAAGACTCCGCCTTCTTGTTGGGTTGTTTTAGCAAAGCCCCACATTGGTGTATCTACTGCTGACGTGTACGGAAATTTAAAATTAAATCGTGTTACTCATCCAAATGTAGATAAAATGGTTGAAGTCATTAACCATGGCGATTATAAAGGAATTTGTGATACTGTTGGTAACGTTTTAGAAGATGTGACGTTTGCGATGCATCCCGAGGTTGCACGTATTAAATCACAGATGAAACGCTTTGGGGCAGATGCCGTATTAATGAGTGGAAGTGGCCCAACTGTATTTGGTCTTGTACACCATGATTCGCGAATGCACCGCATATATAACGGGTTAAAAGGATTTTGCGAGCAAGTATATGCAGTGCGTTTATTAGGAGAGCGAGAAACGCTTGAATAAAGACGTATAATACGTTATGATTTGTTTAGAATATTCGTGATTTGGGGTGAGAGTATGAAAATTAGACGAAGTACAAGATTGGTCGATCTGACGTATTACTTGTTACAAAATCCTCGTCAGCTAGTTTCTCTCACTTTTTTTGCTGAAAGGTATCAATCGGCTAAATCTTCCATTAGTGAAGATTTAGTTATTATTAAGCAAACGTTTGAACAACAAGGTGTCGGCACATTGCAAACGGTACCAGGAGCAGCAGGAGGAGTGAAATATATTCCTTATATAAGTGAAGAAGAGGCAAATCTGATTATTAACGAGCTTTGTAGCTTATTTGAAAACCCAGACCGTATTTTGCCTGGCGGTTACTTATATATGACGGATCTTTTAAGTAATCCTCGCCAGATTAATGGCGCAGGTCGTTTATTTGCTTCTGTTTTTGCTAGGCAACCAATTGATGCGGTTATGACGGTAGCGACAAAAGGAATTCCGCTTGCTTATGCAGTAGCGAACTACTTAGATGTACCGGTAGTAATTGCGAGAAAAGATAATAAGGTAACAGAAGGACCCACTGTTAGTATTAACTATGTATCAGGTTCCTCTAAGCGAATCCAAACGATGACTTTAGCAAAGCGTAGCCTTCCAGAAGGGTCCAATGTTTTAATTATTGATGACTTTATGAAAGCTGGCGGAACCATTCAAGGTATGATGAGCATGCTAGAAGAGTTTAAAGCTAATGTTGTTGGGATTGGCGTATTAGTAGAGTCTACGGATATTGAAGAAAGACTTATTAATAACTTTGTATCATTAATTCGTCTGTCAGAAGTTGATGTGAAAGAAAAAGCGATTCAAGTGGAAAAGGGGAATTATGCACTTGCACCATTTGATAAAGGGCTTGTAGAGGCTGAGTAAAAAGGTAAAGCAGATAGCTTTACCTTTTTTTATTCCTATTTATAAATTACAAAATAGATGGACAAACTGCCTTTGGTACACTATTTTTAAAGAGTAAAAATAAATAATAAAAGGGTGAAAAGTATGAAAGTTGTTCAAACAAGCAAAGCACCACAGGCAATCGGACCATATTCACAAGGGATTATTGTAAATAATATGTTCTATAGTTCAGGACAAATTCCGTTAACGGCAAGTGGAGAACTTGTAACAGGAGATGTAACAGTACAAACAGAGCAAGTATTTGAAAATTTACAAGCGGTATTAGCAGAAGCAGGTGCTTCATTTGATACAGTGGTAAAAACAACAGTATTCTTGAAGGATATGGATGATTTTAATGCTGTTAATGGAGTATACGGTTCTTATTTCTCTACTCATAAACCAGCGCGTTCTTGTGTACAAGTAGCAAAATTACCGAAAGATGTTTCTGTTGAAATCGAAGTAATTGCCCTAGTTAAGTAACTCTTTGTAAGCGATAACCTCTACTAATCCTTATATTCAACTACAATAAAAATTTTTATCTTAAAAATTTTTAAAAAATTAAAGGAAAAATAGAAATTTTGTGGAATTTATACAAATATATCGCTTATTTAGAAAAGGGTGGTGAACACAAGATGGAAGTGACTGACGTAAGATTACGCCGCGTAAACACAGAAGGCCGCATGAGAGCAATTGCCTCTATTACTCTAGACCATGAATTTGTTGTTCATGATATTCGTGTAATTGATGGTAATAATGGATTATTTGTAGCAATGCCAAGTAAACGTACTCCAGATGGAGAATTCCGTGACATTGCACATCCAATTAATTCTAATACACGCTCTAAAATTCAAGATGCGGTTTTAACAGAGTATCATCGTTTAGGCGAGTTAGAAGAGGTTGAGTTTGAAGAAGCAGGCGCTTCGTAAAATTCGAATGAAAAGGGCTTTTGAAAGAAAGTCTTATAATTTTGTAGCAAACTCCTGTAAGCATTTACAGGAGTTTGTTTTTTTTTTGAATAATACACGTTTCTAATTATAAAAATTCATATTTTGAAAAAATAAAGATGAAAAACTTCTAATTTTTTCAAAATCATTTAAAATAGTATAGCTTATTCCTTAAAAAAGATACTAAAGAGTAAAACATCTTATAAGAATTATGGTAAAATTTAATAGTTATAATGTGTTTCTTGAAATATATGATGATTTAGGATAATATCGTTAATGGATAAATAGGTTGCGATGGAGGGTCTATATGTCAAACAGATTTGCAGTGATTCTAGCTGCAGGTAAAGGCACACGTATGAAGTCCAAGCTATACAAAGTGCTGCATCCTGTATGTGGAAAACCAATGGTACAACATGTAGTCAATGAAGTATCTCAATTAGGATTGCAGAAACTTGTAACAGTCGTTGGACATGGTGCTGAAAAGGTACAAGAACAGCTAGGAAACGTAAGTGAGTTTGCATTACAAGCAGAACAACTTGGTACAGCTCATGCTGTTGATCAAGCTGCAAGTGTACTTGCAAATGAAGAGGGAACAACTTTAGTTATTTGTGGTGATACACCTCTAATAACTGCTGAAACGATGGAAGCATTGCTTCAGCAACACGAAGAAGCGGGAGCAATGGCGACGGTACTAACAGCGTACATAGAAGAGCCTGCTGGATATGGCCGTATCGTTCGTAATGAGAATGGTCATGTTGAAAAGATTGTTGAGCATAAGGATGCAAATGAAAAAGAATTAGCTATTAAAGAAATCAATACAGGTACGTATTGTTTTGATAATAAAGCTTTATTTGCTTCACTTTCTAAAGTTTCAAATGATAATGTACAGGGCGAATATTACCTTCCGGACGTTATTGAAATTTTAAAAAATGAAGGTCATATTGTATCAGCTTATCAAACAGAGCACTTCGATGAAACGTTAGGTGTTAACGACAGAGTCGCTCTATCGCAAGCGGAAATTATTATGAAAAATCGTATTAACAGAAAGAACATGGTAAATGGTGTTACAATTATTGATCCAAGTAACACATACATTTCTGCGGATGCAGTTATTGGTAGTGATACAGTTCTTCACCCAGGAACGGTTATTGAGGGGAACACTGTAATTGGTTCTGATTGTGAAATTGGACCGCATACAGTAATTCGCGATAGTGAAATTGGAGATCGTACGGTAATTCGTCAATCTACTGTACATGACAGCAAACTTGGTACAGAAGTATCAGTTGGTCCATTTGCACATATTCGCCCAGATTCAGTTATTGGAGATGAAGTGCGCGTTGGAAACTTCGTAGAAATCAAAAAAACTGTTTTTGGTAATAGAAGTAAAGCTTCACACTTAAGTTATATCGGGGATGCACAAGTTGGAGAAGACGTGAATCTTGGTTGTGGTTCAATTACGGTGAACTACGACGGCAAGAATAAATTTAAAACTGTAATTGGTAACGGGGTATTTATTGGATGTAATTCAAACCTTGTTGCGCCTGTAACAGTTGAAGATGGTGCTTATGTGGCAGCAGGCTCTACAATAACAGAGAATGTTCCATCAAAAGCATTATCAGTAGCACGTGCACGTCAAGTTAACAAAGAAGACTATGTTGATCAATTGCTGAATAAGAAAAAATCATAATGTGGAGGGTTAATCTAGATGTCGACTCAATATCTAAATTCTAATTTGAAAGTATTCTCTTTAAACTCTAATAAGGAACTTGCTGAGCAAATCGCAAAGCATATTGGAGTAGGACTAGGAAAATGTTCTGTTGATCGTTTTAGTGATGGAGAAGTTCAAATTAACATTGAAGAAAGTATCCGTGGTTGCGATGTATTCATTATTCAATCTACAAGCTTCCCAGTAAACGAACATATCATGGAATTACTTATTATGATTGATGCATTAAAACGTGCATCTGCAAAAACAATTAATATTGTTATTCCTTACTATGGTTATGCGCGTCAAGACCGTAAAGCGCGTTCTCGTGAACCAATTACATCGAAACTTGTAGCAAACTTGCTTGAAACAGCAGGTGCAACTCGTGTAATCACTCTAGATTTACATGCTCCGCAAATTCAAGGATTCTTTGATATCCCGATCGACCACTTAATGGGTGTACCGATTCTTTCAGACTACTTTGAAGCAAAAGGCCTTAAAGATATCGTAATCGTATCTCCTGATCACGGTGGTGTAACTCGTGCTAGAAAAATGGCAGATCGCCTAAAAGCGCCAATCGCTATTATTGATAAGCGTCGTCCTCGTCCGAATGTATCTGAGGTAATGAACATTATCGGTAACATCGAAGGCAAAACAGCAATTTTAATTGATGACATCATTGATACAGCTGGTACAATTACATTAGCGGCAAACGCTCTTGTTGAGAACGGTGCTTCTGAAGTATATGCTTGCTGTACACACCCAGTATTATCTGGTCCAGCAATTGAGCGTATTCAAAATTCGAATATTAAAGAGTTAGTTGTAACGAACTCTATCGTATTACCAGAAGAGAAGAAAATTGATAAAGTACATGAACTTTCAGTTGCTCCATTAATCGGAGAAGCAATCATTCGTGTATACGAAGAAGAATCTGTAAGTGTATTATTCAATTAATTGGATAGAATGAGACGTAACCAAGCTTGGTTACGTCTTTTCGTATCGAAAAAAGAAAGTAGTGGTACAAGAATGAAATTAATAGTAGGACTTGGGAACCCAGGTAGAGAATATGAATTAACAAGGCATAATATTGGATTTATGGCAATCGATGAACTTGCAAAACGTTGGAGTATTTCTTTGAATGAACAAAAGTTTAAAGGGGTATTTGGCGCAGGTTTTGTTAATGGGGAAAAAGTAATCTTACTAAAGCCACTTACATATATGAATTTATCTGGGGAAAGTATCCGTCCACTCATGGATTATTATAAAATTGATGTCGAGGACTTCATTGTTATGTACGATGATTTAGATATTCCTGTAGGTAAATTACGCCTTCGCATGAAAGGTAGTGCGGGTGGACATAATGGTGTGAAATCAACAATTTCACATTTAGGAACACAAGAATTTCAACGTATCCGCATGGGAATCGATCGTCCGAAAAATGGGATGAAAGTAGTGGATTACGTATTAGGACGTTTTACATCTGAAGAAATATCTGGCGTTAATCAATCCATTGAAAATGCAGCAGATGCATGTGAGGAATGGTTAAATAAACCTTTTCTCCAAATCATGAATACTTTTAATAGTTAAGCGCACAATCTGGAATATTTTATTTTGTTTTATCCCATACTAGTAGCAATTGGATATTTAGGAGGCTAGTATGGAAGGTTATTATTACTGTAGACATTGTGGAAGTAATGTGGGCTCCATTATCGCAGAAAAAGTATATAGCGACGTTTTGTTTCAACTAACAGAGCAAGAAGTAGTGGATATGATTCATTTTCATGAGAATGGAAATATATATATAAAAACGATTTGTGAATCGTGTCAAGAAACGCTCGCATCTTATCCTGAGTATTATGAATATGAAAAATTTCTGCAATAAAATGTTGTCGCTTTGGCATGTCCAAAGCATTTTTCTGTTTTCTTTTTCCAAAATATTTGCATAAAATATAGTAACTTGCTCTTTATGTTGAGAGGAGTTTTGAAAATGATAGGTTTATTAGAGCAATTTTATAAAAATGAAGAAATACAATCGGTTATTAATGGGCTAGAAGATGGGTTGAAAGAACAACTTGTATCGGGTATGGCAACATCCTCTCGTTCATTATTAATGGCAGCTTTATATAAAAAGACAAAGCAATCACAACTTATCGTGACGCACAATTTATACCAAGCACAAAAAGTACATGAAGATTTAGTGGCGTTACTTGGTGAAAAAGATGTTTGGCTATATCCGGTAAATGAATTGATAGCATCGGAGGTTGGTGTTGCAAGTCCAGAATTGAAGGCACAGCGTATTGAAGTGTTAAATCGCTTAGCTGCAGGAGAGAATGGGATTATTGTAGCGCCAGTTGCAGGGCTGCGTAGGTTTTTACCAATAAAAGAATTATGGAAGCAAAGGCAAATTGAAATCAATCTAGGGCAAGAGATTGATTTAGATGCACTCTTGCATACTTTACATCATATTGGCTACGAGCGTAAGTCAATGGTAGAAGCTCCAGGAGAGTTCAGTTTACGCGGGGGAATATTAGATATTTACCCATTAACGGAAGAATTACCGTTTCGTATTGAATTCTTCGATACAGAAGTCGATTCTATTCGATTGTTTGATGTGGATGAACAGCGTTCTCAAGATAAAAAGGAAAGTGTTAAGTTCGGTCCAGCAACAGAGTTTTTATTTTCACAGGAAGAATTGAAATCGGGAATTAAGCATCTTGAAGAAGGTTTGACTAAGACGATGCAAAAGCTTTCCGATGATAAATTAAAGACTACTGTGCTTGAGACGGTTAGTCATGAAATTGAAATGTTGAAAAACGGGCAGAGTATAGAACAAATGTTTAAATATTTATCTATTTTCTATAAAGAACCTGCTAGTCTGATAGATTATTTACCAGAAAATGGTGTTGTAATTTTAGATGAGATTTCCCGTATTCAAGAAACAGCATCACATCTTGAAACAGAAGAAGCGGAATGGTATATATCACTTCTTGGCGAAGGAACAATTATTCAGGATTTATCTTTCTCCCACTCGTTTGAGGAGTTTCTTCATAATAAAAAAAGAAGTTTTGTATATTTAACGTTATTCTTACGCCATATAGCACACACGCATCCTCAAAATATTGTAAATGTGACATGTAAAACGATGCAAGATTTCCACGGACAGATGCATTTGTTAAAAACTGAAATTGATAGATGGAATGAAGGTAATTTTACGACCGTTGTGCTTGGAACAGATGATGAACGTGTAAAAAAACTACAACATATTTTAAGTGATTATGATATTGATGCAGACATTGTAGAGGCGACAGATATCTTATTGCCTGGAAGGTTACAAATTGCTGTAGGTGATTTACATGCAGGCTTTGAAATGCCGATGCAAAAGTTTGTTGTCATTACTGAAAAGGAGCTTTTTCATAAGAAGGTTAAAAAATCACAACGTAAGCAAAAGTTATCTAACGCTGAACGTATTAAAAGTTATTCCGAATTAAAAGTTGGAGACCATGTAGTTCATGTAAATCATGGTATAGGTAAATTTTTAGGTATTGAGACATTAGAGATTAATGGTGTTCATAAAGATTATTTAAATATTAAATATCAAGGTAATGATAAGTTATACGTTCCAATTGAACAAATTGATCAAGTGCAAAAATACGTAGGGTCTGAAGGTAAGGAACCAAAAGTTTATAAATTAGGCGGAAATGATTGGAAGAAGGTCAAAACGAAAGTTGAAAAATCTGTACAAGACATTGCAGATGACCTAATTAAATTATATGCCGAGCGTGAAGCTTCGAAAGGTTATGCATATACACCAGATACGGCAGAGCAACAAGAGTTTGAATCTTTATTCCCATATCAAGAGACAGAGGATCAATTACGTTCTATTGAAGAGATTAAGAAAGATATGGAACGCGGACGTCCGATGGATAGGCTTCTTTGTGGTGACGTAGGATATGGAAAGACTGAAGTAGCTATTCGTGCGGCATTTAAAGCAATTATGGATGAAAAACAAGTTGCGATTTTAGTACCAACAACAATCCTTGCACAACAACACTATGAAACAATTCGAGAGCGTTTTCAAGATTATCCGATTAATATAGGGTTACTAAGTAGATTCCGTACACGAAAACAACAAAATGAAACGATTAAAGGTTTAAAAGATGGAACGGTGGATATTGTAATCGGAACGCATCGTATTTTATCTAAAGATGTTACTTATAAAGATTTAGGACTTCTTATTATTGATGAAGAACAAAGATTCGGCGTTACACATAAAGAAAAAATTAAACAATTGAAAGCAAATGTTGACGTGTTAACATTAACGGCAACTCCGATTCCACGTACACTTCATATGTCTATGCTTGGTGTGCGCGATTTATCTGTTATTGAGACACCACCAGAGAATCGTTTCCCAGTACAAACATATGTAGTAGAGTATAATCCAGCGTTAATGCGAGAAGCGATAGAGCGTGAGTTAGCAAGAGGCGGTCAAATTTACTTCCTATATAACCGTGTGGAGGATATTGAAAGAAAAGCAGATGAAATTTCGATGTTAGTTCCAGATGCTCGTGTAACATACGCACATGGGAAAATGAATGAAGGTGAATTAGAGTCTGTTATGCTATCGTTTTTAGAAGGGCAGCATGATGTTCTTGTAAGTACAACAATTATTGAGACGGGTGTAGATATTCCGAATGTAAATACATTAATTGTATTTGATGCAGATCGTATGGGATTATCGCAGTTGTATCAGCTTCGTGGTCGTGTTGGGCGTTCTAATCGCGTCGCGTATGCATACTTTGCATACAAACGTGATAAAGTGTTATCGGAAGTTGCAGAGAGGCGTCTGCAAGCAATTAAAGAGTTTACAGAGCTTGGATCTGGTTTCAAAATTGCGATGAGAGACTTATCAATTCGTGGTGCGGGTAATTTGTTAGGGGCAGAACAACATGGATTTATTGATTCTGTCGGATTTGATCTATATTCTCAAATGTTAAAAGATGCAATTGAGCAACGTAGAGGAACAGACGGAGTTGAAAATACCGTTAATGTTGAAATTGATTTAGAAGTAGATGCATATTTACCGGATGCGTACATTTCAGATAGTAAACAAAAAATTATGATGTATAAACAATTTAGAGGTATTTCTGCAATTGAAGATATTGAAGAGTTGCAGGAAGAGATGATCGACAGATTTGGTGATTATCCACAAGAAGTTGGTTATTTATTACAAATTGCAAACATTAAGGTGTTGGCAATGAAAGAACAAATTGAGTTAATTAAGCAAAATAAATTTGAAGTAACATTCCTGTTTTCTGAACAAGCGAGCCAAAATATAGATGGTGGAAAATTATTCATGCTAGGAAGTAGTTTTGGCCGTATGATCGGTCTTGGTATGGAGGGGTCACAATTGAAAATTGTGATGAAAACGAATGGATTAGAGACGTCGAAATGGTTAACAATTGCTGAAAATTTATTAAAAGGCTTGCCAGATGTAAAAAAAGAAGTAATAAATGCCTAATATAAGATAAAAAATACAATTCGACGTGCATAGAAGAACTAATGTGTAAAATACTATGTTTAATAGTTGGTGATTTTTACATGAACAGGTAAATTCACCACTTTGATCATCAGTAGAAAGTGAGGCAGCATTAGAATGAAAGCAACTGGAATCGTACGTCGAATTGATGATTTAGGCAGGGTAGTAATTCCGAAGGAAATTCGTAGAACTTTACGTATTCGTGAGGGAGATCCACTAGAAATATTTGTTGATCGCGATGGAGAAGTGATTTTGAAAAAATATTCTCCAATTAGTGAACTAGGTAATTTTGCAAAGGAATATACGGAAGCTTTATACGATAGCTTAGGACATAATGTGCTTGTATGCGATCGTGATTCTATTATCGCAGTAGCAGGCGCATCTAAAAAAGAATACTTAAATAAAAGTGTTGGCGATTTAATTGAGAAGACAATGGAAGAGCGTAAGTCTGTAATTATGACAGATGAAAGCGAAATTTCAATTATTGATGGAGTAACAGAAAAAGTGAGCTCTTATACAATTGGCTCGATTATTGCAAATGGAGATCCAATCGGAGCTGTCGTTATCTTCTCTAAAGAGGCTATTATAAGTGAAGTAGAGCATAAATCAGTAAATACAGCTGCAAGCTTTTTAGCGAAACAAATGGAGCAGTAGCGAAGTGTAATTTCTATAAGTAGCAATCTTTCCTAATTATGATATTTCTATTTGAGAAATTAACTATTTGGAGATATAAGTATATTGAACGAAGGTAGCGCTTTGCTACCTTTTTTCATTGAATATTTTTGCTGTTGAAAGAAGTCAGTGAATGTAAGGAATATGAAGGAGAGCCAGTTTTTCTTTGTGATATAATACGAGGGGTGAGAATAGAAAAAGGAGTTTTCTTGTATGGAAGCGAAGAAGTACCAAGCCTTTTGGCGTGGGGCTATTATATTAACAATCGCAAGTTTTGTTACGAAGGTATTAAGCGCTTTTTACCGTATTCCATATCAAAATATAGCGGGTGATGTTGGTTTTTATATTTACCAACAAATTTATCCGTTTTATGGATTTTGTTTGATTTTAGCTACTTATGGGTTTCCCATTATTATTTCAAAAATGGTCGCAGAAAGATTAGAACGAGGAAAACAAAAAGAAGCAGAAGAAATTATTTGTGTATCTTTTTGGTTTTTATTAGGAATTGGATTTATAGGATTTTTCACATTATTCTTTGGGGCCGAAACAATTGCATCGGCTATGGGCGATATACATTTAGATAAATTATTACGCGTTATTTCGTTTTCATTCCTACTAATGCCATTTTTATCTGTAGCGAGAGGATATTTTCAAGGATTCAATAATATGATGCCGACGGCTGTTTCGCAAGTAATTGAACAAACGATTCGTGTTTCTATTATTGTATTTTTATCACTATTCCTTATTGCTCATGGATTTGATTTATATACAGTTGGTGCGGGTGCCATGCTAGGTTCAATTGCAGGCGGGCTTATTGGGATTATCGTACTTTTACTTTATATGCGTCATGATTTCCATGCTATTTTCTTCAAAGGATGGAAGGGAATTAGAAATAAAAAAGGGATTGTTCGAATCCTTTTTTGGCAGGGATTAGCGATTTGTGTTAGTAATTTAGTCCTTATTTTTATACAAATGGCGGATTCTATTTCCTTGTATACTTTGCTTATTCGTGCGGGAGAGCAAGTTGAAAATGCAAAGGTATTAAAAGGTGTTTATGATAGAAGTATCCCGCTTATGCAATTAGGTACTGTTGTGACAACTTCTTTCTCATTGTCACTTATTCCTATTATTACAGCGGCGAAAGAAAGAGGAGATCTTTCATTTATTCAAGAAAAGGTAAAGTTAGCAATGAAAATAACATTTGTTATTGGATCTGCAGCTGCTATTGGATTAACTTGTATTATTCAACCTACAAATATTATGTTGTTTGAAAATAGTGATGGATCAGATGTGTTATCGATTTTATCTTTATCTATTTTATTTAGTTCATTGTCAATTACAACTGCTTCCATTTTGCAAGGAGTGGGACAAACATTAAAACCAGCAATATTCGTTGTATTTGGAGGTTGTTTGAAGTTAGTTTTAAACTATATATTAATGCCGTATTTTGGTGTAAAGGGAGCTGCAATTGCAACTTTAGTTGCGCTTATTGTAATTGCCTTGCTAAATAGTGTGTTACTTATGCGAGCTGTATCGGAGCCGCTTATTGATAGGCGGAATATGTTAGGTGTAGCTATTAGTGGTATCGGTATGGGGTTTGTATTAATAATCTTTATGCGTATGTTACGAATGTCCGGATTAGTAATTGATACAGGACATAGAGGAATTGCGACGCTTGAAGCGCTGTTAGGTGTAGCTATCGGTGGATTAGCATATATGTTTTTAATTTTAAAATTACGTGTATTTACAAAAGAAGAATTAGGAACCGTTATGAAACAAGAGAAAAAAGAAGGTTCGTTGAAGAAGAGTGGATAGAGGTGACTGGTTGTGAGTGGAATCATTACTATTTTAGGATTAGGTGCTGGTGAGTTAGATCAGTTAACAATGGGTGTATATCGAAAGATAAAAGAAGCAGACCATATGTTTGTTAGAACGAAGGAGCACCCAGTTATAGAAGAATTGGAGAAAGAAGCTATAAAGTATACGGCCTTTGATAATGTATATGAGGCACATGATACATTTGAAATCGTATATGAAACAATTGCGAATACATTGTTAGAACAAGCTAAAGGCGCAGAAATTATTTATGCTGTTCCAGGTCATCCGCTTGTAGCAGAAAGAACAGTTCAGCTACTTTTGGAAAAAGGAGAAGCAGCAAATATTGAAGTGCGAATTGAAGGTGGACAAAGTTTCCTTGATCCGATGTTTGCAAGTCTAAAAATTGATCCGATTGAAGGGTTCCAATTAATTGATGCTACATCATTTGAAAGAGGACAATTAGAATTACGTCAACATTTAATCTTTTGCCAAGTGTATGATGCATTCGTTGCTTCAGATGTGAAGCTAACGTTAATGGAGATTTTGCCAGATGATTACGAAGTGTATATCGTAACAGCTGCAGGGACTTCATTCGAGCAAGTGAAAAAGGTATCGTTATACATGTTAGATCACGAAACAGAATTAAATAATTTAACGAGTGTGTATGTACCGCCAGTTAAGGAACGTGCGTCCTTATATCAGCAGTTTGATGTGCTTAGAGCAATTATTGCTGATCTTCGTGGACCGAATGGTTGCCCATGGGATAAAAAGCAAACTCATCAATCTTTAAAGAAATACTTAATTGAAGAAGCGTATGAAGTGCTAGAAGCAATTGATGAAGAGGATGATGATCATTTAGTAGAAGAACTAGGTGATATATTATTACAAGTTATGCTTCATGCCCAAATTGGAGAGGATGAAGGTTGGTTCTCTATAGATGATATTATTCGGACTTTAGCTGAGAAAATGGTTCGTCGTCATCCGCATGTGTTTGGGGATACGGATGTAAATAATGCTGATGAAGTGATTGCAAATTGGGAAGAAATTAAAAAACAAGAAAAGGGATTCGTGAAAGAATCTGTTTTAGCGGGTATTCCAAAAAGCTTGCCACAACTAATGCGTGCTTATGAAATTCAGAAGAAAGCTGGAAAGGTTGGATTTGATTGGGTTGATGTGCAGCCGATGATAGAGAAGGCCTTAGAAGAATGGCAAGAATTCCAACAAGAAGTTGTAAACATGGATGAGAAAAAGATGCTAGGTGAATTTGGTGATTTACTATTTGCATTTGTGAATATAGCTCGTCATTATAAATTAGATCCAGAAGAAGCGTTACGTTCAACTAATGAGAAATTTATGGATCGCTTTTTATACATGGAAGCAAAAGTAGCTGAAATGAATAAGGAAATGCAAGATTTATCATTAGAACAGTTAGATATTTTATGGGAAGAGGCAAAACAAACAGAGCGTTAATAGGGGGATTTGATATGCGTCTAGATAAATTTTTGAAAGTATCACGTTTAATTAAAAGAAGAACATTAGCAAAAGAAGTGTCTGACCAAGGAAGAATTTCGATTAATGGCCAAGTGGCAAAAGCGAGTTCAGATGTGAAGGTAGAGGATGAATTAACAATTCGTTTCGGGCAAAAAATAGTAACTGTGAAAGTAAATGAATTGAAAGAAACAACTAAAAAAGAAGATGCAGCAAACATGTATAGTCTCGTTCGTGAGGAAAAAGTGAAAGCGGAAGAAGGCTTGTTCTAAAATAGGTTAGCCCTTCATACATTACTATTAGCTAGTATAAAGCTATGGGGGGATTTTCGTGAATAATGGTTACTCACCTATGTCTTCTAATCAACAAAATGTTTCTGTAGAGCATGATATTATTATGCGTGGCAGGCGTGTAATCGACATTACTGGTGTAAAGCAAGTAGAGAGTTTTGATAGCGAAGAGTTTTTACTCGAGACTGTAATGGGTTTTTTAACAATTCGTGGTCAAAATTTGCAAATGAAGAATTTAGATGTAGAAAAGGGTGTTGTATCAATTAAAGGGAAAGTTCATGAAATGCTGTATATTGATGAGAACCAAGGGGAGAAAACTAAAGGCTTCTTTAGTAAGCTGTTTAAATGAGCCTAACAATTCAGTTGTATACAATGCTTTCGATGATTGGAATGGGTGCTTGGATTGGTGCTTCTTTAGATACATACCAACGGTTTTTAAAACGCCAAGAGCGTAAACGTTGGCTTGTATTTATACATGATATACTATTTTGGATTGTCCAAGCATTATTCGTTTTTTATGTATTACTGCGTGTAAATGAAGCCGAACTACGTATATATGTATTTTTGGCGTTACTATGTGGTTTTGCAGCATATCAAAGCTTATTGAAAGCACTATACATGAAGATGTTAAATTTTCTCATCTATATTTTTGTACAAACAACACAATTTTTTGTTCGAATTATACAGCTACTCATGATAAAACCTGTTATTATTATAGCACAGCTATTTATTGCATTTATATTATTCTTATTTCGTATACTGCTTTCAATTGGACATGTGTTATGGAAAATGGTGATTTGGATATTACTTTTCATATGGAAAGTTTTTTTCTCGCCTGTTCGGTTTATTGCTTCGCTCATATGGAAACTTCTCCCTAATCGTGTTAAACTTTTTATAATGAAGCATGTAGGGTTCCTGCAATATGTAGCAAAATTGAAGGGACATATCTTCCAATTATGGGTGCGTATAAAAAAGAAGTTAGGGGGACCTCGGAAATGAGGGAACTGAGACAAAGAACAATCGACAAACAGAGTCCAAATCCTGTTAAAGAACATATAATACAAACGGATGAGAACAGGAAGCGACTTTATCGCCGTTTAGCGGTTTTTCTTGTCTTTGCTTTTACAATTATTGCTAGTATTAGTGTGACGTTTTATCAACAAAACAGTTCCATTAAAGCAAAAGAAGCAAAAGTTAAGGACATGAAAAAAGAACTGGATTCATTAACGAAAAAAGAAAAGAATCTAAAAGATGAAGTTCAAAAGTTGAATGATGAAGAGTACGTTTTAAAGATTGCTAGAAGGGATTATTTCTTCTCCGGAAAAGGGGAGATAATTTTTCCTGTTTCTAAGTAGAGTATGTCTTATTGACACTGTATTTTAGGATTATATATAATAAAGTAAAATTTGACTTTTTAACCACTAAGGAGGAGCATTTTTTTTATGTCAATCGAGGTAGGCAGCAAGTTACAGGGTAAAGTAACAGGTATTACAAATTTTGGGGCTTTTGTGGAGCTGCCAGAAGGCTTAACAGGTCTTGTTCATATTAGTGAAGTTGCTGATAATTATGTGAAAGATATTAACGATCACTTAAAAGTAGGCGACCAAGTAGAAGTAAAAGTTATCAATGTTGAAAAAGATGGCAAAATTGGCCTATCTATTAAGAAAGCGAAAGAACGTGAAAAAACAGAAGGAGATCGTCCACGCGGTGAATACCAACGTGGTGGTGATCAACAACGTTCTGGACGTCCACAACGTAATAATCGTTCTTCCAACAGAGATAACCGCGGTGGCGGTAACGAACGAGCTCCAAAAGAAACATTTGAGCAAAAGATGGCACGCTTTTTAAAAGATAGTGAAGATCGTTTAACTTCTTTAAAGCGTAACACAGAATCTAAACGTGGTGGCCGTGGCGCACGTCGCGGATAATAAGTCCGTTTAATTCTTAACATATAGAGAGGTGCCCAGAGTAATTACTCGGGTACTTTTTTATGTGAGAGAATATATTTTTAAAAAAGTTTTTGAGATGTATTGACTTTAAAATATATCTGATGTAATATACTAATTGTCCGTTAAATACGACGACATGGCGGTGTAGCTCAGCTGGCTAGAGCGTACGGTTCATACCCGTGAGGTCGGGGGTTCGATCCCCTCCGCCGCTATATTTAATTTAACGGCCCGTTGGTCAAGTGGTTAAGACACCGCCCTTTCACGGCGGTAACACGGGTTCGAATCCCGTACGGGTCATCTAAAAAGATCATGCAAATTTGCATGGTCTTTTTTTGTTAAATATAAATTAAGACGTACAATACTTCTACAAAATCATCCTATATTTTCTGAACATTCTTTCAACTAACTTTAAATAAATTAAATACTATGTATATATGTAGATTTATTTCGAATAAAAAGTCGAACGATTATAAAAGTCAAAACTGTTGTTTTGACAAAAAAACCAATAATCATCTTTTATAATTACAGTAATTAAACTATGCAGGTGGTGTTAAAAATATGCCTAAAGCAGGAAGGAATACTATGAATACAAGTGCATTGGCGATGAATGAAAGTCAGCTTGGAACAATAAAGTGGACGAGTAAGTTGCGAATGAAGTTTGAAAAAGTTTTCTTTAGATGGGGATTCATTATTGCTGTTATTGGTTTTCTTTTGGGACGAGCATATATATTAACAAACATTTTACCGTTTGCATTGCCGTTTTTTGCTGCTGTTTATGTTATGAAGCGAGATAAAATGCCGCTCGCGTTCTTAGCCCTAATGGGGGGAGCACTTTCAGTTTCAATAGATAATTTATTTTTTACTTTTGCATCTATCTTTACCTTCTTTATTTATAATATCTTCTTTAGTCGGTTTACACGTAAAACTGTTGGACTTGTACCATTCCAAGTATTTATCTCCGCATTAACCGCACATTTAGTTGTTGTATATTTTGCACAGCAAACCGTCACCATGTATGATCTGCTCGTCAGTACGATCGAAGCGGGGCTTAGCTTCGTATTAACGATGATATTTTTACAAAGTGTTCCGCTTTTAGTGGAAAGGAAAGGGAAGCAACAAGCGTTAGAAACAGAAGAAATTGTTTGTTTAATTATATTACTAGCATCTGTTTTAACGGGCACAACAGATTGGTTTGTTTATGATGCTTCTATTCAACATATTTTCACTAGATATTTAGTATTAGTATTTGCCTTTATTGCAGGGGCAGCTACAGGGTCCACGGTAGGAGTTGTCACTGGGTTAATATTAAGTTTAGCAAATGTGGCGAGCTTGTCTCAACTTAGTCTCCTTGCCTTTTCAGGATTGCTTGGGGGATTGTTAAAAGAAGGGAAGCGTATAGGAGTTAGTTTAGGTTTATTAATTGGTACAAGCTTAATTACATTATATGTAGACAAGCAAACAAGTATTGTAACAACTTTAATTGAATCTGGTGTAGCAATTGTTTTCTTCTTATTAACACCGAAGCTTGTTATGGATCGTATTGCTAAATTTATGCCGGGTACACAGGAACATTCACAGGATCAACAACAATATTTAAGAAGAGTGCGCGATGTTACAGCAAACAAAATCAATCAATTTGCTAATGTATTTGCTGCTTTGTCTAATAGCTTTTCTGTATACGGGTATGTGGAGGAGGAAGATAAAGAAACAGAAGCTGATTTATTTTTAAGTACAATTACTGCAAAAACATGTCAAACATGCTTTAAGAAGGATCAATGTTGGGTAGTTAATTTTGATAAAACATACGATTATATGAAACAAATAATGAGTGAAACAGAAGAAGGAACGCTGCAACATAATCGGAAGTTAGTTCGTGAATGGGACAAGCATTGTGTGAGAGGGAAGAAAGTAACGGATTTAGTAGCAGGTGAATTAGATCACTTCTATGAGGGGCAGAAATTAAGAAAACAAATGAAGGAAAATCGTAGAATTGTAGCGGAGCAATTACTAGGTGTATCAAAAGTGATGGAGGATTTCGCTAAGGAGATACAACGAGAAAGAGAGAACCATCAAGCGCAGGAGGAGCAAATTTTACAAGCGTTTCGTGATTTTGGTGTCGAAGTGGAGCATGTTGATATTTATTGTTTAGATAGAGGAAGTATTGATATTGAAATGTTGATTCCGGCTGCATCTAATGAACATGGGGAATGTGAGAAGTTGGTTGCTCCAATGCTTTCAGATATTTTAAAAGAGAATATCGTCGTTAAGCATGAAGAGAAATCCTCATATCCAAATGGGCACAGTTTAATATCATTTGGTTCAGCGAAGACGTATTCTCTTGATACAGGATTGGCCACAGCTGCAAAAGGTGGTGGGTTTATTTCAGGTGATTCCTACGCGATGATGGATTTGAGCGTTGGTAAATATGCACTTGCGATTAGTGATGGTATGGGAAATGGACAAAGGGCTCATATGGAGAGTAGGGAAACGGTAAAATTATTACAAAAGATACTTCAATCAGGTATTGATGAAGAAATAGCGATTAAGTCCATCAATTCGATTCTTTCTTTAAGGACGACAGAGGAGATGTATACAACGCTTGACTTGGCTATGGTAGATTTACGGGATGCGAGTGCGAAGTTTTTAAAGATTGGATCGACGCCGAGTTTTGTTAAACGCGGAAATAATATTTTGAAAATTGAGGCAAGTAATTTACCGATGGGAATCATTGAAGATGTTGAAGTTGATGTGGTTGGTGAGCAATTAAAAACGGGTGATCTTCTTATCATGATGAGTGACGGCATCTTTGAGGGAGCGCAACATGTGGAGAATCACGAATTATGGATAAAACGTAAAATTAAAGAACTACAAACAGAGGACCCACAGGAAATCGCTGATATTATTATGGAAGAAGTAATTCGCTCTGGTGATGGTTATATAAATGATGATATGACTATTGTGGTGGCGAAAGTAAAGAAAAATATGCCGAAGTGGGCTACGATTCCAATAGTAGGAATGCAGGCGCAATAAAATAATCAAAAAACCTAGGTAGATGCCTAGGTTTTTTTGATTAAAAAGGTAATGTGATTACTTTGTTAAATATACAGGAGGGATGTAAGATAAAAATATGGATTTTGTACATCTTTTTTTTGCACAATGTTTGTAAAAGTTGTACCATTATATACAAGGTAACTAATGTTGTTGTTCTTGTTTAATGAAAGGTGATTGCGAAGTTGAAAGATGCATTTGTTGAAAAAGTAGATGACTTTGTAAAGCAGCATGATGTATTAAAGAAACATTCAACAATTGTTGTAGGGGTTTCTGGTGGTCCTGACTCTTTGGCTCTTTTATATTATTTGTTAGAAAAAAGGGCAGAAAAACAGCTAGAAATTGTAGTAGCACATGTGGACCATATGTTTAGAGGTAATGAATCTTATGAGGATTTACAGTTTGTACAGGGTCTTTGCAAAGAGCTAGGAGTTATTTGTGAAACGCTAAGAATTAATGTGTCGCAATATCAACAGCAATATGGAATGAATGCACAAGTTGCAGCTAGAGAATGCAGATATGCATTTTTGGAAAGAATAATGAAGAAATATGATGCGAGATATGTAGCTCTTGGTCACCATGGAGATGATCAAGTAGAGACGATTTTAATGCGCCTTGTACGAGGGAGTACTCCGAAAGGATACGCAGGAATTGCAGTGAAGCGATCTTTTCATAATGGATATTTAATTAGGCCGTTACTTGGGGTAACTAAGGAAGAAATTGTTGATTACTGTAATAAATTAAAAGTTATTCCGCGTATAGATCCGAGTAATAAAAAAGAAGTATATACAAGGAATCGATTACGTAAATATGTCCTTCCTTATTTGAAAGAAGAAAATCCACAAATGCATGAGAAATTTCAAAAATTTAGCGTGCAGATGCAAGAGGATGAGGCTTATTTGCAGGAATTAGCTTTTGAGAAAATGAATAAAGTAATTACAAAAAAAAGCGATAAACAAATTAGCTTATCAATTCCTGCCTTTGAATCCATGTCTATGCCTTTACAAAGAAGAGGGATTCAACTAATATTAAACTATCTTTATGAATATAAGATTCCATCTTCGCTTTCTTCTATACATATTGACAAGGTGATTGAATTTTTTAAGCGGGCACAACCTTCAGGTTCACTAGATTTTCCAGGTGGTTTGAAAATTGTTCGCACATACGAAGAATGTGGTTTTGGATTTAAACAAGAAATTGTTTCTCCTTTTTCGCAAGATTTATCAGTACCTGGGACAATTATATTGCCGAATGGGGATAAACTTGTAACAGAGGTGAGCGAAGATATACCGAGTAACATGAATGAAACAGTATTTGTTGCTAAGTATAATGATATATCGTATCCACTTCGTATTCGGTCTAGGGAAAATGGAGATCGCATGTCAATGCAAGGTATGGATGGCACAAAAAAGATAAAAGCTGTTTTTATCGAAGCAAAAGTACCAAAAGAAAAAAGAGAAGAATGGCCGATCGTTTGTGACGCAAGTGGAAATATTATTTGGGTACCCTTGTTGAAACGATCTGCGTTTGCTACTTCGAAAGAGCTAGCAAAGAAGGGTAAATACATGATTATTCACTACAAAAGCAAGGAGTCTTCCGGGAGGATAATGAAATGATGAATCAAGATATCGAAAAAGTATTAATTTCTGAAGAACAAATACAAGAAAAGGTGCACGAACTAGGTGCAGTTATTGCAGAGGATTACAAAAATACAGTACCTCTTGCGATTGGTGTACTAAAGGGTGCAATGCCATTTATGGCAGATTTATTAAAGAGAACAGATACATATCTTGAAATGGATTTTATGGCTGTATCTAGCTACGGTCACTCTACAGTTTCGACAGGCGAAGTAAAAATCTTAAAAGATCTTGATACTTCGGTAGAAGGTCGCGATATTTTAATCGTTGAAGATATTATTGATAGCGGTCTTACACTAAGCTATTTAGTGGATCTGTTTAAATATCGTAAAGCGAAATCTGTAAAAATTGTTACTTTATTAGATAAGCCAACAGGTCGTAAGGTTGATCTGAAAGCAGATTATGTTGGATTTACTGTTCCTCATGAATTTGTTGTAGGATATGGATTAGATTATAAAGAGCAGTACCGTAATCTTCCTTATGTAGGAGTATTAAAACCAAGTGTTTACTCAAATTAATTAAATATAGGCGTTACAATTGTATAGGAAATTTTTTTTATGTTACGATTTACTATAGTGTTTATGCCGTGAGAGGAGGTTAGGAATGAATCGTATCTTCCGTAATACCATCTTTTATTTACTGATATTCTTAGTAGTAATTGGAATCGTGAGCTATTTTAATGGTTCGACGCAAAAAACGACATCAGTTAGCTACGATAAATTCATTACTCAACTTGAAAAAGGTGAAGTGCGTAATGTGCAGCTTCAACCGAAAAATGGTGTGTTTGAGGTAAAGGGACAATTCAAGACTTCTAGCCAAGGAGAACAATTTGTTACTTATGCACCAAATACTGAGGAATTACAAAAGAAAATTAATGATAAAGCGCAAGGGGCTGAAGTTAAGTATCAACCAGCAGAAGAAACAAGTGCTTGGGTAACGTTCTTTACTTCTATCATTCCGTTTGTCATTATCTTCATTTTATTCTTCTTCTTATTAAACCAAGCTCAGGGCGGCGGTAGCCGTGTTATGAACTTCGGGAAAAGTAAGGCGAAGCTATACAATGATGAAAAGAAAAAAATTCGTTTCAGAGATGTTGCTGGAGCGGATGAAGAGAAACAAGAACTTGTTGAGGTAGTTGAATTCTTGAAAGACCCTCGTAAGTTCGCTGAAGTTGGTGCCCGTATTCCGAAGGGTGTTCTATTAGTGGGACCTCCAGGTACAGGTAAAACTTTACTAGCACGTGCTGTTGCAGGTGAAGCAGGCGTTCCGTTCTTCTCTATTAGTGGTTCTGACTTCGTAGAGATGTTCGTCGGTGTCGGTGCATCCCGTGTACGTGATTTATTTGAAAACGCAAAGAAAAATGCTCCTTGTATCATTTTCATTGATGAAATTGATGCAGTAGGACGTCAACGTGGCGCGGGTCTTGGCGGTGGTCATGATGAGCGTGAACAAACGTTGAACCAATTGCTTGTTGAAATGGATGGATTCGGTGCAAATGAAGGTATTATTATCATCGCTGCGACAAACCGTCCTGATATTCTTGATCCAGCGTTATTACGTCCAGGTCGTTTTGACCGTCAAATTACAGTAGATCGTCCAGATGTAAATGGTCGTGAAGCTGTACTTAAGGTACACGCTCGTAATAAACCGCTTGATGAGAATGTCAACTTAAGAGCAATTGCAACTCGTACACCAGGATTCTCTGGTGCCGATCTTGAAAACTTATTAAACGAAGCTGCTTTAGTAGCTGCGCGTCAAGATAAGAAGAAAATTGATATGAGTGACATCGATGAAGCGACGGATCGTGTTATTGCAGGTCCAGCTAAGAAAAGTCGCGTTATCTCTGAAAAAGAACGTAATATCGTTGCATTCCATGAGGCTGGCCATACTGTAATTGGTGTTGTCCTTGATGAAGCAGATATCGTTCATAAAGTAACAATTGTCCCTCGTGGTCAAGCTGGTGGATATGCGGTAATGCTTCCGAAGGAAGATCGTTACTTCATGACAAAACCAGAGTTACTTGATAAAATCACTGGTTTACTTGGTGGTCGAGTAGCTGAGGAGATTGTATTTGGTGAAGCAAGTACAGGTGCTCACAACGACTTCCAACGTGCGACTGGTATTGCAAGACGTATGGTTACAGAATTCGGGATGAGTGATAAGCTTGGACCGATGCAATTTGGTAGCTCACAAGGTGGTCAGGTATTCTTAGGAAGAGACTTCCATTCAGAACAAAACTACAGTGATGCAATCGCGCATGAAATTGATGTGGAAATGCAAATAATTATTAAAGACTGTTATGCTCGTGCGAAACAAATTCTTACTGAAAAACGAGATAAGCTTGATATTATCGCGAAAACGTTACTTGAAGTAGAAACATTAGATGCAGAGCAAATTAATCATTTATATGATTATGGCAGATTACCTGAGCGTCCAACATCTTCAGATGATGTGAAAGTAAACATCAATATGAAGAAAGACGATGAAGATACAGAAGATAAGTAAGAAAAAAGGAGTGACAATAGTCACTCCTTTTTTTTGTGGAATGAATTTAATTGGCAAAAAAATTGAATGAAACTATTATTAAAAATTGAAATAGAGAGTAATCTTTTTGTACAATGATGAGTATAGAAAAAATGATTATATAAGTATGTGTGATATGATGTTTTTATAAGTTTTATACATACTGCGCAAATATAGATTAAATAAGATAAGTGGTGAGAATATGATTTTTGTATTGGATGTAGGGAACACAAATGCGGTACTAGGTGTGTTTGAAGAGGGAGAACTTCGTCAGCATTGGCGCATGGAAACAGATCGTCATAAAACAGAAGATGAGTATGGGATGCTTGTAAAGCAGTTACTTGAGCATGAAGGTCTTTCTTTTGAAGATGTGAAAGGTATTATTGTGTCTTCAGTCGTACCGCCAATTATGTTCGCTTTAGAGCGTATGTGTGAAAAGTATTTTAAAATTAAACCGCTTGTAGTGGGGCCTGGGATAAAAACTGGCTTGAATATTAAATATGAAAATCCACGTGAAGTAGGCGCGGACCGAATTGTAAATGCAGTAGCAGGAATCCACTTATATGGAAGTCCGCTTATTATTGTTGATTTTGGTACGGCTACTACATATTGTTATATTAACGAAGAGAAGCATTATATGGGTGGCGTCATTACGCCAGGAATTATGATTTCGGCAGAGGCTTTATATAGCAGGGCAGCAAAGCTTCCTCGTATTGAAATTACAAAACCGGGTAGTGTTATCGGGAAGAATACAGTAAGTGCAATGCAATCAGGTATTCTTTATGGATACGTTGGACAAGTGGAAGGTATTGTTAAGCGTATGAAGGAAGAAGCTAAGCAAGAACCGAAAGTTATTGCAACAGGTGGATTAGCAAAATTAATTTCAGAAGAATCAAATGTAATTGATATTGTAGATCCGTTTTTAACGTTAAAAGGTTTGTATATGTTATATGAGCGTAATGCAAATTTACAACATGAGAAGGGTGAATAAATAAGTATGAAAGATTATTTAGTAAAAGCGTTAGCGTTTAATGGAGAGGTTCGTGCTTATAGTGTACGTACAACAAATACAGTAAGTGAGGCGCAAAAGCGTCATGATACATGGAGAACAGCTTCAGCGGCACTTGGTCGTTCTTTAACTGCGGGTACAATGATGGGTGCTATGTTAAAAGGCGAGCAGAAGTTAACGATTAAAGTAGAGGGTAACGGCCCGATTGGTCCTATCTTAGTCGATGCTCATGCAAATGGGGATGTACGTGGTTATGTAACGAATCCGCATGTTGATTTTGAAGGAACGGAACAAGGAAAATTACGTGTATATCAAGCGGTAGGTACAGAAGGATTTGTAACGGTAATTAAAGATATCGGTATGCGTGAACCGTTTATTGGTCAATCTCCCATTGTTTCAGGAGAACTAGGGGAAGATTTCACATATTATTTCGCGGTTTCTGAGCAGACACCTTCTTCTGTAGGTGTTGGTGTTCTTGTAAATGGAGATGATAGCGTATTAGCGGCGGGTGGATTCATTCTTCAAATTATGCCAGGTGCGCAGGAAGAAACAATTTCATTTATTGAAGAGCGTCTTCAACAAATCCCGCCGGTATCACAATTAATCGAACAAGGTCTTTCTCCAGAAGAATTACTGTATGAAGTGCTTGGAGAAGATAAAGTGAAAGTGCTAGAAACAATGGATGTTCAATTTAATTGTACATGTTCACGTGAGCGTATTGAAAGTGTGCTAATTAGTTTAGGTAAAGCGGAGTTAGAACAAATCCGTGCAGAAGAAGAAGAGACGGAAGTTCACTGTCACTTCTGTAATGAACGACATAAATTCGCTAAAGAAGATATTACAAGTCTAATTGAGAAGCTGTAATAAAGAAGTTTAGGTGGAGAATCAGCCGCCCAAATAGATTGACAAATAGGGAATTTTCTGACAAAATCTAAATATAGATAAAACCAATAAAAATACTCGGTGTTAGGAGTGACAGGAATGCGAGTGGCACAATCAGTTTCAGAATTAATCGGGAAAACGCCGATCGTTAAGTTGAACCGCATCGTAGAATCAGACAGCGCAGATGTATACTTAAAATTAGAATTTATGAATCCGGGGAGCAGTGTTAAAGATCGTATCGCGTTAGCTATGATTGAAGATGCTGAAAATAAAGGATTATTAAAAGAGGGCGATACAATCATTGAGCCGACAAGTGGTAACACAGGTATTGGCTTAGCGATGGTAGCAGCTGCTAAAGGATATAAGGCAATTTTAGTAATGCCAGAAACAATGAGTATTGAGCGTCGTAATTTATTACGCGCTTACGGTGCTGAATTAGTATTGACTCCAGGACCTGAAGGAATGGGCGGAGCAATTCGAAAGGCAACTGAATTAGCAGAAGAACATGGGTACTTTATACCACAACAGTTCCAAAATCAAGCGAATCCAGAAATCCATCGTATAACAACAGGTCCAGAAATTGTTGAACAGATGGGGGATCAATTAGATGCGTTTATCGCAGGTATTGGTACAGGTGGAACAATTACAGGTGCCGGTGAAGTGCTGAAAGAGGCTTATAAAGATATCAAAATTTACGCGGTAGAACCTGCGGATTCACCAGTATTATCTGGTGGAAAGCCAGGACCACATAAGATCCAAGGAATTGGAGCGGGGTTTGTTCCGGAGACATTGGATGTAGAGGTATATGATGAAATTATTCAAGTGAAAACGGAGCAAGCGTTCGAATATGCGAGAAGAGTGGCTAAAGAAGAAGGTATTTTAGTTGGTATCTCTTCGGGAGCAGTCGTTTATGCAGCGACAGAAGTTGCGAAGAAATTAGGTAAAGGGAAAAAGGTACTTGTTATTATCCCAAGTAACGGTGAACGTTATTTAAGTACACCACTTTATCAATTTGAGTCATAATTGAATGTGATTTGAAAAGCATCCTTAAAAAAGGATGCTTTTTCTTTTTTGATTGGAAAAAGGAAAAGAGTGAATGACTAGAAAACTTCATGTAAAATAAGAAGTAGTATAATTAATTTATTTTCACTAGCCCTCAAGTATAATCATTCTCTATATAAATAATTTTATGTAGTTTGAGTTGATTGGCTTAAGAGGGTGGGATAACAGAAGACGGGGTGTTGATATGCAACGAAGAAAATCTTTAGCGCTTTCTATTCCATATCAGTTAGATTTCTTTAAGCAATATAAATTTCTTTCTCAGGATAAGCCGCAACATATTTTGTTAGAAAGTGGACGTGGTGGTCGTTATAACATTGTTGGGCTGGATCCAGTAGCGGTAATTCAGGGTAAGAATGAGACGTTACATATAAGTGAAAGTGGTAAGGAAACAATAGAGCGAGGGAATCCATTAGATTTAATGCAAGCGTATATGGAGAAATGGAAAACGGATTATAATCCGGAGTACCCACCTTTTCAGGGTGGGGCAATTGGATACTTTAGTTATGATTGTATCCGTTATATTGAAAAACTTTCTTCTCTTGCGAAGGATGATATTAATATACCTGACATATTCTTTTTGTTATTTGATGACGTGTTTGTGTATGATCAACAGGAGAGAGTATTATGGATTATTACGCATTATGCAGATGAGTGTGAAGAGGCAGAAGAACGATTAAATGAATGGAAGGGTCTTTGGATGAAAGAAGCCCCCGAAGTGAATATGCCGTTTGAATCTCCTGAAAAGAAAAATGAAGCAGTCGCTTTTACGGAAGAGGGCTTTATGAAGGCCGTTGAACGTATTCAAGAATATATTGGAGCGGGTGATGTGTTTCAAGTAAACTTGTCGACAAGACAAGAAAGAACATTACAAACACATCCACTAGAAATATATACAAGTCTTCGTGAAATTAATCCATCTCCATATATGGGTTACTTGGAGTTTGGAGATTTTCAAATTGTTAGTGCTTCGCCTGAATTGCTAATTAAAAAGCAAGGAAAAGAAGTGAGTACAAGACCGATTGCTGGTACGCGCTCTCGAGGAGCAAGTGAGCAAGAGGATGAAGAATTAGCGAAAGAATTAATTGAAAATGAAAAGGAAAGAGCAGAGCATGTAATGCTTGTGGATTTAGAACGAAATGACTTGGGCCGGGTTTGTAAATATGGCACTGTTGAAGTAGATGAATTTATGGTAATTGAAAAATACTCACACGTTATGCATATTGTTTCTAATGTGCGTGGTGAGGTGGAAGCAGATAAAGATGCTTTCGATTTGGTGAAGGCTGTATTTCCTGGTGGGACAATTACCGGTGCCCCGAAAATACGTACGATGGAAATCATTGAGGAATTAGAACCTGTTCGCCGAGGAATTTATACGGGTTCAATTGGTTGGATTGGTTATTCTGGAGATACGGAATTGAATATTGTAATCCGAACACTACTTGCTAAAGATGGACAAGCGCATGTGCAAGCTGGAGCGGGTATTGTAATTGATTCAAATCCAAAAGATGAATATAA
Organism: Bacillus sp. TH19; assembly: GCF_016651075.1. Taxonomy (NCBI): domain Bacteria; kingdom Bacillati; phylum Bacillota; class Bacilli; order Caryophanales; family Bacillaceae; genus Bacillus; species Bacillus sp. TH19. Next base: position 75,147 of record NZ_JAEKEO010000007.1, on the reverse strand, counting down.
AGAGTCGTTAAAAAAAGCAATCGCTTTATGGCGTGCAAAAGAAAGTAGCGAAGAAACGGTTAGGTGAGAGAAATGATATTAATGATTGATAATTATGATTCTTTTACATTTAATTTAGTGCAATTTCTTGGAGAACTTGGACAAGAGCTTGTTGTTAAGCGTAATGATGAAGTGACTATTTCGGATATTGAGAATATGAAACCAGATTTTTTAATGATTTCGCCAGGTCCATGTAGTCCTAATGAGGCGGGAATCAGTATGGATGTTATTAAATATTTTGCAGGTAAGCTTCCGATTTTTGGGGTCTGTCTTGGACATCAATCAATTGCGCAAGTATTTGGAGGGGATGTTGTCAGGGCAGAGCGTTTGATGCATGGAAAAACATCTTTAATGCATCATGATGGGCAGACGATTTTTTCTGATATCCCAAATCCATTTACCGCGACACGTTATCACTCTCTTATCGTTAAAAAAGAGACGTTACCGAATTGTTTAGAGATAACATCTTGGACTGAAGAAGGTGAAATTATGGCGCTTCGTCATAAAACGTTGCCGATTGAAGGGGTACAATTCCATCCGGAATCTATTATGACTTCTCACGGGAAAGAGTTGCTACAGAATTTCATTCGCAAATATAGCCCAAGTGTGACATCGTGTTAATTTACGTAAATGGCACGTATGTAGAAGCGAGTGAAGCGAAAATTTCTCCTTATGACCACGGTTACCTATATGGACTTGGGGTTTTTGAGACATTTCGTATTTATAATGGTCATCTCTTTTTATTGGATGATCATTATGAACGCTTAATGGATGCGCTCGATATATTGCAAATCAAATGGACAATGACAAAAGATGAAGTGATGCTTATTTTAAAGAATCTACTTGTTAAGAATGGGTTAAAGCATGCATATGTGCGCTTAAATGTATCGGCGGGTATAGATGAAATAGGATTACAAACGGAAGTATATGAAGAACCGTCTGTTATTGTTTTTATAAAACCTTTAGCAGCTCCAGGGAATGTAGTGGAAAAAGAAGGAGTTATTTTAAAGCAAGTGAGAAATACACCAGAGGGTGCATTTCGCTTGAAGTCCCATCATTATTTAAATAATATTTTAGGGAAACGCGAAATTGGAAATGTTGTGAATAAGGAAGGTATTTTTCTTACCGAAACAGGTTATGTTGCAGAGGGTATTGTTTCGAATCTCTTTTTTGTTAAAGGAGATATTTTATATACTCCTTCATTAGAAACAGGGATTTTAAACGGAATCACTCGTGCGTTTATTATAAAGGCTGCTGAAGAGCTAGATATAGAAGTAAAGGAAGGTTTCTTTACAAAAGATGAATTGCTTTCAGCGGATGAAGTGTTCGTAACGAACTCTATTCAAGAGATTGTCCCCCTTTATCGTATAGAAGAGAAAGATTTCCCGGGTAAAGTGGGAGTGGTTACAAAAAGACTTATGGATCTTTATGGAGTGCAGAGAGAGAAATTGTGGAGCAGAAATGAATTGCGAAGAGGAGATGTGTAGTTTGAAGTGGGATTATGATTTGCGCTGCGGCGAATATACATTGAACTTAAATGAAAAGACATTAATTATGGGGATTTTAAATGTAACGCCAGATTCATTTTCTGATGGTGGGAGTTACAACGAAGTAGATGCTGCGGTGCGACATGCGAAAGAAATGAAAAGTGAAGGTGTCCATATTATTGATATTGGCGGCGAATCTACCCGTCCGGGTTTCGCTAAAGTTTCAGTAGAAGAGGAAATAAAGCGAGTTGTTCCAATGATTCAGGCAGTGTCAAAAGAAGTAAAGCTACCTATTTCTATTGATACGTATAAAGCTGAGGTTGCGAAACAAGCGATTGAAGCTGGTGCTCATATTATTAATGATATTTGGGGAGCGAAGGCGGAACCGAGGATTGCTGAAGTTGCAGCCTATTATGATGTGCCCATTATCTTAATGCATAACCGAGATAATATGAATTACCGCAATTTAATGGCCGATATGATTGCTGATTTGTATGAAAGTATTAAAATTGCTAAAGATGCTGGTGTGCGAGATGAGAATATTATTTTAGACCCAGGTATCGGTTTTGCGAAAACACCTGAGCAAAATTTAGAAGCGATGCGCAATTTAGAACAGTTAAATGTACTGGGTTACCCAGTTCTCTTAGGTACTTCAAGAAAGTCCTTTATTGGCCATGTGTTAGATTTACCAGTGGAGGAACGTCTTGAAGGAACGGGAGCTACCGTTTGTCTTGGTATTGAAAAGGGCTGTGAGTTTATCCGTGTTCATGATGTGAAAGAAATGGCGCGTATGGCTAAGATGATGGACGCGATGATTGGTAAGGGGGTAAAGTAATTGGATAAAATTTATATCCATGATATGGAGTTTTACGGTTATCATGGTGTATTCCCAGAAGAGAATAAATTAGGTCAGAGATTTAAAGTAGATTTAACGGTGGAGTTGGATTTAAAACGCGCAGGAGAAAGTGACGACTTAGAGCATTCTGTCAATTACGGGGAACTTTTTGAGCTGTGTAGAAAAGTTGTTGAAGATAGAACGTATAAGCTTGTAGAGAGTATCGCTGAAAATATCGCTACAGATATATTGAAACAATATGAGAGTATTTCACGGTGTACAATTAAGGTAATTAAACCGGATCCGCCGATACCAGGACATTATCGTGCTGTAGCGGTAGAAATTACGAGAGAGCGTCCATGAATAATATAGCGTACATTGCATTAGGTTCCAATATTGGGGAGCGTTATACTTATTTAACTGAAGCAATTCAGTTTTTAAATAAAAACCAGCATATCCAAGTTGATGATGTTTCGTCTGTATATGAAACTGATCCGGTTGGCTATACTGACCAAAATTGCTTTTTAAATTTAGTTATAAAAATTTCTACCAATTTATCACCGCAAGAATTATTGAAAGTAACACAAAGGGTAGAGAATGACCTAGGAAGAAAAAGGGAAATTAGATGGGGCCCGAGGACCATCGACCTTGACATTTTACTATATAATCAAGAAAATATTGAAGCAGAGAATCTTATTGTTCCGCATCCGCGGATGTTCGAAAGAGCTTTTGTTATCGTTCCGTTGTTAGAAATCAATCAAGATATAAAACAAGACATTTCACGTTCACAAGTAGAAGAAATGAAAAGGCGAGAGGGAGTAACGGTATGGAAGCAGAAAAATGGGGAAGACGCATTCGTGCTTTTCGAAAGCTAAAAGGCTATACGCAAGAAGGTTTTGCGAAAGAATTAGGGGTATCTGTATCGGTTTTAGGTGAAGTTGAGAGGGGCAATAGATCACCTTCCCAAGATTTTGTAGTAGAAGTCGCTAAAACATTAAACGTTTCAATAGACGAATTGATGCCAAAGTGACCGTAAAGGAAGGAGTAAGTCGGGTGTTAAAGATTGCAAATATTGAGATGAAAAATCCAGTTGTACTAGCACCGATGGCGGGAGTGTGTAACTCTGCATTCCGTTTGACGGTAAAAGAATTTGGTGCAGGTTTAGTTTGTGCTGAAATGGTAAGTGATAAGGCAATATTACTTAATAACAAAAGAACATTAGATATGTTATATATCGATGAGAGAGAAAAGCCATTAAGTTTACAAATTTTTGGTGGAGAGAAAGAAACTCTTGTAGATGCTGCGAAATACGTAGATAAATATACGACAGCAGACATTATTGATATTAATATGGGGTGCCCAGTACCGAAAATCACTAAGTGTGATGCAGGAGCAAAGTGGCTTTTAGACCCAAATAAAATATATGAGATGGTAGCGGCGGTTGTAGATGCTGTTGAAAAGCCAGTTACAGTTAAAATGCGTATTGGTTGGGATGAAGAACATATTTTCGCAATAGAAAATGCTAGAGCTGTTGAGCGTGCTGGTGGACAAGCGATAGCTGTTCATGGGCGTACACGAGTGCAAATGTATGAAGGTAAAGCGGATTGGAATATTATTAAACAAGTAAAGCAGGCTGTAAATATTCCGGTTATCGGAAATGGTGATGTCGAAACACCACAAGATGCAAAGCGTATGCTTGATGAAATTGGTGTAGATGGTGTTATGATTGGTCGCGCTGCTCTTGGAGATCCGTGGATGATTTATCGTACGGTAAAGTATTTAGAGACAGGTGAGTTAATGCCGGAACCAACAGTGCGTGAGAAAATTGATGTATGTATGTTGCATCTAGATCGTCTTATCGATTTAAAGAACGAAAATGTTGCCGTAAGAGAGATGAGAAAGCATGCAGCTTGGTATTTAAAAGGTGTTCGTGGTAATGCGAGTGTGCGTAATGGTATCAATACTTGCGACACACGTGAAGACCTTGCGAATGTATTAGGTGCATTTGTAGAAGAAGTAGAAGCGAAACAACAAACAATTTATGTTGGTTAATAAGGGGGCATAGGAGATTGACATTCTTCTATACACTTCCTATAATTACGTGAAAGAAAGAAGAACTGCCAGTTAGTTGCTGGCAGTTTTTCTAGTTGAGTAGAAAATGCTATACTGTATATATTGTAAAAATTAATAGAGCTGGAGTGATATTAATATCATGGATAACATGAACCACGAAGAATTAAACGACCAATTGCTTGTTCGTCGTGAAAAGCTACATAATTTACGTGAGCAAGGAATCGATCCGTTCGGTAAACGATTTGAACGCACAAATTCAACAACTGACTTAGTAAGTCTATATGGAGAATTCTCTAAAGAAGAATTAGAAGAGAAAGAAATCACTGTTTCTATCGCTGGTCGTATTATGACAAAACGCGGTAAAGGAAAAGCGGGATTTGCGCATATTCAAGATTTACAGGGGCAAGTTCAAATTTATGTTCGTAAAGATACTGTTGGAGATGAAGAGTACGAGTTATTTACGACAGCAGATTTAGGTGACTTAGTAGGTATTGAAGGTAAAGTGTTCAAAACAAACGTTGGAGAACTTTCAGTAAAAGCAATAGGATTTACACTTTTAACGAAATCCCTTCGTCCATTACCGGATAAATACCATGGATTAAAAGATGTTGAACAACGCTATCGTCAACGTTACTTGGACTTAATTACAAGTATGGAAAGCCGTGAAACGTTCGTTACCCGTAGTAAAATCATTCGTGAAATGAGAAGATATTTAGATGACAACGGTTATCTTGAAGTGGAAACGCCTATGATGCACGCGATTGCAGGTGGAGCGTCTGCTCGTCCTTTCACTACACACCATAATGCGTTAGATATGGAATTATATATGCGTATCGCAATTGAACTTCATTTAAAACGTCTTATTGTGGGTGGATTAGAAAAGGTTTATGAGATCGGCCGTGTATTCCGTAATGAGGGTGTATCAACTCGTCATAACCCTGAGTTTACGATGATTGAATTATATGAAGCGTACGCTGATTATAATGATATTATGAAACTAACAGAAAATATGGTTGCTCATATCGCGAAAAAAGTATTGGGTACAACAACAATCCAATATGGTGATTATGAAATTAATCTAGAGCCAGAATGGACACGTCTTCATATGGTAGATGCAATTAAGCAACACTCTGGAGCAGATTTCTGGAATCCAATGAGTGTAGAAGAAGCGCGTGAACTTGCAAAAGAACATAATGTGGAAATTAAGAATACAATGGAAGTTGGTCATATTATTAATGAGTTCTTCGAACAAAAAGTAGAAGATAAATTAATCCAACCAACATTTATTTACGGTCATCCGGTAGAAATTTCGCCACTTGCGAAAAAGAATGACGAAGATCCACGATTCACAGATCGTTTCGAGTTATTTATCGTTGCGCGTGAACATGCAAATGCATTCACTGAGTTAAATGATCCAATCGATCAAAAAGAACGTTTTGAAGCTCAACTAAAAGAGCGCGAGCAAGGTAATGACGAAGCTCACATGATGGATGATGATTATATCGAAGCTCTTGAGTACGGTATGCCTCCTACGGGTGGGTTAGGAATCGGTATTGATCGTCTTGTTATGTTATTAACAAACGCACCATCTATTCGTGACGTACTATTATTCCCAGCTATGCGCCATAAACAAGACTAAGCTTTGGAGATTTCTCCAAAGCTTTTTTTATTTCTTTATTTGAGGGGAGAGAAACCTTCTATTAAAAGGAAAGCGAGATTATTGTTCGTTAAGTGGATGCCAGATTAAAAAACTATACTTATATAGAAGAAAGTTGCTGTTTTTATGCTTTTTTACTAAGTTAAAAATTTTATTAGAAAAACTATTGCATTTCATTTTCCTACATGATATATTAATAACCGTCGCTGATGCGGAAACGCAGAAAACGACAAAAAAGAAATTGAAAAACTTAGTTGACATCGAAAAATGAAGATGTTAACATAAGGAAGTCGCAAATGAGCGACTAAGTAGTTCTTTGAAAACTGAACGAAACAAACAACGTAAACGTCAATTTTTATTTTTAGATGCTAGACAAACTAACTTTATTGGAGAGTTTGATCCTGGCTCAGGATGAACGCTGGCGGCGTGCCTAATACATGCAAGTCGAGCGAATGGATTAAGAGCTTACTCTTATGAAGTTAGCGGCGGACGGGTGAGTAACACGTGGGTAACCTACCCATAAGACTGGGATAACTCCGGGAAACCGGGGCTAATACCGGATAATATTTTGAACTGCATAGTTCGAAATTGAAAGGCGGCTTCGGCTGTCACTTATGGATGGACCCGCGTCGCATTAGCTAGTTGGTGAGGTAACGGCTCACCAAGGCGACGATGCGTAGCCGACCTGAGAGGGTGATCGGCCACACTGGGACTGAGACACGGCCCAGACTCCTACGGGAGGCAGCAGTAGGGAATCTTCCGCAATGGACGAAAGTCTGACGGAGCAACGCCGCGTGAGTGATGAAGGCTTTCGGGTCGTAAAACTCTGTTGTTAGGGAAGAACAAGTGCTAGTTGAATAAGCTGGCACCTTGACGGTACCTAACCAGAAAGCCACGGCTAACTACGTGCCAGCAGCCGCGGTAATACGTAGGTGGCAAGCGTTATCCGGAATTATTGGGCGTAAAGCGCGCGCAGGTGGTTTCTTAAGTCTGATGTGAAAGCCCACGGCTCAACCGTGGAGGGTCATTGGAAACTGGGAGACTTGAGTGCAGAAGAGGAAAGTGGAATTCCATGTGTAGCGGTGAAATGCGTAGAGATATGGAGGAACACCAGTGGCGAAGGCGACTTTCTGGTCTGTAACTGACACTGAGGCGCGAAAGCGTGGGGAGCAAACAGGATTAGATACCCTGGTAGTCCACGCCGTAAACGATGAGTGCTAAGTGTTAGAGGGTTTCCGCCCTTTAGTGCTGAAGTTAACGCATTAAGCACTCCGCCTGGGGAGTACGGCCGCAAGGCTGAAACTCAAAGGAATTGACGGGGGCCCGCACAAGCGGTGGAGCATGTGGTTTAATTCGAAGCAACGCGAAGAACCTTACCAGGTCTTGACATCCTCTGAAAACTCTAGAGATAGAGCTTCTCCTTCGGGAGCAGAGTGACAGGTGGTGCATGGTTGTCGTCAGCTCGTGTCGTGAGATGTTGGGTTAAGTCCCGCAACGAGCGCAACCCTTGATCTTAGTTGCCATCATTAAGTTGGGCACTCTAAGGTGACTGCCGGTGACAAACCGGAGGAAGGTGGGGATGACGTCAAATCATCATGCCCCTTATGACCTGGGCTACACACGTGCTACAATGGACGGTACAAAGAGCTGCAAGACCGCGAGGTGGAGCTAATCTCATAAAACCGTTCTCAGTTCGGATTGTAGGCTGCAACTCGCCTACATGAAGCTGGAATCGCTAGTAATCGCGGATCAGCATGCCGCGGTGAATACGTTCCCGGGCCTTGTACACACCGCCCGTCACACCACGAGAGTTTGTAACACCCGAAGTCGGTGGGGTAACCTTTATGGAGCCAGCCGCCTAAGGTGGGACAGATGATTGGGGTGAAGTCGTAACAAGGTAGCCGTATCGGAAGGTGCGGCTGGATCACCTCCTTTCTATGGAGAATTGATGAACGCAGTTCATCAATAAACGTTGACTTGTTTTGTTTCGTTCAGTTTTGAGAGAACTATCTCTCAAGTTTAAATGTATGTTCTTTGAAAACTAGATAACAGTGTAGCTCATATTTTTTTAATTTTAGTTTGGTTAAGTTAGAAAGGGCGCACGGTGGATGCCTTGACACTAGGAGTCGATGAAGGACGGGACTAACGCCGATATGCTTCGGGGAGCTGTAAGTAAGCTTTGATCCGAAGATTTCCGAATGGGGAAACCCACTATACGTAATGGTATGGTATCCTTACCTGAATACATAGGGTATGGAAGACAGACCCAGGGAACTGAAACATCTAAGTACCTGGAGGAAGAGAAAGCAAATGCGATTTCCTGAGTAGCGGCGAGCGAAACGGAATCTAGCCCAAACCAAGAGGCTTGCCTCTTGGGGTTGTAGGACATTCTATACGGAGTTACAAAGGAACGAGGTAGACGAAGCGACCTGGAAAGGTCCGTCACAGAGGGTAATAACCCCGTAGTCGAAACTTCGTTCTCTCTTGAATGTATCCTGAGTACGGCGGAACACGTGAAATTCCGTCGGAATCTGGGAGGACCATCTCCCAAGGCTAAATACTCCCTAGTGATCGATAGTGAACCAGTACCGTGAGGGAAAGGTGAAAAGCACCCCGGAAGGGGAGTGAAAGAGATCCTGAAACCGTGTGCCTACAAATAGTCAGAGCCCGTTAATGGGTGATGGCGTGCCTTTTGTAGAATGAACCGGCGAGTTACGATCCCGTGCGAGGTTAAGCTGAAGAGGCGGAGCCGCAGCGAAAGCGAGTCTGAATAGGGCGTTTAGTACGTGGTCGTAGACCCGAAACCAGGTGATCTACCCATGTCCAGGGTGAAGTTCAGGTAACACTGAATGGAGGCCCGAACCCACGCACGTTGAAAAGTGCGGGGATGAGGTGTGGGTAGCGGAGAAATTCCAATCGAACCTGGAGATAGCTGGTTCTCCCCGAAATAGCTTTAGGGCTAGCCTTAAGTGTAAGAGTCTTGGAGGTAGAGCACTGATTGAACTAGGGGTCCTCATCGGATTACCGAATTCAGTCAAACTCCGAATGCCAATGACTTATCCTTAGGAGTCAGACTGCGAGTGATAAGATCCGTAGTCAAGAGGGAAACAGCCCAGATCGCCAGCTAAGGTCCCAAAGTGTGTATTAAGTGGAAAAGGATGTGGAGTTGCTTAGACAACTAGGATGTTGGCTCAGAAGCAGCCACCATTTAAAGAGTGCGTAATAGCTCACTAGTCGAGTGACTCTGCGCCGAAAATGTACCGGGGCTAAATACACCACCGAAGCTGCGAATTGATACCAATGGTATCAGTGGTAGGGGAGCGTTCTAAGTGCAGTGAAGTCAGACCGGAAGGACTGGTGGAGCGCTTAGAAGTGAGAATGCCGGTATGAGTAGCGAAAGACGGGTGAGAATCCCGTCCACCGAATGCCTAAGGTTTCCTGAGGAAGGCTCGTCCGCTCAGGGTTAGTCAGGACCTAAGCCGAGGCCGACAGGCGTAGGCGATGGACAACAGGTTGATATTCCTGTACCACCTCTTTATCGTTTGAGCAATGGAGGGACGCAGAAGGATAGAAGAAGCGTGCGATTGGTTGTGCACGTCCAAGCAGTTAGGCTGATAAGTAGGCAAATCCGCTTATCGTGAAGGCTGAGCTGTGATGGGGAAGCTCCTTATGGAGCGAAGTCTTTGATTCCCCGCTGCCAAGAAAAGCTTCTAGCGAGATAAAAGGTGCCTGTACCGCAAACCGACACAGGTAGGCGAGGAGAGAATCCTAAGGTGTGCGAGAGAACTCTGGTTAAGGAACTCGGCAAAATGACCCCGTAACTTCGGGAGAAGGGGTGCTTTCTTAACGGAAAGCCGCAGTGAATAGGCCCAAGCGACTGTTTAGCAAAAACACAGGTCTCTGCGAAGCCGTAAGGCGAAGTATAGGGGCTGACACCTGCCCGGTGCTGGAAGGTTAAGGAGAGGGGTTAGCGTAAGCGAAGCTCTGAACTGAAGCCCCAGTAAACGGCGGCCGTAACTATAACGGTCCTAAGGTAGCGAAATTCCTTGTCGGGTAAGTTCCGACCCGCACGAAAGGTGTAACGATTTGGGCACTGTCTCAACCAGAGACTCGGTGAAATTATAGTACCTGTGAAGATGCAGGTTACCCGCGACAGGACGGAAAGACCCCGTGGAGCTTTACTGTAGCCTGATATTGAATTTTGGTACAGTTTGTACAGGATAGGCGGGAGCCATTGAAACCGGAGCGCTAGCTTCGGTGGAGGCGCTGGTGGGATACCGCCCTGACTGTATTGAAATTCTAACCTACGGGTCTTATCGACCCGGGAGACAGTGTCAGGTGGGCAGTTTGACTGGGGCGGTCGCCTCCTAAAGTGTAACGGAGGCGCCCAAAGGTTCCCTCAGAATGGTTGGAAATCATTCGTAGAGTGCAAAGGCATAAGGGAGCTTGACTGCGAGACCTACAAGTCGAGCAGGGACGAAAGTCGGGCTTAGTGATCCGGTGGTTCCGCATGGAAGGGCCATCGCTCAACGGATAAAAGCTACCCCGGGGATAACAGGCTTATCTCCCCCAAGAGTCCACATCGACGGGGAGGTTTGGCACCTCGATGTCGGCTCATCGCATCCTGGGGCTGTAGTCGGTCCCAAGGGTTGGGCTGTTCGCCCATTAAAGCGGTACGCGAGCTGGGTTCAGAACGTCGTGAGACAGTTCGGTCCCTATCCGTCGTGGGCGCAGGAAATTTGAGAGGAGCTGTCCTTAGTACGAGAGGACCGGGATGGACGCACCGCTGGTGTACCAGTTGTTCTGCCAAGGGCATAGCTGGGTAGCTATGTGCGGAAGGGATAAGTGCTGAAAGCATCTAAGCATGAAGCCCCCCTCAAGATGAGATTTCCCATAGCGTAAGCTAGTAAGATCCCTGAAAGATGATCAGGTTGATAGGTTCGAGGTGGAAGCATGGTGACATGTGGAGCTGACGAATACTAATAGATCGAGGACTTAACCATATAATATGAAGCGCTGTTATCTAGTTTTGAAAGAATATAAAAAACTTATTGACTTTCAAAAGTAAATAAGTTATAATAATTCTTGTCTTAAATGAATACAGTCTGGTAATGATGGCAGAGAGGCCACACCCGTTCCCATACCGAACACGGAAGTTAAGCTCTCTAGCGCCGATGGTAGTTGGGACCTTGTCCCTGTGAGAGTAGGACGTTGCCAGGCAATTCGGAGGATTAGCTCAGCTGGGAGAGCACCTGCCTTACAAGCAGGGGGTCGGCGGTTCGATCCCGTCATCCTCCACCATTTAGCCGACTTAGCTCAATTGGTAGAGCAACTGACTTGTAATCAGTAGGTTGGGGGTTCAAGTCCTCTAGTCGGCACCAGTTTTTATTGCAAGAGCCATTAGCTCAGTTGGTAGAGCATCTGACTTTTAATCAGAGGGTCGAAGGTTCGAATCCTTCATGGCTCACCATTTTAATGAAATATGCGGGTGTGGCGGAATTGGCAGACGCACTAGACTTAGGATCTAGCGCCTTTGGCGTGGGGGTTCGACTCCCTTCACCCGCACTTTTAATAGAATAACTCAAACATGTCTTGCGGAAGTAGTTCAGTGGTAGAATACAACCTTGCCAAGGTTGGGGTCGCGGGTTCGAATCCCGTCTTCCGCTCCAATTTTCAGTATGACATGCCGGGGTGGCGGAACAGGCAGACGCACAGGACTTAAAATCCTGCGGTGGGTGACCACCGTGCGGGTTCGACCCCCGCCCTCGGCACCATATGCGCCCGTAGCTCAATTGGATAGAGCGTTTGACTACGGATCAAGAGGTTAGGGGTTCGACTCCTCTCGGGCGCGTTTTCTTTCGGGAAGTGGCTCAGCTTGGTAGAGCACCTGGTTTGGGACCAGGGGGTCGCAGGTTCAAATCCTGTCTTCCCGATACTTGTTTGGGGCCTTAGCTCAGCTGGGAGAGCGCCTGCCTTGCACGCAGGAGGTCAGCGGTTCGATCCCGCTAGGCTCCACCAAAAAAGTTCTTTGAAAACTGAACGAAACAAACAACGTGAACGTCAATTTTTATTTTTAGATGCTAGACAAACTAACTTTATTGGAGAGTTTGATCCTGGCTCAGGATGAACGCTGGCGGCGTGCCTAATACATGCAAGTCGAGCGAATGGATTAAGAGCTTGCTCTTATGAAGTTAGCGGCGGACGGGTGAGTAACACGTGGGTAACCTACCCATAAGACTGGGATAACTCCGGGAAACCGGGGCTAATACCGGATAATATTTTGAACTGCATAGTTCGAAATTGAAAGGCGGCTTCGGCTGTCACTTATGGATGGACCCGCGTCGCATTAGCTAGTTGGTGAGGTAACGGCTCACCAAGGCGACGATGCGTAGCCGACCTGAGAGGGTGATCGGCCACACTGGGACTGAGACACGGCCCAGACTCCTACGGGAGGCAGCAGTAGGGAATCTTCCGCAATGGACGAAAGTCTGACGGAGCAACGCCGCGTGAGTGATGAAGGCTTTCGGGTCGTAAAACTCTGTTGTTAGGGAAGAACAAGTGCTAGTTGAATAAGCTGGCACCTTGACGGTACCTAACCAGAAAGCCACGGCTAACTACGTGCCAGCAGCCGCGGTAATACGTAGGTGGCAAGCGTTATCCGGAATTATTGGGCGTAAAGCGCGCGCAGGTGGTTTCTTAAGTCTGATGTGAAAGCCCACGGCTCAACCGTGGAGGGTCATTGGAAACTGGGAGACTTGAGTGCAGAAGAGGAAAGTGGAATTCCATGTGTAGCGGTGAAATGCGTAGAGATATGGAGGAACACCAGTGGCGAAGGCGACTTTCTGGTCTGTAACTGACACTGAGGCGCGAAAGCGTGGGGAGCAAACAGGATTAGATACCCTGGTAGTCCACGCCGTAAACGATGAGTGCTAAGTGTTAGAGGGTTTCCGCCCTTTAGTGCTGAAGTTAACGCATTAAGCACTCCGCCTGGGGAGTACGGCCGCAAGGCTGAAACTCAAAGGAATTGACGGGGGCCCGCACAAGCGGTGGAGCATGTGGTTTAATTCGAAGCAACGCGAAGAACCTTACCAGGTCTTGACATCCTCTGAAAACTCTAGAGATAGAGCTTCTCCTTCGGGAGCAGAGTGACAGGTGGTGCATGGTTGTCGTCAGCTCGTGTCGTGAGATGTTGGGTTAAGTCCCGCAACGAGCGCAACCCTTGATCTTAGTTGCCATCATTAAGTTGGGCACTCTAAGGTGACTGCCGGTGACAAACCGGAGGAAGGTGGGGATGACGTCAAATCATCATGCCCCTTATGACCTGGGCTACACACGTGCTACAATGGACGGTACAAAGAGCTGCAAGACCGCGAGGTGGAGCTAATCTCATAAAACCGTTCTCAGTTCGGATTGTAGGCTGCAACTCGCCTACATGAAGCTGGAATCGCTAGTAATCGCGGATCAGCATGCCGCGGTGAATACGTTCCCGGGCCTTGTACACACCGCCCGTCACACCACGAGAGTTTGTAACACCCGAAGTCGGTGGGGTAACCTTTATGGAGCCAGCCGCCTAAGGTGGGACAGATGATTGGGGTGAAGTCGTAACAAGGTAGCCGTATCGGAAGGTGCGGCTGGATCACCTCCTTTCTATGGAGAATTGATGAACGCAGTTCATCAATAAACGTTGACTTGTTTTGTTTCGTTCAGTTTTGAGAGAACTATCTCTCAAGTTTAAATGTATGTTCTTTGAAAACTAGATAACAGTGTAGCTCATATTTTTTTAATTTTAGTTTGGTTAAGTTAGAAAGGGCGCACGGTGGATGCCTTGACACTAGGAGTCGATGAAGGACGGGACTAACGCCGATATGCTTCGGGGAGCTGTAAGTAAGCTTTGATCCGAAGATTTCCGAATGGGGAAACCCACTATACGTAATGGTATGGTATCCTTACCTGAATACATAGGGTATGGAAGACAGACCCAGGGAACTGAAACATCTAAGTACCTGGAGGAAGAGAAAGCAAATGCGATTTCCTGAGTAGCGGCGAGCGAAACGGAATCTAGCCCAAACCAAGAGGCTTGCCTCTTGGGGTTGTAGGACATTCTATACGGAGTTACAAAGGAACGAGGTAGACGAAGCGACCTGGAAAGGTCCGTCACAGAGGGTAATAACCCCGTAGTCGAAACTTCGTTCTCTCTTGAATGTATCCTGAGTACGGCGGAACACGTGAAATTCCGTCGGAATCTGGGAGGACCATCTCCCAAGGCTAAATACTCCCTAGTGATCGATAGTGAACCAGTACCGTGAGGGAAAGGTGAAAAGCACCCCGGAAGGGGAGTGAAAGAGATCCTGAAACCGTGTGCCTACAAATAGTCAGAGCCCGTTAATGGGTGATGGCGTGCCTTTTGTAGAATGAACCGGCGAGTTACGATCCCGTGCGAGGTTAAGCTGAAGAGGCGGAGCCGCAGCGAAAGCGAGTCTGAATAGGGCGTTTAGTACGTGGTCGTAGACCCGAAACCAGGTGATCTACCCATGTCCAGGGTGAAGTTCAGGTAACACTGAATGGAGGCCCGAACCCACGCACGTTGAAAAGTGCGGGGATGAGGTGTGGGTAGCGGAGAAATTCCAATCGAACCTGGAGATAGCTGGTTCTCCCCGAAATAGCTTTAGGGCTAGCCTTAAGTGTAAGAGTCTTGGAGGTAGAGCACTGATTGAACTAGGGGTCCTCATCGGATTACCGAATTCAGTCAAACTCCGAATGCCAATGACTTATCCTTAGGAGTCAGACTGCGAGTGATAAGATCCGTAGTCAAGAGGGAAACAGCCCAGATCGCCAGCTAAGGTCCCAAAGTGTGTATTAAGTGGAAAAGGATGTGGAGTTGCTTAGACAACTAGGATGTTGGCTCAGAAGCAGCCACCATTTAAAGAGTGCGTAATAGCTCACTAGTCGAGTGACTCTGCGCCGAAAATGTACCGGGGCTAAATACACCACCGAAGCTGCGAATTGATACCAATGGTATCAGTGGTAGGGGAGCGTTCTAAGTGCAGTGAAGTCAGACCGGAAGGACTGGTGGAGCGCTTAGAAGTGAGAATGCCGGTATGAGTAGCGAAAGACGGGTGAGAATCCCGTCCACCGAATGCCTAAGGTTTCCTGAGGAAGGCTCGTCCGCTCAGGGTTAGTCAGGACCTAAGCCGAGGCCGACAGGCGTAGGCGATGGACAACAGGTTGATATTCCTGTACCACCTCTTTATCGTTTGAGCAATGGAGGGACGCAGAAGGATAGAAGAAGCGTGCGATTGGTTGTGCACGTCCAAGCAGTTAGGCTGATAAGTAGGCAAATCCGCTTATCGTGAAGGCTGAGCTGTGATGGGGAAGCTCCTTATGGAGCGAAGTCTTTGATTCCCCGCTGCCAAGAAAAGCTTCTAGCGAGATAAAAGGTGCCTGTACCGCAAACCGACACAGGTAGGCGAGGAGAGAATCCTAAGGTGTGCGAGAGAACTCTGGTTAAGGAACTCGGCAAAATGACCCCGTAACTTCGGGAGAAGGGGTGCTTTCTTAACGGAAAGCCGCAGTGAATAGGCCCAAGCGACTGTTTAGCAAAAACACAGGTCTCTGCGAAGCCGTAAGGCGAAGTATAGGGGCTGACACCTGCCCGGTGCTGGAAGGTTAAGGAGAGGGGTTAGCGTAAGCGAAGCTCTGAACTGAAGCCCCAGTAAACGGCGGCCGTAACTATAACGGTCCTAAGGTAGCGAAATTCCTTGTCGGGTAAGTTCCGACCCGCACGAAAGGTGTAACGATTTGGGCACTGTCTCAACCAGAGACTCGGTGAAATTATAGTACCTGTGAAGATGCAGGTTACCCGCGACAGGACGGAAAGACCCCGTGGAGCTTTACTGTAGCCTGATATTGAATTTTGGTACAGTTTGTACAGGATAGGCGGGAGCCATTGAAACCGGAGCGCTAGCTTCGGTGGAGGCGCTGGTGGGATACCGCCCTGACTGTATTGAAATTCTAACCTACGGGTCTCATCGACCCGGGAGACAGTGTCAGGTGGGCAGTTTGACTGGGGCGGTCGCCTCCTAAAGTGTAACGGAGGCGCCCAAAGGTTCCCTCAGAATGGTTGGAAATCATTCGTAGAGTGCAAAGGCATAAGGGAGCTTGACTGCGAGACCTACAAGTCGAGCAGGGACGAAAGTCGGGCTTAGTGATCCGGTGGTTCCGCATGGAAGGGCCATCGCTCAACGGATAAAAGCTACCCCGGGGATAACAGGCTTATCTCCCCCAAGAGTCCACATCGACGGGGAGGTTTGGCACCTCGATGTCGGCTCATCGCATCCTGGGGCTGTAGTCGGTCCCAAGGGTTGGGCTGTTCGCCCATTAAAGCGGTACGCGAGCTGGGTTCAGAACGTCGTGAGACAGTTCGGTCCCTATCCGTCGTGGGCGCAGGAAATTTGAGAGGAGCTGTCCTTAGTACGAGAGGACCGGGATGGACGCACCGCTGGTGTACCAGTTGTTCTGCCAAGGGCATAGCTGGGTAGCTATGTGCGGAAGGGATAAGTGCTGAAAGCATCTAAGCATGAAGCCCCCCTCAAGATGAGATTTCCCATAGCGTAAGCTAGTAAGATCCCTGAAAGATGATCAGGTTGATAGGTTCGAGGTGGAAGCATGGTGACATGTGGAGCTGACGAATACTAATAGATCGAGGACTTAACCATATAATATGAAGCAATGTTATCTAGTTTTGAAGGAATATACCTTCATCAGTTTGGTGATGATGGCAGAGAGGTCACACCCGTTCCCATACCGAACACGGAAGTTAAGCTCTCTAGCGCCGATGGTAGTTGGGACCTTGTCCCTGTGAGAGTAGGACGTCGCCAAGCAAAATAAAAACACAAGTCTTTTGACTTGTGTTTTTTCGTGTTTCTTTTTACAATTCATAGTAATTTAAAAAATCTTTACTTAAAGAATCGTCCTTTTGATTAAAGACAGGGAAATGTGGCTAGGATAGTGAATAAGCAAAAGAGTTGCAAATTTTTTTAATACGTATATAATTAAAGTCAAAGATAGTCAAAGTCAATAAAGGTGGCGGATAAATGAGAAATATATCTGATATCATTGAGAAATATCTAAAGCAAGTTATTGACTTAAGCAATAATAATGCGATTGAAATCAAGAGGAATGAGGTCGCTGATCGATTCGATTGTGTGCCGTCTCAAATCAACTATGTAATCAATACCCGTTTTACGTTAGAAAGAGGATTCGTAGTAGAAAGTAAACGAGGTGGAGGAGGTTACATTCGCATTATAAAAGTCAAACTGCATGATGATATAGACATTATTGATCAAATGCTTCATATGATTGATCATAGCGTTGCACAAGGAAATGCAGAAAGCATGATTATACGTTTAATAGAAGAGGGTATTATAACAAATCGTGAAGCTAAACTTATGTTAAGCGTACTAGATCGTTCTGTATTATTAATGGATGTTCCTTCTCGAGATGAACTTAGGGCTCGAATATTATGCGCAATGTTAAGAACACTGAAATATAAATAAATATAACTTTTGTTAAGAATGATAGCTAAGATAATGCAGTTTAATATTGTAGGGATTTTGAAAGATGACATGTGCTTTTACTAAATGGATTAAGGAAAGAGAACAATCTAGTAATGTATGAAAAGTATCATGAGATAGATCGTTCCTGTTGTAAAGGTGGGGGATAGCGATGACTTGTCAAAACTGTAATATAAGACCAGCAACTTTACATTATACAAAAGTAATCAACGGAAAAAAGGCGGAAGTTCATCTTTGCGAGCAATGTGCAGAACAAAGTGGCTATACGTCTTTCTTTCAATCACCGCAGTCTAATTTTTCATTCCATGACCTATTAGCCGGATTATTGCATAGTGAACCGGCAATGTTTGAAGAAGGGCAAGATGCATTTTCAAATACAAATATATCAAGATGTCCGAATTGTAAGATGACATATGAACAATTTACAAAAGTGGGACGCTTTGGATGTGCTTCTTGTTACGATACATTTAAGGGGCATTTAAAACCGTTGTTAAAACGTCTTCACGGTGGGCATACGGATCATTGTGGAAAAATTCCTGAACGTATAGAAGGAAATATCTACTTAAAGAAAGAATTAGATGAACTAAAACTCAATCTGAAACAATATGTACAGAAAGAGGAATTTGAGAAAGCGGCTGAAGTACGAGATAAAATTCGAGGTCTTGTAAATCAGCTTAGTGAGCATAGAGAGGGGGAATAGTTCTATGTCACTGGACAGAATCATGAATGAAGCGATTAGTCCATGGATGAAGGGAGATGGCCCTGATTCTGATATTGTTTTAAGTAGTCGAATTCGTTTGGCTCGTAATTTTAAAAAATATCAATTCTCTACTATGCAAAACGAGGAAGAAGCTAAGCAGATTCATGAGTTATTTAAGAAGAAGTTTATAAAAAAAACTGTAGAACCTTTTGGGGAGTTTGAACTATTAAAAATGAATGAATTAAATCCTCTTCAAAGGAGAGTTTTAGTTGAGAAGCATTTAATTAGTCCAAATCTTGCAGGAACAGAATACGGAGCATGCCTACTATCAGAAAGTGAACATATAAGTATCATGCTTAATGAAGAGGATCATGTTAGGATTCAGTGCCTATTTTCAGGTTTACAGTTATCAGAGGCGCTTCAAAGTGCCAATCAAATAGATAATTGGATCGAGGAGCAGGTTGAATATGCTTTTGATGAATCGCTTGGATATATTACGAGTTGCCCCACTAACGTCGGTACAGGATTAAGGGCTTCGGTAATGATTCATTTGCCGGGACTGGTTTTAACGAAAAGAATTAACCGTATTATACAAGTAATTCAAAAATTAGGGTTAGTTGTAAGAGGAATATACGGTGAAGGTAGCGAAGCGTTAGGTAATATATTTCAAGTGTCAAATCAAATGACACTAGGGAAATCAGAAGAAGATATTATTGCAGATTTAAAGAGTGTCATTCAACAAATCATCCATCAAGAAAAAACGGCTAGAGAATTAATTGTACAAAATTCAAGCATTGAGCTTGAAGATAAAGTATATCGTTCTTACGGAATACTAGCTAACAGTCGTTTAATTCAATCTGCAGAAGCAGCCAATTGCTTATCAGATGTACGGCTTGGTATTGACTTAGGATATATACAAGGTATATCGAGAAATATTTTAACTGAGTTAATGGTTCTTACTCAGCCAGGCATTTTGCAACAATATGCAGGAGGACCTTTAGGACCAGAAGAAAGAGATTATCGAAGAGCAACCTTAATCCGTGAGCGATTACGAATTGAACAAAATTAAGCGCAAGTAGGAGGCGATTTCTATGATGTTTGGAAGATTTACAGAACGAGCACAGAAAGTATTAGCTTTATCTCAAGAGGAAGCAATTCGCATTGGGCATAATAATATTGGAACAGAACATATTTTACTTGGGCTTGTACGCGAAGGTGAAGGAATTGCAGCAAAAGCGTTAATTGCTCTTGGATTAAGTCCAGAGAAAGTTCAAAAAGAGGTAGAAGCATTAATTGGACGTGGAACAGAAGCTTCTCAAACAGTACATTACACACCTCGTGCTAAAAAAGTTATTGAGTTGTCTATGGACGAAGCTCGTAAGCTAGGCCATTCCTACGTTGGAACAGAACATATTTTACTTGGTTTAATCCGTGAAGGTGAAGGTGTAGCAGCACGCGTTTTAAATAATTTAGGTGTAAGCCTAAATAAAGCAAGACAACAAGTGTTACAACTCCTTGGAAGTAATGAAGCTAGTTCAGGTCACCAGGGTGGTTCATCAACAAATGCGAATACACCTACACTTGACAGTCTAGCACGTGATTTAACAGTTGTTGCACGTGAAAATCGTTTAGATCCTGTTATTGGACGTAGTAAAGAAATTCAACGTGTAATTGAAGTGTTAAGCCGTAGAACAAAAAACAATCCAGTATTAATTGGAGAACCTGGTGTAGGTAAGACAGCAATTGCGGAAGGATTAGCACAGCAAATTGTAAATAATGAAGTTCCTGAAACTTTAAGAGATAAGCGTGTTATGACATTAGATATGGGTACAGTTGTTGCTGGAACAAAATATCGTGGTGAATTTGAGGATCGTTTAAAGAAAGTGATGGATGAGATTCGCCAAGCTGGTAACATCATTCTATTTATTGATGAGCTTCATACGTTAATTGGTGCAGGCGGGGCGGAAGGTGCAATTGATGCATCGAATATTTTAAAACCATCTTTAGCACGTGGTGAATTACAATGTATTGGTGCAACAACTTTAGACGAATATCGTAAATATATTGAAAAGGATGCGGCATTAGAAAGACGTTTCCAACCAATTCATGTTGATGAACCAAACTTAGAAGAATCAGTTCAAATTTTAAAAGGTTTACGTGACCGTTATGAGGCGCATCACCGCGTATCTATTACAGATGATGCAATCGATGCAGCTGTAAAACTTTCAGATCGTTACATTACAGACCGTTTTTTACCTGATAAAGCAATCGATTTAATTGATGAGGCTGCATCAAAAGTGCGCTTACGTTCTTATACAACACCGCCAAACTTAAAAGAGCTTGAAGTGAAGCTTGAGGAAATTAGAAAAGAAAAAGATGCAGCTGTACAAAGCCAAGAATTTGAAAAAGCTGCTTCCTTACGTGATATGGAACAACGTTTACGTGAAAAGTTAGAAGATACAAAGCGTCAGTGGAAAGAGAAACAAGGACAAGAAAACTCAGAAGTAACAGTAGAAGATATTGCAAATGTCGTTTCCACATGGACACGTATTCCAGTTTCTAAACTTGCACAAACAGAGACAGATAAATTATTAAACTTGGAATCAATTTTACATGATCGTTTAATTGGGCAGGATGAAGCAGTTGTAGCTGTGGCAAAAGCTGTTCGTCGTGCGAGAGCGGGATTAAAAGATCCGAAACGTCCAATTGGCTCATTTATTTTCCTAGGACCTACTGGTGTAGGTAAAACAGAACTAGCAAGAGCATTAGCAGAATCTATGTTCGGTGATGAGGATGCAATGATCCGCATCGATATGTCTGAGTACATGGAAAAGCATTCTACTTCTCGTTTAGTTGGATCTCCTCCAGGATATGTTGGATATGAAGAAGGTGGACAATTAACAGAGAAAGTTCGTCGTAAGCCATATTCAGTTGTCTTATTAGATGAAGTAGAGAAAGCTCATCCTGATGTGTTTAATATTTTACTACAAGTATTAGAAGATGGCCGTTTAACAGATTCTAAAGGACGTACAGTTGATTTCCGTAATACAATTGTTATTATGACGTCTAATGTTGGTGCAGACGCATTAAAACGTAATAAACATCTTGGATTTAACGTACAAGATGAGAGCCGCGATTATTCAGATATGAAAGGTAAAGTAATGGATGAATTGAAAAAAGCATTTCGTCCAGAATTCTTAAACCGTATTGATGAAATTATCGTGTTCCATATGCTTGAGAAAAAACATATTCAAGAAATTGTAACTCTTATGGTGAATCAGTTAGTGAAACGCTTAAAAGAACAAGAGATTGAATTGCACTTAACAGAAGGAGCAATTTCAGCAATTGCTGATAAAGGATTTGATCGAGAGTACGGTGCTCGTCCGCTTCGTAGAGCAATTCAAAAACATGTAGAAGATAGACTATCAGAAGAACTGTTAAAAGGTGCTATTGAGAAAGGACAAAAAGTTATCTTTGATATAGAAGGAGAATCATTTGTCATTCATAGTGCGGAAAAGGTAAAATAAGTATAGACAAACAAAGAGGGCTACGCGATAGCCCTCTTTCTTGTACGAGAAGGATAAACGTTTGTAGATGAAAGTGAAGTGAACTATAAAAGATATGGCTAAAAAGAAAACAAAATTTACATGTCAAGAATGTGGTTATCAGTCGCCAAAATATATGGGGAAATGTCCTGGGTGTGGTCAATGGAATACGCTTGTTGAAGAGATGGAACCAGTTGTATCATCAAGACGCCTTAATTATGCCAATGCAATTCAATCAGAAGTAACAAAACCAAGACGCTTAACAGAGGTAGAAACAAAGTCTGAGGCGCGTATTGAAACGAAATTTCAAGAGTTTAACCGTGTACTTGGTGGCGGGATTGTAGATGGATCTTTAGTACTTATTGGTGGAGACCCTGGGATTGGGAAATCAACATTGTTATTACAAATTTCATCGCAATTAGCAGATTCTTCATATGATGTACTATACATATCAGGTGAGGAGTCAGCAAAGCAGATCAAACTTCGTGCAGATCGTTTGCATGTAAAGGGTAGTAATCTATTTGTTGTAGCAGAGACTGATTTACAGAGAATTGCAGCGCACATTGAAGAGATGAATCCAGCTTTTGTTGTTATTGACTCCATTCAGACGATACATTTACCTGAAGTGACGTCAGCCCCAGGGAGTGTAACGCAAGTACGTGAATGTACAGCGGAATTAATGAAACTTGCAAAGACGAAAGGGATTCCTATTTTTATCGTCGGACATGTGACAAAAGAAGGGGCAATTGCAGGACCACGTATGCTAGAACATATGGTTGATGCAGTTCTTTACTTTGAAGGAGATCGTCACCATACATATCGTATTTTGCGAGCTGTGAAGAACCGTTTTGGTTCCACAAATGAAATGGGTATCTTTGAAATGAAGGAACTAGGTCTTGCAGAAGTACTAAATCCTTCTGAAATTTTCCTTGAGGAACGTCCAGTTGGAGTTGCAGGATCCACAGTGGTTGCTTCAATGGAAGGAACAAGACCGGTTTTAGTAGAAATACAAGCATTAATCTCCCCTACTAGTTTTGGAAATCCTCGAAGAATGGCGACGGGAATTGATCATAACCGCGTTTCACTTATTATGGCAGTGCTAGAAAAAAGAACAGGTTTATTGTTGCAAAATCAAGACGCATATTTAAAAGTTGCGGGTGGCTTGAAATTAGATGAACCAGCAATCGATTTAGCTGTCGCCTTAAGTATTGCTTCAAGTTTCAGAGATAAAGCTACTGCACCAGCCGATGCGGTAATAGGAGAAGTAGGCCTAACTGGAGAAATAAGAAGAGTATCAAGAATTGAACAACGTGTACAAGAAGCAGCGAAATTAGGATTTCAACGTGCTATTATTCCTAGAAAAAATTTGGGAGGATGGACAATTCCAGATGGGATTGAGGTAGTAGGTGTTTCTAATTTAGGAGAAGCGCTTCGTTTGACATTAGGAGGCTAGGCTATGGAGGAAAACAAGCAACGTGTCAAAAGTATGATTAATATTCTACAGCTTGTTGCCCCAGGAACACCACTACGCGAAGGGATAGATAACGTACTTCGTGCGCAAACTGGAGGGCTAATTGTTCTTGGGTATAATGAGCAGATTAAAAGTATTGTTGATGGAGGATTTCACATTAATTGTGCATTCTCACCGGCTAGTTTATATGAATTAGCAAAAATGGATGGGGCACTTATTTTAAATGAAACTGGGAGCAAAATTTTAATTGCAAATGCACAATTAGTTCCAGATCCATCCATTGATTCTATTGAAACAGGTATGCGTCACCGAACGGCAGAGCGTGTAGCAAAGCAGACGGCTAGCCTTGTTGTGGCTATTTCACAAAGACGTAACGTAATTACACTATATCAAGGGAACTTACGTTATACACTAAAAGATATAGGTGTAATTTTAACAAAGGCAAACCAAGCTATTCAAACGTTAGAAAAATATAAAGCTGTATGGAATGATGGGATTACGAATTTGGGCATTCTAGAATTTGAAGAGGTCGTTACAATGTCCGAGGTAGTTCACGTTTTACATAGTGTTGAAATGGTACTGCGTATTAAAAATGAAATAGTGAGCTACATTCATGAGTTAGGAACGGAAGGAAGGTTAATTCGTTTACAACTTACAGAATTACTAGCCGACTTAGAAGCAGAGGCAGCGTTATTAATTAAGGATTATTATCAAGAAAAAACGCAGGATCACCATCAAATTTTGAAAAAGTTACAAGATCTTGCAAATACACAGCTTTTAGAGGATAGCGATTTAGTTAAATTGCTCGGCTATCCAGGGCAAATGAGCTTAGAAGAAAGCGTGACACCGAGGGGATACCGAATCGCAAGCAAAATTTCTCGTGTTCCACCACTTATCATTGAAAATTTAATTAATCGATTTAAAACATTGCAAGGTGTTTGTCGTGCGACTATTAATGAATTGGATGATGTGGAAGGAATTGGGGAAGTTAGGGCGAAGAAAATACGAGAGGGCCTAAAAAGAATTCAAGAGCATCTCTATATGAGTAGACACAATTAAGAATATTACATTGATTCCATAATATAACGACACTAGAACATTTTTGTTATATGATATGGTATATTGGTAAATAAAACTATTTACAAAAAAACACGTCCGCTTTTGCATTCGGCGTTTTGATTAGCAAAACAATGGTTAATAATGAGTAGGAGGTGGTTGGATGTTAAAAAGGATCGTACAGCTCTTCTTTTTAGTGATCGGGGGAGCGTTAGGGATTTTTCTAATCCCAAAAGTTATTAATGTATTGGACGTTGGTGCTGTTCCTTTGCTTGAGGGATCGTACGTTCGTGCGATTATTGGTGCAATTATTTTATTTTTAACAACATTTTGGCTTGTGGATTATATTGTTCAACTTATTAAACATATCGAAGAAGCCCTTGTAAAGGCACCGGTAGCGGATGTTTTATTTGGTACATTAGGGTTGATCTCTGGTCTTATTGTTGCATATTTAATTTTGATACCAATTCGTGAATTCACGATTCCAGTCATTAGTACAGTATTACAAGTGTTCTTTACTCTTTTACTTGGTTATTTAGGATTCCAAGTAGGATTTAAAAAGAGAAATGAATTGCTAGGATTATTTACATTACCCCAGCGTGGAGGTAAGAAGAAAAACAATAGCGAGAACGAAGAGGTAGAGGTAGAAAAATCTACAACTCATTGGAAAATTCTCGATACAAGCGTAATTATTGATGGACGTATTGCGGATATTTGCCAAACGAAGTTTTTAGAAGGAACAATTGTGATTCCACAATTCGTATTAGAAGAGCTTCAGCATATTGCCGATTCTTCTGATGCTTTAAAGCGTAATCGTGGTCGCAGAGGATTAGACATTTTAAATCGTATTCAAAAAGAGCTACCAATTCCGGTGGAAATTTATGAAGGCGATTTTGAGGATATCCAAGAGGTGGATAGCAAGCTTGTAAAGTTAGCTAAAATCACTGGTGGAACTGTTGTAACAAATGATTTCAACTTAAACAAAGTTTCTGAATTACAAGGAGTAACAGTATTAAACATTAACGATTTAGCAAATGCAATTAAACCAGTCGTACTCCCTGGCGAAGAATTAAGTGTTTATGTTGTGAAAGATGGTAAAGAACAAAATCAAGGTGTGGCATATTTAGATGATGGCACGATGATTGTAGTAGAAGACGGTAGAGAATATGTCGGTTCGCAACTTAATGTACTAGTTACAAGTGTGTTGCAAACATCGGCTGGTCGTATGATTTTCGCAAAACGTAAATTATTAGAAAAAGCATTATAAGTAGAGGATTATTAATATGTATACGTTAATTATTCCAGCAGCGGGTCAAGGGAAACGGATGGGTGCTGGCAAAAACAAGTTGTTCTTACTTATAAATGGAGTACCTATCATTGTGCATACATTACGTGCTTTTGAAAAAGATAAAGCATGTAAACGTATTATCATGGCAATTAACGAAGAGGAACGCCCTTATTTTGAGGAGTTAATGCAGAAGTACCCGGTTGAAAAGCAGGTGCAATTTATTCAAGGCGGGGCCGAAAGACAAGATAGTGTGTATAATGCGCTTCAGTATGTGAGTGGTGTTGAATATGTTCTCGTACACGATGGTGCGCGCCCGTTCGTAACGAATAAGATGATGCAAGATGTATTAACTGCAGCAGAGAAATATGGTGCTTCCATTTGTGCGGTGCCAGTGAAGGATACCATTAAGAAAGTAGAACAGGGTGTTGTTGTTGAAACGGTAGAACGTTCTCAGCTTAAAGCGGTTCAAACACCGCAAGGATTTTCTGTTCCTCTTTTATTAGAAGCTCATAGAAGTGCAAAGCAAAGTTGTTTTCTTGGTACAGATGACGCAAGTCTCGTAGAACGTGTAGGGAAGAAAGTAGGCGTAGTAGAGGGGAGTTACTATAATATTAAAGTGACGACTCCAGAGGATTTACTAATTGCTGAAAGTTTCCTTCATGTTCAGAAGAAATAGAAGTGATGGTATTATAGTAAAGAAAAGCTCGGCAGTTGCCGAGCTTTTCTTTATAGAGATAGCAATATAATATAGAATTCATAAAGTAGTTTAGATTGAGGAGGATGTAAAGAATGTTTCGAATTGGACAAGGTTTTGATGTACATGAATTTGCGGAAGGTAGACCGTTAATTATCGGTGGAATTACAATTCCTCATGAAAAAGGATTAATCGGTCACTCGGATGCAGATGTATTGTTACATACGATTGCTGACGCATGTCTAGGAGCAATTGCAGCAGGAGATATTGGAAAACATTTTCCCGATACAGATCCTGCCTTCAAAGATGCGGATTCAGCTGTATTGTTACAAAAGGTTTGGGAATTTGTGCGTGAACAAGGTTATGAGCTAGGGAACCTAGATTGTACAATTATTGCCCAAAAGCCAAAAATGGCACCGCATATTGAAAGCATGCGTAAACGCATTAGTGAACTATTAGAAACGTCTATTGATAATATTAATGTAAAGGCAACAACAACAGAAAAATTAGGATTTACAGGTAGAGAAGAAGGGATTGCTTCTCAAGCGGTTGTTTTATTACAGAAAAAATAGTGGTTTTTAATTCGTAAGATGGATAATCACGTTTTTTTGGTGTACAATTATAGAATGTGTTGACATTAAGATTGGAAGGTGTACCAACTATGGAAAAGCAAGTGAGAGTGCGCTATGCGCCAAGTCCAACAGGACACTTACATATCGGAAATGCGCGTACGGCATTATTTAATTATTTATTTGCTCGTCATCAAGATGGTAAGTTTATTATTCGTATTGAAGATACTGATGTGAAACGTAATGTTGCTGGTGGAGAAGAAAGCCAATTAAAATACTTGAAATGGCTCGGTATGGACTGGGATGAAGGTGTTGATGTTGGTGGTGAATTTGGACCATATCGTCAAACAGAGCGTTTAGATATTTATAAAAAATTATATAAAGATTTATTAGAGCGTGATTTAGCTTACAAATGTTATATGACAGAAGAAGAGCTAGAAGCAGAGCGTGAAGGTCAAATCGCTCGTGGTGAAACACCGCGTTATGCAGGAAACCACCGTGATTTAACTGAGGAGCAAATTAAAGGATTTGAGGCTGAAGGCCGTATTCCAAGTATTCGCTTCCGTGTGCCGGCTGATAGCGACTACACGTTTAAAGATCTCGTAAAAGATGAAGTTGCATTCCATTCAAATGATTTTGGTGATTTCGTTATCGTGAAAAAAGATGGAATTCCAACTTATAACTTTGCGGTAGCGGTAGATGATCACTTAATGGAGATTACACACGTACTTCGTGGTGATGATCATATTTCAAACACGCCAAAACAAATGATGATTTACGAAGCTTTCGGTTGGGATATCCCGAAGTTCGGTCATATGACTTTAATTGTAAACGAAAGCCGTAAAAAGCTAAGTAAGCGTGACGAATCTATTATTCAATTTATTGAGCAATATAAAGAGCTTGGATATCTTCCAGAAGCAATCTTTAACTTTATTGCATTACTAGGTTGGTCACCAGTAGGTGAAGAAGAAGTCTTCTCTCAAGATGAGTTCATCAAAATGTTTGATGCAGCTCGTTTATCAAAATCACCTGCATTATTTGATTCCCAAAAACTAAAATGGATGAACAACCAATATATGAAAAAACAAGATTTAGATACGGTTGTTGAACTAAGCTTACCGCATTTAGTGAAAGCGGGTCGCGTAGGTGAAAACTTAAGCGAACAAGAACAAGCGTGGGTTCGTGATGTAATTGCTTTATATCATGACCAAATGAGCTTTGGAGCTGAAATTGTAGAGCTTTCTGAAATGTTCTTTAAAGATCATGTTGATCATGAAGAAGAGGGACAAGAAGTATTGAAAGGTGAACAAGTACCTGAAGTACTTCGTGCATTTGCCGATCAATTAGAAGCTTTAGAAGCAATGGAGCCAGCGGCAGTTAAGGCGGCTATTAAAGCAGTTCAAAAAGAAACAGGACATAAAGGTAAAAACCTATTTATGCCAATCCGTGTTGCTACTACTGGACAAACACATGGTCCAGAGCTTCCTAACGCTATTGCTCTTCTTGGAAAAGAAAAAGTTTTAAATCGTATTCAAAAAGTAATTGGTTAACATTTTCTAGGTTTAGCAATATAATAAGTATATCTAAAATCTAATAAGGAAAAGCGACGAGAAGGAGAAGTAGAAAATCAGGCTTTTTACAGAGAGAACCACCCTTAGGCTGGAAGTGGTTTATAAGCGGATTTTTGAAATGCCCCTTCGAGTCTTCTGTTGAACAGCGAAGTATTTCGCGGAACGTCTTAGGGCGCAAAGTAAACAGAAGCGGTGTAAACCGTTATCATGGATGAGTTTGAGGCTTCTTTAGCCTAAACAGAGTGGAACCGCGCTTAAAAGGCGTCTCTGTCTATATGACAGAGGCGTCTTTTTTTTATACCATGTAAATGGTGTGAGTATAAGTTTTATCCCCTTGTATAAAGATTTAGGGGGAAGTGGGGAGTTAGTTCACTCGAAAAAAGCAGCCCATAAAGGGGAGGGAACATCGATGTTTAAGAGGCTTCGGGAAGATATTGAAGTCGTTTTTGAACAGGATCCAGCGGCAAGAAGTTATTTCGAAGTCATTTTAACTTACTCTGGATTACATGCAGTTTGGGCCCATCGAATTGCACATGCTTTTTATAAAAGGAATTTTTTCTTTATGGCACGTTGGATTTCGCAAGTTAGTCGTTTTTTTACTGGCATTGAGATTCATCCAGGAGCAACTATTGGTCGTCGTTTTTTCATTGATCATGGAATGGGGGTTGTGATTGGAGAAACGTGTGAAATTGGCGAAAACGTAACAATTTATCAAGGTGTCACATTAGGTGGTACAGGTAAAGAAAAAGGAAAGAGGCACCCTACAATTCAGGATAATGTATTAATTGCAACAGGTGCTAAAGTACTAGGTTCTATTACTATTGGAGAGAATTCTAAAATTGGAGCAGGATCTGTCGTGTTAAAGGAAGTTCCTGCGCATTCTACAGTTGTAGGTATACCTGGCCGAGTCGTTATTCAAAATGGAGTAAAAATTGGTCAAGAATTAAATCATTCTGATCTTCCGGATCCGATTTTTGATAAATTAAAGGTTATGGAAGTAGAACTTGATAAATTGAGAAAGCAACTCGAAGTAAAGGTAGGAAGGAAGGATAAAAATGACTATTCACATTTATAATACGTTAACGCGTCAAAAAGAAGAGTTTATGCCATTAGAAGAAAATAAGGTAAAGATGTATGTGTGCGGACCTACAGTGTATAACTACATTCACATTGGGAATGCAAGACCACCTATGGTGTTTGATACAGTACGCCGTTATTTAGAATATAAAGGATATGATGTGCAGTATGTATCTAACTTTACTGACGTGGATGATAAATTAATTAAGGCGGCAAACGAATTGGGTGAAGATGTGCCAACAATTGCAGATCGTTTTGTTGAAGCTTACTTTGAAGATGTAACGGCACTAGGTTGCAAACATGCAACGGTTCATCCACGTGTAACGGAAAATATGGATATCATTATTGAATTTATTCAAGAACTTGTGAATAAAGGGTATGCATATGAATCAGAAGGTGATGTGTACTTTAAAACGAAAGAATTCGAAGGTTACGGTAAATTATCACATCAACCGATTGCGGACTTACGTCACGGTGCACGTATTGAAGTAGGAGAAAAGAAACAAGACCCTCTTGATTTTGCTTTATGGAAAGCTGCGAAAGAAGGAGAAATCTTCTGGGAAAGCCCTTGGGGGAAAGGACGCCCAGGGTGGCATATTGAATGCTCAGCAATGGCGCGTAAATATTTAGGGGATACAATTGATATTCATGCTGGTGGTCAAGATTTAGCATTTCCTCATCATGAAAATGAAATTGCGCAGTCTGAGGCGTTGACAGGAAAAACATTTGCACGTTATTGGATGCATAACGGATATATTAATATTAATAACGAGAAGATGTCTAAGTCGCTTGGAAACTTCATTTTAGTTCACGATATCATTAAACAATATGATCCACAGTTAATCAGGTTCTTTATGCTATCGGTACATTACCGTCACCCAATTAACTTTAGCGAGGATTTATTGCAAAGTACTAATAATGGACTAGAAAGAATTAAAACAGCTTACGGTAACTTAAAGCATCGTATGGAAAGTAGTACGGATTTAACGGACCATAATGAAAAATGGTTAGCTGAAATGGAAAAGTTCCAGGTTGCATTCGAAGAAGCGATGGATGATGATTTCAATACGGCTAATGCGATTACTGAATTATATAACGTAGCAAATCACGCAAATCAATATTTGTTAGAAGAACATACTTCTAAAGTTGTAATTGAAGCGTATGTAAAACAACTTGAAACATTATTTAGTATTTTAGGATTAGAATTAGCACAAGAAGAGTTGCTTGATGAAGAAATTGAAGCACTAATCCAAAAGCGTATTGAAGCTCGTCAAAATCGTGACTTCGCACTATCTGATCAAATTCGCGATGATTTAAAAGGACGTAATATTATTTTAGAAGATACCGCTCAAGGTACAAGATGGAAAAGAGGATAAGAATGATTGATGCAAAGCAATTGAACAGCTTAGCTTTAGCATATATGGGTGATGCGGTATATGAGCAATATATCCGCTATCACCTCCTTCAAAAGGGAACAGTTCGCCCTAATCAATTACATCGCTTAGGGACGGGCTTTGTTTCGGCAAAAGCACAGGCGAAAGTTGTTTATCATTTATTAGAAACGGCATTTTTGACAGAAGAGGAAGAGGCGGTATTAAGAAGAGGGCGTAATGCGAATTCGGGTACTGTTCCAAAAAATACAGATGTACAAACATATCGACACAGTACAGCCTTTGAAGCACTAATCGGTTATCATCACTTGTTGAATAATCGTGAAAGATTGGACGAGATTGTATATAAGGCGATTGACGTTTTGGAAGAAAAGGAAGGGAGCACATCATCATGAGTAGTGAATATATTATCGGACGTAACCCTGTAATTGAAGCTTTAAGAGCGGGGAGAGATATTAATAAAATTTTGGTAGCGGAAGGTGCTGCCAAAGGACAAGTGCAAATTGTACTAGCATTAGCAAAAGAGAATAAGGTTATTTTGCAACACGCACCAAAGAAGAAATTAGATCAATTGGTTGAGGGTAATCATCAAGGTGTAATTGCTCAAGTAGCTGCATATCAATATGCTGAGTTAGAGGATTTGTTTAAATTAGCAGAAAAACGCAATGAAGATCCGTTCTTCTTAATTTTAGATGAAATTGAAGACCCGCATAACTTAGGCTCTATTATGCGTACTGCGGATGCAACAGGGGCTCATGGGGTTATTATTCCAAAAAGAAGAGCTGTGGGGCTTACAGCGTCAGTTGCGAAAGCGTCGACTGGGGCAATTGAATATATTCCTGTTGCACGTGTAACAAATTTATCGCGTACAATTGATGAATTAAAAGAACGTGGACTTTGGATTGCTGGTACAGATGCCAAAGGGAAAACAGATTACCGTAATTTAGATGGTAATATGCCAATCGGACTAGTAATTGGTAGTGAAGGAAAAGGTATGAGTCGTATTATTGGTGAAAAGTGTGATTTCCTAATTACTTTACCGATGGTCGGTAAAGTTACATCCTTAAATGCTTCAGTAGCCGCAAGTTTGTTAATGTATGAGGTATATCGTAAACGTCACGAAATTGGTAAATAAAAAATGAACGATATTTTAATCGTTGACGGTTACAACATTATCGGGGCTTGGGGAGACTTGAAGAAACTGCGGGATGTAGATTTACAGTCATCAAGAGACGCACTTATTGATAAGATGGCGGATTATCAAGGGTATACAGGCACAAAGGTAATGATTGTCTTTGATGCCTATACAGTCTATGGTATTGAAAAAAAGATGAAACAATCACGGGTGGAAGTAATATTCACGAGAAAAAATCAAACTGCAGATGAAAAGATAGAACAACTTGCGATTGAGCTTAGAAATATAAATACACAAATATACGTTGCAACTTCGGATTATACGGAGCAGTGGATTATATTTGCGCAAGGTGCACTTCGAAAATCTGCGCGTGAATTAGAGTTAGAAGTGCAAGCGATGGAACAACAAGTAAGAAGGTGTACAAAAGACACGAAAGAAAAGCAACCCGCCATGCGAAAGATATTTAGTGAAGATATTACAGAAAAATTAGAAAAATTAAGAAGAGGAGAGCGTTGAAGCATTGACGCTCTTTATCTTTTTACTGTATAATATTGCTAAATATATAGCGGTCGGAGGGATCAGGGTGGAAGCAGGCTTCGTAAGTGTAGGCGACGTTACATTTCGTGATTTAGAGGATGAGGCAATCGTTGAGTTAGTTCGAAAAGGTAATACTGACGCTCTAGAATATTTAATTCACAAATATAAGAACTTTGTTCGCGCGAAATCAAGATCTTATTTCTTAGTGGGTGCCGATCGAGAAGATATTGTTCAAGAAGGCATGATTGGATTGTTTAAAGCTATTCGTGATTATAAAGGGGACAAGCTGTCTTCGTTCAAAGCATTTGCTGAACTGTGTATCACTCGACAAATTATTACCGCTATTAAAACAGCAACAAGGCAAAAACATATTCCGTTAAATTCGTATGTGTCTTTAGATAAGCCAATTTACGATGAGGAATCTGATCGAACATTATTAGATGTTATTTCGGAATCGAAAGTAACTGATCCAGAAGAGATGATTATAAGTCAGGAAGAATATACAGACATAGAATCTAAAATATCTGAATTATTAAGCGATTTAGAAAGAAAAGTGCTCTCTTTATACTTAGATGGTCGTTCCTATCAAGAAATTTCAGAACAGTTAAACAGGCACGTGAAATCTATTGATAACGCATTGCAGCGTGTAAAAAGGAAATTAGAAAGATATATGGAGATGAGAGAGAGCACAACTTTAAATTCATAGCAAGTGCCGCAGGTGTAAAATAATTCACCTGTTTTCTTTTTGTTAAGAGAGTGAAAGTCATGACATTGACATTGTCTTTTGTTGTATGATACATTTTTAGGGACAATGTTACAAGGTTGGTGTAACTAATGAGGAAAAAAGTTGTACTCTCATGTGAAGAGTGTAAAAATCGAAACTACTCTACGATGAAAGATACGAGCTCAGTAGAGCGACTTGAGATAAAGAAGTTTTGTAAAACATGCAATAAGCATACAGTTCACAAAGAAACAAAATAAATAATTGAAATAATAAACTGGAGGTCCCGTAGATGCGTTTAACGAACTTTTTCGGCGATGTAGGTCGCGAAATGAAAAAAGTAAGTTGGCCTAAAAAAGATGAATTACTCCGATCAACAACGACTGTTATCGCGACAGTTGTGTTCTTTGCGATTTTCTTCGCAGTGGTTGATATGGGCATTTCTTCTTTAATTCGGTTAATTCTTGGTTAATTCTTGAATAAGAAGCACTTATCCATGATATAATGTTATTTATAAGAACTGTGTAAAAGCCCGGTGAACGGGTTTTTTCATTTGCGCAAAAAAATGTACGTCAGGGAGGGAAGGACGCTCGTCCTAAATGAATGGAAAAAAGTTGGTATGTTGTCCATACTTATTCTGGATATGAAAATAAAGTAAAAGCAAACCTAGAGAAACGTGTAGAATCAATGGGTATGCAAGATAAAATTTTCCGTGTTGTTGTCCCGGAAGAAGTAGAAGTAGAAATGAAAAATGGTAAAGAAAAAATAACGAAAAGAAAAGTGTTCCCAGGTTACGTATTAGTAGAACTAATCATGACTGATGATTCTTGGTATGTTGTTCGTAATACGCCAGGTGTAACAGGCTTTGTCGGTTCTTCTGGTTCAGGATCTAAACCATCGCCTCTATTAGAAGAGGAAGTTGTTACCATCATGAAGCATATGGGAATGGACAATGAAGTGGTTGATTTCGAATTTGAACTTCATGAAACAGTGCGTGTAAATGAGGGGCCATTCGCGGATTATACAGGTGCGATTGAAGAAATTGATGTGGAAAAGAAAAAAGTTAGCGTGCTTGTAGACATGTTCGGTCGCGAGACTCCGGTTGAACTTGATTTCCATCAAATTGAAAAATTATAAAATGAAACTTGAAATGAATTGTAAAAAGTGATAATATCTTTTAAGTCAGTACGTCTTCGGTAACGGAGACGTTTTTTGAAAAAGATTTTATCATTATGATAAAATATGAAGTGGGAGGGCAAATCACTGCCCAATTGACCACATCACGGACTTAAGGAGGTGTGTCTCGTGGCTAAAAAGGTAATTAAAATGGTAAAACTTCAGATTCCTGCAGGTAAAGCTAATCCAGCTCCGCCGGTTGGTCCAGCATTAGGACAAGCAGGTGTTAACATCATGGGCTTCTGTAAAGAGTTTAACGCTCGTACAGCTGATCAAGCTGGTCTTATCATCCCTGTTGAAATTACGGTATTTGAGGACCGTTCATTCACTTTCATTACTAAAACTCCTCCTGCTGCTGTTCTTCTTAAGAAAGTAGCTGGTATTGAGTCTGGTTCTGGTGAACCAAACCGTAATAAAGTGGCAACTGTTAAGCGTGATAAAGTACGCGAAATCGCTGAAACTAAAATGCCTGACCTAAACGCTGCTAGCGTAGAAGCTGCAATGCGTATGGTTGAAGGTACTGCGCGCAGTATGGGCATCGTTATCGAAGACTAATTCGATTTGTTTTTTGTAAAAAAGGTTGCGGGTCTGGAATTCCAATTCGCAACCTTTATTATCGTAAATGATCATCATTTTTAAATAAATGGATGGGCGCACATCCTCGGGGGTTCCCGGAATGAAGGCGTAAACGTGGGAGGTTATTCCGCTAAAACCACATTCAAGGAGGAAACAAACATGGCTAAAAGAGGTAAAAAGTACGTTGAAGCTGCGAAGCTTGTTGATCGTGCATCTGCTTACTCTGCAACAGAAGCAGTAGAATTAGTAAAGAAAACAAACACAGCTAAATTTGATGCAACTGTAGAAGCTGCATTCCGTTTAGGTGTTGACCCTAAGAAAGCTGACCAACAAATTCGTGGTGCAGTTGTTCTTCCACACGGTACTGGTAAAGTACAACGTGTATTAGTATTCGCTAAAGGCGAAAAAGCAAAAGAAGCTGAAGCTGCTGGCGCTGAATTCGTAGGCGATGCTGATTACATCGGTAAAATCCAAAAAGGTTGGTTTGATTTCGATGTAGTAGTAGCAACTCCTGACATGATGGGTGAAGTTGGTAAACTTGGTCGTGTATTAGGACCTAAAGGTTTAATGCCAAACCCTAAAACTGGAACAGTTACTTTCGATGTAACTAAAGCTGTTAACGAAATCAAAGCTGGTAAAGTTGAATACCGCGTTGATAAAGCTGGTAACATCCACGTTCCAATCGGTAAAGTATCTTTCGAAGATGCTAAATTAGTAGAAAACTTCAAAACAATTGCTGACACGCTACAAAAAGCTAAGCCAGCTGCTGCAAAAGGTACTTACATGAAGAACGCAACTGTTGCTTCTACAATGGGACCTGGCGTACGCGTAGACGTTTCTACACTTGCGTAAAAATTGGAAGTTGACTTCATAAAGAAGTTTTAATATAATCATTTATGTTGTGAATTTTAATAGTGTACCGTAGACAGTAGGAGTCGATTCGACTTAATTTCCTACCTAGGTGTTAATATACGAAGCGGAATCTTTTTTCTGTGACTATATGCCTCCATGTCTACAAGTTGGGCATGGAGGTTTTTAGTGCACTTTCGGTACATCTTCTATATAATCTACAGGAGGTGTAATAACATGAGCAAAGTAATCGAAACTAAACAACAAGTTGTAACTGAAATCGCTGAAAAACTTCGCGCGAGTAAATCTACAATTGTTGTTGACTACCGTGGTTTAACAGTTTCTGAAGCAACAGAATTACGTAAAAACTTACGTGAAGCTGGCGTTGAGTTCAAAGTTTACAAAAACTCTTTAACTCGTCGTGCTGCAGAGTCTGCTGAAATGGCTGAGTTAAACGAATTCTTAACAGGACCAAACGCAATCGCGTTCAGTAACGAGGATGTAGTTGCTCCTGCGAAAGTATTAAACGACTTCGCTAAAAATCATGAAGCTTTAGAAATTAAAGCGGGCGTAATCGAAGGTAAACTTGTAACACTTGATGAGGTTAAAGCTATCGCTACTCTTCCATCACGTGAAGGCTTACTTTCTATGCTTCTTAGCGTTCTTCAAGCTCCAATCCGTAACCTTGCACTTGCTACTAAAGCAGTTGCAGATCAAAAGGAAGAGCAAGGCGCTTAATTTTTTAAAAGATAATTACTTGTTATCTATAAAACAATACAAACCTATTTAAGGGAGGATATTTACAATGACTAAAGAACAAATCATTGAAGCAGTTAAATCTATGACTGTATTAGAACTTAACGACTTAGTAAAAGCTATCGAGGAAGAATTCGGCGTAACTGCTGCTGCTCCTGTAGCTGTAGCTGGTGGCGCTGGTGAAGCTGCTGCTGAGCAAACTGAATTTGACGTAGTACTTGCAAGTGCTGGCGCTCAAAAAATCAAAGTTATCAAAGCTGTACGTGAAATCACTGGTCTTGGCTTAAAAGAAGCTAAAGAATTAGTTGACAACACTCCAAAAGCAATCAAAGAAGGCGTTACTAAAGAGGAAGCTGAAGAAATGAAAGCTAAACTTGAAGAAGTTGGCGCTGCTGTAGAAGTTAAGTAATTAACTTTTGGTGCTTTAAAAAAAGCTCGCTCTTATGCGAGCTTTTTTTTTAACTGTAAAGAAAAGAGGTGGCCATATGGCAGACCATTATTTTTCTAACGACCCTTCTAGTAAAAGTGATCGTAAACGATGGGAAGTTACACTTCGTGAATCTCGATTTACTTTTTTATCTGACCATGGGGTGTTCTCGAAAAACGAAGTGGACTTTGGTTCTCGTCTTTTAATTGAAGCGTTTCAAATGCCAGATGTTAAAGGTAATGTGTTAGACGTAGGATGTGGGTACGGTCCAATCGGTTTGTCGTTAGCGAAAGAGTTTCAAAATCGTGAAATTCACATGGTGGATGTGAATGAAAGGGCCTTGGGACTTGCAAAAGAAAATGCCGCTAATAACAGAATTGAAAATATACGTATTTTACAAAGTAGTGTCTATGAAAATGTAGATGGCAAGTATGCTGTTATTCTATCTAATCCTCCAATTCGTGCTGGTAAAGATATCGTGCATGAGATTTTAGAAAAGGCTGTGGAGTATTTAGTTTCAGGTGGAGAATTGTGGATTGTTATTCAAAAGAAACAAGGTGCGCCATCTGCGATGAAAAAACTAGAAGAAGTATTTTCTGAAGTTGAAGTTGTAGAAAAGAAAAAAGGATATTATATCATAAAATCAAAAAAGCGTTGACGGTTATTTTTGGCTATGTTAACATTATACAATGCCAATATATGATTTTCTGCGTTGAGAAAGATGTATATTTTTGCTTCTCTTGGAAAAGATAGTAAAATCAGCAGATTATGAAACAGAATGATGGTTTTCTTATAGAAGCCATTTTTCTTTTTTGAGCAGGTAGAAAGACTCAACGTATCTATCTTTAAGAGAAAAAAACTACGCTAATAGCAGTAGTTGTATTTATTTGTGATTTTGCACAAATTTTTTTGTGCATTTATAATACTCATGATTTGAGGGGTGAAGCAGTTGACAGGTCAACTAGTTCAATACGGACGCCACCGCCAACGAAGAAGTTATGCCCGTATTAGTGAAGTATTAGAGTTACCAAATCTTATCGAAATTCAAACCTCTTCTTATCAGTGGTTTCTTGATGAGGGTTTGCGAGAAATGTTCCAAGACATTTCTCCGATCGAAGACTTTACGGGAAATCTATCGCTTGAATTTATCGACTACAGCTTGGGTGAACCTAAATACTCTGTAGAAGAATGCAAAGAGCGTGATGTGACGTATGCAGCACCACTTCGTGTAAAAGTGCGTCTAATCAACAAGGAAACTGGTGAAGTAAAAGAACAAGATGTGTTCATGGGAGATTTCCCACTCATGACAGAGACTGGAACATTCGTAATTAACGGTGCAGAACGTGTTATCGTTTCCCAGTTAGTTCGCTCTCCAAGCGTATACTATAGTGGCAAAGTGGATAAAAACGGAAAACGTGGTTTTACTGCTACTGTAATTCCAAACCGCGGAGCTTGGTTAGAGTATGAAACAGATGCTAAGGATGTTGTATATGTGCGTATTGACCGTACGCGTAAACTTCCTGTAACTGTTTTGTTACGCGCATTAGGGTTTGGCTCTGATCAAGAAATCACCGAGCTTTTAGGTGATAACGAATACTTAAGCAATACGTTAGAAAAAGACAACACAGATAGCACAGAGAAAGCATTGCTTGAAATTTATGAGCGTCTACGCCCTGGTGAACCACCAACAGTAGAAAATGCAAAGAGCTTACTTGTGTCTCGTTTCTTTGATCCGAAGCGCTACGATTTAGCAAATGTAGGTCGCTATAAGATCAACAAAAAGCTACACATTAAAAACAGATTGTTTAACCAACGTTTAGCTGAAACACTGGTGGATCCAGAAACTGGTGAAATTTTAGCGGCAGAAGGAACAGTCTTAGATCGTCGTACACTGGATCGCATTCTACCTTACTTAGAGAAAAACATTGGATTCAAAACAGCGAAACCAATGGGTGGAGTGGTAGCAGGCGATGTTGAGCTGCAATCTATTAAGATTTATGCTCCAGAATCAGAAGGCGAACGATCTATAAACGTAATTGGGAATGCAAATATTACTCGTGATATAAAACACATCACACCAGGTGATATTCTTGCTTCTATTAGCTACTTCTTTAACTTGCTATATAAAGTAGGGGATACAGATGATATTGACCACTTAGGAAATCGTCGTCTGCGTTCTGTAGGAGAGTTACTACAAAACCAATTCCGTATCGGTCTTTCTCGTATGGAACGTGTTGTTCGTGAGAGAATGTCGATTCAAGATACAAATGCAATTACACCACAAGCGTTAATTAACATTCGCCCGGTTATTGCATCTATTAAAGAGTTCTTCGGAAGTTCTCAGTTATCTCAGTTCATGGATCAAACAAACCCATTAGCAGAGCTAACTCACAAACGAAGACTATCTGCATTAGGACCCGGTGGTTTAACGCGTGAGCGCGCAGGCTTTGAAGTACGTGACGTTCACTACTCTCACTATGGTCGTATGTGTCCAATTGAAACGCCAGAGGGACCAAACATCGGTTTGATTAACTCATTATCTTCGTTTGCGAAAGTAAATGAGTTTGGTTTCATTGAAACGCCATACCGTCGTGTTGACCCAGAAACTGGTCTTGTAACAGGGCAGGTTGATTATTTAACAGCAGATGAAGAAGATAACTATGTTGTAGCCCAAGCGAATATGAAATTATCTGAAGTAGGGGAATTCCTTGATGAAGATATCGTAGCTCGTTTCCGTGGTGAAAACATTGTCACAAATAAAGAACGCATCGACTACATGGATGTATCTCCAAAACAAGTAGTGTCGGCAGCGACAGCTTGTATTCCGTTCTTAGAAAACGATGACTCTAACCGCGCACTTATGGGAGCGAACATGCAACGTCAGGCGGTTCCGTTAATAAATCCGGAATCTCCGATTGTAGGTACAGGTATGGAGTACGTATCAGCAAAAGACTCAGGTGCTGCAGTAATCTGTAAACAGCCTGGTGTTGTTGAGCGCGTAGAAGCACGTGAAGTTTGGGTACGTCGCTATGTAGACGTTGACGGTCAAACAGTAAAAGGCGACTTAGATCGCTACAAAATGCAAAAATTCATTCGTTCTAACCAAGGAACTTGCTACAACCAACGTCCAATCGTAAGTGTTGGAGACCAAGTTGTAAAAGGTGAAATCCTTGCGGATGGTCCTTCTATGGAACTAGGTGAACTGGCGCTTGGACGTAACGTGCTTGTTGGCTTTATGACATGGGACGGTTATAACTATGAGGATGCGATCATCATGAGTGAGCGCCTTGTAAAAGATGATGTGTACACTTCTATCCATATTGAAGAATATGAATCAGAAGCTCGTGATACGAAGCTTGGACCAGAAGAAATTACACGTGATATCCCGAATGTTGGAGAAGATGCACTTCGTAATCTTGACGAGCGCGGTATTATTCGCGTCGGTGCTGAAGTAAAAGATGGAGATCTACTTGTTGGTAAAGTAACGCCAAAAGGTGTAACAGAATTAACGGCAGAAGAACGTCTATTACATGCAATCTTCGGTGAAAAAGCACGTGAAGTACGTGATACATCACTACGTGTACCACACGGTGGTGGCGGTATTATCTTAGACGTAAAAGTGTTTAACCGTGAAGATGGCGATGAATTGCCACCAGGCGTGAATCAACTTGTACGTGCATATATCGTTCAAAAGCGTAAAATTTCTGAAGGTGACAAAATGGCCGGTCGTCATGGTAACAAAGGTGTTATCTCCCGTATTTTACCGGAAGAAGATATGCCTTACTTACCAGATGGTACGCCAATCGATATCATGTTAAACCCATTAGGGGTACCATCTCGTATGAATATCGGTCAGGTATTAGAGCTTCATCTTGGTATGGCAGCAAGATACCTTGGTATTCACATTGCAACACCGGTATTCGATGGTGCTCGTGAGGAAGATGTATGGGGCACAATTGAAGAAGCTGGTATGGCAAATGACGCGAAAACAATCCTGTATGACGGACGTACTGGTGAGCCATTCGATAACCGTGTATCTGTTGGTGTCATGTATATGATCAAACTTGCGCACATGGTTGACGATAAACTTCATGCTCGTTCTACTGGACCATACTCACTTGTAACGCAGCAACCTCTTGGAGGTAAAGCTCAGTTCGGTGGACAGCGTTTCGGTGAGATGGAGGTTTGGGCACTTGAAGCTTATGGTGCTGCTTATACTCTTCAAGAAATCTTAACAGTGAAGTCTGATGATGTTATTGGACGTGTTAAGACGTATGAAGCAATTGTTAAAGGTGAAAATGTTCCAGAACCAGGCGTTCCTGAATCATTCAAAGTATTGATTAAAGAACTGCAAAGTTTAGGTATGGACGTTAAAATGATGTCTATCAACGATACAGAAATTGAAATGCGTGATACGGAAGATGACGATGATCATCAATCAGCAGATAAATTGAATGTTGAAGTTGAGACAACTAAGGAATAATTGGGATAACCTGTAGACTAAAAGGGAGGTAGGCCCCTTGATAGATGTAAATAACTTTGAATATATGAAGATTGGACTTGCTTCACCTGACAAGATTCGTTCTTGGTCATACGGTGAAGTTAAGAAACCAGAAACAATTAACTATCGTACGTTAAAGCCTGAAAAAGATGGCTTGTTCTGTGAGCGTATTTTCGGACCACAAAAGGACTGGGAATGTCATTGCGGGAAATATAAACGTGTACGTTATAAAGGTGTAGTTTGTGATCGATGTGGCGTTGAAGTAACGCGTGCAAAAGTTCGTCGTGAACGTATGGGTCATATCGAATTAGCTGCTCCTGTATCTCATATTTGGTATTTCAAAGGTATCCCGAGCCGCATGGGACTTGTCTTAGACATGTCCCCTCGCGCGCTTGAAGAAGTAATTTATTTCGCTTCTTATGTTGTAACAGAAAGTGGAGATACACCACTTGATAAGAAGCAATTACTTTCTGAAAAAGAATACCGTGCATATCGTGATCGATATGGCAGTACATTCCATGCTGCTATGGGTGCAGAAGCGATTAAAAAATTACTGCAAGACATCGATTTAGATAAAGAAGTAGACTTCTTAAAAGAAGAATTAAAAACAGCACAAGGACAACGCCGTACTCGTGCTATTAAACGTCTAGAAGTATTAGAAGCATTCCGTAACTCTGGAAATCACCCATCTTGGATGATCTTAGAGGTTCTTCCAGTTATCCCACCAGAACTACGCCCAATGGTACAGTTAGATGGTGGACGTTTTGCTACTTCTGACTTAAACGACTTATATCGTCGTGTAATTAACCGTAACAACCGTTTAAAACGTCTATTGGACTTAGGTGCACCAAGCATTATCGTTCAAAACGAAAAACGTATGTTACAAGAAGCTGTAGACGCATTAATCGATAATGGTCGCCGTGGCCGTCCAGTTACTGGACCAGGTAACCGTCCATTAAAATCACTATCTCACATGCTTAAAGGTAAACAAGGACGTTTCCGTCAAAACTTATTAGGTAAACGTGTTGACTACTCTGGCCGTTCTGTAATCGTTGTAGGACCGAACTTAAAGATGTACCAATGTGGATTGCCGAAAGAAATGGCACTTGAATTGTTTAAACCTTTCGTTATGAAAGAGTTAGTTGGAAAAGGATTAGCACACAACATTAAGAGTGCTAAACGTAAAATCGAGCGTGTACACCCTGAAGTTTGGGACGTTTTAGAATCTGTGATCAAAGAGCATCCAGTGCTTCTAAACCGCGCACCAACACTTCACCGTCTTGGTATCCAGGCGTTTGAACCTACACTAGTAGAAGGTCGTGCAATCCGTCTTCACCCACTTGTATGTACTGCATACAACGCGGACTTTGACGGTGACCAAATGGCGGTTCACGTTCCGTTATCATCAGAGGCACAAGCAGAAGCTCGTATCCTTATGTTAGCGGCACAAAACATCTTGAATCCAAAAGACGGAAAACCAGTTGTTACTCCATCTCAGGATATGGTATTAGGTAACTATTACTTAACACTTGAGCGCGAGGGTGCAATCGGTGAAGGTATGGTCTTCAAAGATGCAAACGAAGCAATACTTGCATACCAAAATGGATATGTACATCTGCACACACGTGTTGCAGTTGCTGCGAGTTCGGTAAATAATGTAACGTT
Organism: Bacillus sp. TH19; assembly: GCF_016651075.1. Lineage (NCBI taxonomy): Bacteria > Bacillati > Bacillota > Bacilli > Caryophanales > Bacillaceae > Bacillus > Bacillus sp. TH19. The sequence continues at coordinate 31,778 of NZ_JAEKEO010000007.1, read as the reverse complement.
TACTGAAGAGCAAAAGAGTAAGCTTCTATTAACAACAGTTGGTAAATTAATATTTAACGAAATCTTACCAGAGTCGTTCCCTTATATTAATGAACCAACAAACTCAAACCTTGAAAAAGAAACACCAGCGGAATATTTCGTTGAAAAAGGTGCGAACATTAAAGAAATTATTGCTAGTCGCGAAGAAGTGGCACCATTTAGCAAGAAAATCCTTGGTAATATTATTGCGGAAGTATTCAAACGTTTCCAAATTACAGAAACGTCTCGCATGCTTGACCGTATGAAAAACTTAGGATTTAAATACTCTACAAAAGCTGGTATTACAGTTGGGGTATCAGATATTCTTGTATTAGGTGAAAAAGATGAAATTCTCCATGAAGCACAAGCAAAAGTAGATAATGTAATTAAACAATTCCGTCGCGGTTTAATCACGGAAGAAGAACGTTACGATCGCGTTATCTCTATTTGGAGTAATGCAAAAGATGTTATCCAAGGAAAGCTGATGAAATCCTTGAATAAACGCAACCCAATCTTCATGATGAGTGATTCCGGTGCCCGTGGTAACGCATCGAACTTTACTCAGCTTGCTGGTATGCGTGGTCTGATGGCCAATCCATCTGGTCGTATCATTGAGCTTCCGATCAAATCGAGTTTCCGTGAAGGTTTAACAGTACTTGAGTACTTCATCTCTACGCATGGTGCGCGTAAAGGTCTTGCCGATACAGCACTTAAAACTGCCGATTCTGGTTACTTAACACGTCGTCTTGTAGACGTTGCACAAGATGTAATTGTTCGTCAAGATGATTGTGGAACAGATCGCGGTTTACTAATTGGTGCGATTAAAGAGGGTAATGAAGTTATTGAGTCACTATATGATCGTCTTGTTGGACGTTTTGCAAGAAAAACTGTAAAACATCCTGAAACAGGTGAAGTATTAGTTGTTGAAAATCAATTAATTACTGAAGATATTGCTCATATCGTTGAAAAGTCGGGTGTTGAAACTGTAAACATTCGTTCAGCGTTTACGTGTAATACTCGCCATGGTGTATGTAAGAAGTGTTACGGTCGTAACTTAGCAACTGGTACAGACGTAGAAGTAGGAGAAGCGGTAGGTATTATCGCAGCTCAATCTATCGGTGAGCCAGGTACACAGTTAACGATGCGTACGTTCCATACAGGTGGGGTTGCCGGGGATGATATCACACAAGGTTTACCTCGTATCCAAGAGATCTTCGAAGCTCGTAATCCGAAGGGTCAGGCAGTTATCAGTGAAATTGACGGTGTTATCGCAGCGATCAACGATGTTAAAGATCGCCAAGAAGTAGTTGTACAGGGTGAAGTTGAAGCTCGTACGTATGCTATTCCTTACGGTGCTCGTCTGAAAGTAACTCTAGGACAGCCAATTAGCCACGGTAAAGAGTTAACAGAAGGTTCTATTGATCCGAAGGAATTACTAAAAGTAACGGACATTACAGCAGTTCAAGAATACTTATTACGTGAAGTTCAAAAAGTATACCGTATGCAAGGGGTAGAAATTGGTGACAAACACGTAGAAGTAATGGTACGTCAAATGCTACGTAAAGTTCGTGTAAGTGATGCGGGTGAAACAGATGTATTACCAGGAACATTACTAGATATCCATCAGTTTACTGATGCGAATGCGAAGGTGTTACTGAAAGGTAAACAACCAGCAACGGCTAGACCGGTTCTACTTGGTATTACAAAAGCTTCACTTGAGACAGATTCGTTCTTATCTGCGGCGTCATTCCAAGAAACAACTCGTGTTCTAACAGATGCAGCAATTAAGGGTAAACGCGATGAGCTTCTAGGATTGAAAGAGAATGTTATTATCGGTAAGCTTGTTCCTGCTGGAACAGGTATGAATCGTTATCGCAAAGTGGATCTTGTAAAAACAACACAAGATAACATGAATGTAGAAAACGATGAAGTTTATGTGGAACAGTAAAATTTTCCGTCGTAAATTTTGTATAAAAACAGCTGATCCTAGTTGACATTGTATGAGACAAAATGTTACTATAATCAAGGTTGCTCCTGAATGATGCTTTGGAGGATATTTAAATGTCTTATCAAAAAGTGTCAAATGCTGAAAATGTAGTCGTTGGTCATAAACGAACATTGGAAGCAATCAAAAATGGTATAGTTAAAGAAGTTGTTATTGCGGAAGATGCTGATGTGCGGTTAACCCATGTTATCATTCGTACTGCCTTGCAACATAACATACCCATAACCAAAGTTGAATCAGTTCGTAAGCTTGGAAAAGTTTCGGGGATTCAAGTGGGAGCTTCAGCAATAGGAATAATAAGTTAAAACTGTTTTTGTGAGGAGAGAGCATTTGCTCTTCCTTGCAAAAACTTTGTTTTCAACTAATAATGAACCACCTGGATATGTGGTCATACAAACATGCGAAGGGAGGATAATCAAATGCCTACTATTAACCAATTAGTGAGAAATGGTCGTACTGATAAAGTATGGAAGTCTAAATCACCTGCGTTAAACAAAGGTTTTAATTCTTTAAAGAAAAAATCAACTGATATCTCTGCACCTCAAAAACGTGGTGTGTGTACTCGTGTTGGTACAATGACTCCGAAGAAACCGAACTCAGCGTTACGTAAATACGCTCGTGTACGTTTAACAAACGGTATTGAAGTTACAGCTTACATCCCAGGTATCGGTCATAACCTACAAGAGCATAGCGTAGTATTAATTCGCGGTGGTCGAGTAAAGGATTTACCAGGGGTACGTTACCACATCGTTCGTGGTGCGCTTGATACAGCTGGTGTTGACAAACGTATGCAAGGACGTTCTAAATATGGTACTAAGCGACCAAAACCTGCTAAAAAATAATAAACTTATAATGAAAGGAGGAACTCAATATGCCTCGTAAAGGACCTGTTGCGAAACGTGACGTGTTACCAGATCCAATGTACAATTCTAAACTTGTAACACGCCTAATCAACAAAATGATGGTTGACGGTAAAAAAGGTAAATCTCAAACAATTCTTTATAACGCTTTCGATATCGTTCGTGAACGTTCAGATAAAGAACCAATGGAAGTATTCGAGCAAGCTCTTAAGAACATCATGCCTGTTCTTGAAGTACGCGCTCGTCGTGTTGGTGGTGCTAACTACCAAGTTCCAGTTGAGGTTCGTCCAGAACGTCGTACAACTTTAGGTCTTCGCTGGTTAGTAAACTATGCTCGTCTTCGTGGTGAAAAAACTATGGAAGAGCGTCTAGCTTACGAAATCTTAGATGCAGCTAACAACGCTGGTGCATCTGTTAAGAAACGTGAAGACACTCATAAAATGGCAGAAGCTAACAAAGCATTTGCTCATTACCGTTGGTAGGATTCAACGTAAAATAAATGTAAGCATAAACCGCTTTATTTGTCGCTTATGGAAGTGTGGAGAGGGAGAATGCCTCTCCCTTTCGTTGGGCGCTCGTTTTACATAATGAGGGTACTGGACACTGGCATATGTAACAATATAAAGTGGCTTTTTTGCTACTTAAAATAAAATAATCCAATCCATATATGGAAGGAGCAAGACACCAAATGACTAGAGAGTTCTCTTTAGAAAACACTCGTAATATTGGTATCATGGCTCACATCGATGCTGGTAAAACAACAGCAACTGAGCGTATTCTGTATTACACAGGACGTATTCATAAAATCGGTGAAACTCATGAAGGTGCATCTCAGATGGACTGGATGGAGCAAGAGCAAGAACGTGGTATCACAATTACTTCTGCTGCAACTACAGCACAATGGAAAGGTCACCGTGTAAATATCATTGACACTCCAGGACACGTAGATTTCACAGTAGAAGTAGAACGTTCTTTACGCGTACTTGATGGCGCAGTAGCAGTACTTGATGCACAATCTGGTGTAGAACCACAAACAGAAACTGTTTGGCGTCAGGCTACTACTTATGGTGTACCTCGTATCGTATTCGTTAACAAAATGGATAAGATTGGTGCAGATTTCTTATACTCTGTAGGAACAATCCACGATCGTTTACAAGCAAACGCACATCCAATTCAGTTACCAATCGGTGCTGAAGATGAGTTCAATGGTATCATTGACCTTGTTGAAGAGTGTGCTTACATGTACGCTAACGATTTAGGAACAGACATCGAGCGTGTCGAAATTCCTGAAGAGCATAAAGAATTAGCTGAAGAATACCGTGGAAAACTTATTGAAGCGGTAGCTGAGCTTGATGAAGAAATGATGATGAAGTACCTAGAAGGTGAAGAAATCACTGTAGAAGAGCTTAAAGCTGGTATCCGTAAGGCTACAACTTCTGTAGAATTCTTCCCAGTAATCTGTGGTTCTGCATTCAAAAATAAAGGTGTTCAAATTCTGTTAGACGCAGTTATCGACTACCTACCATCTCCATTAGATGTACCTGCTATTAAAGGTACTCTTCCGGATACAGATGAAGCTATCGAGCGTAAGTCTAGCGATGAAGAACCATTCGCAGCTTTAGCATTCAAAATCATGACTGATCCTTATGTTGGTAAGTTAACGTTCTTCCGTGTGTACTCTGGTGTGTTAAACTCTGGATCATACGTGAAAAACTCAACTAAAGGTAAGCGTGAGCGTGTAGGTCGTATCCTACAAATGCACGCTAACAGCCGTGAAGAGATTTCAACAGTTTACGCTGGTGATATCGCTGCTGCTGTAGGTTTAAAAGATACTACTACTGGTGATACTCTTTGTGACGAGAAGAGCCTTGTTATCCTTGAGTCTATGGAATTCCCAGAACCAGTTATCTCTGTAGCTATCGAACCAAAATCTAAAGCTGACCAAGATAAAATGGGTACAGCATTATCTAAGCTTTCTGAAGAAGATCCAACATTCCGTGCTCACACTGACCAAGAAACTGGCCAAACAATCATCGCTGGTATGGGTGAACTTCACCTTGATATCATCGTTGACCGTATGCGCCGTGAATTCAAAGTGGAAGCAAACGTTGGTGCTCCTCAGGTAGCATACCGTGAGACTTTCCGCGCTGCTGCGAAAGTTGAAGGTAAGTTCGCTCGTCAATCTGGTGGTCGTGGACAATTCGGTCACGTTTGGATTGAGTTTGAACCTAATGAAGAAGGTAAAGGTTTTGAATTCCAAAACAAAATCGTCGGCGGTGTAGTTCCACGTGAATACATCCCAGCTGTTGGAGCGGGTCTTGAAGACTCACTTAAAAATGGTGTACTAGCTGGTTACCCACTAGTTGACATCAAAGCTGCGTTAGTTGACGGATCTTACCATGATGTCGATTCATCTGAGATGGCGTTCAAAATCGCTGCATCTATGGCGCTTAAAGCTGCGGTTTCTAAATGTAGCCCAGTAATTCTTGAGCCAATGATGAAAGTTGAAGTTGTAATTCCTGAAGAGTACATGGGTGACATTATGGGCGACGTAACATCTCGTCGTGGACGTGTAGAAGGTATGGAAGCTCGCGGTAACGCTCAAGTTGTTCGCGCTATGGTTCCACTTTCTGAAATGTTCGGTTATGCAACGGCATTACGTTCTAACACTCAAGGACGCGGAACATTCTCAATGACATTTGATCATTATGAAGAAGTACCGAAGTCTGTTTCTGAAGAAATTATTAAAAAAAATAAAGGTGAATAATTGATTTTTATCGATTGTTCAAGTATAACTACTTATGTAAGCTTAGAAAGTGAGACGCAAGTTTCACTTTCTAGTCTAAATATAAAATAACCCATATAAACTAAGGAGGAATTTAGAATGGCTAAAGCTAAATTCGAACGTTCTAAACCCCATGTTAACATCGGTACAATCGGCCACGTTGACCATGGTAAAACTACATTAACTGCTGCGATCACTACAGTTCTTGCAAAAGCTGGTGGTGCTGAAGCACGCGGATACGATCAAATCGACGCTGCTCCAGAAGAAAGAGAGCGCGGAATCACAATCTCAACTGCACACGTTGAGTACGAAACTGAAACTCGTCACTATGCACACGTTGACTGCCCAGGTCATGCTGACTATGTTAAAAACATGATCACTGGTGCTGCTCAAATGGACGGCGGTATCTTAGTAGTATCTGCTGCTGATGGTCCAATGCCTCAAACACGTGAGCACATCCTTCTTTCTCGTCAAGTAGGTGTTCCTTACATCGTTGTATTCTTAAACAAATGCGACATGGTAGATGACGAAGAATTATTAGAATTAGTAGAAATGGAAGTTCGCGACCTATTATCTGAATACGGATTCCCAGGCGACGATATTCCTGTAATTAAAGGTTCTGCTCTTAAAGCTCTTCAAGGAGAAGCTGAGTGGGAAGAAAAAATTATCGAATTAATGACTGAAGTTGATGCTTACATCCCAACTCCAGAACGTGAAACTGACAAACCATTCTTAATGCCTATCGAGGATGTATTCTCTATCACAGGTCGTGGTACAGTTGCAACTGGTCGTGTTGAGCGTGGAATCGTTAAAGTTGGTGACGTAGTAGAAATCATCGGTCTTGCTGAAGAGAATGCTACTACAACTGTAACTGGTGTAGAAATGTTCCGTAAGCTTCTTGACCAAGCTCAAGCTGGAGACAACATCGGTGCTCTACTTCGTGGGGTTGCTCGTGAAGACATCCAACGTGGACAAGTTCTTGCTAAAACTGGCTCTGTAAAAGCACACGCTAAATTCAAAGCTGAGGTTTTCGTATTATCTAAAGAAGAAGGTGGACGTCATACTCCATTCTTCGCTAACTACCGTCCACAGTTCTACTTCCGTACAACTGACGTAACTGGAATCATCCAATTACCAGAAGGTACTGAAATGGTAATGCCTGGTGACAACATCGAAATGACTATCGAACTTATCGCTCCAATCGCTATCGAAGAGGGAACTAAATTCTCTATTCGTGAAGGTGGACGTACAGTAGGTTACGGTGTAGTTGCTACAATCGTTGCTGAGTAGTCTTTAATTAGATTATTAAAAACTCAAGGGATTCTCCCTTGAGTTTTTTTATTGCTTATTACTATAGAAGAAAGAGGTGTATTTTCTATTTTTGGATGAGTTTCTTCTATAGTATATAAAACGAAAAATAACACCCAAAAACTGTAAGTTGAATAAGAGTAGATGAAAACTTGATATTCTTTAAAGTGCCATGTATAATAGCAAAAGTAGAGAAAAGCAGATGCGAACAAAAAGATGCTTGCATCTAGACGAATAACATTGTATAATAGACAATGTTGGTCTTTGACTGCGATGAAGTGGAAGGTTGCTGACACACCCGGCCGCTTTGCCATGGCATGGTGTGGGGAAATTTCCATGGAGAAGGTCTATTTTAGAAATAGGCGAACGAAGGAGGGAAAATAATGGCAAAAGAAAAAATTCGTATCCGTTTAAAAGCTTATGATCACCGTATTCTTGATCAATCAGCTGAGAAAATTGTAGAAACAGCTAAGCGTTCTGGGGCAACAGTTTCTGGTCCGATCCCATTACCAACTGAGAAGACTATTTACACAATTCTTCGTGCTGTTCATAAGTACAAAGATTCTCGTGAACAATTCGAAATGCGCACACACAAACGTCTAATCGACATCGTGAGTCCTACTCCGCAAACAGTAGATTCATTAATGCGTTTAGATTTACCATCTGGTGTAGATATCGAAATCAAACTATAATTCATATAACTTAAAAATGTAGGAGGTGTAACTCATGACCAAAGGAATCTTAGGAAGAAAGATCGGTATGACTCAAGTATTTGCTGAGAACGGTGAGTTAATCCCAGTAACGGTAATCGCTGCTAATCCAAACGTTGTTCTTCAAAAGAAAACAACTGAAACTGATGGCTACAACGCAATTCAGTTAGGATTTGAAGATAAACGTGAAAAGTTAACTAACAAACCTGAACAAGGCCACACTGCTAAAGCATCTACAACTCCTAAGCGCTTCATTCGCGAAATCCGCGATGCAGACGTGGACGGATTAGAGGTTGGTCAAGAGGTAAAAGTTGAAGTTTTCGCTGCAGGTGAAATCGTTGACGTAACAGGAATTTCTAAAGGTAAAGGTTTCCAAGGTGTTATTAAACGCCACGGACAATCTCGCGGACCTATGTCTCATGGTTCTCGCTATCACCGTCGTCCAGGTTCAATGGGGCCAGTTGCTCCGAACCGTGTATTCAAAGGCAAAAAACTTGCTGGACGTATGGGTGGAGACCAAGTTACTATCCAAAACTTAGAAATCGTTCAAGTTGACACTGAGCGCAACTTATTACTAGTAAAAGGTAACGTTCCAGGTGCTAAGAAATCTCTTGTAGTTGTTCAAGGCGCTGTGAAGGTTAGCAAATAATTCACAATAGGAAGGAGGAATTCCAATGCCAAAAGTTACTGTATATAACCAAACTGGTTCACAGGTTGGTGAAATCGAATTAGCTGAAGCTATTTTCGGTATCGAACCAAATGAAGCTGTACTATTTGAAGCTGTAATGATGCAACGTGCATCTTTACGTCAAGGTACACACAAAGTAAAAACTCGTTCTGAAGTTCGTGGTGGTGGTCGTAAACCATGGCGTCAAAAAGGAACTGGACGTGCTCGTCAAGGTTCTATCCGCTCTCCTCAATGGCGTGGTGGTGGTACGGTATTCGGACCTACACCAAGAAGCTATGCGTACAAACTTCCTAAGAAAGTTCGTCGTTTAGCAATCAAATCTGCATTAGCTACTAAAGTAGTTGAGAACAACATTGTAGTTCTTGAGGACCTAGTGTTAAATGCACCAAAAACAAAAGACATGGTAGCAGTACTTAAAGGATTAACTGTTGAGAAGAAAGCTCTTATCGTAACTGCTGATGCAAACGAATCTGTAGAGTTATCTGCTCGCAATATCCCTGGAGTAACAGTAATCACTGCTGATGGCGTAAACGTGCTAGATGTGCTTCATCATGATAAGCTAATCATGACAAAAGCGGCAGTGGAAAAAGTAGAGGAGGTGCTTGCATAATGAGAGATCCTCGTGATATCATTAAGCGCCCAGTTATCACTGAACGTTCTATGGAAATGATGGCTGAAAAAAAATACACGTTCGACGTGGACGTTAAATCTAATAAAACAGAGGTTAAAGACGCTATAGAAGCGATCTTTGGTGTTAATGTAGACAAAGTAAATATCATGAACTACAAGCCGAAAGCAAAACGTGTTGGTCGTCACGCTGGTTTTACTAGCCGTCGTCGTAAAGCAATCGTTAAGCTAACTGCTGACAGCAAAGAAATCGAAATCTTCCAAGGCGTTTAATTCTTACTAAAGAAGGAGGGAAATTGAGATGGGAATTAAAAAGTATAATCCAACTACTAACGGTCGTCGTAACATGACTACGAATGATTTCGCTGAAATCACGACTGACAGACCAGAAAAGTCTTTACTTGCTCCTTTAAGCAAAAAGGCTGGTCGTAATAACCAAGGTAAAATTACTGTACGTCATCAAGGTGGCGGACATAAGCGTCAATACCGTATCATCGACTTTAAGCGTAACAAAGATGGAATTCCAGGACGCGTTGCTACGATCGAATACGATCCAAACCGCTCTGCGAATATCGCATTAATTAACTACGTTGACGGTGAAAAACGTTACATTCTTGCTCCTAAAACTTTAGAAGTAGGTATGGAAGTTATGTCTGGCCCTGAAGCTGACATTAAAATCGGTAACGCATTACCATTAATCAACATTCCAGTAGGTACTGTTGTTCATAATATCGAGCTTAAGCCTGGTCGTGGAGGACAATTAGTCCGTTCTGCTGGTACGTCTGCTCAAGTACTTGGTAAAGAAGGAAAATACGTACTTGTACGTTTAACTTCTGGTGAAGTACGTTTAGTATTATCTGCTTGTCGCGCTTCAATCGGTCAAGTTGGTAACGAACAACACGAACTTATCAAAATCGGTAAAGCAGGTCGCTCTCGCTGGTTAGGTAAGCGCCCAACAGTTCGTGGTTCTGTAATGAACCCGGTTGATCACCCACACGGTGGTGGTGAAGGACGCTCTCCAATCGGACGTAAGTCTCCAATGTCTCCATGGGGTAAACCAACTCTTGGATTCAAGACTCGTAAGAAAAACAAAGCGTCTGATAAATTTATCGTTCGTCGTCGTAAAAAATAATGGGATTGTAGTACGGTTCATTTCAAGAACCGTACGCCAATCACGAAGGGAGGCACCAAAATGGCTCGTAGCTTAAAAAAAGGACCATTTGTCGATGATCACTTAATGAACAAAATGGAAAAATTAGTTGCATCTGAGCAAAAACAAGTTGTTAAAACTTGGTCTCGCCGTTCAACAATCTTCCCTCAGTTCATCGGACATACAATTGCTGTATATGATGGTCGTAAACACGTACCTGTGTACATCACTGAGGATATGGTTGGCCATAAGTTAGGTGAATTCGCACCAACTCGTACGTATAAAGGTCACCTTGCTGACGATAAGAAAACTAGAAGATAATGAGAGGAGGCACTTCAATGCAAGCTAAAGCAGTAGTGAGAACAGTTCGTATTGCTCCTCGTAAGGTTCGTTTAGTAGTAGACTTAATCCGAGGTAAGCAAGTGGGTGAAGCGATTGCTATCCTTAACCACACACCAAAAACTGCTTCTCCAGTTGTAGAAAAAGTTTTAAAATCTGCAATCGCAAATGCAGAGCACAATTATGAGATGGATATTAACAACCTAGTTGTTGAAAAAGTCTTCGTTGACGAAGGTCCAACGTTGAAACGTTTCCGTCCACGTGCAATGGGTCGTGCAAGCCAAATTAACAAACGCACAAGCCACATCACAGTTGTGGTATCAGAAAAGAAGGAGGGATAATCGATGGGTCAGAAGGTTAATCCAATTGGTCTTCGTGTCGGTATTATCCGCGACTGGGAATCTCGTTGGTTCGCTGAGAAAGATTATGCTACGTTATTACATGAAGACATCAAAATCCGTGAGTACATTACTGTACGCTTAAAAGATTCTGCTGTTGCTAAAGTAGAAATCGAACGTGCAGCAAATCGTGTAAATGTTACAATTCACACTGCAAAACCTGGTATGGTAATTGGTAAAGGTGGTACTGAAGTTGAAGCACTTCGTAAAGCTCTTAACCAATTAACAGGCAAGCGTGTACACATTAACATTTTAGAAGTTAAGAGAGCTGATCTTAACGCTAAATTAGTGGGCGAAAACATCGCTCGTCAATTAGAAAACCGTGTATCATTCCGTCGTGCACAAAAGCAAGTTATTCAACGTGCTATGCGTGCAGGAGCAAAAGGTATTAAAACACAGGTTTCTGGTCGTCTTGGCGGGGCTGATATCGCTCGTGCAGAATCTTACAGTGAAGGAACTGTTCCACTTCATACACTTCGCGCTGATATTGACTATGCAGCAGTTGAAGCTGATACAACATACGGTAAATTAGGCGTAAAAGTATGGATCTACCGTGGAGAAGTCCTTCCTACAAAAAAGAAAGCTTCTGAGGAAGGAGGAAAATAATATGTTAATGCCAAAACGCGTAAAATATCGTAGAGAGCATCGTGGTAAAATGCGTGGTCGTGCAAAAGGTGGAACTGAAATTGCTTTCGGTGAATTCGGTTTACAAGCACAAGCTGCTTCATGGATTACAAACCGTCAAATCGAAGCTGCTCGTCGTGCAATGACTCGTTACATGAAACGTGGCGGTAAAGTATGGATTAAAATTTTCCCTTCTAAACCTTACACTGCAAAACCTCTAGAAGTACGTATGGGTTCCGGTAAAGGGGCACCAGAAGGCTGGGTAGCAGTAGTAAAACCTGGGAAAATTATGTTCGAAATCGCGGGTGTATCTGAAGAGGTAGCACGCGAAGCATTACGTCTTGCAGCTCACAAACTACCTGTGAAATGTAAGTTCGTAAAACGTGAAGAAAATGGTGGTGAATCTAATGAAAACTAATGATATTCGTGAATTAACCACTGCCGAAATCGAAACAAAAGTTAAAGCTTTAAAGGAAGAATTGTTCAATCTTCGCTTCCAACTTGCTACAGGACAATTAGAGAATCCAACTCGCATCCGTGAAGTGCGTAAAGCGATTGCTCGTATGAAAACTGTAGTTTGTGAAAGAGAGATCGGAATTAATCGATAAATTGAGGGGAGGTTTGCATAGTGAGCGAACGTAACCAACGCAAAGTTTATACTGGTCGTGTTGTGTCTGATAAAATGGACAAAACGATTACAGTTTTAGTTGAAACTTACAAAACTCATTCCTTGTACGGAAAACGTGTTAAGTATTCTAAAAAGTACAAAGCCCATGATGAGCAAAACCAAGCAAAACTTGGCGATATCGTTAAAATCATGGAAACTCGCCCGCTTTCTGCTACTAAGCGTTTCCGTTTAGTTGAAATCGTTGAAGAAGCGGTTGTTATCTAAATAGACGAATCGGAATTTTTAGTCCGAAGGGAGGTTTCATAACATGATCCAACAAGAATCTCGTTTGAAAGTTGCTGACAACTCTGGTGCACGTGAACTTTTAACAATTAAAGTATTAGGCGGCTCTGGTCGTAAATATGCTAATATTGGTGATATTATCGTTGCTACGGTAAAACAAGCAACACCAGGTGGCGTTGTTAAAAAAGGTGACGTTGTTAAGGCAGTAGTGGTACGTACGAAGAGCGGAGCTCGTCGTCCGGACGGTTCTTATATTAAATTTGATGAAAACGCAGCGGTTATCATCAAAGACGATAAGAGCCCACGTGGTACTCGTATCTTCGGACCAGTAGCTCGTGAATTACGTGATAGCAACTTCATGAAGATCGTTTCTTTAGCTCCAGAAGTTCTATAATTTAAGGTATTGCCTTGCTAAGGAGGTGCAGAATTAAGATGCATGTAAAAAAAGGTGATAAAGTTCAGGTAATCACTGGTAAAGACAAAGGAAAACAAGGCGTTATCCTTGTGGCTTTCCCAAAGCAAAACCGTGTTATCGTTGAGGGTGTTAACATCGTTAAAAAACACTCTAAGCCATCTCAATTAAATCCACAAGGTGGAATTATTACGAAAGAAGCACCTATTCACGTTTCTAATGTTATGGTATTAGATCCGAAAACAGGCGAACCTACTCGCGTAGGCTTCAAAGTAGAAGATGGTAAAAAAGTTCGTATTGCAAAAAAATCTGGTGAATTATTAGATAAATAATTTTCTTAAGAAAGGAGGTCACTTCATTGAATCGCCTTAAAGAGAAGTTCCAAAAGGAAATTACTCCTGCTCTAATGAGCAAGTTTAACTATAAATCTGTGATGGAAGTACCGAAAATCGAAAAGATCGTAATCAACACTGGTGTTGGTGACGCGGTATCTAACTCAAAAGCTTTAGACAATGCAGTAGAAGAATTAACGCAAATCGCAGGTCAAAAACCTGTTGTAACTCGCGCTAAAAAATCAATCGCTGGTTTCCGTCTTCGTGAAGGTATGCCAATCGGTGCGAAAGTAACTTTACGCGGACAACAAATGTATGAGTTCTTCGACAAATTAGTATCAGTTTCTTTACCACGTGTACGTGATTTCCGTGGTGTTTCTAAGAAATCATTCGATGGTCGTGGGAACTACACATTAGGTGTTAAAGAGCAACTAATTTTCCCTGAGATTGATTATGATAAAGTAAGTAAAGTCCGCGGTATGGACATCGTAATCGTTACTACAGCGAAAACTGATGAAGAAGCTCGTGAACTTTTAACACAATTCGGTATGCCATTCCAAAAATAATGGAAGCCAACGCTAAGTAGAGGAGGCGAAAACGTGGCTAAAAAATCTATGATCGCGAAACAAAAGCGTACTCCTAAGTTTAAAGTACAAGAGTATACACGTTGCGAACGCTGCGGTCGTCCGCATTCTGTATACCGCAAATTTAAGCTTTGCCGTATTTGTTTCCGTGAACTTGCATATAAAGGTCAAATTCCTGGTGTTAAAAAAGCTAGTTGGTAAAACCCACAAATGGGAAGGAGGTAAAACACATGGTGATGACAGATCCAATTGCAGACATGCTTACTCGCATCCGTAATGCGAACATGGTACGTCATGAGAAATTAGAGGTTCCTGCTTCTAAAATCAAAAAAGAGATCGCTGAACTTTTAAAACGTGAAGGTTTCATTCGTGATGTAGAATACATTGGGGATAACAAACAAGGTATCCTTCGTATTTTCCTGAAATATGGTGCAAACAATGAACGTGTAATCACTGGATTAAAACGTATCAGTAAACCTGGCTTACGCGTTTACGCAAAAGCTGATGAAGTACCACGTGTACTTAACGGATTAGGTATCGCTCTTGTTTCTACATCTAAGGGAGTAATGACAGACAAAGACGCTCGTCAATTACAAACTGGTGGAGAAGTAGTAGCATACGTTTGGTAATATATATTTAAAACGAACGGAGGTGTGACCACATGTCTCGTATTGGTAAAAAGATTCTTGAAATCCCTGCAGGTGTTACTATTACAGTTGCAGAAGACAATACTGTAACAGTAAAAGGCCCTAAAGGTGAATTAACTCGTACTTTCAAAACTGATATGTCTATCAAAATTGAAGAAAATACACTAACAGTTGAGCGTCCATCTGAACAGAAGGAACACCGTGCATTACACGGTACAACTCGTGCTTTAATCGGAAACATGGTTGAAGGTGTAACTACAGGTTTCGTACGCGGACTTGAATTAGTCGGTGTTGGTTACCGTGCTCAAAAACAAGGAGATAAACTTGTTTTAAGCGTAGGTTATTCTCATCCAGTAGAAATGACTCCAGAAGCAGGACTTGAAGTTGAAGTACCTGTACCAACTAAAATCGTAATTAAAGGTATCGACAAGCAACGTGTTGGCGAATTTGCTGCTAACATCCGCGCTGTACGTGCTCCTGAACCATATAAAGGTAAAGGTATTCGTTACGAAGGCGAAGTTGTTCGTCGTAAAGAAGGTAAAACTGCTAAGTAAACCCGTTAGGTGAAAGAAAGGAGTGACAAGAATGATCACTAAAGCTGCTAAAAATGCGACTCGTAAGAAAAGACATGCACGTGTACGTGCTAAACTTACTGGTACTGCAGAACGTCCACGTTTAAACGTGTACCGTTCTAACCAACATATTTACGCTCAAGTTATTGATGATGTAAATGGTGTAACATTAGTAAGTGCATCTACTCTTGATAAAGACCTTGCTCTTAACGGTACTAGCAATACTGAAGCTGCTACGAAAGTTGGAGAATCAGTTGCTAAGCGTGCTGTAGAGAAAGGCGTTAAAGAAGTAGTATTTGATCGCGGTGGTTACTTATACCATGGCCGTGTTAAAGCTCTAGCTGAAGCTGCTCGTGAGGCTGGATTACAATTTTAATGGTCAAAGGAGGGAAAATTGATGCAACGCATTGACCCAAGTAAATTAGAACTTGAAGAACGTGTAGTTACGATAAATCGTGTCGCGAAAGTTGTTAAGGGTGGTCGTCGTTTCCGCTTTGCTGCACTAGTTGTAGTTGGCGATAAAAACGGTCATGTTGGATTCGGTACTGGTAAAGCACAAGAGGTACCAGACGCAATCCGTAAAGCTATCGAAGACGCTAAGAAAAACCTAATCGCTGTACCATTAGTTGGTACAACAATTCCTCACACAATCAACGGTCATTTTGGAGCTGGTGAAGTATTCTTAAAACCTGCTGCTGAGGGTACTGGTGTTATTGCTGGTGGACCTGTTCGTGCGGTACTAGAATTAGCTGGTGTACAAGATATTCTTTCGAAATCTCTTGGTTCTAACACACCAATCAACATGATTCGCGCTACTGTGAACGGATTAAGCGAACTTAAGCGCGCTGAAGATGTTGCAAAATTACGCGGTAAATCTGTAGAAGAGCTACTAGGTTAAGGAGGGAAAACAAATGGCGAAAAAGTTAGAAATTACCCTCACTCGTAGTGTAATTGGTCGTCCACAAGATCAACGTGCGACGGTAGAAGCTTTAGGTCTTAAAAAGTTGAATTCAACTGTAGTTAAGGAAGAAACTCCTGCTATTCTTGGTATGATCAACAAAGTTTCTCACCTTATCTCTGTAAAAGAAGCTTAAGGATAACTCATTAATATAAGGAGGTGCCTGGGAATGAAACTTCATGAATTAAAACCTGCAGAAGGTTCTCGTAAAGTACGTAACCGTGTCGGTCGTGGTATCGGTTCTGGTAACGGTAAAACTGCTGGTAGAGGTCATAAAGGACAAAACGCACGTTCTGGCGGCGGTGTTCGTCTTGGCTTCGAAGGTGGTCAAACTCCACTATTCCGTCGTTTACCAAAACGCGGCTTCACAAACATTAACCGTAAAGAGTTTACTATTGTAAACTTATCAACGTTAAATCGTTTTGAAGATGGTACAGAAGTAACACCTGAATTATTGCTGGAAACTGGCGTTATCAGCAAATTAAACGACGGTGTTAAAATTCTTGCAAGCGGAGCAGTAGAGAAAAAATTAACTGTTAAAGCGCACAAGTTCTCTTCAAGTGCTAAAGAAGCAATTGAAGCAGCTGGCGGATCAGTTGAGGTGATCTAATGTTTCGTACAATCTCCAACTTTATGCGCGTTGCTGAGATAAGACGTAAAATATTATTCACTTTAGCGATGTTAGTCGTATTCAGGATTGGCACGTTTATCCCAGTGCCATTTACAAATGGAGACGTACTGAAAGCACAAGATCAATTAAATGCCTTAGGTATCCTAAATACATTTGGCGGTGGCGCCTTGAAAAACTTCTCCATCTTCGCGATGGGAATCATGCCGTATATTACAGCATCCATCATCGTGCAATTATTGCAGATGGATGTTGTTCCTAAATTTTCGGAATGGTCGAAGCAAGGCGAAATGGGCCGTCGTAAACTAACGCAATTCACGCGTTATTTTACAATTGTTCTTGCGTTTATTCAGGGGTTTGGTATGTCAATCGGTTTTAACGGTATGGTAGGTGGGCAATTAATTTTGAATCCAGGTTGGAGCACTTATTTATACATTGCTACGGTACTGACTGCTGGTACTGCATTTTTAATGTGGTTAGGTGAACAGATTACAGCTAAAGGTGTAGGTAATGGTATTTCCATTCTTATCTTTGGCGGTATTGCCGCAGCGATCCCAAGTGTTATATCTCAAGTGTATCAACAACAGTTTCAAAATATCGGAGATCAATTGTTCATGAGTATCGTTAAAGTTGCATTGATTTTACTAGCTGTGCTAGCGGTTATTGTTGGTGTTATTTTCATTCAACAGGCTGTTAGAAAGATCCCAATTCAATACGCGAAGCGTGTAACAGGAGGGAATGGGAATCATGCTGGAGCACAAAACACTCATTTACCACTTAAGGTAAATAGTGCGGGTGTTATTCCAGTCATTTTTGCTGTTTCATTCTTAATTACGCCTCCAACTATTGCACAGTTCTTCCCGAAACATGATGTGTCGCAGTGGATTATTGCAAACTTTAACTATTCTCACCCAGTGGGAATGATCATATATGTTGCGCTCATTGTAGCCTTCACATATTTCTATGCATTTGTTCAGGTTAATCCAGAGCAAATGTCAGAGAATCTAAACAAACAAGGTGGATATGTTCCAGGTATTCGTCCGGGTAAGAATACAGAACAATATCTTACAAAAATCTTGTATCGTTTGACCTTTGTGGGATCAATTTTCCTAGCAGCGATTGCAATCTTACCAGTTATCTTTACGAAATTGGGAAATCTTCCTCCATCTGCACAGATTGGTGGAACGAGTATGTTAATCGTTGTCGGCGTTGCTTTAGAAACAATGAAGCAGCTAGAAAGCCAATTGGTAAAACGCCATTACAAAGGGTTTATCAAGCAGTGAGTAAGTGGGAAGAACTGTCTTCCCTACATGCTCATGTACTGAGGGGGAACAAGGATGAACTTGATTTTAATGGGGCTTCCTGGTGCTGGTAAAGGTACACAAGCCGAACAGATTATTGCCAAGTATAACATCCCTCACATCTCAACAGGAGATATGTTCCGTGCAGCTATGAAGGCTGAAACTGAACTTGGTTTACAAGCAAAATCTTTTATTGATAAAGGTGCGCTTGTTCCAGATGAAGTTACAATTGGAATTGTTCGTGAACGTTTAAGCCAAGAAGACTGTATTAAAGGCTTCTTATTAGATGGTTTCCCACGAACTGTTGCACAAGCATCAGCTCTTGAAGAGATTATGAAAGATCTTGGCAAAAAAATCGACTATGTTTTAAACATTAATGTGGATTCAGGGTTGTTATTAAAACGCCTTACAGGCCGTCGCATTTGTAAAGAATGCGGTGCGACTTACCACTTAGAATTCAATCCGCCAGCAAAAGCTGATGTGTGCGATAAATGTGGTGGCGAATTATATCAACGCTCTGATGACAATGAAGAAACTGTAGCAAATCGTTTAGATGTAAATATTAAGCAAACAAAACCTTTGCTTGATTTCTACGAGGAGCTTGGCTACTTACAAAGCATTAATGGTGAGCAAGATATCAATAAAGTATTTGCTGATATCGATGTTCTCATCGGAGACTTAGCGTAATGATCATCTGCAAAACTCCTCGCGAGATAGAAATCATGCGAGAAGCTGGCAGGATCGTTGCTTTAACTCATCAAGAGTTGAAACAACATATTACTCCAGGAATTACAACGAAAGAGCTCGATCAAATAGCGGAAAAGACGATTCGAAAATATGGTGCTACGCCATCTTTTAAAGGATACAACGGATTTCCGGGGAGCATTTGTGCTTCTGTAAATGAAGAGCTTGTACACGGGATTCCAGGGAAGCGTAAGCTCGAAGAGGGCGATATCATCAGTATCGATATTGGTGCGAAATACAATGGGTACCATGGTGATTCTGCATGGACGTATCCAGTTGGAAACATTTCTGAATCTGTTCAAAAGCTACTTGATGTCACAGAAAAATCGTTGTATCTTGGTCTAGAACAAGTAAAACCAGGCGAAAGATTATCAAATATCTCGCATGCGGTTCAAACACATGCTGAAGAGAATGGGTTCTCGATCGTTAGGGAGTATGTTGGTCACGGAATCGGGCAAGACTTACATGAGGACCCTCAAATCCCGCACTATGGTCCACCAAATAGAGGCCCTAGATTAAAGCCGGGAATGGTCATCTGTGTTGAGCCGATGGTGAATCAAGGAAGACGATATGTAAAAACACTATCTGATGACTGGACAGTGGTAACGGTAGATGGTAAATGGTGTGCCCATTTTGAGCACACGATTGCTCTTACAGAAGCAGGATACGAAATCCTTACCACTTTATAAGTAGCTGGCTCTCCGGGATTTCAGAGCAGTGTAAAATGTTACTGATTTGAAGAAGGGAGAACTATTGAATGGCTAAAGATGATGTAATTGAAGTCGAAGGTACCGTTCTTGAAACGTTGCCAAATGCTATGTTCAAAGTAGAATTAGAGAATGGGCATGTCGTATTGGCTCACGTTTCTGGTAAAATCCGTATGAACTTCATTCGTATTTTACCAGGAGACAAAGTTACGGTAGAATTATCTCCGTACGATTTAAATCGTGGTCGTATTACGTACCGTTTTAAATAATATAGCACTCCGTAATCTTTAAGGAGGTTCGAGACATGAAAGTAAGACCGTCAGTTAAACCAATCTGCGAAAAATGTAAAGTTATTCGTAGACGTGGAAAAGTAATGGTTATTTGTGAAAACCCTAAACATAAACAAAAACAAGGTTAATCAGAAGGAGGTGCATTCAAAATGGCACGTATCGCAGGTGTAGATATTCCTCGTGACAAGCGCGTTGTTATTTCTTTAACTTACGTATTCGGCATTGGTCGCACAACTGCTGAAAAAATTCTTACAGAAGCTGGTATTTCTTCGGAAACACGAGTTCGTGATTTATCGGAAGATGAATTAGGACGTATCCGTGATATCATCGATCGTATTAAAGTTGAGGGAGACCTTCGTCGTGAAGTATCTCTTAACATTAAACGTCTAATGGAGATCGGTTCTTACCGTGGTCTTCGTCACCGTCGTGGTTTACCAGTTCGTGGTCAAAACTCTAAAAACAATGCTCGTACACGTAAAGGTCCACGTCGTACAGTAGCAAATAAAAAGAAATAATAAGTAAAGGAGGTTGAACTAACAATGGCACGTAAAACAAACACTCGTAAAAAACGTGTGAAAAAGAATATTGAAGCTGGTATAGCTCATATTCGTTCTACTTTCAACAACACAATCGTAACACTTACAGATACTCATGGTAACGCACTTTCTTGGTCTAGTGCTGGTGCACTTGGTTTCCGTGGATCTCGTAAATCTACTCCATTCGCTGCGCAAATGGCTGCTGAAGCTGCTTCTAAAGTTGCAATGGAGCATGGTTTAAAAACTTTAGAGGTTACTGTTAAAGGTCCTGGTGCTGGTCGTGAAGCTGCAATTCGTGCTCTTCAAGCGGCAGGTCTAGAAGTAACAGCAATTAGAGATGTTACTCCAGTTCCTCATAATGGATGTCGTCCACCAAAACGTCGTCGTGTGTAATTTTTCTGTATAGAATTTTCCCTTTTGTCTATAATGGATATGATGCATTATCGAGAAATTTCGTACAGAAACATCGCTTGTTGTGCACAATCGGGAACTGCCTAAGGGGGACTTTCGGTTAAACAGAGGTTCTTCCTTTGTTTAACCGGGGTTTCGACGTTTTGAAGGAGGGTTTAGTTAATGATTGAAATCGAAAAACCGAAAATCGAAACGGTTGAACTTAACGAAGATGCTAAGTATGGCAAATTCGTGATTGAACCGCTTGAGCGTGGATATGGTACTACTTTGGGTAACTCCTTACGTCGTATTCTTTTATCCTCACTCCCTGGTGCCGCTGTAACTGCTATCCAAATCGATGGCGTTTTACACGAATTTTCAACAGTTGAGGGCGTAGTAGAAGACGTTACGACGATGATCTTAAACTTGAAAAAGTTAGCTCTTAAAATCTACTCTGATGAAGAGAAGACGTTGGAAATCGATGTACAGGGCGAAGGTATTGTCACAGCTGCTGATATTACTCACGATAGTGATGTTGAAATCTTAAATCCAGATTTACACATTGCGACGTTAGCAAAAAATGCGCATTTCCGCATGCGTTTAACTGCAAAGCGTGGCCGTGGGTATACGCCAGCTGATGCAAATAAAAGCGAAGATCAACCAATAGGAGTAATTCCTATTGATTCTATTTATACTCCAGTATCACGTGTGACTTACCAAGTGGAAAAGACACGTGTCGGACAAGTGGCTAATTATGATAAGCTTACGCTTGATGTATGGACGGATGGAAGCATCGGGCCAAAAGAAGCTATCTCTTTAGGTGCCAAAATCTTAACTGAGCATTTAAATATCTTTGTTGGTTTAACTGACGAAGCACAAAATGCTGAGATTATGGTCGAGAAGGAAGAAGATCAAAAAGAAAAAGTTCTTGAGATGACTATCGAAGAACTAGATCTTTCTGTTCGTTCTTATAATTGCCTAAAACGTGCAGGAATTAATACTGTACAAGAGCTTGCGAACAAAACAGAAGAAGATATGATGAAAGTTCGTAACTTAGGACGTAAATCCTTAGAAGAAGTTAAACATAAACTTGAGGAATTAGGTTTAGGTTTACGTAAAGACGACTGAGGATTTAAACCCATCAACAAAGGAGGGAACTACGAATGGCATACAGAAAATTAGGCCGTACAAGTGCGCAACGTAAAGCTATGTTACGTGATTTAGCTACTGATTTAATTATCAACGAGCGCATCCAAACGACAGAAACTCGTGCAAAAGAACTTCGTTCTGTAGTGGAAAAAATGATCACTTTAGGTAAACGCGGAGATCTTCATGCTCGTCGTCAAGCAGCAGCTTTCATCCGTAATGAGGTTGCTAACGCTGAGACTGGTCAAGATGCACTTCAAAAATTATTCGCTGATGTAGCTCCACGCTATGCTGAGCGCCAAGGCGGATACACTCGTATTGCAAAAATTGGTCCACGTCGCGGAGACGCAGCACCAATGGTAATTATCGAGTTAGTATAATGATGATTAAAAGGGCAGGACAGTTCTTTTCAAGTAACTGGTCATGGCCCTTTTTTTTTAAGTATAAAAATAGGCTAACTTGACGAAAGAAAGGGTGCCTTGTATTGAAAAAAGAGAAACTTCGGACAGAAAATATATCATTTCAATATCCTGGGGCAGCCTCTTATGCATTAAAAGATGTTTCGTTTTCCTTATATGAAGGAGAATGGGTATCTGTTATTGGACAAAATGGTTCAGGGAAGTCTACACTTGCAAAATTATTGAATGGCTTATTTTTACCGGAATCAGGGAAAATTACTTTAAATGATACAATGATTTTATCAGAGGAAACAGTATGGGATGTTCGAAAGCAAATTGGCATGGTATTTCAAAATCCAGATAATCAATTTGTTGGAACGACAGTACAAGATGACGTTGTATTCGGCCTAGAGAACATCGGAATGCCAAGGGAGCAGATGATAGAAAGACTAGAACAAGCTCTGCAACTTGTCCGTATGGAAGATTTTTTAAATGAAGAACCCCATTCGTTATCTGGTGGACAAAAGCAGCGAGTCGCAATAGCAGGTGTTTTAGCACTTCAACCATCTATTTTAATACTAGATGAAGCAACTTCAATGTTAGACCCTCAGGGGAGACGTGAAGTAGTAGAAACGGTCAGACAACTTGTTGATCAAAAGGGTATTACGGTGTTATCGATTACGCACGATTTAGAAGAAGCGGCACAGTCAGACCGTATTATTATTTTGAACAAGGGAGAAATATTAGAGGAAGGTACTCCAGAGCAAATTTTCAAATCCTCTCATATGCTCCAAGAGATTGGATTAGATGTACCTTTTTCGGTGAAAATAGCAGAATTATTAAAAAGAAATGGAATTCACTTGCAAAATACGCATCTTACAATGGAAAGCTTGGTGAACGAACTTTGGAGATTACATTCCAAAAAGTAGAACATCGTTATCAATATAAAACTCCATTTGAAAGACGCGCACTTTATGATGTAGACGTGTCGTTTCCAAGTGGGGGCTATTATGCCATTATCGGTCATACTGGTTCAGGTAAGTCGACGATGATTCAACATTTAAATGGTTTATTGCAGCCGACAAATGGTACGGTTCAAATTGGTGAACATTTAATTTCAGCAGGGAAGAAAGAGAAAAAGCTTAAGCCGCTACGAAAAAAAGTAGGGGTTGTCTTTCAGTTTCCAGAACATCAACTATTTGAAGAAACAGTTGAAAAGGATATTTGTTTTGGACCGACTAATTTTGGTGTATCTGAAGAAGAGGCAAAACAAAAGGCGAAAGATGCAATCCAGCTTGTTGGATTGGACATAGAGTTATTAGCACGTTCTCCGTTTGAATTAAGCGGTGGGCAAATGAGGCGTGTTGCAATAGCAGGCGTACTAGCGATGGAACCCGAAGTGCTTGTATTAGATGAACCTACAGCAGGGCTTGATCCAAAAGGACAGCACGAGCTCATGGAGATGTTTTACAATTTGCATAAGGAACAGGGGCTTACAGTCATTCTTGTTACCCATAATATGGAGGATGCCGCTAAGTATGCAGATCAAATAGTGGTCATGCATAAAGGAACGGTCTTTTTGCAAGGAAGAGCAGAGGAAGTATTTTCATATGCTGATGAATTAGAACAAATCGGTGTGGATCTTCCAATGTCTTTAAAGTATAAACGTGCAATTGAAGAGAAGTTTGGTATTTCAATTTCGAAGGCTACCTTATCTTTAGAGGATCTTACTCATGAAGTTGTACAGGTGTTACGAAAAGGTGGTCATGAATCATGCAGCAGTTGATTATTGGGAGATATATTCCAGGTCAGTCACTCATTCATCAACTTGATCCTCGTACGAAGCTGTTGATTGTCTTTTTATATGTATTTGTTGTTTTCTTAGCAAATAATGCGATTTCATATGGATTTTTATTTTTATATGCACTCATTGCTTTATTTTTTGCAAAAGTGCCGATTCGTTATGTACTTTCGGGCTTAAAACCAATTCTGTGGATTTTTCTTTTTACATTTTTCCTGCATATTTTTACAAATAAAGAAGGGGAAGTACTATTCCAGCTTGGTTGGTTTTCGATACATGAAAAAGGATTAGAGCAAGGGATATACATTTCTATACGATTCTTCGTTATTATTTTAATGACGACATTATTAACGTTAACGACGACACCTATTGAAATTACAGATGGGTTGGAGACGTTATTAAAGCCGTTTAAGCGTATAAAAGTTCCTGTTCATGAAATCGCATTAATGATGTCAATTTCACTACGTTTTATCCCGACATTAATGGATGAAACGAGTAAAATTATGAAAGCACAAGCGTCACGTGGCATTGATTTCGCCGGGGGACCGATAAAAGATAGGATGAAAGCTATTATCTCACTACTCGTTCCATTATTTATCAGTGCTTTTAAGCGTGCAGAGGACTTAGCGATTGCGATGGAATCTCGTGGATATAAAAGTGGCGAAGGACGTACTAAATTTAGGCAACTACGCTGGAAAATAAGTGATACAGTAACAATTGTAAGCTTACTTTGTTTAGCTTGTATTTTGGCATGGGTGCGGTCGTAATGGAGAATAGAGAAATGGAAAGAATAAAATGTACAGTTGCATATGATGGCATTCATTTTTGTGGTTACCAAATTCAACCACAGCATCGGACTGTTCAACAAGAAATAGAGAAAGCATTGCAGAAGTTGCATAAAGGAGAACTTGTTCGTGTGCAGGCATCAGGCAGAACGGATTCTACCGTTCACGCCAAAGGACAAGTGATACACTTTGATACACCTTTGTCTCTTGAAGAGTGGCAATGGAGTAATGCTTTAAATACAATGTTGCCGGATGATATTATTATCAGGCAGGTAGAGAAGAAAACAGAAGAATTTCATGCACGTTACGGTGTCGAGAAAAAAGAATATCGCTATCGTGTATTATTATCAAAGACTGCGGATGTATTCCGTAGAAATTACGTATATCAATATCCATATCCACTCGAAATAAACTCTATAAGAAAAGCGATTCCTTATTTTATTGGAACGCATGACTTTACTTCTTTTTGTTCGGCAAAAACTGACAAAAAAGATAAAGTACGAACAATTTATGAAATCGAATTAATTGAGCAAGACGATGAATTAATTTTTCGCTTTGTAGGTAATGGATTTTTATATAATATGGTCAGAATTATTGTTGGTACGTTACTTAGCGTAGGTCAAGGAAAGCTTGATCCGGATAGTATTCCAGAGATTTTAGCGAAACAAAATCGCCAGTTTGCTGGAAAGATGGCTCCAGGTCATGGACTTTACTTATGGCAGGTAAACTATAACAACTAATCCTGGTGTAACATTTGCTTGACATTAGAAACTCAAAAGTATATCATAACATATGGTATTGTTTCTAAAACCACGATTAGCCCCGGAAGGAAATCGTGTTTAAGATAAACAATAGATTTTTTCTATGGAAAAGATAACGAGGAGGGAAACACATGCGTACGACTTTTATGGCAAAAGCTAACGAAGTTGAGCGTAAATGGTATGTGGTTGATGCTGAAGGTCAAACTTTAGGTCGCCTATCTACTGAAGTAGCATCCATTTTACGTGGTAAACACAAACCAACATTTACACCACACGTTGACACGGGTGATCATGTAATTATTATTAACGCTGAGAAAATTCATTTAACAGGTAATAAATTAAACGATAAAATTTACTACCGTCACACTAACCACCCAGGTGGACTTAAGCAAAGAACAGCTCTAGAAATGCGTACAAACTACCCTGTACAAATGTTAGAGCTTGCAATTAAAGGCATGCTTCCAAAAGGACGTTTAGGACGTCAAGTGTCTAAGAAATTAAACGTGTATGCTGGAGCAGAGCATCCACACCAAGCACAACAACCAGAAGTTTACGAACTTCGCGGATAATTAATTAAAGGAGGGCTTACTTTGGCACAGGTTCAATACTATGGCACTGGACGTCGTAAGAGTTCAGTAGCGCGCGTACGCCTAGTTCCAGGCGAAGGACGCGTTATTATTAACGGTCGTGATTTTGAAAACTATATCCCATTTGCTGCATTACGTGAAGTAGTGAAACAACCTCTAGTTGCAACAGAAACTTTAGGTAACTACAATGTACTTGTAAACGTAAATGGTGGTGGATACACTGGTCAAGCTGGTGCTATTCGTCACGGTATTTCTCGCGCTTTATTAAAAGCTGATCCAGAATACCGTCTAACATTAAAACGTGCGGGTCTATTAACTCGTGACGCACGTATGAAAGAGCGTAAAAAATACGGTCTTAAAGGCGCACGTCGTGCACCTCAGTTCTCAAAACGTTAATTTTTGCGAACTACAAACCCCAACCATTTTGGTTGGGGTTTTTTTATGTTTAATTCTTCTTTTGTAATTTTTTTAGCTTGGAATATTTTAGTGCTACCGTCCTACGTATGCTTCTTCTTTAGAAGTTTAGACTAATACGTATTAGGGAGGTTTATAAGTACTATGAATGTCATTGTCAGCTTACAAGAAAAACAAAAAGAAAAGCAGTTAAAATACGAGCGGAAGATGCTGCGAGAATTATCATTAAAAACATTGCGTTTAAATATTCGTGATGCCTTTCAAATGCAAGAACTTCATCGTCAGTATGAAGATTATTGCATTGAACTAGGGATAGAATCTTATTTATTAGGAGCGAGATACAGTAAATTTGGTTATCATGGCGAATCATTCTTTGATGTGAAATATAGGGCTTTAGAAGAAGAACAACAATTAACTGAAACGTTATTTCAATTTTTAACGAGTATGACTATACGTGAAATTAAGTTGCAAGACGAGGAATTGCTTTTTGAATCTTGCCAGCAGTTTATCGGCTTGTGGTGGCAGGAAGGCTATGAAAAAGGCGAAAGAAGATATCGATTAAAGCTACACTAAGACAAGCATAAACTTTCCTCTTGTCCCATATAAGTAATTAGAGGGACTAGCTGGAGGAGGAAAGGTATGAAGAGAATTCGAATTATCTCTTTTGCGCTCGCTGCGGTTGTTTTGTTTTTTTTAGTTAAACAAGAATTTCAAATTACAAAATCGTGGCGAGCTTGGAATTTACCCTTATCAGGGAAAGTGATTGTACTAGATGCTGGGCATGGTGGGCCAGACGGAGGGGCTGTTGGTGGAAAGGATATTGTAGAAAAAGATATTACACTTGAGATTACAAAAAAGGTACAAGATTATTTACAAGAACAAGGTGCTTTAGTTATTTTAACGCGTGAAGGAGATTATGATTTAGCTAATAAAGATACAAAGTCATATAGTAGACGTAAAGCAGAGGATTTAAAAAAGCGTGTTGAGATCATTAATAAGCCTGATGTAGACTTTTTTGCGAGTATTCATTTAAATGCCCTAACTAGTAGTGGATCCAAGGGCGCACAAACGTTCTACTATCGTTCTTCGATTGAAAATGAACGGGCTGCAAAATTTATACAAGCTGAATTGAGAACAAGCTTAGAAAATACGAATCGTTCTGCTAAAACAATTCCTCACGTGTATTTATTGAAGTATGCCAAAACACCAGGTGCTTTAATTGAGGCTGGCTTTTTATCGAATGTGAATGAAAGATATATGTTAAATTCGGAGAAATACCAACAAAAAGTAGCTGCTGCAATATATCGTGGTATATTACGTTATTTTACGGAAAAAGGAAATCCTCCAGAATAAGGAGGATTTTTTCGAGTTTTTCTCGTTAACGAAGTTTTCCGAAAATATGTTATACTGGAAATGTAAACGCATTTATTTCAAAAATAAAGATAGATAAATTTAATTAACAATACGTTATTTTTCATACAGGGGGCTGGGCTAATTATGGTAACAAAAGAGCAGGTAGTGGAAGCATTGGAAGGGATTGTAGATCCGTTTATACATAAAACGTTAAAAGAAACAAATGCAATTAAAGAGGTGACAGTCAAGCCTGAGAAGGAACATGTAAGTGTTAAAATTGCAATTGTAAAGACGGGTACAGCGGAACAAATGCAGTTGCAGTCTGGAATTGTAAAGTTAGTAAAAGAACTTGGAGCAACAACAGTTGGACTTCGTTTTGCAGAATTTACAGAAGAGGAATTAGCTCAGTTTGCACCACCGCAAGAGGAAGAGAAAAGTGAATCCTTATTATCACCGAACTCAAATACAACATTTTTAGCAGTGGCAAGTGGAAAAGGTGGAGTAGGGAAATCAACTGTTTCTGTTAACCTTGCAATTGCTTTAGCTCGTTTAGGCAAAAAGGTTGGTATCATCGACGCGGATATTTACGGTTTTAGTGTACCGGATATGATGGGTATAGAAAAACGTCCAATCGTAAGAGGTGATAAGATAATACCAGTGGAGCGTCTAGGCGTGAAAGTAATCTCAATGGGATTCTTTGTAGAAGATAACGCACCTGTTATTTGGAGAGGACCGATGCTTGGGAAAATGTTAAATCACTTTTTCACAGAAGTAGAGTGGGGTGATTTAGATTACTTAGTATTGGACCTACCACCAGGTACGGGTGATGTTGCTTTAGATGTACATTCGATGTTGCCGGCTTGTAAAGAGATTATTGTAACAACGCCGCATCCAACAGCGGCATTTGTAGCAGCGCGCGCTGGAGCCATGGCTTTACGTACAGAACATAGTATTCTTGGTGTTGTTGAAAATATGGCGTATTTTGAAAGTAAAGCAACTGGTGAAAAAGAGTATGTGTTTGGAAGAGGTGGAGGAGATAAATTGGCTATGGAACTCCAAACGGATATACTTGGCCGAATTCCACTTCAACAACCTGATTGGAATAAAGAGGACTTTGCGCCGTCAGTATATGAAGATACACATACAACGGGTCTCATTTATCGTACGATAGCTGAGACAGTTATTGATAAAACAGCTGTCGCGCAAAACTAAAGTAGTAATGAGTGGACAATATATACATTGTCCACTCAGTGCTATAATTTTTATTATTGTTCTTTGTTCCCATCTTGAGAACCGCCTTCACCACCTGCGCCTTTCTTATCAGACCCACCTTTTTCGGCTTTTTGTACACCTTTACTAATGATGTCAATCATCTTAGCTTGGAAGAGAGGACTTTCGGCAGTTTCAGTTAGTACTTGCTGTAAATATTGACGATATTCTTTACTCTTCATTGTTTGTAACATAATTTTCTCTACTTCAGGATTTTTCATAATCTCTATAACACCTGATTGGTATTCAGGATCTTTTAGTAAAGTTTTCATTAAGTTTGTTTGTTCTTTTCCCATACTTTTAGCAAATTTCGATGAGAACTCAGGGTCTTTAAAGAGCTTTTCCCAGAATTGTTGCCCTTTTTCAGATACCAGTGCATCTTCAATCGTTTTCTTTACTACTGTTTCATCTAGTATGAGTGCTTGTTTCATTTTTTCATCAGTTAATACGTCTTGGATCGCTTTTTTTCCTTGATCGGTTTTTAAAATATCAACAATCATTTTTTTTGTTTGATCATAATCAAGTTCGGATTTTGCTTCTTTTTCTTGTGCACATGCCGCTAGTGCTATAAATAGAAAAGAAGAAATCAAAACGAGCAGCATCCGTTTCATAAGTTGGAGCTCCTTTCAGCAAAGTTCTCTTTTTTTAATATAAATCTCTTTAAGGAATTTATACATTAACATGGCTAGCTTTTTGAAATTGTCATTGTTACAATTTAATTAGAAATATAAGAATAATGGGGGATGTGTTGTGAATAGCCGCAAGTGGGTACGACTATTTTTTACGACGTTGTTTCTTGGTGGGATTAGCACAGTCTTTATTGGTTTTGTTTTAGAATGGGACAAGTACGCTAAATTTTTTCAAAATTTCGACGGAAAAGAGATTTTAGCAATTTCCTTTTGGTTGATGGGCGTAGGGTTTATTTTTAGTGTTATAAGTCAAATGGGGTTCTTTGCGTATTTAACGATCCATCGTTTTGGATTAGGGATGTTTCGGTCATCTTCTTTATGGAATACAGTGCAACTGTTCTTTATTGCGTTCGTATTATTTGATTTCGTTTATTTAAGGTCAGTACTTGTTGCAAATGGGGAAGTTTCATTAGGGAATAACATACTTGTTGCTGGGATGTTATTTGTGTTTGGGGCAATTGTCGCTTATATAAAGAGTAAAGAAACGAATAAAAAAGCATTTGTTCCCGCTCTGTTCTTTATGGTTGTTGTAACAATTCTTGAATGGGTACCAGCGCTCCGGATTAATGATACAGATTGGTTATATTTAATGGTGATACCACTTTTATTATGTAATTCATATCAGTTACTTGTATTGCATCGTTTAATTGGACAAAAGAGTAAGTCAGCTTAATGAGGAGAGTGGATTTTTAATTATCCAGATTCTTATCGTCTGTAAATGCTAGGATAAAAAAGCTCTGCTATCTTAACAAAAGATAGCAGAGCTTTTTATGTGTGAAGAACCGTGTAGAAAGGAACTACTTAATATCTTCACTTTTTGTACTTGTGTTGGAAATAAGTTGTGATACAGATGTTTGTTCATATCCGTCGCTCTTTAATTTTTGTAAGAGTAATGGTAAAGCCTTATTTGTTTGAAGGGCAGAATCAGAAGCATGTAATAAGACGATATCTCCACCCTTTAAATTGCTAGAGACTGTGGAAATGATTTTATTTACGCCGGGATTTTTCCAGTCATTTGAATTGTTACTCCAATGAACGATGGTGTATCCGAGTGATTCCGCTATTTTAAGAGTTGTTTTGTTAAAATCGCCACTAGGTGGACGTAATAGCTTGACTTGTTTTACGCCAAGTTTCGTAAAAACATCTTGTGCCCGCAAAAGATCTCGTCGTATTTCATTTGCTTCTAGTGAAGTGTAGGATGTGTAATTATAGCCCATACTACCAATCTCATGTCCATCTTTCATGATGCGTTCGACAATATCAGGGTGTCTTTCAGCCCATGCAGCAGAGAGAAAGAAGGTTGCATTCTTAATTTCTCTTTCTTTGAGTGTATTAAGGATTGGAATAGCTTTTTTGTCCCCCCAGCTAATGTCAAACGTGAATGCAACTTGTTTTTTTGCAGTGTCCCCTTTGTAAATCACTTTAGGGCCAGTAGCAGTTGAAAAAGCAGATTCATGTGAATATGTTTTTAAAAAGAGTAGCCATGCTGTAAATAAGGAAAGTACGACTATTAAGCTAATGTGTTTAAATGTTCTTTTACTCGTAATAAAAAAGAAAAACATAATATTACGCCCCTTTGTCCAATCCTTTTCAGTTACATATATGCTTTAAATTTAAAAAAGAGAACAAGGGATTAATATCGTAAGTGATGGATATAATGAGTGATAGAATTTTGTTTTTGGTGATACATTATTGATAATTGAAAATGAGTGGGGCGTTTATCGGTACACGTAAGGAGTTATTGGGGTGATAATTTGCTTGGGATTATGTTGACGAAGGAAGAGAGAAAAGAAATTGAATACATACTGAAGAGAGAGTTAGAGGAACTTTTATTTGATTTTGAAGATGAGCGTATACATAGCGTTGTAAAAAAGGCGATGGAAGAAAGGTATAAAATCATTTTTTGTTTATTTCGGAGAGTTGCTAATAGGGAAGAATGTATTCGTTATGTAAGAAAAAGAATTTTTTATTAAAAAGTGTTGACGCTAAGAGTAAGGATATGATAAATTAATAAACGTCGCTGATGCAGAAACGCAGAAAACGACAAAAAAG
>NZ_JAEKEO010000006.1:0-54011 GCF_016651075.1 Bacillus sp. TH19 | reverse complement strand
CTCAATTACTGAATTTAAAAATACGTCTACATCTATTAAACTTGGTTCGATTAGGGAAACAATCTCTTGTACCTTTGGTAAAATAATTGTTTCATAACGTTGTTTGAATAGTTCTAAATCCTCTGGTGCGGGTTCATTCTCACAAAGCTTTTTGAAAGATAGTACACGAATGTCATTTCGTAATGAATCAATACGCTCTTCATAAAACGCTTTGTCGAACCCTTCTTTGTCAGCAACATCATAATGAAGTTCTGTTTGTGATCTACGCTTTTTCTTATAAGAATCCATAAGGATTTTCTCTTTTGCATTAAACATCATGATAAAAACAGTACGCTCTAAATTCATGACTTGGTTTGCTACGCTTAATGTTTCATCTAATACTTTTGCGCGTTCTTCTTCACTTAACTTTTTTATAGAGGATGGAACAAGGTTTTTGACATTCTCAAACGACTCTGAATTTGTAATGTGTTGAAGAGAAAATTGAGCGACCTCTGGTAAACAAGGATCAGTTGTTTTGTCTAAGAGTAACAAATCTTTAATCGTTCGCACTGTATTTTTGATCTCTTTTTGAGCTTGTCGAACTTTTTCTATGCTTCTTTCCATGTATTCTGGTTGTTTAAGACGATTGAAAATGTATTCTCTTCTTTCTTCAAAATGTTGCTGTAAAAGTGACATAGTTGTTTCCCCTCTCTAAGTGTCTTACGGTTTTAAAATCCTTCTCATGGATGTAAAAGGAACAGTATAATTATAACATTTTATACTTTAATACGATTTTAAAATTCTTATATTTCGGAAATTTTGCAAGGATGCTTCTTTTTCGTGTTGTACTTGCACAAGTTTCATACTGTCGGCATATAGCTAATAGCGTAAAGCACGCTGATAGCTAATGATTAAAAATGTGGCCTAAAAGGGTCATTTTTTTATGGGAAAAGTGATATTACCGCTCATATCGATTAAATAAACAAGAAGAGAGTTTTTTTGTATAAAAAGGCGAATAACGTACAAACAGCAAGGAATACGTTTTAGTAATACCGATATTATCGGTCACATCGGGGAGGGTGAGCAGAATGGAAAAATCAAAGTTTAGTAAACCTGTAGCATTCAATAAGAAGAATGAAAAGGATCGGATCATGTTACAACATGTGAAGCGTAAAAATTTTTCGGGTTATGTAAAGAGATTGATCTGGAACGATATACCCGATAAACATAAGAAAATGACATGCGAAGAGGATAGAAAACAAGTACCGTCACCAATTAAACAAGACGAACAAAATGTAACAGGAAAGAAGAAATTAAGTGCCGCGGAACGCATTGAACAAATTAAGGCACAAACAAAAAGACAGGAGCCTCCAAAAAGCTCACTGCCTGTATTTTTACCCAACAATAATATTAACAAGTGATCCAATAATCGCGCCTACAGCGACAGCAATAGCAACATGCATATCGTTAGACCTCCTACTTTTCATTTGCAAGTAGTATGTGTAGTTCTTAAAAAATTATACAAGAGGTGTTACAACATGACTAAGACAGAAACGATTTCTTTTCGCTCTTTTATGGACCAAAGTTATAAAAAGAAAGCACATAAAGAAACAAATAATAAGAACGTACTTAAAAAGGTTTTTACCGCTACAGGGAGTTCATTAATATTGATACTTCCGAAGGTAACATTTGCCGCGGGAGTTAACGGGACGTTTGGCAATGTTCATAGTGCAATTATGAACGGATTTGATGCGGGCGTAGTTTTAGTTATTATCTTTTCGGGTGCGGCCTGGGCGTTGGGCCACCGCACAAAGGCAATAGAAATTTTAATTGGTGCATGTTGCGGATATGTTTTAGCTAGGCACAGCGTTGACATAAGAGACTTTTTAAAGGGAATTTAAAAGGAGGGGTCCTTGTGAAATTCATTTTAGAAGGTGGCAAAATGATTGCGGCTAATACAGCTGGGTATATTGGAGAAAAGGCAAAAGAAGGTTCTTTTCTAGATCAATTAAATAACTTTAGTGACGCTATTGTAGGGAAGGAAATGGAGTGGATTTTCAAGCCAGTCGGTGAATTTATGGTAGATATATTAAGTCAATTGGGCCATTGGTTTGTTTTAAATTTGCCCGATATTATGGGATATAGTGCATTAGTGACAGCTGGATTCATTATGATAGGTTCAATGACACACAAAGGCGGAATGATGAAGCCACTTGCCTATTTTGCAGGCGGACTTATCTTGGCAATATGTATATTAGGAGGGGCCTAAAAATGATACAGGGAGAAGGCTTTATTATATACGATAAAGAAAATACAAACCTTCCTGTTTTGGCACAAAATGAATATTTACCAGTGTTATATGAACCTAAGAAAATAAAAAAATCCTGGTTTAAAAGAAAAGAGATATATTCTTTAAAACAATTTTTACAAGTAGAAAAAAACAAAATGATTGTATATCGGATTATTCCTCATGCTGATGTATCTAATAATACAAAACGTTTATGGCGGGCGATCCATAAGATGTATGAAATGTACGAAAGTATGGGAAGTCGTATAGAAAGAAAAGGGATTACATTTCATTATCGTGAAAAGGATTATTTCTGGTTTGATGTCATTTTCAAACAGGAAAATGGCCAGAAGAAAATTGAATTTTATGTAGCAACTAGCGAATATCAAGCATTAAAGCTCAAAAGAAAACTAGAGAACAAAATGAGTGTGACAATTAAGGAAGCGGAAATATCAGATTTGCAAGTTTCTAATGAAAATACAATTGTACAAGAAATGCGATATTTGAAACATGACATCTTTTCCCTAAATACAAATAGTAACGATACAAAAACACCTATTGGTAATATTTTAAGTGTTATTGATGAACTAAGTTATGATGGAGACATTTGCCGATTGAGTATCTGTAATGAAGCGGAAAACCGTCAGAAATGGGTAAAAAATGCTTCCTGGGCCATTGAAAAGTTAAAGAAGGGGAAACCACCCCAACGGGTTAATATGAGCGGCAAACGACTTGTAACAGGGGCTAAAATTGGTGTTGCCGCTGTTATTAATGAAATAAATGATTTATTAACTGATACATTCCAGGCGTTCTCGAACTCTTTTTTTAAATCAGATAAAAAATTTAACAAAGAGCACATCATTAAAAAGGCACATACAACCGCTGATGAAGTTGGAACAAATCGTGTGAGTTATGATAAAGGAAATCAGCCTGTTTTTAAAACTCGTATACGGGTGGCCTCACATTCACATGATCGGTTAACCAGGGAGACAATGGGAGAAACCTTAGCACTTTCTATGATGGATTTATCAGAAACGAATGAACTACATGGCGTAAAAATAAGAATAAGAAAACGCCAAACAGAAATATTACATGAAATAAATACGCTCGAACTATCAAGCAAGACAAAGTTTGATCCGAATGTAAATTTAATGAGTACCGATGAAATGAGCAAATTAGCTTTGCAAATGCCTGTAAAAGAGTTGCAACGAAAATATGCCGATGCATTGAGTGTAAAAAAGAAAGTTGAAATTGAGATACCAGCGATCATGCGGGATGAGAAAGGAATATTTTTAGGACATTCGGAATTGAAAGATCAAAAAATACCAATCTATATGCCAATAGATAATCCAGATAATTTTTATAGAGGTTATGTCTTTATAGGAGGACAGGGGGCTGGTAAAGATACAGCAATTAAGAACTTTGTTATTGAGGGAAATACCAAACATAAGATTAGCTTTATCATACCAGATGCAATTGTAGAAGAAGGCGGGCGAGGTATGGCAGACGGGATTCGTGATGCATTACCACCAGAAAACATTATTGATCTGGATTTAAACGACAATGATTATATCCCACCTCTAGATTTAACAGAAGTAATTACAAAGCTAGGGCGGAACGGTGCTTCAAGATTTGCGGATGAAATGATTGATTTCATGCAAATTGAAGGATTAAGCCGAAGTGAAAAATATTTAACGGATGCGGCCAAAGCAAGTAAAGGAAGTTTATTTAATATTAAACGTATTATAGAAGATGAGGACTTTCGGGTAAATCGTATTCAAGAATTAGTGAATGAAGGGAATTTGCGTCTTGCGAATGAGCTGATACAGTGGGGAGATAATGAGCAATTAGGGAATAAGTGTGATCCCATCATAACCAGATTAAATCGCTTTTTTGGGAATGAAAGATTATATGATATTTTTGCACAAGACCCATTAAAAGAACTTGATTTTGGTAAATGGATGCAAGAAGGAAAAGTTATTATTTTAAGGGTTCCGAATGCCAGGGGATTAGGAGAACAT
Source organism: Bacillus sp. TH19 (assembly GCF_016651075.1). Taxonomy (NCBI): domain Bacteria; kingdom Bacillati; phylum Bacillota; class Bacilli; order Caryophanales; family Bacillaceae; genus Bacillus; species Bacillus sp. TH19. The sequence goes on along the minus strand of NZ_JAEKEO010000006.1, from coordinate 49,724 downwards.
GCGGTAAAAACCCTGGTTCACTGGATTACACTAAAAACCTTCATGACCAGGTTATTAATGACTAAAAAAGAGCAAGAAAATGGGGCGTTTATCATTTTTAATGAACCCGAACAATTTGAAAGTGAAGGATTAACAAAACTGATGGGTAGAGTGTGTACAGAGGGAAGAAAAGAGAGACTAGGAAGTATCTATGCATTTCATCATTGGAACAAGTTGAAACCGTCATTACAAGAGAATCTACAAGGTGGCGGCGTACAGCAATTTTTATTTATGAACGATCATACTAAGACATTTGAATTATCTAAGCATCGATTTGAGGATACAATTTCATTAGAACAGGCATATAAAATACCAGCTCATCATTCGATTATCAGTGTAAGAGCTGGTGGAGAAATGCAACCCTCATTTATTTGTAAGATGGCACCACCGGTTAAACCTAAATATGATAATAGCTTTCTAACAAAAAGGCATTCTCGTATGTATGGCCGATCCTGGACCGATTTACAAAAGCAGTACGGATAAAGCAAAGGCACAAGGGCAATAGTTCTTGTGCCTATTTACATTTTCCAAAAATCATGTGGTTGTGCGTAGGGGTCTATTTTTCTAATAACTTTCAAGAGTTTTTTCATTATAAGGGGTGTTGGAATATACGTTTTGTCACGACAAGCCTTTGTCATTGTTGGTAAAGAAATACCTGCAGTACGGGCAATTTTTTGTTGTTCTATTCCATGACGATCCAGCCACTTCTTTAATATGGTTTTATTATCTTTGAAAAACACTTTTCATCTCTCCTAAACTTGTATAATTTGGTTACAAGTTTGGACAGATTTTTTAGAATCTATTCTATAGAGTTTAATATTTTTTTAAATATGGGGAGAAAGTAGAATTTTTATGAAACAATCCAACGAACGATTCTATTAATTTTTGGCTAGTAATCTGGTATACATATAATGCAAAGATTTGACTTACGCATCATACAACAAATCTTTGCAAGGCGGTTTCCAGAAAAAAATTGACATTTACATGCAAGAAAATATAAAAAAAGATTTAAATTGCAAACAGCAAATTAGCATTTAGTTTTGAAGAAAAATAATTTGTGTTGTTGGAACAAAAATAAAGACGTATGATGCAGTTTTCATCATACGTCTTTATTTTTTGAAAAGAGCCTAGACCAGAATCCTTGTTTTTGCTCTTGGGTGGATGCTATAAGTTTTTGTGATTCACGCATTTCATCAAAATCTCGTTTTAATTGTTCATATTGCAATAGTAGAGTTTTATTTAACTCATTAGCAGACTGTAATTCTTGGAGAATTTGTTGATTCGTTTTCTCTTGCTCTTGAAGTTGTCTCATGAAAGTTTCTAAAGTTTGAGCGACTTGTGAGCTAGTCAAAGTTAGTTCGTTTTCTTGATGAGCGGGGGGCGCCCAATCGCTCTTTTTTTCTTTAAACTCTTCTACAACAGCTGTTACAGCCACTTCTTTTTTTACTTTTTGTTTTTTGGTCAAATACCTATACTTTTCTAATGCTTGTATATCATGAGCGGTAAATGCGCGACTGTCATTTGCACCTTTTGCGAATTCATACCCGCTCACTTCTAGTTCATTCGCCCAGCGCTTTAAAGTGCTATCAGATATTTGTAGTTTTTCAGATACTTCATGTGTCCAGTAAGCGCGTTCTTGTGATATTGTATCATTCATATGTTTATCCTCCCTCGCTCAAAGGTCGTTCAATTCCAATTTTGAAGTGTAATCTTTGTTTAATCAAGTCTTTGTAAGTATTTTCTTTAATAATCTTCATGGTTTTCAAATCAATACAAAGATAATCCTAATAAAAAAAAGAGTTGCTCTTATAAAAGAACAACTCTTTGTATTACTTTAAAAGCTCTGTGAAGGCTGAATGTATTAATGAAGAATCGAAAATTTGTTGATCGGTATATTTATTTTCTGATAGCGCTTTTGAAAAATTCGCAGATTCTATGATAAAGAGATACATAGTTGCATCGATTGTCGTTGGTAATATTTTGTGATCCACGATTTCTTGTGGACTGATAATATAAGATTTTATTGAGTTTTGTCTTGTATTTATTTTCGCTGTCAATCGATGATTTCCGTCAATGAGTAGGTATTCATTCATGCCTAGCGGAAATCTTGTGTATATAATTGGTTTTTGATTATTTACGGATTTTCTCCAATTATCGGTAGGACTCCATTCCAGAGGGAATGACTTATTATGTATGTTTTTTAATGAAATTGTTTGGATTTTCGGATTTGTTTTTTCTATGAAAAGATGAGCGCCTGTGATTACAAAATTAAAATAAAATGAGAATGAAGGGAAAATAACTTCTTTTTGGAAAATCTCAAATCCTTCAAAGGAGAGGTTGTGTTTGTTCTTATTTTGGATTTGGATATCAGTGTCTTGGTCAGCTTTTTTTAATATTTCTAACCAACTATTAAGCCATTCATTTTGATATTGGAAATTTAATAGACTCTTTTCTTTAAGCATGATTTCTAATTCATCAAAGTTAACATTATAATGCTCGTCTGTAACAAAGTTATAAGCCATGAGTATCTCTCCCTTTTGTTTGATACTTTTATTATAGATTTTAAAATTGAATAAAAAAAGAGTTGCTCTTATAAAAGAACAACTCTTTCTAATTGCATTATGCATATGGATCATCTTCTAAATCATTCAGTTTATTCCATGAAGTATTTTCCGCTTTATCATGGGATTCCCCAGGATTCGTTATTTCTTGACTTGTTTCGATATGTTTTTGATCCGAAACAGGTGTATGAACAGTTTTTGAACCTTCATCATGTTTGATTGGTAAAGGTTGTGTTTCGTTATCCAGTGCAAATGTATATTTACGTGGTAAAATTTCTGCTACATCTGTATTACCAATTTGTTTATGAAGTTGTTGGGCCGCATACAAAAAGAACATTGTAAGATCACTTTGTTTGTTAATAAAATCGATCATTTCTGGTGAAATGTCTTTCTTAATATAGACATTTGCTCTATCACCAGGTTTGTATATTTTACGAGCCATTATTTTTCACCGACAGGAGCAAGCGCTTTTTCTTTTAATTCTTCAAATCTTGGAGAGCATGTGTACACAAGTAACCCGCGTGCATTTACGAAAAGTGGGTCTTTTAAGAAAATAACATTTGTTAAACGTCCTTTTTGCTCTAAAATTTGCTGTAGGCTTTCTTTTACGATTGCGGCACCGCCACCATAAATGAATACATACGGATCATCTTTCATATCATCAATTTTATTAATAATATCAGTTGCAATTCGATTTGCTAAACCTAATAATGCGCCACGTGATGCCTCTTTTAAACGAATATGACGAGGATGTTCAGAATCAAGATAAATTGCATTAAATTCAGCAATACTGTCTATTGTCTTTTGTTTATTGTTTAAGTTCCAAACCTTGATAATATCAAGTAAAGTTTCTTTCACTCCATATGGTAAACCACGACTCATTTTATGTTTAAAACTAACACCATGAGAAACAACTTCTTCTGTCGTACCAGCGCCAATATCGAAAGATAATATTGTTTTGTCAACAAAGTCTATTTCTGTAGTTTTGCCTTCTGTAGCTTCTACTTTTCTTTTGATGGTTTTACCTTTTTCATCATAAACGATTCCCCATGAACCCGCCGCACCTTCTGGTAAACACTTGCAAAATTCAATTTGGATATTAACTACTACTTCACGTCCGCTTGGGTGATGGAATTTTACCGTATGATGATTCATATAACGCTCTACAAATTCTTGTGCTGTTTGAGGCGTAATTGTTGCGACAGGTAATGCAACAGAAAGATCATAAGTAACATCAATTTTATCTTTATTTGGTTGTTTTTTCATAGCTGTAATTGCTAAACCAGTTAATGTAACAAGTAGCACAAGATCATCTTTCGATTTATCCGATTTCTTTTCCATTTCAATACCTTTAATGTTTTCATCAATCACTTTTTGACCAATAATATAACGCATATTGTTTGCTTTTAAGGTAGGTGATGAAATTGTAACATCAATGTTGTTTTCTAATTCTTCAACAGAAATATCCTCATCACTCAAAATGTTCGTTGCTTCTCCAATGTGATGTGAATAAATACTTGGTATGAATAAAGGATCAAGACCTAATACATTTAACTTTAAACCACTGTTTCCCGCGTCTGCACCAGCTTTAAGAATTGCCATATATAAAAACCTCCTAAAGATTATTTTTTATCGATTAACTTAATTCCATTATATGCTAAACCACTTTGAAAAGTCAATACAATTACACACAAATAAACACATTTTAATACAAGTCAATACAAAAATATCAGCAAAAACCCATAAAAATCATAAAAATACAAGTGTATTTCGTATTGATTAGTATTTACTTGTATTCATTTGTATTGACTTTTATTGATTTTCGACGGTAGTGACGCTATCAGCAACTCTCCAACTTGCCATTTTATGGAGCTGTGGAATAGTTTGTAACTCTACTACACGTTATGCAAACGGTCTAGGTGACCTCTAACCTCAAACGTAGGTTTACTATAGGCAGGCTGACAACTGCCCAACACAAGAAGTCATGCTTCTTGTGTCATTTTATGATGGTACTCTATTCCCATTTGTCGTAGGTTTATTGCTCCAATCCTATCGTCATTGGATTGGTATTGACATATTGTGCAACAAAATATATGTGCTTTCTTATTACGATTATTTTTGTTTATATTTCCACACTTTGGACACTTTTGACTTGTATATGCAGGGTTAAATGCAATGACTTTTATATTGTTCATAACTCCTTTATACTCAAGCATTTGTCGTAGTTGGTAAAAAGACCATGATAGTCGATAGTATTTGTTACGTTTCCAGATAGATGTTTTTAGATTTATGCCTGTTAAATCTTCAATCGCAATCAACGAATGTTCTCCTGCAAACTGGATAAGTGCCTTGGACAATACATGATTTGTATTTGTCATGAAACGGTTTTCTTTTCCACTTACTTTTTGGAGTTTTCGTTTTGCAGATTTTGTGCCGCAGGCTTGCAATCCTTTTCGTAAACGGACGTACTTTGCTGTGGTTTCTTTTATTAGTTTCCCACTTTTAAACAAGTGTTTATCGTTACTGTCAATAGCGGTAGCTAAAAAACGCATACCAAAATCAACACCTACGATATTTTTTATCGTGGAATCAGAGTCGAATCTTTTTTTTACTGCAAAATGCAAAAAGAATTTCCCTTTTTTGTATACAAGTTTAGCCGATCCGAATTTCCAAGAGCCATCAAAGTAGTGTTCTAGGCCTTTTGTAATAAATGGAACTTTAACGCGGCCTTGCAATGTACCAACACTCACTAACCCCTTTTTTGAAAATGCATAATCATGTCCATATGAATATTGCTGATTAGGTCGTTTATATTCTATCAATGTACTCTTACCTTGTTTTTCTAAAGCGGCGTAGCTTCCCGCAACAATTCTACATACATTACAAGCCATTTGGGATTTCAAACCAAACTGTTCTCGTAGGTCTGCGTACACTAACTTTTGTAAGGGTTTAAAGTGAGGTGGCAAATCGCTATTATATGCCATTTTTGATGCATGATTTAATGCTTTTCGGTTTGCATGTAAAGTATCTTGTAACAACAATGCTTGTTCATTTGTTGGCAATAATTTGGTTTTTGCTGTAAGAATAAGGATTATTTTAATCACCTCCTTAACAAATAAGAATATAACATTTTTGAAAAATAAGAAAATTTAAATCAAACAGAAATAATATATGTGAAAGATTGTTTCAATTAATTAATAAACAGCGGGAATGGAGCCTCCCACTGTTTAAAGTTTCATTTTATTACTAAATTGAACGTATCTATGTAGGGCCTCAACGCTTTTCAATCCCAAATACGCTTTAATTTCAATGGGTTTCATGCCATTCTGTAGCGCATTTAATATAAAACGGTTACGTAGCACAGTAGGCGTTATATGGATTTCAGCGCGTTTTGCTTCTTTCTGTAACATGCGTTGTATAGCGATTCGAGTTAAAGCGGCGGGTTGATCTTTTTCATAGTCCCAGCGGAACGTTTGCGGGCCGAAATCAAACGCCACAAAGAAGGGATCGCCCGTTTGTTGGCGCGGCCTAACAAGATTAGGAATCTTATTGTAATAGGATAAGGCAAGTTTTACGTGTTCTTTTGAAAGGGTAATAGATCGTTTGTAGGCGTGCATCCCTCCTGGGGTAATGGTATTCGTCCCAAAGTGTATATCATGCATAGAAAGCGTAAGAATGTCCTGGATAGATAGCCCATAATCTAACATGAAATGAATTAATAAAAGATTACGTTCTAGAATAAACTTTCTTCCTGTTGCTTGGTAGTCGGTTAATCCGTTATAACTACGCATGACGCGGAATAGTTTTTTTATTTCTTGATCCGATGCAAAGTGTTTAGAAGTTAGTCCAGGAGGGGAGACATCACTTTTTAAATCCTGGGCCGCGCCATGAAATTGTAAAAAGTTAATCAGAATACCTCGTACACGCTTCACATTAGAAATCGACGCGCCACGTTCCTTTTTAAGAGTTGTTAAGTACCTATCTAATATATTTGTATCAAAAGAACGAAAAAACGATTCTGGAGGTGATTTGACGTGCTTCTGAATCCAGGATGTAAATAACGTGAGATCGTAGCGGTATTGTTTTACTGTGGAGGATTTACGGCCATGTTTTAACAGATCAGAAAGGAAAACATCAACAGAAAGTTCCCAAGTCATGTTTATATACTCCTTTGTCCTAAAAATTGTGTACCGCAATTATAAGCGAGAACCATACAAACAAGCAATAGGGGATTCTAGGTCGTTATGTTTTTTTAGGGGCTTGTGTTGGATGCAGGAGCCAGGACATTGCGGGGCTATGCGGAGACATATGGGCCTGGCTAGACAGGGTGTGGAGTTGTGATATAGAGGGATATATAGATGAATTGGGATGAGTGGAAGGCGAATGATGGGCCGATGTTGAGAGAGGACGATGTGCGAGGAATGGGAATGGCCGCCGCCCCGCCTACGTAGTTTTATGAAAATCTGCCTGGCAACGGAATCTGATTCATAGCTGAATCAAGATACCCTTACCAGGAGAGCTTCGTTTTTCTTTTTCTTTACGTATGTAGAAAAATGCTAGCGTTCATGTACATCAACCCCAATTTGCATTTATGCCGAAGTGATGTCACTTTTCATCATGTGTACACTACATAGGCATTATATTTACATCACTTTGGCATAACATAAGTATCATTCTTTTTGCTGTATGCTTGGATAGAACTAGGATTGATAATAGGTAAACGATTATCATGATATGTAGGAAAAGAAACGAATAAAGCTACTAATTAGTAATGTGTTTGTTCGGAAATAGGATGAGCAACTGAAATACTGTAGATTTATATATTAAGTGAAGAGAAGATTTTTATTTTCATATTTTGATCAATTTTGGGATGCTATGTAAAAGTTTATAAAAAAGAAACTCCCGATATAGGAAACTCCTTATTATTAAATCTTGTTTTTAAAAATTAAAAGCATTAAATACATTAGGATTTATTTTTGCTCAATAAGCCTTACTCTCACAAGGGATTAGAAAATTCTTCTTATTTAATTACTGATTTAAGAGCAGGTTCAATTCGAGTATAAATTCATAGTGGATTTGTTGTGAAAAACGCCCTTAATTTACAAAAATATAATAGATTGATAATATGTTTAATCTATTAAAATAAAGAATGGCATGACAAAAAGCCTTGTTAGGGGTGAATTTTTTGAACAAGGCTATAAAACAATTATTTTTTTGTGGAAAATGAGATTTAGGCGTTTGGATCAGTCATTTTTTTGAATAAATCCATTGATGGTATGAGACTCTTCATTGTTTTTCCAAATGCCATATTTGTTCTACGCTCTTTTGCTTGTTGCTCTCTACGTTTTCTATTTGCAGTTAGCTGTTGTGTATAGATTTTCATGAAATGTGCAGGCGTACTTACTTGTGATTTGTTTACCTCAAACATCTGTACACAATCCTCAAAAGTCTTTCTTGCTTCCCAATCTACGTCTGGCGGCATACGCAATGCGATTGTATAAGCATCTTTTTCAGTAATATTTGTGTCTTTACTTAAGATGTATATATAAAGTCTCTTTTGATCTTCACTCATAAATTTATCCATTTCGTGGAATCGTAGTTCTAACTTTTCACCCAAAGTAGGAGCATTCTCTGGCTCTTTTTCTTCTACTTCTTCATTTATAGGAGCAACAGCATCCAATATATCTATTCCCTGGCATGTAGGCACAGTTGGTTTTTCGGCTTGTTCTGTAGATTTCTCCTGGTTTTTACTTAGTTTTTTAGATAGAAACTTTGTAAATGTAGAAAAAATATCAATTGAAAACGCCCATTTTTGCTTAAAATATTCAATGATTTTTAAATAATTGGTATTGAGGCTTAATATGTAAATAGATGGTGCAATCTTACCATGACGTCTTGTTTTGATTTGATGGCATACTTCAAGGTCCTCTAACCAATTCAGAATAAAGTTGATGATCGGCACAGAAATACCCGATTTTTCACTGATTTGATTTTGTCTCATTTGAGAGTAGCCTTCTTGTACTAGGTAAGATAAAACAACTTCTAATGCCTTATAGCGGCGTGGTGTTTGTTCGAAGTATTCTTTAGTGGTTTTACCTTCATACTCGAACAGAATAATATCAATAGCTTTAATTACTTTTTTAACAGATTTATTGATAGCACCTGTAGGAACATGAACAAGATTTGGACTTAATTCTCGTTTTGCTGTACTTAGTAAAAAGTTATTTAGTAACATGAAAAAACCTCCTATTTTTCCCACCTAAAATAAACAGAAAAATGCTGGAAAAACAGAGGTTCTATATTCACATTACATATACAATATGGTATAATTTCAGTATCAAGTATGATACTAAAAAAAATCATATAAATTTTTTATGTGAATGAACCCTGTTAGGGAGCTTTTATCTGGTGTCGTCGCCAAACTTCAGCCAGATAAAAGCTCGAGGTGGGTTTATTTTTTTTGTTGTTATATTTGTATTGTAAAACGTTCCTCGCAAAATATCAATAAAAGATGAATAAAACCTATTCGAAATTCCAATAAAAATTTTCAGAATTTTCATAATCTTTGGTGTATATTTTTTCAACCACATTGCCAAAGATTCGTAATATTCTAAAATAAAAAACATGAAGATATGTTAAAATTTTGTAAAGGGCTAATAGGGTTTAGTGAGGAGGAATTGTCACTATGAACGAGATCATTACAAAAGAAACTACAATGAAACATCTTATGGATGAAATATCGCAAAAAATAAACGAAAAATATACATTACGTAAAATAGCTAAATTATCGGGGGTAAGTAGAGAAAAAATAACTAGGGCAATTGAATGTAAAAATAAGTATGAAATGAAATTAGACAGCTTTTTAAAAGTGGTTAGTATCTTATATGACAATTTAGAGGTAAGGCGTCAAAAAATTAATACCTTTATACTCTTAATAAAAAGTCCTTTAAACATTAGGAAAGCCTTGTGTTATTCGCATGTTTCTGGTGATTATGAGATTATAGATGTATTAATAAAAAAACATATTAATACCGATAGTGTGAGTCAGTATCTATTAATTTATGATTTATTTAATCGAAGAAATAAAAATGAAATTAAGGGGCAAAAAATAGTTGATGAAATTAAAACTTTAAAACTTTCTTCTAACGCAGAGTGTCAAGCGTTATCAAATCTGCTTTATACTGTGGCTATGTATGATGAGGACGAATCAAATGCAGTTGCTCCCTTTGCAAAAGATGCGGAAAAATTTATAAAAGACATTAAACAGACATATATAAAAGATCATTTATATATGCAATATAGAGAAAGGCTTGCTTATATATATTTGTTGAGTGACAAAATTGATAAATGTAGAGAAGTCTGTGAATCGATTTTAAAATCAGACTTAGAAATTCCGATGATTAAGGCTGTTGCAAAAGGGTGTTTAGGAGAAAGTTACATATATGAGGACCCATTGAGAGCAGAAAGGCACATGGAATCAGCTTTGGAGCTTCTTGATAATATCCATGTCCCTAGAAAATCACAAAAATATTTTGCGTTTAAAACAACATTGGCACATCTTTACATTGAAAATAATTTTAATCTGCATAAGATTGATTTTAATTATATTCATATTGGTGAACAGGCTCATTATGAATGTTTACATGGAGATCGAGAAAAAGGGCTTGCAATGTATAAAATTTTGGAACAAAATGGATTTAGTGCACATCAATTATATTCTTATTCAAAAGTAATTGGAGACATACAAGGTTTAAAAGAGGCATTAATATCTTTTGAAAGATCTGGAAACTTGTTTTATGCTAGAGGCGTGAAACAAGCGCTATTGAAAAGCGAGGTGAATTTAGTTGACTAAATATTTAATGTGCATACTACTTGTTTTAGGGATTTCAGTAACTTCTTTACATAATGAACCTGTTGAAAAGTTTGCTAAGGTTCAAGAAAATCCCTCTTTAATTTCAGCTTATATGGTAGACCCTGGGACTGGTTGAGTGTAAATTTAAAAAACTGAATTTTAAAATGATTAGACGCTACTTATTGTAGCGTCTTTCGTACTTTTTAGGGGGTGGTGCGATTTTTGATTCCGTAAAAAAAATACACCACCTTGACGCTGATTCTTAAATTATGAGAAAAGGACGTGGCATTGTCATGGAATTAAATATTCATTGGTTAGAGCAAAACGTTAAAAATAATTTTGATGAAACTGATGTATATACTATATTCAACCTATATATGGATTTGATCCAAATATGCAGACAAGAAAGTACAGGGGAAAATATAGAAAAGACAGGATAATTCCAACATAATTATCGGAATTCAACCTATTTGATATTTTTTTCGGATTTAAATTCATTCATATAGGCGATTAATTTCTTTTCTAATTCAGCTTTATGCTCATCTGGAACACTTATGTACGTTTCAAATAAATTCTTAGATAAGCGTGAGATGAGCTTTAATTTATCTTCATCCCTAACGGCCGCTTCTGGATTTAATAAATCATTTATACTTACTTTATAGTATGAAGCTATATTATTCAGTGTGGAAATATCAGGCTCTCTGAATCCATTTTCCCAACCAGCATAGGTGCTATAGGGAGTATTTAATTCTTCGGCAATCTTTTTGCGACTTAATCCTTTCAATGATCGTAGTCTTTTTAAATTTTCTTCAAGTGGCTTTAATACATCTGTTTTTTCTAATTTTTTTATCATATCTAGTTTTTGAGATTGTATTTCTATAGAATCCGATGAAATTATTTGTGTGTTAACTAATTCATCAATAAGAATGTCATAGTAAATAGAAAATTTTTTTAAAGATAGCAAATCTGGTTCCCTTAAATCATTTTCCCAATTGTTATAAGCATAATAAGAGATATTAATTTTTGAAGCTAGCTCTTTTTGAGTTAGCTTTTGTGAATTTCTGAGATATTTAAGGTTCTTTCCTAGAAATGTATTGGCCATAATTAAACTCCTTTACATGGATTTTTTAAAAAAGTTGCGTTTTTGAATAAAAATTATTCGTTTCGTGTTGACTTTCGGCTTAAAGCCGAATACAATGTAATTAAGGGAAGGGAGGGTGAAAAAATGCTAGCGTCAGAACAAAAAACCATTGTACGAGAATATAGGGAATCCAAAGGTTTAAGTATTAAGGAAGTTTCTAAAGGCGCTAAAATTCCAATCGGCACATTATATGATGTTGAAATTGGGAGAAGGAGTCTCAAAGATAACAAAGCTAAAAAAATAGCGGATTTCCTTGAAGTTCCGATTGAAAATCTTTTCAGACCAACATATTATCGTGCAATACCCATCACAGAATGAATAAACCTCATGTTATTGATTACATCTATTTTGTTCATATTCCTACTAAATGTATTGTAAATGAAATTCGGCTAAAAGACGAAGTAATTCTACCTAAAGTCTAATGTTCCATATTTAGAAAAATAAAATTCTAAATATTCCGACCTTTGAAAACTGAATAATCCTAAAGGAGCTGTAAAAAAATGGTTTTGAAACGATCGTATCAAACACTACTACTCTTTACGAGTGTACTTTTATTTGTAATGAGCTTCTTGATTCCACTGAATCAAGCCAGTGCGGAGGTAATCAATCGAGAAAGGTATCAGATGGATTGGGCCTATAGTCCGCAGTATGGGAAAGATGTTCGCACAGAGCTTCTAAAGAACGCTAGTGGTCAAATCGCGTATTGTCTGGTATACGGTTTAAAATCCCCAAATGGAGAGGATTTACCCGAAGCGGGCAAAACAGATGATATATCTTATCGCGTCTTAATGAATGGGTACCCACAGAAAACACCAGAAAATTTAGGGGTTTCCACTTGGCAAGAAGCCCACTATGCAACGCAATTAGCTCTTTGGAATGCACTTGGCCAGATTTCCGTTGATGAATTACAATTCAAAAATGTGGCTGTTGAAAAAGCGGCTAAAAACATTATTCATGCGGCAAATCAAAGCCAGGATACACAAGATGTCTGGATGAATGTCATTCCAACGGACAAACAAGAAGCGCAATTAAACGGTGAATATTTCGAAACAACAACATACACCGTTCAAACAAATGCAAAAAAAGGTACATTCCAAGTACAAATGAACAATGCACCACAAGGAACACGTGTTGTCACAGAACAAGGTGAAGGGAAAGAAACGTTTCAACTAGGAGAAAAGTTCCGTATCCAAGTACCAAAATCCTCTAAGAGTAGTGAACTATCTCTAAAAGTCGTTTCAAATCTAACAAATGTTCATGCAGTTGTATATAAAGGAACAAGTACAATTCAAGATGCTACTGTATTATTAGAGCGCAGTACAGAACAAGTAAGCACAGACTTACAAGTATTTTGGAAAGCGAATGGCGCTTTAAAAGTGATGAAAGTGGATGAAAACAAAAAGCCACTACCAGGCGCAGTATTTGAAATCGCAAACAGCAATCAACAAGTTATGGGAACGATTACAGCTGATAAAAACGGCATCGCTGAAATGGGTAACTTAGAACTTGGCACATATACTGTAAAAGAAGTAAAAGCACCTGTTGGATATGTGCTAGATGCTACACCAAAGCCTTTTGAAGTGAAAACAGGTGAAGTTGCTGTTGTTGAAATGAAAAATGTACAAATCAAAGGCAATATTGAAATTAAAAAGGTAAGTGACACAGGCAAGATTCTCCCAGGCGTTGAATTTACAGTATTTACGCCAGAAGGAAAGGCAGTCACAAAAGTAACAACAAATCAAGAAGGGATTGCGAAAGTAAATTCTCTTCCATTTGGAAAGTATTACTTCCAGGAAACGAAAGGATTAGAAGGTTACTTATTAAATCAAACAAAGTATCCTTTTGAAATAAAAGAACATAATCAAACACTTTCGTTTGAAGTGAAAAACGATCAAGTAAAAGGAAATGTACAGCTCGTAAAAGTAGATGAAGATGGAAAAACGAAATTAGAAGGTGCTGTTTTTATTCTAGCTGATGAAAAAGGAAAGAAGATCAGTGAGCATAAGACAGACAAAAACGGGTTAATCAAAATTGATAATATCCCATTTGGAAAGTACCAATTCATTGAAAAGACATCACCAGCGGGCTATGTGCTGGTAAAAGAGCCGATTCCGTTTAGCATCACTGAAAACGGGAAAACAATTGAGCTAGTTGCAAAGAATACGAAGATTAGAGGATCAATTGAAATTACAAAAGTAGACGTAGCCGATGGAAATAACAAGCTACCAGGTGCAGAGTTTACGATCTATAACGAGCAAGGCCAGGAAGTCGTGAAAGGAAAAACAAACGAACAAGGCATTGCGAAGTTCGAGAAACTCCCAGCAGGAAAGTACACATATAAAGAAACACTTGCACCACAAGGTTATGTGTCACATGAAGAAACATTCTCCTTTGAAATTAAAACGGATGGTGAAATTATAAAACACACCGTAAAAAACAAAAAGATTGAAGGTAGCTTAGAAATTACAAAAGTAGACGTAGCAGACGGAAACAACAAGCTACCAGGTGCAGAGTTTACGATCTATAACGAGCAAGGCCAGGAAGTCGTGAAAGGGAAAACAAACGAAGAAGGCATTGCAAAGTTTGAGAAATTACCAGCAGGAAAATACACATATAAAGAGACATTCGCGCCAGAAGGATATTTAATCAATGAAGAAACATTCTCCTTTGAAATTAAAACAGATGGTGAGATTATCAAACATGTTGTAGCAGATCAGAAAAAAGAAGTTCTACCAACACCAGAAACGCCACAACCAGAGCAACCACAGCCAGAACAACCAAAACCACAACCAGAGAAGCCACAAACACCACAGGTCATTGAAAAACCTGTACCAACATCAGAGAAACCACAAAATATTGTAAAACAACCACAACCGATGAAAGAACAACCTAAGAAAGTAGAAAGTCATTTACCAACAACAGGCGGCAAAGCTGAAAATCCATATTGGAAATGGATTGGTGTTACATTTGTCGTTCTTGGTAGCATCCTAGCTGTTTACGCATTTAGAAAACGTAAGAATCAAGAAGTGTAAAACACTCTCAACTGATAAGGGAGGGCGGGATCAAATGTGCATATTTGATGTACATTATCAAATCAATGATAGGAAATATATGAAATCATATTTACTCGCATTGGTGGAAGATGGGTTTCAGTTGCGAAAAAATATCCAACATGTTCTGTTTCAAGAGCACCAACAAAAAATTAAGATTCTTTCTACAGATTTAGAGGAATTAGATTTAGTAGCTCTATAAAAAACTGATACGAATGGAAAGGTGAGATTGCTATGTGTGGAACGTTTATTGGAAGAAGTGCACAAATCCCAGCATTTATAAAACCAAAATGGTATGACATGAGTAAGTCAAATTCCATTTTCATAGAGAATGAAGGGAACAAAATGAATCCTCAATTTGTATTTGGAGAAGAAAATAGAAATATCCTGGTACGAGGTGGTACAGGAAAAGGAAAAACAGGTTTGATGAAGCAACTTCTTACCCTTGTCATGGCGGATAATCAACAAGCGACTGTCTTAGATGGGGATGGAGAGTATAAAGAATACGAAAAAATGGGTGCTCAAATTATCACTTTTACATCAAAGGATTCTTTTCCAAGCACAACCGAAATAGAAACATGCAAACAATCGGATGTCGTTATCATAGATGAAGGATTAAGGTTGTATTCCAACAATCCAGAGGGATTCACAAACCTTTTAGAAGAACTAGAGGAACTGAATGTAAGAGTTTTTGTGAGTTTTCAAGCGATACCAGAAGAGTTATTACAAAAATTTGATGTGTATTTAGAATTAGACCCACTCATCGCTTAAAACTACACAATATTTCTATTTAACGATATAGAATGATAAAACAATACAGGGGGTTTTCTTATGAAACCAATTAAGCATATGCGAAGTAAACGCGGTTTTTATATTGGTCGAGTTCCACATACAACACATACACCTTCAACAAATAAGCGTACAGAAGAATGGACGGGAAGAATGGGAAAGAGCATGATTTTCTCTTCCCTCTTAGTCACGCTAGACCCCTATAAAAAAGCGCGCAAATCATAATATTCATGGGAGGACATTCTTTCACTGAATATCCTCTCTACTCAAAAGGAGGAAGCAAGATGGGAAAACAAGTGTATCAAAATCGTCAAGAATGCTGGGAAACGTTCTGGAAAGAACAAGTAACGGTAAATGGTGAATTAGATATCGAACAAGTGAAGCAAGAACTCTTCAACTATAAAACACTCTTAGATCAAATTAATCAACCTCAAAACAGGATCATGCAACCTCAAATTTTGATTCAACTAGCCGCAGAAGAACGAACACAAAAGCATCGTGAAAAACTATTAGCCCTTGCATAAGGCCATTTCAAGGATAGAAAGGAAGTGAAGAAGTGGCGCACAGCAAGTTAGATAGAGAAATTGAAAACTTCATAGAAAAGAACTGGAAAATGCTTTTAGGTATAGGAGCTGTTGCATTTGTCTGGTTTTCTAAAGAAAAAATCCTCACAGAATTGATGAAGCTGGTGCCAACTGTAGTCGGTGTGTTTCGTGGGATTGCTTTATTGATCCTGTTAGGAATTGTCATACGAATTGTCTTACATGGCATCTATTTGTATCTAGAAAAGAAGCGGTATCGATATGTATTATTCATCCCTCACATCGATGATGAAGTCACACCAGATAAACTAGGGCAAATGATTCGGCATGTACATGGTTCGGGTCGAAAGCCTTTAGAACGTCTGTTAAAAGGTCGCGATTGGTACCGCATGACGATGTATCGTCCAGAGGGAGAAAATGAGCGTGTTCGCTTTTATGTAGGTGGTCCAGAAGATAAAATCAAACAGGTTGTGCAAGCCATACAAAGCGCCTATACCAACAGTGAAATTTACACCGTCCCAAAGGAAGAAATGCCATTTCCAACAAGAAAAGCGGTAGGAGGACGGATGGTGTTAAAGAGAAAGCGGCTAGATGCCACATTATCACTAGCACGCTATACACGTGATGTATTACCGATGTTAGGAAGTGCAATGGAAGAAAAGACATGGATTGATGTTGCTTTTACACCAGATAACGGGTATCAGCTGACAAAAGGGATTCGAAAAGCAGAAAAGGCCATTCGAAAGAAGAAAAAACATGGGCTAGATGCTTTTGAAAAAGAAGAAATTCGTGCATTAAATAAACGGTTTGCAAAAAATGAAGTCGCGTTTCAAGTATCTGTTTCATTTGCAAGTGACTATTATCCTGGTGTACCTGTTATCAAGAACTTAGGACATATGGTGGCAAGTGTTATGGCAGACGTTAATGAGCTTAGGTACAGACGTTTTAGACGCAGTATGCCAGCTGTACCACATCCCGTATACGGGAAAATGATTTGGACTGGATCAGAGCTATTAAACTTGTTCCATCTTCCGAATGTAACGGGTGATAAAAACAGTAAGACAGAGCGAAACATTTTGTATCTAGATAAAGGAGAAAACATGATACCAAATGATTTATTGGCCGAAGGCATTTCAATTGGCCATGTGATGCATCCCTATATCAAGGATCGATTAGTAAAAATTCGAGAAGACTTTTTCAAGAATCATGGCTACATTACGGGGAAAGTTGGGTCTGGTAAAAGTACCATTGCCATGAGGTTGATGCAAAGTGTCATTGATAAATGGCTAGAAAATCCGAATGAAGCGGGTGGATTGTCACTATTTGATCCAACAGAAGATTTGGCATATGTAGCAATGAATCGACTATTGAAAGCGGAAAAGGATGGGAAAAAGGTTGATTGGAGTAAGGTTCACTTTATCCGTTTTCGAAACACAGATCATCCGCCAGCTTTGAATTTGTTTCATCGTTTTTCAAATGAAGATATCCAAACAGTGGTTGAATCCATTATGGAAATGATTAAGTTAATGATTCAAGGGCAAGCACAACAAACAGAACGATTACTAAGAGCGACTATTGGGACGTTACTTTGTGATAAGAGTCAAATTCATACCATTTTAAGCATCCCATTATTCATTAGTGATGAACTGTTTCGAGCAAAAGTAATCGCCAATTTACAAGGGCCAGAACAAAAATATTACTCTCACTTTTGGAAATATGAAGTAGGAAGCGCATTAGAAGACAGCACACAGGCGATTTTAAACCGATTAGATATTTTCCGCAATACGCTGTATTTAAAGCGTATGTATGGGCAAACGGGCTTTTCCTTAGAGATTCGCAAATGGATGGATGAAGGACATCTTATCTTTTATGATTTAGCGGGCATGGGAAAAGAAGATACATTACTGACAGTCGGTTACATTTGTAACCAATATCACCGTATCGCTCAACAGCGGCCGCATGGTTCCAAACTACATTTAGGAGTTATAGATGAAGCTCATGACGTGCCAGTACCCGT
This sequence comes from Bacillus sp. TH19, assembly GCF_016651075.1. Lineage (NCBI taxonomy): Bacteria > Bacillati > Bacillota > Bacilli > Caryophanales > Bacillaceae > Bacillus > Bacillus sp. TH19. Next base: position 31,733 of record NZ_JAEKEO010000006.1, on the reverse strand, counting down.
TCTTCCTAAAATTATTGCGAAGGATCGGAAGCATGGATTCGGACTATGGGTTATTACACAGCAAGTTTCGGGACAGTTAGACAGAGAGCTAACAGACATGTTAACAGAGGCGGGCGGAAATTACTTTGTATGTAGGCAAGGTCATAATTCCGCAAAAACGTTAGAGGGTATTATGCAAAAGCAATTCCGTACAGAGTATTTGCAAAACCTTCCTAACTTAGTTGTAGCCATACAAACGCAAGATTATATCAGAGGTGAGGCGAAAAATGTGTGGTGTACTATACGTGTTCCGCCACTAGACCGCTATCTACCAAATGGGAAAGCGGCAAATTATAAAAATGAAAAAGAAATTCATGCATCAAATGAATGGACCAGAGCAAAAATTTATTCTTTAGAGCAACAAAATGGGAAAGCAGGATTAGAGATCGACAAGGCAATTGATGAGTTCCTATATGGAAAAGGCAAGTATCAACAAGCCGAAAAAGTCAATTTAACCAAAGAAGAACCTGTTGTGACATCGGGGCTAGATGAATTAGAAGAAAAATTGTCTTCCAATGAAGAAATGAAAGAACCTGTTTCGGAAACACAGCAAGTCGAACTCACACATCAAGCGCAAATTATCCCATTCCGAAAACAAGCTACGACAACAATAGAAATAAAGAAAGAAGATAAGCCAGTAAAAGAGCCTGTTATAACAATCGAAAAAGAACAAACAGTATCAATCGAAACAGAAAATGTAGAAATAAAAGAGGATACACCACAAGAAGAAGTGAGCATTTTCGATATGTGGGAAAAGGAGTAAGGGGCATGGGAAACATTTTATTTCAAATTTCAGATGAACAACTACTCATGAGTTTGCATACACACATCTACTTGGATATTGAGTACATTCATCAAAAGGTGTATGTAGATTATACAAAAAAATCTGTAACAAATCGTTTATATAAACTAGAGCAAGCGGGATATATCCGTTACGAGTATTTACCTGTTACCTCACCACGAAATCAGAAACGAAAATTTGCGAAACCACAACGAATTTATACGTTAACACCAGAAGGAGTCGAGATGGTTCGTGGGTTTCGAGGGGAAGTGCATTGGAAAAATAGTTGGTCCAAACGTTCAGCATCCTTTGTGTATCACAGTTTAATGTTAGCGAAAATTGAATGTGCCATGACATTAATATCTAAACGAGAAGGAAAGTTGGAACTAAAGGAATGGATCAATGAACCGCGGGCAACGTTTCAATATGCAAAAGGAAAAAATCGCGTTATACGCCCAGATGGGGTTGCGGTAATTGGATTAAAAGAAGCAATCGATAAAAACATCGGTGTATTCATGGAAATGGAACGATCTTATGGATCAAAAGAAGTATTAGAAAAAAAGATTATCCGTTATAACGACTTCATGACGCAAGAAGGAAAAAAGGCAGACTATCGGATACATGCTGGTATGGGATATGAAATACCGATATGGCGCCTGGTATTTGTCGCAGGTAGTGAAAGTAGGGAAAAAGAATTGATTCGCTACTTAAAAGGGGTAAGTAGTCCAGAAATTCCAGTGTATATCACACTGTTTCAAGATATATTACAAGACCCATTTGGGAATATTTATCGGAATATTCAAAACCCAACTGAGAAAGTGAGGTTCTAAGAATGTGTTTCGGTTTATTTTATCGATAAGCGCCAGTATTTTTCTGTTAGTTGTCTTTTCAGATTGGTTATTTGAAAGAGTGCCAGGATCAAGAGAAGCCTGGGAAGCGGTAAAAAGTAAAGTGGTGGAAATTTACTATACGCAAGGATGGGAAGGTGTATTGCTTTTCTTCCTGGTCGTAGTGGGGATATGGAAGATGGTGGATCATAAAGGAGGATAGAAGATGCCTTTTATTGGTTTTTTACCTACACTAGGGAATCCCATCCTGGAAGGTATTGTTATCAGTATTTTCATGATTACAGCTATTGCGCTTTTAATGTATCAAAAAAATTGGAGAATGCTAAGTTTATGTTTTCTAGTATGGATGTTTATTCTCTGTATAGTAGTTTTTCCAAAAGAAATGGCAGAGATGGCATCTAAGTTAGGGGGACCAATATCCTTTGGAAGATAAAGAGTTCGAAAGATGAAAGGAGAGATACATGATGTTTACACATAAAAACACCTATGAAAGAGGAAGCTTGGGAGAAGTTGAATCTCAATTTCTAGTGGAAATCTATGAGGGAATGGGTTGTGAGGAAGTACATGAGATTTGTTTATCTCAAACAGATGTATATATGCAGAAGTTTTATCTGATGGAAAACGGAAAAATTATCGAAATAGAAATCGGATTAGATACAGATGAATTGGAATGGAAGTGTGATGGAGTAGAGCTTACAAAAGAAAAAGCCATGTTAGAAATTGAGCGTGACATCAGCTGTTATGACATGTTCGAGCAAGCAAGGATAGACAAAGGATGGATGTTTAAAGAAAAAGCACAAAAGTTTCTTACAGCTTTAAGAGAAAGGGAGAGTGCATGATGGACGTATTGGAAGGTTTGGAGTTCGTAAGGGAGTTTCGGGCTACAGATGGAGCGTCCTTTGAAGTGGGGAGGGATGAAGAAAAACGGTATGTGGTTCATGCTAAATTTCCCTATATCACAGGCAGTCAAACGAAACTCAACAATTTTATCAATTATGCAAGAAACGAAATAAAAGATGAATTAACAGCGGTTGGCATGGCGTCATTTGCTTGTGATTGCTACGAACGATCTTTACGCCAGTACCGAAATTGAAAGGGGGATGAATATGTTTCAAAAGGTGAAACAGTGGTTTGCAAAAACATTTGAAAGTAAACAAGGGAAGACAAGGAAAGCCACAAAACTTCCTTCCTATAAAGGCCGCTTAATTGGAAAATGGGCCTTTTGGCTCCTGTTTAGTTGGATGCTGATTGTATCCATCACAACCGTAGTAAAAGGAAAGGGAGATACACAAGCAAAGGCCAGCACCACTCCAGAAGAAGTCACACAAAAACAAAACCTTGCTACACGTCCAGAAGCGATTGAATTTGCGCGCGGATTCGCAAAGGAATACTTTACATGGCAAAGAGGGGATGAAGGCAAGAAGAAGCGCTCAGAGCGCTTACATCCCTATATACCGAAAACATTTGATCCGCAAGTTGGTTTAGATTTCGTAAGTATGCAATGGGATTCCAATTTTCTATACGCAACTGTATTAAAAGTAGATGAGGTTACAGATAAAGAAGCAAACGTAATTTTTAAAGTGAAATACAAATTAAGCCGCATGAAAGCAGATAATAGCGGGCCAGAGGATAAGGAGGTGATCCAGCAAGTGTCGGTTCCTGTTCAATCAGATGGAAAGGCTTTTGTCATTAGTGGATTCCCTCAAATTGTCAAGGTAAATGAAAAAGCAGAAGTACCAGAAGGAAAAGAAGAGAAAGACCGAGAGGAAGTCCATGAAATCGCTGTAAAAGAAGATATTCGAGAATTTCTACCAACTTTCTTTAAATCCTATACAACCGCAACACAAAAAGAACTCGCGTATGTTCTAGCTAATACGGATATTAAAGGGTTAGAAGGAGCTATGAAATTTGAAAATGTACTTTCCTCTAAGATTTATCCAGGAAAAACAAAAGGCACGTATGAGGTACAAACAGAGGTATCTATGATTGATCCGCATTCTGAAACGAAAATGAAAACAGGTTACACGTTGTTTGTCAAACAAGATGGAAAGCAGTGGATTGTAAAAGACTTAAAAACAAAATAGGAGAGGGGCATGTATATGTTCAATATAAATCATTTTGTGTTAGGGATAGGGCTAGAAGGATTTTTCGAAATGATGAAGACACAGGGGACATACGCATTATATTGTGCGTTTATCATTGTTATCTTGATTGTAGCGGCAAAGCGCGCATGGGGAAAAGCGATCACGTTAATTGTTGGTGGCGGGATTGTTGTATTCTTCATTAACAAGCCAGATGCATTAAAAACAATTGGAACGTGGTTAGGCGGATTGTTTGGCGTCTAAGCAAGGGATGGAAAGGAAGGGAGCTACATGAAGGAGAAAGGATCAAATTCTATCATTGTTTATTGTTTTGGAAGCTATATGAACTATATGCGAAGACAGTACGAAATCATGGGGTATCGTCTTCCGCGTGCGGTCACATGGAGGGCACTTGGTTATTTTGCGGCGGTAGAAGCGGGGCTTGTAGCCTTCCGCTTCCTTCCTCCCTTTAAATGGATATTTGGGGATATGATCGATCAAGTGTGGCTCATGTATTATGGTGTGATTCCTCTTTTCCTCGTATGGGGCGCAGATAAATATAAAACAGATGGAAAATCACTTTTCTCTTTTGTTCGGTCCTGGATCACATTTCGTTTACGTAAGCATCAAAGTAGCCGATTAGTAGCCTTGCCGAAATTAAAAAGACATGTGATTCGTGGTCATGTGTGTGTGCAATATGATGTCAAAGATATACCAATCGTACATTCATCTAGTGAAGAAGAAGAGAAAGACATACATGCTTATAACCTGACATTTTTACCCCAAAAGGAGGAAATGAAATATGTTGAAAACGATGAACAGATCACCATTAAAGCACGTTGAAAAGAATTTAGCGTTTAGTACAGACGGAAAAGTATCCGCAGTATATGAAGTAGACGGATTCGAATACGATCATCAAGACGAAAGTACCAAAAAAGTATATTATCGCAATCAACTCGCTCTTTTTACCCATCAAGAATATGATATCCACTTGCTTGTGATTCCTCGTACAACAAATTCAGATGAGATTCTGGATGAACATATTTCCACTTTAAAAGGACCAATGGCACCGACAGGACGCTTTCTTTTTAAAAAAGTAAAAGAATACTTACGAAATGCGGCCATTGCGAAAGAGAACATGGAATATCGCTTTTTCGTTTTAGTACAACTGAACATGGAACAGAAAGAAAGACAAATTCGTAACCCTGTCGTAGAAACATGGAAGTTTATGAAAAAGGTTAGAGAAGGATTTGCAGAGACAGCTCAAAATATATCGGGTATGAATGTGACGGATATTTTAGAAGAGGAAATCGAAAATTATTTAGAAGTAGAAGACGTGTTATTTAGCCAAGTGAGAGGGGCGTTTCATAATACAAGGCGTGCGAAACCATCTACGACTCGCTTTGTATTCCATCATAATTTCACACGTGGCATGAAAGAACTGAATCGGGATCAAAATTGGAAAGTAGGTTCTACGGTTACGTTGAAAAATGAAGAAGGAAAGGCGGTAAAAGTACGCCGTCCCGATTTACAAGAAATGGTGCACTTAACGGATACGGTGATCGATGAAAGCCCAGGGCGTTCTCTTATATTGGAAAGACAAAATGAAGAAGGGGAAATCGAAACCTCTCACATTGCTTTTCTTGCGGTGAAAGATATGCCTGAAATATCGGCTTTTCCTGGTGGAGAGTGGATTTACCGCATTCAATCTCATTCGTTAAAGTTTCCTGTTGAAATGAGTATTCGAGCTTATCACTTAGAAAATCAGATGGTCACACAAAAACTTTCGAACAGTGAACTAGAATTAAACGATCAACGACAACAAGCAATGGTGGGCGGTCGTACAACAGATTTGACAATTGATCGTAAAGCAAGAGGCGTCAAAATTGTAAAAGATCGATTTGAAACAACGGGAGCACCTGGATATGAACTAAGTGTACTGTTTTGTGTGTATGCCGAAGATGGAAAAACATTAAAATCACGCGTCAATACGCTGATTACAGAATATCGAAAAATGAAAATTGAGTTAGTTAATCCATATGGAGAACAGCTTGCATACTTCTACGAGTTCTTACCAGGTTCTAAACGTTATAATACGGACTTCAAATTGTTTGTGGAGCCAGGTGTGCTTGCACAAGGAATGTTCGGGGCCACAACACAAATCGGGGACAATCAAGGATTTTACATTGGAAAGACAAAGAAATTAAATCGTCCTGTTTTTGTTCGTCCCGAACTAGCGGCGAAAGCATTAGATAACATTGTGACAGCGTTTGAGAGTTTATCGGTTATGTTTGCGGGGCAAACAGGGAAAGGGAAATCCTTCTTAATGAACTTACTCGCTTTCTGGATTGTTATGAGTGGCGGAAGGGCATTTATAATCGATCCAAAAGGGGACCGCACAAGGTGGCCAGAATTATTGCCAGGGTTCAATGAGGATACCTTGCAAGTATGGACGCTTGGGAAGAATAAAGAGGATGCGGGCTGTTTAGACCCATTCCGAATAAGCGCAACGATAGAAGATGCGAAGAGTTTAGCACTTGAAATTTTAACGTTTTTATCAGATGTAGGCTTAGAGGATATCAGATATGACTATTTATATAAAGCCATTGAACGAGTGGCGAAAAAAGAAGACGCCTGTTTAACTTTGGTTCGTGTAGAACTAGAGGATATGAAGAAAGAACCTAACTTATTGCCAACTGAATTAGAACGGTTAAACGCCCTTACAAATCGTTTAGCAACCTTAGAAGGCATCCAGCTAGGAGATTTATTGTTTGGTAGACAAGGTCAAGATTATCGCGTATTAAGCCTAGAACGTCCGTTACAAGTATTACAAATTCAACATTTACGCATTCCAAAATCAGAGGACAAGAATGAGAGTGTTACAGACAAATTATCTCGTAGTATCTTAATTGCTTTAGCGGCATTTGGTAAATCCTTAATGCATTCTGACCGTAGTATTTTCAAAGTATACCTACAGGATGAGGCGTCAAGTATTTTAAAAAACAAAGAGGGTGCGGCTTCCTCTGACAAAATCATTCGCGAAGGACGATTCCATAATATTGGCTTGTATTTAGGAACACAAAACGCATCCGATTATCAATCTGAAAACAAAGAGGTTGCAAATGTGGGTATGAAGTTCTGTTTTGCGCTGAAATACGATAAGGAAGCGGAAGAAATGTTGCGTTACTATAACTTACCGGTCACAGAAGAAAATATCTTAATGTTACGCCAGCTTAGACGCGGAGAAGCCTTGTTCCAGGATATTTTCGGGCGAACCGCTGTTGTAGAAATTGATCCTGTTTTCCAAGAATTAAAGACTGCATTTGATTCCTCTACAAAAACTGACGAAGAACGAGCGCAACAATTAGCGTAATTCGTATTACAATACAGATAAGAGTATTCTAAATTATCTGTATATGGAGGATGGAACGATGAAAAAATTACGTATGTTATCTGGATTATGTGTAGCAGGAATGTTAATGGTAACGGGTGTTTCGGGTTGCTCAAATGAAACAAAAAGTAATGCGAACCAACAAGAGAGTCAGAAAGAACGTGATATGAAAGAAGCGGATAAAGCCGCGATGGAGTATGTAAGAGCTTATATTGAAATGGATTCAAATAAAATTAATGATTTGCTATATAAGAAATACGACTTAGGTAAAGATGAGGTGATGCACCCTGGTGCTAGTAAGGGAATGAAGGAACGATATGACTTATATCGATATGACTTAAAAGAAGGAGAAAACGAGTATTACTATCGTGTGAAATACTTTGATCCTGTAGAAAATGCTCAAATGGGAAGAAAATTAAGAATGGTAAAAGATAAAAAAGATGGAAAGTGGAAAAATTATGAATGGGCATGGGACTCAAATAATAGTTTAGATTCTATTGCGGGAAGTATAGAACCAGTTCATGTTCATAAATGGGGGCAAAAGGAATGAAAAAACTTTTCTCTATTTGTATGATTCTTGTATTCTTCTTACTACCGTTAGGGCCTCATGTGGCCCTAGCGGAAGAAGATAAGCAGGAACAAAAAGGGGCGCGTATCTCTGAAAATCTGTTTAGTGGGTATACAGATGGCATTTACAAAGATAAATATTATGAGATTGATACGTACCAGCCAAAAGAAGATGAACAAAACGTATTTCAAAAAGTTGGCGGTTACTTGTTTGGTGATGACAGTGTAGGAAAAGACTTACAAAGAATGTTGTATACAACTTGTCAATGGTTTGGAAATATGGCTTTTCAACTAAGTGTGATTCTTAGTCAATTAACCATTTTCTTAGTCGATCAAGCGTTGAACCTGGATATTGTAGATGCTGTAGCGGATAAATTAGGTGCGGCTATGCAAAGCATTGCTGGTATCGAAAAAGGTGGCTTTTTATCTTCTGGTTTATTCCCAGCCATTATTGGCATTGCATGTGTGTTATCAGCGTGTTATGCGGGTTATATCTTCTTTATTAAGCGCCAGCCATCAAAAGGTTTGAGTGAGTTAGTGAAAATGGTACTTGTGATTGCTTTTATTGTTACGTACATTGGAAACGCAAGTACGATTTTAAGGAGTGCAAATACGATTAGTTCTGAAATTAGTGTAACGGTTTTAGCGAAAGCAACAGGAACGGTTGCGGGTGATCCAGGACGTTCCAAAGCGGATGCAATCTTTTCGGTGAAAAAACAGATTTGGGATTTGTTAGTTGAAAGGCCATATTTATTTTTACAGTATGGGGAAGATTCAAAAGAGAAATTGGGTGCTCAACGGGTAGATGAATTGTTGGCAAAATCACCAGGGAAAGAACGAAACGAAGTAGTTGAAAAAGAAGTGAAAAAAGGAAATCAAATGATGGTTATTTCCTCTGTAGGGGAGCGGCTGGTATTTACGATTATGTACTATGTCGTGAATACATTCGCAGGTATTCCAGTAATCGCGTTTTGTTTACTGATTGTTGCATTTCAATTATGGTTCCTTGTCATGAGTATTATCTCACCAATTGTTATGGCAGTTGCTCTATTGCCAGGACACCGCGGAGTCATTGAGAGCTGGGCTTCACAATGGATTCGCCCATTAGCATTAAAAATCTTTATGTCTGTTATGCTTGTCATCATCTTTACGATAGCAGAACTACTATACGTATTACCAGAAGCGGGCGTTGCAGGGTATGTGTCTACAATGATTTTTCAAATTCTTGTTTTTGTTCTTTGCTATCTGTTTAGAGGAAATATTATTGCGGCCTTTAGTCGAGTACGTGGCGTGTATGAAACAGTCACAAATATATCCCTTATGACTGAAAACTTTGTAGATAAAGGAAAAGAGTACGCTGGAAATACAATGTCTTATATTGGAGACAAAATGGGAGCACATTTTAACAACGCGGCTGAATTGGCGGCGGCAGGTAGTCAGATAGAAAATGCAGGAACAGACGATGAAAAGAAAAAGGCCAATCCATTAATACAAGCTGATATACCGAAAAATTTACCAGATAATCAAACAGAACAAGAAAAAGAAGAGAATAAAAAGAAAGGAAAGCTTATTTCCCTACAGGATCGTGATAAAGAAGGGAATTTACCACAGCAGGAAGAGGAAGGGAAAGAACAAGCGACACCAGGTGAAGAAGAGGCATCAATGCAACAAGGCCTTATCAGCTTAGATAAGGAAGCGTTAGAGCAAGAAATGGAAGGAAAACAAGAAGGAACAGAGGTAGAAGAATCAGAAATGGAGGTTCAACCAGAGCTTGTATCTTTAGAAGATGAGGAAATCCCAACAGGAGAAGAAACACAAGCTGGTATGGAGGCATATGAAGAAATTCAAACAGAAGTACCAGAACAAGAGGTACCACTAGAAGAAATTCCGACTGATATAGAAGTACATGAAGATGTAAAACAAGAAGTACCAGAACAAGAAATGCCATTAGAAGAGATTCCAACTGATATGGAAGCATATAAAGAAATCCAAACAGAGGTACCAGAACAAGAAATGCCACTAGAAGAAGTTTCAAACAATATGGAAGCATATGAAGAAATCCAGACAGCAGTACCAACGCAAGAACTTCCATTAAAGGAAGTATCAGCAGATCATGAAACATTTGAAGAAATCCCATCCGATATTCCACAACAAGAAATTTCAACACAAGAAATGCCGCTGGATATTTCAAGAGAAGAAATCCAGACAGAACAGGACATTTCAACAAATATCCCACAACAAGAAATCTCAACACAAGAAGTATCCACACCGATTGAAACAGATGTAAATGAACCGTTAATACCAGATACAATTCGTGCAGATGTAAGTGAAGAAGGTGTCATTGTCCCACGTACAACAGAAATAAGTTCTTCTATATCAAATGCCGACATTCCAGATGCTATTCCTGCTGAAGTGAATGAAGCGGGGCAAATTGTCGCTAAAAAACCTAATATAGATGTCGAGTCAACTGTACAAGTGTCGAACTCTCCTGACTCATTTATCCCAACGGAATCCGTTTCCACTTCTGATTTGGCACAAGTAAATGAGAAAGAAGTCAGCAAAAATGAGCAGATTCAAGAAAAAGCGTTGATCGATACGCCAGATATACAATATGGAGCTGTAGCCGCTGGAAGTGAAAATTGGATGCCTTCTACTGATCCACAAAACTTAGATAACTTAAATGATTTGGAGTCACCGAAAAAAGATGAGTAGAGTCCTAGTTTTATAGGACTTTACTATCTTTTTATAAAAAGGAGCGATGTAGATATGAACCAATGGAAATTAACTTGTATGAAAATGGTCAGTATCAGTATTTTTCTTTGCATCGGGTGTTTGGGATGGATGAACATAGTCATTCTTTTCATACAGAGAGAATGGCCAACAGATTTATTAGGATGGATTGGTTTAGGATTACTTATCTGGTATACGCTCATTCTTCTAACTCTACAAATTATCCATAATGAGTTGCGTTGTCGTATTGATGATCGAGTCAAACTAGCTTTCTTCATTTGGTTTGTGGGAACAGGCCATTTTGGATTATTAGATTTTATACAAAAACAGCAATCTACTGTTTTAACGGTACTATTTCCTGTTTTTGCGATTATCCCCATTCTTTTGGCACTTGTATATAGGCTGATTATTAGAAAACATTTCAATCAATCTTGAATCATTTTGTAAAGGGGGAGGGATGAGATGATACCAGAAATAAAGGAAGTCGTAGACAGAACGATACAAGAAGACATTGTGCAAGAACAAGAAAAGAAGAAAAAAAAGAAGAAATCATGGATACTGACATTACTCTTTGGGAGTTCTGCTTTTACTATAGGATTGTTTGTCTGTATTGGGTTTATTTTATTTATCATTTTGGGGCAAGGGATAGGAAAAAAAGAAGAAGGAGGACATAATACAGGTGGTTCCATTGGAACAACAACTGTACCAGCTGATGTTTTAAAATGGGAACCCCTTGTACGAAAATATGCACAAGAATTTGGTGTAGAGCCTTATGTACCTTTAATGCTTAGCTTAATTATGCAGGAGAGCGGCGGTCAGTTGCTCGATGTTATGCAGTCCGCAGAGGGGGCCTTTAACACCAGGTATCCTAAAATTCAGAATGGTATATCTGATCCAGATTATTCTATCTGGTGTGGGGTACAAGAGTTTAAGCATGCTATTACTATAGCAAATGTACAAAGTCCTTCTGACATAAATAGGATCAAGTTAGCTTTGCAAACATATAATTTTGGTCCTGGGTTTTTAAATTATATAAACAGTCATGGTGGAGAATATACGCTTGACTTGGCCAAACAATTTGCCTTAGAACACAATGGCGGAAGAACACAATGTGGTTTCCGATCTCCTTATTGTTATGGCGATTTTAGCTATGTCGAAAAAGTATTGAAATACTATCAAGTTGGTACTGGTGGTGCTAATCCTGGGGATGGAACAGGAGATGGGCCAGCTAATGCGAAATTCAATGAAATTATGGCCTTAGTAACACCGTACGACGGTTATCCTTACGTATGGGCGGGGCGGGCACCGCCGAACTTTGATTGTTCGGGACTAATTGAATGGAGCTATAACAAAGTTGGAATTAGGATTAGTGGAACCGCTGAATCTATGTATAATGCTACAGTTCCAGTAGATAATCCAGCGCCAGGGGATCTCGTTTTCTTCCAGGGAACATATAAGGCAGGGATTTCGCATATCGGCATCTACATTGGTAATAACAAAATGTTTAACGCGGGTGGAACGCATTTACACTATGCAGATTTAAGTCAAAAATATTGGGCGGATCATTTCGTTGGAATTAGACGTGTAAGATAGGGGAGGAATAGCGATGAATAAAGGGTTTATAGGTATTTTACTATTGTTAGTTGTAGGGGTTGGCATATATGCAACCTCTACAGCCTCTAAAGTAAATGAATATCAAAAAAAATATGAAGATACAAAGAAAGAATTACAAGCGGTACAAATCCAAAATAAAAAACTAGATCAGATATTGAAAGGAAAAGAACAAAATACAGAAACACAGGTCAAAAAAGATACAGAAGGATTTTTAAAAGCCTTTTTCGTCTATGATACAGCGAAAGGAGAACGGGCATGGACGAAAATTGAGCCATTTGTGACAGATAATGCTTTAAAAATGCTTGTTCCAGCAGGAACAGACATCAATCAGCCTATTGAAAAGACGGAACCTAATAAAACAATCGTGTCTGATATTGATAAAGTCTTGTTGTACTATACAGCAGTAGATACAACACATGCCAATGTATTTGCCCGTATATGGCAAAAAATAACGGTGAATGGTGTTTCTAGTGTGACTCAAATGCCATTAGATATTTCTTTACTTTATGATAATCAAAAAAACAAGTGGGTTGTTGATGAAGCGAAGATTCAACAGCCTCTACAAGAAAAAGGCTATATCAACTAGTGGATTGAATCCATATATTGGCTCATCTAATTAGGCAAAATACGCAAAATGTTGGCGATATCTAGCGAATCAATCCAACACTATATTTGCCGAAATAAGCGGAAAGAGAGGGAGACATAAGGAAGAATAGGGAGAGATAGGGAAGAAAGAATTGCAGGGAAGGGAATGAGGGCGGATTTGATAAATCAAAATGTATTACATCATATCGGATATGAAGTTTTGCAAGAAACGTTTGCATTAATTCGAAATGTATTTTCCTATTCAAACGAAGATGAATACAGTGTGACATATGTACGAGAAATTGCGGATGCCTTGCATAATATCCCGCATTCGATTCAGAAACAGCATGATACATTTTTAGACTTTGAGTTCAAACTGTTAGAAGAAACATTAATGCAAATAGATTTTGGAAAGGTTGCCGCACAAAATGTTCCCTATTTTAAAATGTATGCGGCACGTATACAACAATTGTTACAGAAACGTTATGAAGGGGTTTAATCAAGGGGAAATGGGGCGATAAAGAATGATCGTATTTGGAATTGGGCTGTCAGTTTTGCTGATAGCCTTTTTGTTTATCCAGGTGTATCCGTTTCATGAACAAAAATTAGAACAAAGAAAATATGATGAATATGGAATTTGGATCATTATTTGTACAGGGGTATGCCTCTATGTTTCACATCATTTTTCACAAGAAAACATGTGGCAATGGGGATTGAAAATTGCTGGTGCAACTTTTTTTACAGGATTTTCAATTGGATGTGTTGGAAAACAATGCATATATGATTTTCAACACAAAAAGTTTCCATTTCAGAAAAAATGACGTTTCAGATTCGCTTGTAATCGATTTTAAATAATTCGTTAATACATTTGATATTGAATAAGGTTACGTCTTTTATTCGGTCTTTTAGGTAGGTTAAATAAGCTTTTATAGGAAAAGGGGTGTGAGAATGATTTTTTTTAAGTTTATTGCATATATTTTGCTAAGTATAGGAGTTTGTACGCTTGTTTTGGCAGGAATAGCCGCGATTGTAAAGAAACAAATCATAATCGCGAATATAAATTTGTTATTGGCCATGTATTATGTTTGTTCTGGAAGTCTTCTTTATTTGTGTACGTTGTGGGAAACACAAGATATTTTACTACAAGCCTTTTTGATTTTAATTGTAGGAATTACGATCATCCGATTAAGAAAAAGTTGGTATGTACCGCAAATGCGTATCCGTCTTCAAAAACTACAGGAGCAAGCGACAAATAAGAATGATCTGTGAGGAAATCTAGGGAAAAAAGGAGTGGAGAAATCTTGATACATCAATATGAATTGAATTTTTCAGTGATGTATAGTGGCAAGGTAACAGACTCACAATCTACGATTATTCCAGCACGTTCTTTAGAGGAAGCAAATGAAAAATTACAATCAGAAGTAAAGCGGCGATTAGGAAAATGTAGTATAAAAGTTAACGCGGCAAGTTTATGTGTTTCAGAGGATAGTCGGTATGCAATCGAACAAAAATAAAAGGGGAAAAGTCTTGTTTCTACAGCAAGGCTTTTTTATTATTTTATGAGCTGACATTGACGTGAAATTTCTTATTGTAAAAGGGGATTAAGTTGCGGTTTTGAAAGCTGTATAATCTTTTGTTTTTTTGAGAGGAAAAGTTTAAAAAACGTTGAAATGACAAAGATTTTTCATGATCCAGGTATATGTACTTAAGTTATGCACTTTAAAATAGACTTAAGCACACATATCTAGGTATATGTGCTTAAAGGTATGTGCCTATTAGGGGTACGGAAACGATTCAGGGAATGAGGGGCCACTCTGGAAGTTTATTCCTCTAATTGTTTCCGTACCCAGCAGACCTAAAAAGTAAAACTAAGTTCATATTTTTTTATAATTAGTAAAATAGACAGTTAAATATTCATATAAAAAAACCTTTGTATCAGTACATACACATGATACAAAGGTTTTTTATGGGTTTAACATTTTCTTAGTTTTGTAAAACTCATTTTATCGTCTTCACATATATGACTTTCTAAAAATCCTAAAATAAAAACAAGACTAAAACGAATACCCAAATAATTTATTTCAGCCAATTTTTAAGCATTCGCAAAAGTATACTTTTACAGACGTTTTGTATTTCCATTTTTCATTTGCAAAATGGATTGTAAGATTGGGTCTTTCAATCCATAGATTCCTATTAAATTTCTCAATACATATTAGCAAACCAAAAAATCTAAATACTGTAAAAAATAGTATGATATGTATGAAATTTATTTTTATTAAAAGGGGATGTTATAGTAATGGAAAATGACGCGAAGAGTATAAATCAAACGGGTAATCGGGCTGAGAACAGAGAAGTTTCAATAAAAGCAGAAGAACTTAACTTAGAACAGATTTTACACAAAATCGGAAATGCACCAATAGGTCAACTTATTAACTATGATTATACTTTATATTCACACTATAACACTACAATTTGGAAAGAAGATCGATTTCATCCTTTCCCAGTTTCGCCTAAATTAGCTCCTACATCAGGGAATTTACCATCTCCCGCAAAATATGCTAAATTAGATGGTTTGCAGTTAAAAGACGTAAAGTTGGTAGCAAACCCAGCCGATTTATTTACGACATTCAAGCCGTTTTACATGGCTGTTGGTAATTTCGAGAACAAAACATCTAATCAACAAACTTATCAAACCATAGAGTTTTCTGAAACGATAACGGATTCGACAACCATTACTAAAACTAAGACGCTAAAAACAGGAACCGAAGTTTCAACGAAAGCTGAGTTGGATGTATTCGGTTTAGGTGGTGTAGAAGTCACAGCCAAAGTAACAGTAGAAGGAACGTGGTCAGATTCGAATGCAGAGACAAAAACAACTACAAGAACTTTAAGAATTCCTCCTATGTCTGTACTCGTGGACCCTGGAAAAGGGGTAAGAGTACAGGCTGAAGTACTAAAAGGTGAATTGAAAAATATAAACTTAAAAGCAAATGCATTGTTGCAAGGTCCCTATATCTGGAATAATTATTACCATGATTATAAAGGCGATATATACGGATTCTTAAAAACAATACAAATAACTTATAATAAGCAATTTAATGAAATTACTGGTGGTGGAATTTTGTTTGATGACGCATCAAAAAGCACAATTGCTCAAGGATTGAGTTTATTAAGTGCCGATGTAACATCAAGCTCGTATCGGGTTGTTTTAGAAGAATACGATTTAAAAACAGGGAACACAACAAAAACCACGCCAATAAAAACGTATCAATTGAAATGATTCTAGGTAATTACTCAGTAACTAAATATTAGATACGAGGAATAAATCACCACAGCTGAATAATTTTTCAATTTTGCAAAGGAAGAATCCAAAATGGACTCGATTTTAATTTTGTACTTTCGTCTTTAAATAACTAATAATTTCTCAATATGGATATTATGGTTATTTTTATCAGTAATGTTCTCAACTGGAATTCATTTATCTATACTTATGGAGTACTACAGGATTGGAAAAATAAATAGAGGACGGTTGTTTTAAACTTATTCAAAGGAGTGATTTACTAGTGACGAATGGAAAAAAGCAGTATTCTGATGCAGTAAGTAATCCCCCATCACCAAAATGGAGCAAAAGCGAATATAACAACTATCGTAACGGCTATGCGTATGATGCGAATATTGGATATGAAAACAAAAATTGGATGAATGAACTTCGAGGTGAAACAAAAATTAGTCAGTTATCTATTCCTGGTACACATGGATCGATTGCTTTGCATGGCGTCACCGGTGCTGATCGTTGGGTGATAAACCAAAGAATGTCCATTACAACACAATTGAATTCTGGTATTCGCTATTTAGATATACGTGCTAGAAGGACTGGAACTGCCTTTGCCATGCATCATGGCGCGGCGTATCAAAAGAAAATGTTTGGTGATATTTTAAACGAAGTCACTGCATTTTTACGTCAACATCCAAGGGAAACAGTTTTGATGCGTTTAAAAGAAGAGCATACACCGGAAGATGGTTCTCGCTCATTTGAAGAAATATTAAAAGGGTATTGGGATAATCCTAGTTATAAAAATTATTTTTGGCAACCAGCTGGCTCGGGAAATGGCTCTGGCGTTAACGCTAATCCAGAATTAACGGACGTAAGAGGAAAAATTGTACTTTTACAACAGTTCGCAGTTTCTAAGGCATACGGTATTAACTATTCAAACCTTGAAAAACAAGACCACGATAACGTTAGATTTAGCATGGATGGTATGTATGCAAAGTGGACTGCGGTAAAGAATCATTTAATCAAGGCTAACAGTGATCAAAACAAAATCTACCTCAACCATCTCAGTGGAAATGGTGGTCCCAGTGGTGGAGCCGCTCCTCAGTTCGTTGCCAGCGCATATGGAGGTGATGGCGAACCACTAATGGGAACGGGCAGTCCTAGTCAGTATCCCGATTTTCCAACAGAAAATTATAGGCTTTATTATGGTGGAATGAATATAATGACTAACCAATACATCCCAAGATCAGGACTTCATCATACTGGTATCGTTGCAGCTGACTTCCCAGGCAAAGGGCTAGTTGAACGTATTATTAGACTGAATGATAAACATATTGCTGATATTAGACATATTTCAATAAGCGTTGAAATACCTGCAAATTCCGCAGCAAAACTTACAGTGTATTCAACTACAGGTGCTACCATAGGACAACAGTTTATGGGGAATCCAAATCCAGTAGAAATAAATGTATCTTTCTCTTTTAGCATTCCAGATGAAGTGATATACGATAAATATACCTTAGAGATATCCCCTTTAAATACTAGAAAAAGAGAATTATTAGCTGAATTATTCTAAAAACTGACTTATCAACATTTATTAGTCACTAAGTTAGGTAAATATTAGAATTTGTCAGCATATATGGTCATCCTTACTAAAAAACATACTGTCGTGTTTAGAGCACCTTGGAACAGGTGCTCCTTTTCAATTGTAACTTTGTTGAAAAAATTATTCGGTTATATGGTGACCCCTATTGGGGCATTCCATAGATTGTTTTGTAAGTACATAACAGATCGGCACCTCATTCCTTGAATCGTTTCCCTATCCTGAAAAATAATAAAATCAATGCTATGAAAGTAAACCTTTGGGTAAAAGTTTACATTCGGGTTTTGAATCATTTATAGCTAATTTTGTAATAAATTTCTCAATATAGATATAGATGTTAAATATGGGTTTCATATCGAAAATTAACAAAAAATATAATATTATAAATATTAAGATGGTTTTTGCCTTTGTTTTTCCCTTATGCTTAAAGATAAGATCGTACTCTCCGATCTTATCTTTTTTATTTGTGGATTATAAAAACAAGGTTACAACCATTCTTGTTCGTAAAACACTATTTGAGGAAAACAGACGTATCAAGGATTCTTATTATCTTTAGATGTACCAAAATAAAAAAATCCGTAAAGTTATAATTTTACAGATATCTTCTTGTTAGTTTGCACTCTAAATTTTTTATTCGAGTTTCATATTTGAAAAGAATTTCTCAATATGGATAGAATGGTTATTCGTATTGTGAATATTCTAAATAAAAAGTTATTAATCTATGATTATTGTGTATCATCAGTATTAGGGAAATGAATAATAATTAAGTAGAGGAAGGTAATATAATATGGAATCAAATGTAAACGATATTGAAATTGCGAATAATGAAAAAGGGTATTCTCATGATTCTAATATTGGTTATTCGAATCCAAATTGGATGAATAAAATTAGTGGGAATGTAAAAATAAGTGAACTGTCTATACCTGGAACCCATAATTCCATGTCACGATATGGTGGTGGAGGACTATATCCCGATGACTATATTAAAACGCAAACAATGGATTTGAACACACAATTAAATTCTGGTATTCGATATTTGGATATTCGTTTACGAAAAGAATCGAATACTCTCTTTAGGGCTTATCATGGATCTGTTAATCAAAATGCAAGTTTTAGTGGCGATATTTTAGATAAAATCACTGCATTTTTAAGAACAAATCCAGGAGAGACAGTATTTATGCGAGTGAAAAATGAGTGTGATGGACCTGGTACAGGAAAATGTACAGACGTAAGCACGACAAAAACGTGGGCTCAAATTTTTGAAGATAGCTATTATAACAACGCTAGCTATAGTAATTATTTTTGGAAAGGTATATCGGATAATCCGACGCTAAATGAAGTGAGAGGAAAAATCATAGTATTTTCAAATTTTCCAACAGACGGAAAAAGATTGGGTATTCCGTATAGTAGTATACAAAGGCAAGACCAGTTTGATGTAGATGATGACGCTGATGCGATGTATGCGAAATGGACTGCAGTAAAACAACATTTACAAAGTGCAAATGCAAATAATGGGCAAGCAAAGTATTTAAATTATTTAAGCGGTAACGGAACTTGGAAATTTTTCACAAAGGGAGCTGCGCCTTATTTTGTAGCAAGTGGATATGAGAGTCCTACTGCTGGAGTGGGTAAAGTAATTACCACACACCCCACTGATAAGTGGCCCGATTATCCAAAGGATTTCTATGGTTACGCAAAACTTTATGGGGGAACCAATATTTTAACAACTGAGTGGATTTCTAAACTCGGGTTGAATCATACGGGAATCATCGCCGCAGATTTCCCTGGTAAAGGGTTAATTGATCGTGTCATTCGGTTGAATGAAAGACACAATACTGGAGATATTCGCTACATAACGCCAAAAGGGTCTACAGGCTTACGTGTTGGATTCGGTGGGGATGCATATTTACGTAATCATTATGTAGTATATCGAAACGGCGAATATATCGGTGAAGTCGTTAACGGAAATCCTTATTATAGTTATTGGGATAAAACGGATGTGGGACACGATCTTAGATTTGAAAATTTAATCCTATTTACGGGTGATAAGATTGATGTTTTTGTAAAGAATGGAAGCAATCTAACGCTACTTAAAAGTCAAACGCTAACTGTAGATGAACAGGAAGGCGAAGAAGTAAGAATACCTGATGGCAAATATAGAATTATTTCCGCTTTAAACAATAGCAGTGAAGTGGCTATGCAGACATCACTTTCAAATAATAGGTACAATGTAGTTCTATGGGGGCATACGAACAGGGAACTGAATGGACAATGGAATTTGGTATATGATTCCAATAAAAAAGCATATCAACTTAAAAGTGCATGGAAAATAGATGAAGCATTAACTTGGACTCGGGATTCAATCAACGTGTATACTTCACCTTCTATGGGGACGTATGATGAAGCTTATTGGATTTTAAAACGAGCTGGGAATGGATACCTGTATTTAGAAAACAAAGCCAGTAAAACGGTATTAGACGTAACTGGTGGAGGAACTGCAAATGGCACGAACATCAATGTATGGGGACAGGTACAAGGGGCACAAAACCAAATATTCAAGTTGATTCAACGAAACGAAAAATTAGAAGGACAAATTGATTCTTTGTACAGACCACAACCTGGTCAAAATAATAGATCCGGTGGTAATTTCTCATTGGGGCATCTTGCTGACGGCACAAGAGTTCAAGTTTCGATAGAAGGGGCTGGTGCAATAGCACTTACATTCAGAGTGATGGAGGATAGACCAGCTGATACAGATCCTACAATTTGGTCAAATGTTAAACATGGTTCTATCGTAACAGTTCCTTCAGGTGCAGCTAAAAGTAGGCTGTATATTGCTAATCCAGGTGGATATTCAGGGAATGGGACTTTTAAAGTGAAATTCCAAACTTTACAAAATTAACAAAACAAGAACTGAGCAAACACTGCTCAGTTCTTGTTTAGGTTCTGGTGAGTGACCGCCAAGCCTTGAACATATTCACTTGTTTCTACAGCAACACTTTGAGGTTTTTTGAATGATACCCCACTTTTAATCCATACATAATCACTGAATGATGCACTACCAAAAGAAGTTGTTTTTAATGCTAAAGGATTAATTGTATTATTTTGAGACCCAATTAGAGGCGTAGACGAAAGCTGTGGATTGAATTGAGCCAGTTCTTCTTTATTATAGACTTTAACTAAATTTTGATCTTTATCATAAATTTCAATTTTAAAATCTTCGCTGACTTGTGTGTGTGATAAATTTGTCTGTTCATAATTTACACCATTAGCAGGAAGTGTTTTGGTTCTTCTGCAAAAGCGGAAGTTGAAGGGATTAAAACACCCAATGCTAAAGCTCCTACACCTAATTTACCTAGTTTCTTTTTCAACATACTATCATTCTCTCATTCATATTTTTTTATAATATAAAAAGTCGAGATATTATGTATTTCATAGCTAGTCTTGTATCCCTTATATTCATCATACATTAGTTGGTATAGTTTAGGGATTATTTTTTACAAAATATTCAATAATTTGATAAATTTGTCTAATATCCGAAAATATTTGTTGAATTAATTGTATTGTATAATAAATTCAAGTTTTTCTTACAATCAAAAATTGTTCATTCTATGCAACAAACGCTATAAACAAGCTCTTATGTATATTTACGTAAGAGCTTGTTTGCATGCGTATCACTCTTTTATGTACAATGAAAGAAAAACATCTTATGAGATGGGGAGAGGAAAACCCATGTCCAACCAACAATTAGTGAATTTACGCATTGATTTTGCTTTTAAACAATTATTTGGCACAAGTGGAAATGAAGATATTCTAATTGCTTTTTTAAATGCCATGTTACAAGGTTCTTTAGAATCCCCTATTGTTTCCTTGCAATTAGAAGACCCACACTTGCATCGAGAACATGAAGAGGATAAATTATCGATTTTAGATATTTCCGCAACATTAGATATGGGAACAAAGGTAAATGTAGAAATACAGCTAAATAATAATCATGATATGATTAAACGAAGTTTATATTACTGGGGAAGACTATACACATCCCAACTTCAAAAAGGAATGCCATATAGTTCTCTTCATAAAACAATTACGATTAATTTGTTGAATTTCGTTATGTTTCCTGAATACGAGGCATTCCATACAACAGGAATCCTATGGAATCAACAACAGCAAAAGATATTGAGTAGTGATATCGAAGTTCACATTGTGGAGATTCCAAAACTCATGCAACAGTGGCGGAATGAACAAGTAAATCCCTGGGAAGATTCATTTGTTCGTTGGTTGTTATTACTTCCAGCGAATGAGGATGAAAAATTAACCCAAACATTGGAGGATATTGCGATGAACCAAGACCCGATTTTACAAAAAGCAATAAATAAATGGGAACGTATGAGTCAAGATTCTTCTTTCCGACAAGCATATGAAGCAAGGGAAAAAGTTCTGATGGATGAGGCCGCAAAATTTGCTCATGCAGAACAAAAAGGGATTGAAAAAGGGAAAATGCAACTGATACGTGGTATGCACAAAAACGGAATGCCAATAGAAGATATTGCAAAGTTTACGAATTTAAGGATAGAAGAAATACGAAACATTTTACAAGTCTAAATGATTAAAAAATAACACCTACAATGTAGGTGTTATTTTTTAGTGGCCACCGCTACCAGGAGTATAATTAATGTTCGAAGGAATATAAATTCCTGTTCCTGGATCAAGAAATCGACTGTTTTCTTAGTTACTTGTTTTAGAATTCAATTAATATTTCACATTCATTTTATCTCCATTGAATAATTAACGATTACTCCTTTATCAGTATGCCATATATCTTTGACTGTTTTTTTCTTAATATCATAATAAGAAAGCACACTTTCCTTTGGGGACCCCAATGTATTATAATCTTTTTTACTATCATAAAGACTTGATAAAAAAAAGAAACCTTCACTTTTTTCACTATACTTTAACGCTCTTATTTTAAAGTGTTTTTCCGTATCGTCAAATAGTGGCTTTATTTTTTTGGAATTCAAATTTATTTCTGCAACATGGGAAGTAGGGTTGGTCAAATTTTCATCATAACTGAATATCACTGAACTTTCATCATCGGCAAATGAAGCCCCGCTAATAAATTTTTCCACTAAGCTAACATGTTTTTCTTTATTTCCATCCACATTATAAATATCTAAACTGTATTTAGCTGGACGCATTGTGATTTGCTTTTCATTTGCTTCTTCAAGCTTCTTTTTATCTTCAGCCTCAGAAAAGGAAACTATAACTAATTTATTATTATTGGGATTGTAATCAAAATCCAAAATACTTTTATCCTTATCGTCTTTTTCCCATATTTCTAACTTATCCTTTTCAATATTATAAGTGGCAATATGAAAATTACGATACTCATCTTTTAATAAAACTCTCATGAAAACCGTTGTTTGTTTGTTATCTATTTGTATAAGATCTACATTACCTAATTCCTTAGTCAATTGCCTTATTTGATTTTTTTGTAAGTCCTTAACAAACAATTGCATTGTACCGTCTTCAGCTTTATCAGCAAAGTACAATTTGTTATGGAGTTTTGAATAAGAAAAAGTAGTATAATCTGGTATCTTTTTCCTTAATAATACTGTGTTTTCTTGTAACGTTGGATCATATTCATAAAATGTATTTGTAAGAAGCTTAGGTTCAAATAGGTTTATGTATAATTTTTGAGAAGGTGTATCATTTTTATTAACAACAACACTCCCAGATGTAAGGAATTTGTAACTAAGTATGACACACAAAGATACAGCTATTAATGAAAAAACTATGGTTTTCTTCATTATATCCCCCCTAAAAAAATCCAGATATAAAGTATTATATCCGGATTTTTTCGAAAATTATTCGGTTATTGCTATTCCACCGGATCTTTCAGTTCGACCATTCTTAATCTGACCATCACTTAGTTTTCCCCCTAATGCCACAAATGTATTAGGAAGTACATCCACTATAACACCAAATTTTTTAAACTCGCCATAATCCCATTTCTCAAGAACTCTAGATTTCCCTTTATCTAAGTTCGTTACTACAATTTTGGTGCCCTTTCTAATATATGCCTCACTCGAGTCAACAGCGCAATCATTATCCGTCATCCACTTTCCGTCAGCCCCTGGTTTGTAAGGCGTATAATTACTTATCTTACCGTAACGGGTTATCGTATCCGCTTTAGCTGTTTGTCCTCCAAATACATTGACTGTTGTTAATAAAAACGTAGCAATAATAAAAATGAAACTGAATTTCTTCTTCATAATATTTTTTCTCCTTTTCATTTTTTTGAACTAGTTCTTTTTAATTTTATAACATAGAAAGAATTATTCAACATTATTGTTAAATAATTCCAATCAATATTCATATATAGATTTATAGAGAAAAAGCCAATAGCCTGGATACAATTAAGTAAGTTTTACTACAATTTATAATTTTTTTCTTGGGTTTAATATAAGAGAAGTAAAAAAATCTAAGTTAATGTACAAATAGGCATACCAATTTAAAAAATATGAGTTTTACAAAAGATACAAAATGTTAAACTCATAAGAACCAGTGATATCATGCGTTTTTCTATGGTATTACTGGTTTTTTCCGCTATAAAATGAAAAGAAAAAGATTGTCAGTTTAACAAAATAAAGTTATAGTTAAAGTAAGTTTTACATATTATAGGCAACAGCATCGTATTAGGAGGTCGTGTTTTATGGCGAAAGGAGGACGAAAACCTGGATCAAAAGAGCCAATTCGTTCATTAGAAAAAATTGAAGAGATGAAAGATTGGTTATTACAAAATTCCTCATATCGAAATTACTTTTTATTTTACTTTGGAATTAATACAGGTTTACGTATTAGTGATATTTTGCGATTACGTGTAAAAGATGTTCGTGGAAAAGATGTCATGAAAATTAAAATGGAAAAAACAGATACAACGGTAGAAGTGTATTTCAATTCAGTCTTACAACAAGAAATTGCAAAGTACACAAGTAATCGAGCTGATTCTGATTGGCTATTTCCAAGTCGTCAAGGAGATAAACCCATTACAAGACAAATGGCACATACTTTCTTGCATAAGGCGGCCGAGGCTTGCGGTATTGATTCGGAACAATGGGGAACACATAGTATGAGAAAAACGTTTGGATATCACTATTACCAGAGAAAGAAAGACGTCTACTATTTAATGAAATTATTTGGTCATGCGACACAAGGGCAAACGTTACAATATATAGGTGTAGAAGCCGACGAGATTCGAAAGACAATGGAAGACTTTACGTTGTAAGAACGAAAAGGAGGATATTGTTTATGGTGGATGTAGTTATTAATTTTTTACTAAATGCTTTACCAAAGAAAAAATTCACTTGTGAGATGTGTCAATTTGTTTTTCCGTTGCCAAGAGGGGACGTAAGAGATTGTAAAAAGAAAAATGATGGTCCCTATTGTCCGAAATGTGGGGATAAGCATGGAGGACGGAAAGAGAAAAATTATAAGACGGTATTTGTAAATTAAGTAATAAAGAATGGAGGGATTACGGATGAAGTGTGTTGAGTTTGAAGCATTAAAAGAATGTGGATCACCAACAGTTTATTTTTGCGAACATGAGATGAAACATAGTTGTTTGATTGCAATTCCATCATGGAATTGGAGTTTTTTAATGGATTATACGATTGATTTTAAAGATGAAAAGCCTATGTTAATGAAAGCATTGGAGAAGTATGTTTCTTATCATCTTGTGGAGAATGTTGCAGATGTATTTTATGACTTTGCTCTTAGTGAAATTTAACCAAAGCGTTATTTTGAAAGAAAAGGAGTAATGCGAAATGTCTATTGAGAATCAAAAAATACTCGAAGAAAAAGAACGGGGAAGGAAGTCTAAAAAGTACGAACGTATTTTTATCATTTCTTTTCTTACGACTATACTTCTTATTATTGGAGGTATAGTTATTGTAGGGTATACAGGTTTTAAATACATGGGGTACTTAGCTATAGTAATTATAGTCAGTATAGCTGTTACCAATGATACGCAAAAAATATATAAGAAGTATCATAGAAGTAAAAGGGCAATTCAATAAGCAGTTTTTAAGATAGGATCGTTATTTTAAATGGCTTATTGTTAAAAAAGTAAGGGTGAAAAGATGCGGGAATTAAGACCCTTAAAGGGGAGTGAACAAATTTATGGGAGAAATCATATTGTTGGTTGTTTGTGTGTACATTTTGTTGACCTTTGCTATTTATATGACAATAAAAGATTTTTATTTTGAAAAAGAACAACCTGGTGTACTTGTTGTTCTTGCTGTATGTTCATTACCTATATCTGCAGTGATCACTTATTTTATGATTAAGCTATTTGATTCTATTTAAAACAAAATTGTATTTGAAGAGGCAATATATCATATAAAATTAAGAGCATGAAAGAGGTGTAGAAATGAAATTTTTTAATAAAATATTTAAGCCTGTATCCAAACCAACATTTCCTATTGAAGATACTAAAAAATTATCAGATAGTGAAATTGAATTTTTGATTGAAAAATTTGAAGGTATGGAAGACGGTTTAAAATGGATGCTGAAAGAGAATATAAGGACATTTAGAGTAAGTAATGAAAAATTAGAATTTCATAAATTGTTAACATCAAAACTTACCGATAAATTACTAAATAAAAGTGATTTTTCAAAAATAGAGTTAGAAATACTTAATGCCATGTTCAAAGAACAAGAAGGATTTATACCGGTGTGTGAGTTTGAATTGATATCTGAAATTGAGGGTAAAGAAAATAGGAATGAGATTGAACATGACTTGAAACAACGGGGTTTTGAGTATGTTGAAAATATAGGGTTTATTCGCATTTTAAATTCTTAATTATTCAACAATAAAAAGGGGGAGTACAATGAAATTCAAAGGGGTTATAAGCAATTTTTTAACGGTAGGGTTATTATTTACAGGATGTTCCACAATTCAAAATTCGAATCAAGCCAAACAAGCAAATGGATCACAAAATATTGCACAAGTGATAGAGTTGCCATCGAATAAGTATCCAGAAACAGCGGCACATATTAAAGATGCGATTGCAAACGGTAAAACAGATATTTGTACAATCGATCGAGATGGAGCCCCGGAAAGGAGAAAACAGTCATTAGCAAATGTTCCAACGAAAAAAGGATATGATCGGGATGAATATCCTATGGCCGTTTGTCTTGAAGGCGGTAAAGGAGCTGATATTAAACATATAAAACCAGCTGACAATCGCGGCGCAGGCTCATATATAGGTAATAAAATGGAGAAATTACCAGACGGAGCGAAAGTGAAAATTGTTGTGAAATAAAGGGGTTAGGGCTATGACAATTATAAAACTGTCTTGTATTTTCGTTATAGTTACATTCCTGTTATGGCGCTTTATAAGACTTTTATATCGTTTTTTAGAAAAAAAGGCTCAACAAATAGAGGAAAGACAGGAAAGTAAAAAGGCTCAACTTAGAGAATTACGAAAAGATGCATTTGAAAATCGATATGATGAAGTTTGTTACAATGAGTCACCACCATTTAAGAGTAAACAACGTAAGAAATCCGCAAAATCTTCTACTTATACAGATGATAATTCAGCCTATATATCACCTGTTGTAACTACATCTACATTCCACTCACATCATGATAATTCATCAAGTAATTGTGGCGATTCTTCTTCTAGTGATGCTGGAAGTTCCAGCTGTGATTAATTAATAAAGAGCTATCTTATTTCTTATAAAAAAACAAATGAAAAAAGGAGAGGGAAATCAAAATGGAATTAAATCAAAGACTGCATATTAAAAATAAATATTTGGATTACTTACTGTTTGGCGATTGGCCTGAATTAAAGGGGCTGTTCGAAAACATATCTTCATGGGTTGGTGGCAGTAATGATGAACAGGAAGCAAAATTTTTACTAACTGAAATGGTATGCTCTATTTTTGAGGTTCCATTTAACGTAACATTTGGTTATCGAGAACACATTATTAACAAAATCAAAAATAAACCAGGTTATAAAATGATTGAACAAGAAATGAAAATGGAAATTGCTCGGTTATATAATGTAACACAAGAAAAACTTAAAACAGAGTTTAAAACAAACAATGTATTACTATATCGGGGGTTAAATCGAAATGAGCTAGATTATTTTTATAAAGACTCATCTAAAATAAAAACTAATATGTTATCTTCGTTTACTATTGATCCTAATCGTTATTGTAAAGAGGTTCAAGTTGCAGTAGAAGTTCCAATTAAAAGTATCTTGTTTTATGAGAATTTATGTCCTATGAAAGAAGTAATAGAGGAAGATTATGCTTTTTCCTTAGGTTTACATGTGGAAAGAGAAGTGATTGTTTTTAATAAAGAAGGGTTTTTGGAGATTAAAGAAGTCACTTATACAAATGAAAGAGGCAAAAGAATAAGAGAAGCCGAAGAATCATTTTAACCTTGTGTAATTTTTCATATATTAAAAGCCCTACATTCATAGGGCTTTTTTATTTGTCGAAAAAATACGAAATAATAAAACAAAAAGTAGTTGATTATAGGACTTATAAGTCCTATAATTGAGTTATAGAAAAACTTAAAGAAGGAGGGTAAATAATAAAATAAGCCATTATCAATGTGATAAATGGCTTTGAAATGAATTTAGGATTTATTATAGGGAGCCTGTCAATTCCCTTCAATCCTTCTACAAATATTATAGCAAAAGTATTGTGGAGGGAAAACAATTATGAAAGCAATTGATAACTACATGACACCAAGTGAAGCCGCATTCTATTGGAAGATACCTGATTCAACTTTAAGGAACAAGTTACAAGAGGGAATTTCTAAAAAAGCGGATCAAGAAAGAGAAGTAATGATTCAACAGGGATTAATTAAATGCTTTATTAAGCCGAATGGAAAGAGAAAAGAATGGATTATTACTTCTGAAGCAATGATAAAGTGGTTTGGAGAAAGAAAAAACTAATATTTTAAAAGAAAGATGTTCCCTAGCCTGCCAGCTCAAAAACATCTTTCTCTAATACAGAATCATAATTTAAGAAAGGAAGAATGGCTATGAAACAAATCCTTATTAAAATTACGTCTGGTGAGCCTATTTTAACACAACCTCACCTTAAATTTAAGTTCCTCAAAAAATTTTACTCATCCATTTCAGAAAATTACAAAAAGTTAAATCGTTATTTTGGTATTGAAGAAAATGTTTCCGATCAGATTTGGTTTTATGGTTTCTTTGCAACCTCCATTTTTATGATGCTTTTCACCTACTTATTTTCTGGTATCCTATATGGATTTTAGGGGGAACCCATATGGAAGAAAGGCTATTTTTAAAACAATCCCTCTAGAAAGGAGATAAAACATTGATCCAATCATTAAAGAGTACCATGCAATTTATTGGTTTGATCTTAATTAGTGCGTTGATTGCTGTCAGCTTAGTGAATTAGTCCTTTACGAAAGAAAGGAGCAATCACATGGAAGATTACAAATGTAGAGCGTGCGGAGAGAGTGCCGCGGAAGGATTTGCGTTAGGAAGACTATGTTATTACTGCATTGAAGAAGTTGTAATTCACATGAAAAAACAGATAGAAGACAAAGAAATTTCTTGTACGCATGTAGATAATCAAACAATCGAAATCAAAGGAATAGATGAATCTATAACGGTTTGTCATGAGTGTGGAGAAGAACTATAAAAGGGAGGAAAGAAAATGAAAATCGGTGTATCTGTATGGAGAGTTCTTTGCAAAGAAACAAAGTTGAAATTGCTTCAAAATGCTATGCAAGAGAGTAAAAGCCGCTTTACAAAACAGTCCCTTTCCATTGCTATAAAGCAACAGAAAGGGGAAGTGTGATGAGTGATCGTATTGGTGAAGGGCACAAGAAATAAGATGCCTTCAAAAATATTTTAGCATGTTCATGTAAGAAATAAAGGGGGAATTTAATATGATGAAAACAGTCCAATTGTTGAAAAGTGAAGAATTTGAAATCGGTACAACAGATAAAAACGGGCACAAATTAAGACAGTCTGATTTTGTTGTCACGCAAGATGATTTTGAGGGTATTAGTATTTGTCAAATCCTATACAACAGTATTGCAAAAGAGTTTGTGGCCATGAGTGATTCTAATTGGTGGATACCGTATCATGATTTATCTGTTGCAACAGAAAGGCTAGATTATGTCATTGCAAAAGAGTTTTTGGGGCTAGAAAAATGCGGTACATATTGGGGTAAGAATAGTACATCATTTATTAGAATGCCGATTGAATATTTCAATCCTGTTGAGGAATCCACTTTTATTCTTGAAAAATTAGGGCGGCAATATGACGATCTATTGAGCGTAAAAGAAAATGGGTGCTGGTACCTAACAGTAAACAAGAAAATATATAGCGAAAAGCGTCTTGGGATAGCCGCTTGTTTAGCCGCTGTTGATACTGTAAGAAACAAGAAGTAGGGATTTGATTTTAAGGGAGAAATACAAATTATAAATAGGGGGAATTAAAATGTTACATGCAGTTATGCAAGAGCAAAATTACTGGAAAGGCCAAAAACAGAAATTCCGAAGAAATAATAAGAAGTTATTAATTTCATTAGAACCATATTTGTATGAAAAATTGGAAGAGTTCGCATTGTATAACGAAAGTTTAGATCACATTGCATCGGAGCTAGTAACAGAGGGATTAGAATATATTTATATGGAGGATATCCCTGTTAAACAATCTCATGCTTATCAGCATTTTGTAGAAATTGAATTATCACCATTTCAACTAAAGCTACTACAACAATTAGCACTTAAACGAGGATGTTCAACAAGAAAAATGGCATATACAGTATTACATTTCATGTTACAAACAAAGTAAAAGAACCCTTCATAACAAAGGATTCTTTTACCAGGTATTCGTTGGCAAATGATTTCATCAAAGGAATTGAGTCTGGACACTCAATTCCTTTTTTATGTTATAAAAAAGAAGGTCATTTGTCAAAAAGCATTTGCTATAGAATAACAAATGCTTTTTGTTGAACTTGAATTGAACACTTTCAGAAAGTATTTATATTGTTTGCCTTTTTTTCTTGAAAAATTGTGCCCTCAATCACTAATTTTACCATAGAATATAGAAAATGTAGCGTCTTAAAATAGAAAAACCTATTGGTTTTATATGGATTTTTTCTTTATAATAATAAAAGGCAGTTCCCGAATGTAAATAGGCTCTCGTGCTTTTCTTGCATGAGAGCCTATTTACATGAAAAAAAGATTGGATATTTACCAATCTTTTTCGTGTAAGGGGTTAACGATAGCTTGTTATTACAACTCTTTTTTTATTTTAACATAATTAATCAGAAAATTCAATCTAACATTTTTTCTCAATATGGTTTTTCATATTTTTGAATTATAATATGATTAATTCTTTTTATTTCTATATCTGTCTCTTATCTTCCCGTTATGAATCCTTATTGAATTAAGGATTCTTTTTTTATCATCATTTTTTGATTTAATCGATATTTTCCCATTGCTTCATAAATTAAAAGGTCTAATTTTTGACTAAAATCAATTACTTTTTTATGGCTAAATCCATATTTTTTTACAAGATAGCTCAATTCTTTTTTTTGATCTTCAATCATGTCATGTAGTAATCGCATATCCACCTTTTTCTTTAAACTCCTTTATACATAGAATCTCGAAAAAATTGTATCCAAAAAATTGCAAACAAAAAACAAGGCTGAAACCAGCCTTGCCCTAAAGGAAAAAAACTAACTCTTATATCTAAGAGTACATTATGTATGGGAATTTTTGAAGTGGATATGCCTTAAAAAGGATAAAAAGGTTATAATTGTAAGATTTTGAAAGTTCGTTATTCTATAAAGAAACAGTCGAAATCGCTTGTTTATAAAGGAACATTTGCTTTCCATTGCTTAAAACTAGTACCGAAAATTTATCAACAGCGATAATTTTCCCAGGTACTCTGACACCGTTTATTAGAAAAATCGTTACTTCTTTTTTCTCTTCTATTAACTTCTCATAAAATTTTTCTTGTGTATGCATCATTTAGATGGTTGCAACTCCTCTCCTTTTTCGGAACGGTTCATAGCTTCTAAGAATACATATTCTTTTACTGTTAGCTCAACCGTTGGGCAATATTCAACCTTTGATAATTCGTGAAATAGAGAAAGGTTTTTGTGTAGTTTTTGAATCATTTCATCTAAAGTGATTTCTCCTACACCATA
>NZ_JAEKEO010000005.1:47500-143808 GCF_016651075.1 Bacillus sp. TH19 | reverse complement strand
TATAAATAGGAAAAGCTTACATCAAATGATGTAAGCTTTTTTTGTGTTTAAATTCCACTCAAAAAGGAAACTTTTCCGTATATCGTTTAAAATGAAAAAAAGGGATTGAATAAGGGGGGATAATTATGAAAGTTGTCATTGCATCGGATTCATATAAAGAAAGCCTGAAAGCTATAGAGGTATGTGAAGCTATTGAAAGGGGCTTTGCAGCAGTTTTTCCTAAAGCAGAGTACGTTAAAGTACCAATTGGAGATGGAGGTGAAGGAACGGTCGAATCTCTTGTTGGTGCTACAATGGGGGGAATTATATCACTTAATGTGACAGGGCCGCTTGGGGAGAGTGTGCAAGCCTATTATGGTATGTCTAAGGATAAGGAGACAGCATTTATTGAAATGGCGGCAGCATCAGGATTACAACACGTTCCAATTGAAAAGAGAAACCCACTTATTACAACGACAAAAGGGACAGGTGAACTGATATTACATGCATTAGATCAAGGAGCTAAACACATTATTTTAGGGCTTGGAGGAAGTGCTACAAATGATGGTGGGGCAGGTATGTTGTCTGCTTTAGGCGTAGAGTTTATTAATAGGAAAGGTGAAGTAATTGAGCCCTCTGGAGGAACATTACATTTGATTACTGCTCTTAACCTTTCTCGTATGGATACACGTTTGAAGGATATAAAGCTAGAAGCAGCATGTGATGTCGATAATCCATTAGTTGGACAAAAGGGAGCGTCTTTTGTATTTGGGAGACAAAAGGGTGCGAATGTAGAGATGATGAAAGAGCTAGACGGGAATTTAAAACATTATGCTAATATACTTAAACAGTACGTATCTTTTGATGTGTCCCTAATACCTGGTGCAGGGGCAGCTGGAGGAATGGGAGCCGCTGTCGTTGCAGTACTAAAGGGACAGCTAAGAAAAGGGATTGAAATTGTATTAGATTATACAAATTTTGATAAGTGTATAGAGGGTGCCGATCTTATTGTAACTGGTGAGGGAAGGATAGATGAACAAACAGCTTATGGAAAAGCTCCTGTTGGTGTCGCGAAGCGGGCGAAATGCCGTCATATTCCTGTAATTGCTATTGGTGGATCTGTATCTCCGAACTATACAATTGTTTATGAAAAGGGAATTGATGCAGTATTTAGTATTACAGCAAGTCCAATGACATTAGAAGAGGCATATAAAAGGGCAGAAGAGAATATAGAAATGACAGCGAGAAATATTGCAGCAGTGTGGAAACTAGCATCAGAAAAACGCTTCTAAGTGTAGAAGTGTTTTTTAAATTCAGTTATTTGAGGATGTTTTGTGTAATTCTAGGTATTGATGGAGAAAGGCACGGATAAAAATATTAGCTGATAGAAAAGTTAGTTGGTTCATTAAGTTAACTTTATACATAGAATAGTTTAAAAATCGGGAGTCCAACGTAAATATAAGTGAATAAAATGTATATCCATGCAGAAAAATGTCGAGTTGAGTCAGACTATATAAAAGATTTAAAATATTTAGTGAAGGCATAAAAGGGGGATACTATCTATGAAAAAAGAAATCTCAGTTATTGGAGTTCCAATGGATTTAGGACAGATGCGTCGCGGGGTTGATATGGGACCAAGTGCGATCCGTTATGCAGGGGTAGTTGAAAGAATTGAACAAATTGGATATGACGTAAAAGATATGGGAGATATATGTATAGAGAGAGAAAAAGAAGTAGATGAAAATACAAAGTTACGAAACCTTACTCAAGTTGCAACTGTATGTAATGAACTAGCGACTAAGGTTGATCATATTATAGAAGAAGGTCGTTTTCCACTTGTATTAGGCGGTGATCATAGTATTGCTATCGGTACGCTAGCTGGTGTGGCGAAACATTATAAAAATTTAGGTGTTATTTGGTATGATGCACACGGTGATTTAAATACAGAAGAAACATCACCATCTGGAAATATTCACGGTATGTCACTTGCTGCAAGTTTAGGTTATGGACATTCTTCACTTGTAGATTTATACGGGGCATACCCGAAAGTAAAAAAAGAGAACGTTGTAATTATAGGTGCACGTGCATTAGATGAAGGGGAAAAAGACTTTATTCGTAATGAAGGCATTAAAGTATTTTCAATGCATGAAATTGATCGTATGGGTATGACGGCTGTTATGGAAGAAACAATTGCTTACTTATCTCATACTGACGGTGTTCATTTATCATTAGATTTAGATGGTCTTGATCCTCATGATGCACCAGGAGTTGGGACGCCTGTAATTGGTGGTTTATCGTATCGTGAAAGCCACCTAGCGATGGAAATGTTAGCAGAAGCTGATATTGTTACATCTGCTGAATTTGTTGAAGTAAATACGATTTTAGATGAGAGAAATAGAACAGCAACAACAGCGGTTGCTTTAATGGGTTCTTTATTCGGTGAAAAACTAAAATAAATGTAAGAAAAGCAACTGAGAAGTTGCTTTTTTTATTTGAAAATAGGCGTATAATAATGACTTATATTATACTGTAGGATAAGAAAGTTTGACATCTTACCAATTTAAGCTAAAGGGGGGCGTTTGTAATTGTCGTTTGGTTCATGTATGGTATAATTAACTAGTTGTTGGAAATACATACAGATAGAGCATAAAATAATATTTCAATATATGGATAGAATTGCTCGTAAGTAGGAGGAAGGGTTAGCATGCCTTTTGAAGATACGACCATTTTGAAATATCTTAGTACGGCATTAGATATTGCTGTTGTATGGTTTATTATATATAAGCTAATTCTTATAATTCGGGGCACGAAGGCTGTGCAACTTTTAAAAGGTATTACAGTTATTATTGTCGTCCGGATGATTAGTATTTTACTTGAATTGCATACGCTATATTGGCTAACGGAACAAGTATTAACGTGGGGATTTTTAGCCGTTATTATTATCTTCCAGCCAGAATTGAGAAGAGCACTTGAGCAGCTAGGACGGGGTAGCTTATTTTCGCGTGTGGGAACTCACGAGGAAGATGAACCTGAAATTGTTGCAACAGCGATAGCGAAAGCAACGGAATATATGGGAAAACGTAGAATTGGTGCACTAATTACTTTGTCAAAAGAGACTGGGATGGATGATTATGTAGAAACGGGTATTCCGCTAAATGCAAATGTATCATCGGAATTACTCATTAATATTTTTATCCCTAATACCCCTCTTCATGATGGAGCAGTAATTATGCAGGGAAGTACAATTAAAGCAGCAGCATGTTACCTTCCGTTATCAGAAAGCCCATTTATTTCTAAGGAGTTAGGAACTAGGCATCGCGCTGCAATGGGAGTTAGTGAAGTCACTGATAGTATTACAGTAGTTGTGTCGGAAGAAACAGGCCAAATTTCTTTAACGAAAAACGGGAAGTTACATCGTGATTTGAAGACAGAACAGCTGAAGGACATGTTGTTAGCAGAATTTAGTGGGAATGAAAAAACGACTTCTTCGTCTTTATGGAATTGGAGGAGAAAGCGTCATGGATAAGTTAATGGAGAATCATTGGTTTTTAAAAGGAATCTCATTACTATTGGCGTGTATGCTTTTTATGTCAGCAACTTTAACTGAAAAAAATACGACAGCGAATATACTACCTTTCGTAAATGAAGCGAAAGAAACATTAACTAATTATGGTATTAATCTTAAGTATGATGAAGAGAAGTATATTGTAAGTGGTATTCCAGAGGGAGTTAAGGTGAAGTTAGAAGGTCCAAAAGCAGCGGTTGCTGCAACAAAAAACAAAAGACAATTTGATATACCAGTTGATTTGGAAGGTCGACCAAAAGGAACGTATGAAGTTTCTTTAAAAGCGAACGGGCTTCCAGATGATGTGAAGGGGACAGTTCAGCCAGCAACAATTAAAGTCACTCTTCATGAAAAAGCGAAAAAGTATGTTCATGTAGATTTAAAATTATCAAATGAGGACCAGATGCCAGCGGGTGCTATTCTCGAAAAATCAAACATTAAACCTGATACTGTTGAGGTAGTTGGGACGAAAGAAGAAATCGAAAGTATTTCATCTGCTAAAGCGTATATTGATTTAAAAGGTGTTAATAAAACTGTTACAAAAACAGCCGAAGTTACATTATACAATAAAGAAGGAAAACGTTTAAATGTAAGAACGAGTCCATCTAAAATTAGTGTAACATTGAATGTGGCGACGCAAGCTACGGCCAATAATACTGAAAAAACTGTTCCTGTGACGTATACGAAAAAGGGGAGTTTGCCAGAAGGATTGACTGTTACAAATATTAGCGTTGAGCCGAGAGAAGTAACGATAGCAGGTCCAAAAGACATTTTGGATAATATACAATCTATAGAGGGGGTCGAGGTAGATTTTAGTCAATTGACGGATTCTACAACATTCGATGCCTCTGTTTTATTGCCAAAAGGTGTAACAAGTGCAAAACCAAATCAAGTGAAGGTTTCCGTAGGGGTACAAAAGGTAAAACAAACGAAAAGTAAAACTATTGATGGTATCCCGATTCAAAAAAGTGGAATTCCGAATGATGTTACTGCGCAGCTACTTTCGCCACAAGATGGAAAGATAAGCGTTGATATTTCAGGAGAAGCAAGTATAGTAGATAAAATAACAGCTGCTCAAATAACAGCGGCGATTAATCTGCAAAATGTATCTCCGGGGACGAAAGATGTTTCTATTCAAGTGAGTGGTCCTGGTAATATTTCGATAGAAGCAAAACAAAAAAGTGCTAAAGTCACAATTGTGAAGAAAGAAAAGCCGGATAAAGAAGTACAGGGTAATATTGAACAACCAGATTCAAAAAACAATCAAGAAAATCAAACTGAAAAACCAAAAAATCCTGAACCAGATCCAGAAAAGGATCAGGAAAAAGATAAAGAAAAAGACAAAGAAAAAGACAAAGAAAAAGACAAAGAAAAAGACAAAGAAAAAGAAAATGGCCAAGAACCAAGCCAAGAACCAACAGTAGATAATCAAAAAGAGCACGAAAAAGGAGCGAATAATAATGGGTAAATATTTTGGTACAGACGGAGTACGTGGGGTTGCAAATAAGGAATTAACACCTGAATTAGCTTTTAAAATAGGACGTTTTGGCGGCTATGTATTAACAAAAGATACAGATCGTCCAAAAGTAATTATTGGCCGTGATACACGTGTATCTGGACATATGCTAGAAGGAGCTTTAGTAGCAGGCCTATTATCAACTGGAGCGGAAGTAATGCGCCTTGGTGTTATTTCTACACCAGGTGTGGCTTATTTAACAAAAGCTTTAGGGGCGCAAGCAGGTGTTATGATCTCTGCATCTCATAACCCAGTACAAGATAATGGAATTAAGTTCTTCGGTTCAGATGGATTTAAATTAACAGATGAGCAAGAAGCAGAAATTGAAGCGTTATTAGACAAAGAAGTTGATGAGCTACCACGTCCAACAGGTACTAACCTTGGACAAGTGAGTGATTACTTTGAAGGTGGACAAAAATATTTACAATACATTAAACAAACTGTAGAGGAAGATTTCTCTGGTTTACATATTGCTTTAGATTGTGCACATGGTGCTACATCTTCTTTAGCTCCATATTTATTTGCAGATTTAGAAGCTGATATTTCAACAATGGGAACTTCACCGAACGGTATGAATATTAACGCTGGAGTAGGTTCTACGCATCCAGAAGTGTTAGCTGAATTAGTAAAAGAAAAAGGTGCTGACATTGGTCTTGCTTTTGATGGTGACGGAGACCGTTTAATCGCAGTAGACGAAAAAGGAAACATCGTTGATGGCGATCAAATTATGTTTATTTGCGCGAAGTATATGAAAGAAACTGGTCAATTGAAACATAATACAGTTGTTTCAACAGTTATGAGTAACTTAGGTTTCTACAAAGCGCTTGAAGCAAACAATATTACAAGTGATAAAACAGCAGTTGGTGATCGCTACGTAATGGAAGAGATGAAACGTGGTGGATATAACCTGGGCGGAGAACAATCAGGTCATATTATCTTACTTGATTACATTACAACTGGTGATGGAATGTTAAGTGCACTTCAACTTGTAAACATCATGAAAATGACGAAAAAGCCATTATCTGAGCTTGCAGGCGAGATGACAAAATTCCCACAATTACTAGTAAACGTTCGTGTAACAGATAAAAAACTAGCATTAGAAAATGAGAAAATTAAAGAAATTATTCGTGTTGTAGAGGAAGAAATGAACGGAGACGGTCGTATTCTTGTTCGTCCATCTGGAACAGAACCACTTATTCGTGTAATGGCAGAAGCACCGACACAAGAAATTTGTGATGGGTATGTACATCGTATTGTAGAAGTTGTGAAAGCGGAAGTTGGAGCTGAATAATTTACCAAATTTGTTTTAAAAGGAGCACAAGAAGTGCTCCTTTTTCATATGTTTTATAGACAATGAAAAAAATTTCATTGACGATTTATATTGTTTGTTATACGATGGTCTTGTTCTTTTTCTCAAAGGAAATATTGTAAATTATAAAAGCGCCAGAACTACAAGTAGTGTAGTTGACGAGGTGGAGTTTATCGAGATTTCGGCGGATGACTCCCGGTTGTTCATCACAACCGCAATCTTTTACTTAAAACATTAAGGTGACTTAGTGGACAAAGGTGAAAGTGTGATGAGAGAAAAGGAACGGATGAATACTAGCTGTATAAGTATATACGGACTTTAACCCAATCGAGAGGAAGGTGAAAGCCGTTACAAGCTTACAGGGCTAGCAATATGTAATCCGTTTTTTTAATATAAATAAATGGTATCGGACTATGTCGTTACATGTTCGCAAAGCAGTGTAAGCATTTGTAACGGCGACTAAACATGTGTGGAATCGTAGGATTTATTGGAGAGCAAGATGCAAAGGAAATTTTATTAAAAGGTTTAGAAAAGCTAGAATATCGCGGATATGATTCAGCAGGTATTGCAGTACAAGCAGAGAACGGTGTTGTTGTATACAAAGAAAAAGGCCGTATTGCAAAACTTCGCGAAGTCGTAGAAGAGAACGTAGCAGCAAGCGTGGGAATCGGTCACACACGCTGGGCTACACACGGTGTTCCAAGCAAACTAAACGCGCATCCGCATCAAAGTACATCAAAACGCTTTACACTAGTTCATAACGGTGTAATTGAAAACTATGAGTTAGTGAAAAAGGAATATTTACAAGATGTAACGTTCGTAAGTGAAACAGATACAGAAATTATCGTGCAACTTATGGAACAACAAGTGAGCACAGGACTAAGTGTAGAAGAAGCGTTCCGTAATACGCTATCTCTTTTACATGGCTCTTATGCAATCGGATTACTTGATGCTGAAAATCCAAACATGATTTATGTTGCTAAAAACAAAAGCCCGCTATTAGTAGGTGTTGGTGACAACTTTAATGTTGTGGCGAGCGACGCTATGGCGATGTTACAAGTTACAGATCAATTTATTGAGTTAATGGATAAAGAAATCGTAATCGTAACGAAAGAAAGTATTACAATTAAAAACTTACAAGGTGAAACGATTGAACGTGCACCGTTTACAGCGGAATTAGACGCAAGTGATATTGAAAAAGGAACATACCCTCATTTCATGCTTAAAGAAATCGATGAGCAACCACTTGTAATCCGTAATATAATTCAAAAGTACCAAGATGAAAATGGCGAGATTGAACTGAATGAAGATATCCGTAACGCAATTTTAGATAGCGATCGTATTTACATCATTGCATGTGGAACAAGTTATCATGCAGGTCTTGTTGGAAAACAATTTATCGAGAAGTTTGCAAAAATGCCAGTTGAAGTGCATGTAGCAAGTGAATTTTCTTATAACATGCCATTATTAACAGAGAGACCATTCTTCATTTACATTTCACAAAGTGGTGAAACAGCTGATAGCCGTGCAGTACTTGTACAAACGAATGAAATGGGTCATAAAGCATTAACGATTACAAACGTACCTGGTTCTACGCTTTCTCGTGAAGCTGATTATACACTTCCGTTATACGCGGGACCAGAAATCGCAGTTGCATCAACGAAAGCTTACACAGCACAGCTTGCGGTACTTTCAATTTTAGCTGCGGACATTGCTAAAGCAAAAGGCGAAGTTCTTGATTTTGATTTAACACACGAATTAGGACTTGTAGCAAATGCAATGATAGAACTTTGTGATCAAAAAGAAGAAATGGACGCATTAGCAAAACAATTTTTAGCAACAACGCGTAACTGCTTCTTCATCGGACGTAGCGTAGACTTCTTCGTAGGTTTAGAAGGTGCGTTAAAACTAAAAGAAATCTCTTACATCCAAGCAGAAGGATTTGCTGGAGGAGAATTAAAACACGGTACAATTGCCTTAATCGAAAACGGTACACCAGTTATCGCACTTGCTACACAAGAGCACGTAAACCTTGGAATTCGTGGTAACGTGAAAGAAGTAGTAGCACGCGGAGCAAACCCATGTATCATCTCAATGAAAGGCTTAGAAATGGAAGGTGACAGCTTCGTATTACCAGCTGTACACGAAGCACTAGCACCGCTAGTAGCAGTTATTCCATTCCAACTTATCTCATACTACGCAGCGCTTCACCGCGAATGTGACGTTGATAAGCCACGTAACTTAGCTAAGTCTGTTACTGTTGAGTAGGAGATTGGTAGAGTAACTAGATTATTGTAAATTTAAAATAAAGTCACGACGTTTATAAAAAAGTTGTGAAGCTTTGCCCCTTTGGATATGATTATCTAAAGGGGCATTTTTGTGTCGAAAAAAAAGAACATCTAAAATCGATAAGTGGATTAAAGAGGGGCAAGGAACTGGCAGTGGGAGAGATTATCAGCCTTGTCTTGAAATTCAAGATGATCCCTCATTAGATCGGTCAGTGGGATTTAAAAAGTATAAAAACCGGCAGACAACATGAGGTTTTATTGAATTTGGGATGGAATTACTTTCATTTAACTGAATTTTCTGTTGTTATTTCAGATATTCGTTGATGGAAAAAAACCACTGATTAGAGTTTCACTTTATTGAACAAATTAGATTACTAGACATTACGAAGGGGTTTATTAATGAAAATGAATGAAAAAACATATCTAAGTATAGAAGAGATTATTTCATTACCAACCTTATCAGGTACAAACATAAGTGACGATGGCAAAAATGTAGCATTTGTAAAGAAGACAGCTAACTGGGAAGACAATACGTATAGAAATTATGTATGGATATATGAAAAGGATAAAGAGCAGAGTTACCCACTAACAGATGGGGATATAGATAGTACACATCCATTATGGTCTCCAGATTCTAAGACTATTGCATACCTTAGTCCAGGCGGTGACGGAGCTAATACAAATCAGATCTTTGTTAAGTCAATAGATGGTGGTAGTAAGGTTCAAATTACGGATGAGAAGGAAGGAGTTAATACATTCAAAAGGGAGCCTACTGGTAAAGGTTTTTATTATGTTGCCCAGTCAAAAGAATGTGAGGAAATAAAGAAGCGTAAGGAACGATATGGAGATTTCCACCATGTAGGTAAGGAACATCGGAATAATTGTTTATACTACGTTGAAATAGAAAAAGGGATACAAAATGATAAAGGGGAACGGAAGGTTAGCAGTGTTTATCAACTAACGAATGGTAAGGATTTTTATATACATAACTTTGATATTTCAAATGATGGGACAAAGGTTGTATTTATGGCTACACCAAGCCTAAACGATCATATGAATGGTGATCTATACATATTAGATGTTGAAGCTGAGGAACTACAAAAGATGAATGTAGATAAGTTGTTGGGCGGGAGCGTTTGCTTTTCTCCTGAGGGCAGCAAAATATGTTACTCAGCAAGCATAAGGGAGAAGGAGTACTATAGAAACCATATACAAGAAAGTACATTAGAGATATATGATATGAGTACTGGAGAGGTAATTCAGCCTCTAACAAACTTTGATAGTACGGTTATGCCATTACAGTGGACAGATAAGGGGATTTTAATTAGATGGCAGGATAAAACTAATTATCTCATTGGGTTGCTATGCGAAGATGGCACTGTGGAAATGTTAAGTGACAAAGTAGATGGCTTTATAATGGATGCTTCTAT
Source organism: Bacillus sp. TH19 (assembly GCF_016651075.1). Lineage (NCBI taxonomy): Bacteria > Bacillati > Bacillota > Bacilli > Caryophanales > Bacillaceae > Bacillus > Bacillus sp. TH19. The sequence goes on along the minus strand of NZ_JAEKEO010000005.1, from coordinate 133,721 downwards.
AACAAGGGATGGACGTCATATATCCTATAGTAAGGCCATAACAAATGAAACCTTTGAAATCTATTTAGACGATAAAAAAATAACGGATGAAAATAGCTTTTTTAAAGGGAAGCTGAAAAGTAACAGGGAAATAATCTCATGGCAAAGTAGTGATGGTTTTGAAATAAAGGGTGTTTTATCAACCCCAGTAGATTTTGATGCCAATAAAAAATATCCCTTATTAGTAGTAATCCATGGTGGTCCGGCTTGGGCATCTTTTCTGATATTCTCAGACTGTTTTAATGAGAAATATCCGATTGAGCAGTTTATCGAAAAAGGCTTTATAGTTTTAGAGCCAAACTATAGAGGAAGTTCTGGCTATGGTAATGAGTTCTTAAAAGCCAACTATAGAAAACAGGGAATTGCTGACTACGATGATGTTATATCTGGAGTGGATAAACTAGTTGAGCAAGGGATTGCAGATAAAGATAGAGTAGGGGTTATGGGATGGAGCAACGGGGGATATATATCAGCTTTCTGTTCTACATTTAGTAATAGATTTAAAGCTATTTCAGTTGGAGGTGGAATTACTAACTGGAGTACCCATTATGTGAATACAGATATACCTTACTTTATTAGAATGCATTTAGGAAATACTCCATGGAATGATCCAGAGATATATACGAAAACATCACCAATGACGTATATTAAATCAGCCTGTACGCCTACCTTAATCCAACATGGCGAAAAGGATGCAAGGATTCCAACTTCCAATGCATATGAGCTATATCAAGGGTTAAGGGATATGGAAGTTGATACAGAATTAATTATTTTTAAAGGAATGGCATATAGTTCTGATCAGCCAGGAATTAATGTGGCTATTATGAAGCAGAATTTGATGTGGTTTTCACACTATATTCTTGGGGAAAGTATGAAAGGTTTTAGGGCTTTATAATGGCTTGTTTTAGTCTTTAAGCTTTTTAGGTGCTTGAAATAAAGTCGTACACATTTATCCGGTTATATATGATTGAGTTTAACATTTCGGATAAGGCAAACTGTGAAATATTTTGGTGTAAATGAGAAAAGAGCCTGAATGTAGGCTCTTTCCTTATTTATATTTAAAAGATGAACTATTCTTATGCAGTTTTACTTAATTTATATGCTTCACGGTTATTTTTTTTGAAAAGTTTTGGGAAAACATAACCATCTAATCCAATACGTCCAGCATTATGTCCTGCAACTAAAATGAACATAGTTAAAATAAGTAGGTTTGGGTTTACACTAACAGTTCCGCTTAATAAAAATGAAAGGTTCATTATGATGCCGAAAAATGCAGCTGTTTTTGTTAATCCACCTAAAATCAAACCTAGACCTACTAAAATTTCTCCCCATTGAACTAAAAAGCTAAATAGGTCTGCGTTTGGAAGAACAAAATGTTGAAGAAAATCTGCCCACCAACCTTGTACTGCAGGGTGGTCACCTGATGCTTGAGCGATAGCTCCTTTTAGAAAACCACTTGCATCAAAAGACTGTCCAAAAACTTTTCCTATTCCAGCAGCGAGCCATGCATATCCTATGTAAAGTCGTAAAAATAATAATATGAAAGTAGCGCGTTTATCAGTTCTTAAAAAATTGATAACCATTGAAATCCCTCCAATGTATTGTATTTACATGTTTATTATATATCCATTGTGAATAAATTCACAATGGATAAAGTGTGAACAAAAATTATGATTTTTCATTTGTACATAAAGTATTTGGAAATATATTGTTTGGAGGATGAATAATACATGAAGGGAGCTCTCCACTAAAATAGGTTGCTCCCATAGTAAACAGATTCATGTACGTTCTTTTAACTAGCTACTATTAGTTTATCTTGTCTTTTCCTTATTATTTCTCTGGTTTTATATAAGGAACAACTTGTGCAGTAGCCCCTACAGAAGCACCGCGAATAAAGTCTTGGTTTTCTAATTCCTTAAAGTTTTCCGTTTTTCCTGTTAGCATAACCCCTAAGATTTTCACTTGATCGTATGGTTTGTTTTCGTTTGATTTTAAAAATTTTTGAATGTCCTTGTCATACCCATCATTATATTGTTTAAGGGAATCAAAGAACCTTTTGTACGATTCTTCGGGAGGGGTTCCTGGCTCAAATCCGTAAACTGGCATACCAGCAGGGCCTCCGCTCTCATCTCTAATAGGTGAGACCATATATAGCCATACGATATTTAAGTTATCCGGTATTTTTGTTTGAATTTCTTTTAATGTATAAGGTTGATCGAAAGAGATAGCGACTTCCGCAACATAGTTTTCCATTTTGGAAACTGCACTTAATTCATTTTTGACTCCATCGTAATATTCCTTGATGGCCGGATTATAAAATGTAGCAACTTTATTTTTCGTTTGTTTATCGTAATTATAAGACTCTTTATTAGACCTACCCCAATGAGTTCCTGGTATTAACTCATTGTAATCGATGTTAGAGCGAAACCAATCGTAAGGGCTTGTCAGTGTATTCCATCGCACTACGTAACCATTAATGTTTTTAGAACGATTGGATGTGATATTGCCGCCAAACATAGATGAACTACTCGTTACTTGAGAATCAATTTGTATATTCGGTTCTGCAATTGCGTTATGTAAAAAGAGTTTTTCGTGAAGCTTCGTAGAGCTTTTTGCTGCGAAGTAATTGCCAACTTTATAAAATATAGGGATAAGTATGATTACAACGATAATAGAGGTAATAATATTTTTAAATAACTGTTTTCTTTTAGCTTTTTTTAATGCATCTTTTAAAGAAGTATCCATTAAGGTTTTCCTCCTATTTTTGAGTGAACTGCTTTACGTGCACGATGTAACTTTTGTTTGACGCTGTTTACTTGAATATCTAGTATTAGGGCGATTTCCTCATATGAAAAGTTGTAGTAGTACTTTAAAAAGAAGGCTTCTTTATATTCTAGTTTTATATCTTTTAATAGATAGAAAATCTCATCTTTATTTAAAACAGCGTCTAATTCTCGGTCTGTATATTGTAATTTTGAATAAATCTCTTCAGTTAAATAGATGTTTTGTTGCTCTTTTTTTCTTTTCAAGTCAATGTATTCGTTTAATGCGACTCTGAAAAACCATGGACGTATGTTACCCTCGGTTAGATCATCTAGCAATGTGTATACTTTATAGAAGGTATTTTGGATGATGTCTTCTGCATCTTCTTTTATAGCCCCTTTCGCTAATAGTAGTTTGAACACTTCCTCTCCTAAATTGATAAGATAGGAGGTCAATATATTTTCTTTTCCCATCACTTTTCCTCCCTACACTTATACAACGGATAGGTAATGATAAATGTATACACTTAAATTAAAATTTTGTTCTTTATACAAATAGAAAAGGCATATAACAATCATATGTTATATGCCTTTTCTATTATATGTTTAGTAATCTATTTAGGTAATGTAAATTTAGCTTTTTTACCCTGTGAAATATCTTTTGCTTCTTTATTTCTCATAGGTCCTAACTCAATCTCGAAGCTTTTGTCTTTCAAAATCTTTTCATACTGCTCTTGGTCTAAAATATATACTTGCAGTAACTCTCCAGATGTTCCTGTTTTGACTGAAGCGTTATAGTCATAATTTAATAGCATACCTTCATTAATCGTATATTGTGTACCATCATTCACTCTTAATGTAGAGCTTATAGGAGATAGTGAAACGTCTTGAGCATCTTTGTTATCAAGCTTGAATTTTACTGTTAACAGAACAAGACCGTTTTTAAAATTTGCAAAGCGTGGAGCTTCGACGGAATTTGGTGTGAATTGAGTGAATTGGTATCCGTCTAATGTAACATTAACAGCGCCTAATTCTTGGCTGTTATTAATACTTGATTTCTCTTTTAACATTTTTTTATCGCCCATGTTATTAGCTGTAGCTTTATCTTGGTAGAAAGTGTTATCTGTTGCAACCTTTTCAGCACCTTGTTTGTTTAAACTTAATGAAAAGCTTCCAGGACTTCCGATTGGAGCATCAAATTTTCCTTTATTAGCTTGTGCAGTTGGGACTGTGACTGAGACCGTTGAGAGATTTGAAATTTTTGCTAGATCATCTTTTCCGAATGGATAAGCGATATAACCAGAAATAGTTTCTCCTGCTTTTACTAAGTAATCATTCGTTGGAGCAAGCTTAGTTGGTAGCTGATCTTCTGTTGGAATTAAATCTCTATAGTTACTATATGCTTTCTGAGCACCAGTAAATGACATGTCCAATGCTGGCATATAATAAATATCTTTAGCTGAACTATTTTTTACGCTGTAGTTCACAAGAATAACTCCGCCCTCTGTTTGACGATTAAACGGAATGTCGAAGTTTGTATGGAATCCATTTAATTCAACTAATGTATAACCATTCATTGTTACTGAAACATCTTCAGCTTTATACACTTGTGGTTCCTTATTTTCAAAAAGAACTTTTGTTTTACCACCTGTTTCTTTTTCCATATAGGAAATCAGCTTAGAGTAATCGCTTGAGCTAGTAGCTGTATTTTCAGGCTTTTTATCTTCAGCTTTTTTATCTTCGGATTTTTTTTCTTTAGGTTTATTTTCTTTCGTTGTATCCGTTTTTTCTGTTTTGTTTTCTTGCGTTACATCTTCTTTTTGTTCTTTATTTGTCGTATCGCTTTGACCACAGCCAGTTATTACAAAAGCTGCTACGATTAGTGTAGAAAATAAAGAAAGTAATTTTTTTGACATGTTTCTTCCCCCTATTTGTTTAAAACCAGTTGGGTCTGTATAATCAGACCCTTTATATCTCTCACATTAGCCCCACGTTTTATTATAAGAAAGTGAACCAGTATTTACCAGTGTTTTTCTGATTGTTTTTATTATTTTGATATCTTAATGGTCATTTTTAATAGAAACATATTTAAAGCTTATATAGGTAATTACAATATTTTTCCGCCAAAAGAGAGAGAAGATTATCTTTTCTATTTTAAATATTGAATCTTTTTGTTAGAGTAAATAATAGAGATATATTGAAAGGGGACAAAGACTCGATATGTGGATGAACTTGTAATGATTAGAAATTAGATAGATGAATTTTTCTCTCGTAAGTGAGGGTTTATTTAGCTATCTGTAAATCATTCAAGGACTGCATATTTAGCTTGTACATCCCCTTTGTAAGGGTAGATGCCTATGTGGGGAAATTTATATCTCTTATATAAAATATGCGTCCTTTAAAATTGGAGGAGTATATGATGAATCAATTGAAAAATAAAGTAGCTGTTGTTACAGGTGTTAGTCGTCTAGACGGTATAGGAGCAGCTATTTGCACGGAGTTAGCAGAGGCTGGATACGATATATTTTTTACGTATTGGACAGAATACGATAAAGAGATGCCTTGGGGCGTTGATGAAAATGAACAAATACAATTAAAAGAAGAGTTGATACAAAACGGTGTCAAAGTATCGAGCATGGAGTTAGATCTAACTCAGAATGATGCATCAAATCAGCTTATAAATAAAGTTACTGAACAATTAGGGTACCCTCATATATTAATTAATAATGCAGCATATTCTACAAATAATGATTTCTCTAATTTGACTGCTGAAGAACTAGATAAGCACTACATGGTAAATGTTCGTGCGACTACATTGTTAAGTAGTCAATTTGCCCAAGGTTTTGATAAGAAATCTGGTGGTAGAATTGTGAATATGACGTCGGGACAATTTAAAGGACCTATGGCAGGAGAATTAGCGTATGCAACAACGAAGGGAGCAATTGACGCTCTTACTAGTACGTTGTCAGCGGAAGTAGCCCATTTAGGGATAACAGTGAATGCAATTAATCCAGGTCCAACTAGTACAGGATGGATGACTGAGGAGATAAAGCAAGGATTAAGACCGATGTTTCCTTTCGGCAGAATTGGTGAGCCAAAGGATGCAGCAAGGCTTATTAAGTTTTTAGTGAGCGAAGAAGCCGAATGGATTACAGGGCAAGTTATTCATTCAGAAGGTGGATTTAAGAGATAATTTTATAATTAAAAAGAAGGTATCTCATTTCAATGAGATACCTTCTTTTTAATCTTTCTTCAATCTTCGTGCAACACCATTCCCTAAAGACTGTAATCCTTGAACGAGGATAATCAAAATGAAGACTGTTGCATACATTACTTCAGGTTCGTAGCGTAAATGTCCGAATCGATATGCTAAATCACCAAGGCCGCCAGCACCTACAAGTCCAGCCATTGCTGTTGCACCGATTAAGCCGATCGTTGCGATTGTTAATCCAAGTACGAGAGACGGGCGAGCTTCTTTAACCATAACGTGCCAAATGATTTTTAAAGTAGAGACTCCCATTGCTTGATATGCTTCAATGACACCGCGATCCACTTCTAATAAAGCAGTTTCCATTAAACGGGCAATGTAAGGGGCTGTGAAGACAACAAGTGGTACGATAACACCTTGCACGCCAATGGACGTTCCCATTAGAAACTTTGTAAAAGGTAAAATGAAGAATAATAGAATGATAAACGGAAGAGAACGAATGATATTAATAACTGTATTAAGAATAGGATAGATAATTTTATTTTCTCGCTGTCCACCAGGTCTCGTTAAAACAAGTGTGACACCGAGTGGTAATGCAATAAGAATAGAGATAAGTAGTGAAATAGATGTCATTTGAAATGTTTGAATTGTTGCTTCCCATATTACGTTACCCCACTCATCCAAAAAGGACTTGTTTCCCATAATCTGTTCTACCTCCTTCTACGATGATCCCTTGTTCTTGTAAAAATGATAAGGCACGGTGTACTTCACTTTTTTCACCTTGCATATGAACGATCAGTTTTCCATATGCCTCATGTTTTAACTGTGTAATATTGCCTGATAAAATATTAGGATATACGTGGAAACGTTTTGTAGCGACAGCTAACGCTGGTTCTCCTGAAGCGGTTCCTATAAATGAAAGTGTTACGATTTCCCCGGTGCTTTGTAGTTCTTTCTGTACCTCTTCTGGAATTTTAGCTGCAAACGCGCTATTTACAAATTTCTTCGTTGTTACATGTTGTGGATTTGTAAAAATGTCCTTCACTGTTCCACTTTCAACGACAGATCCATGTTCCATTACAGCAACTTGGTCACAAATACGCTGGATGACATTCATTTCGTGTGTAATTAGCAAAATCGTAATTCCGATTTCTTCGTTGATCTTTAATAATAAATCAAGAATAGAATCAGTCGTTTCCGGATCTAATGCGCTCGTTGCTTCATCACTTAATAAAACTTCAGGCTCATGAGATAGTGCGCGAGCGATCGCTACACGTTGTTTTTGACCACCAGATAATTCACTTGGATAGGCATCTTTTTTATTAAAGAGATCAACAATGCGTAAATACTTTTCTACCCTTTTTTCAATTTCATTTTTGGGAAGACCAGATAGACGTAAGGGTAGTGCGATATTTTCATAAACGGTAACGGTTTTAAGTAAGTTGAATCCTTGAAAAATCATGCCGATCTTTTTTCTCGCCTTTGCGAGTTCTTTTGTCGATAAGGTTGTTAACTCTTGTTCATTTACAATGATATCTCCTGTCGTTGGTTTTTCTAATAAATTTACACAACGTATTAATGTACTTTTACCAGCGCCACTATATCCGATGATTCCAAATACTTCGCCCTTTTTTACTTTAAGGGAAGTTGATGTAAGAGCCTCAACATTCCCTTTTTTTGTTGTAAATACTTTGGAGACGTTTTTTAATTCAATCATTATAGTCAGCTCCTACCAAGACGGTAAAACAGAACCATCGAATTTTTTCTCAATGAAATCTTTTACTTCTTTAGATTGATAAGCTTTCTTTAATTTATTAACAACAGCATCATCTTTATTTTCAGTACGAACAACGACCCAATTCACATATGGTGAATCTTTTCCTTCGCGGAAAATAGAATCTTTCGCTGGGCTTAATTTTGCACCTAATGCAAAGTTTGTATTAATTGCAGCTGCCTTTACTTCACCTAGCTGCGTTGGTAATTGAGATGCCTCTAATTCAACAATCTTTAAATTTTTCGGGTTTTCAATTACATCTTTAGCAGTCGCTTTTTCTGTAGCTTTTGGATCAACCTTTAAAACACCTGCTTTTTCAAATAGCTTTAAAGCACGAAGCTCATTTGTTGGATCATTTGGGACAGCGATTGCATCGCCCTCTTTTAATTCTTTTACATCTTTTATGTCTTTAGAATATACGCCCATAGGGAATGTTACTGTGGAAAATACTTCAGTTAATTTCATGTTGCGTTCAGCTTTAAATACGTCTAAATAAGATTTAGTTTGATAGCTATTTACATCGAGGCTTTTTTCATCTAAAGATACGTTTGGCGCTACATAATCATTAAATACCTTTACATCAATTTCGAGACCATCTTTTGCTGCCACTTCTTTTACCTTTTCAAAAATTTGTTCATGCGGTCCACCCGTTACGCCGACAGTAATCTTTTTCTCATCTAATGCTTTTACCTCTTTATCAGAATTAGCACCACATGCACCTAACAATAATACCGCTCCACTTACAATACTTAATAACACCTTTTTCATCTATAATTCCCCCTTAATATACGTTCCAAAATAAAAAGCACCTCTCAAAAATAAGAGAGGTGCCGAATAGACGAAATAGGTTCCTCTCTTATCTTCCAAAACGAAAATCGTTCTGCAGGAATTAGCACCTTAGCTTATACGTTCTAAGCTCGGTTGCCGGGCATCATCGGGCCAGTCCCTCCGCCACTCTTGATAAGAGTATGTGTATGTAGTTTTTAAATATGGTACTAATAGTAAATCTTACAAAAAGAATTGTCAATATTATTTTCTGAATATATTTTATTTTAAGGTAATCGAAACGTTCCCTTTTTTATGTCCCTTTTCCACATACATATGAGCTTCAGCAATTTCTTCTAATCGGTAAGTTCTATCAATAACGGGCTTTAGTTTTTCCGTTTCGACTAGTTTTTTTAATAGAATCATATCCTCTTTACTTACCTTGGCCATCATTCCATTAACAGATACATATTTTCCATTGGGTGTTAATGTATTTGTACAAAGGGATTTTTTATACTTCCCAACTGCATCAAATATAATATCGTAGCATTTGCCTTGCTTAGTAAAATCTTCTTTCGTATAATCAATTACTTTATCAGCTCCTAAAGATTGCACGAGTTCAAAATTTGAATTACTACAAACAGCCGTAACGGTCGCGCCGAAATATTTAGCAAGTTGTACAGCAGCTGTTCCTACTGATCCGGAGGCACCATATATGAGCACTTGTTGCCCTTTTTTTATACGGCCCTTTCTCAGGAAATGTAATGCTGAAGTTCCACCAAAAGGAATAACTGCCGCTTCTTCATACGTCACATTGGTAGGTTTTAATGTTATTAATCCACTTTCATGTACGCATGTGTACTCGGCATAACCACCGAGGTTTAGTTCTGTTAATGCAAAAATTGGATCACCTTTTTTAAATTGAGTTACATCTGTTCCTACTTCTTCGATTTCACCGGATAACTCTACGCCGAGTACAGGTTTTCTCGGTTTTCTGAAACCTAATATGATCCGCATAGGAATCCAAAATAAGAGGGGGCTATTAAAGCCGCGTATTCTACAATCTCCAGTCGTTACACTTGTTGCGTGAATTTTAATTAATACTTCGTTCTTTTTAGGTGTAGGTTTCTCTATATTTTGAAGCTGAAGAACGTTAGGTGGTCCATACTGTGTGCAAATGATCGCCTTCATAATGACCTCCTGAAATGAGTTGTTGTTATTTACATCATATTTAAAACCTTCATTAAACATGTCGCTATATAGCGAATATAGATTGAAAATTATATAGATTTCGTAGGAAAAGAGGTGATATTATTTTGAGAAAGGGGGCGACATTATGAAAAAAACTATTTTTATTTCAAGTTTAGTGCTTGCAATCAGTCTGGGGGTAGGGTGTAGCAATGAGAAAACAACAAAGACTGATGAACCGAAAAAAGAAGCCATGCAAAAAGAAAAGGAATTAGCAGCGAAGGATGTTTTCAAGAAAACGAACGAAGCTTTTAAAAATGAAGAAAATGTAACGATGACATATGATGTAGGGATAAAAGCTGAGGGAACAGAGATGGATATATTAAAGGCTAAGATGCAATTAGAGCCAAAGACAAAGAATTCTCGTTCTGAAATGAATATTTCTGGTACAGATGTTGTAGTGTATACAGTGGATGGTAAAGTTGCTGGTGAGGTGAAAAACCCTAATACAGGAGAAGTTATAACCGTACCAGAGGAGCAATTAAACGCTGGTGGAATGAAAGCGACTCAAGATATTATAGATAAGTTAGAAGTACCAGCAGTAGTTTTAGATAAAATGAAGATGGAGAAAAGCGGAGATAAATATAAACTGAAATTTACATTAAAAGGGCAAGAAACAGAAAGTATGTTAACTAGCATGGATGAAACGCAGAAGAAAATGCTACAAGCACAAAACGCAAAGATAGAAGAAGTGGATGCAGAATATATCATTACAAAAGATTTTAAATATGAATCAGCGAAGATAGATATGATTATGAGTAGTAATGGTAAGGATAAGGCACACATTATTACGAATGCAAAATATACATCGTACGAAAAGTTTGAGCCAATACAGCTGCCAGCAGCAAAGTAACAGTCTTGATGAGGGAGGGACCTAAAATAAAGGGTCTCTCTCTTTTTTGTTAATACCTTCTTCGTAGGAAAGTAGGTACAATATGAAGAGGAAGAACGTTAGAAGAGGAGAGTGCCATTTGAAAAAAAGAAAGATAGCAGTTGTTATTGTAGCGTATACAGTGTTGCTCGCGACATCTGTATATACATACAAAGGGCAACTGGATCATCCTATTATGAGTGATGTAGGGAAGTTGCTTCCAACGAAAATTAAACGTGTTGAAAATGCTGAGGATGAACGTTCATTAAAACAGTTAGTGCAAGATGCAAATGTTTCTGGAGAGAAGATTTCTATTGCAGGTATGCAACATAGCCAAGGCGGACAGACGTATTATCCGAACGGTACGATGCTTGATATGAAAGGATATAATGAAATATTAGAATTCGATCCGGAGAAGAAGAGGATTAGGGTGCAAAGCGGTGTCACATGGAATGACATTCAAAAGAAAATCAATCCATATGGTCTTGCAGTTCAAGTGATGCAATCTCAAAATATTTTTACTGTTGGTGGTTCATTAAGTGTAAATGTACATGGGCGTGATATTCGTCATGAAGCATTGATTGATACAGTAGAGTCGTTCAGATTGTTAATGGCAGATGGTACGGTGCGTAATGTAAATAGAGAAGAAAATGCTGACTTGTTTCCATATGTAATTGGGGGATATGGATTATTTGGTGTGATTTTAGATGTGACGCTACAGTTAACAAACGATGAATTGTATGAAACGCATACGAAAGTACTAGATTATAAAGAATACTCTTCATACTTTAAGAATAAAGTGCGAAGGGATGAGAATATACGTATGCATTTAGCACGTATTTCTGTTGCCCCAAATTCATTTTTAAAAGAAATGTATGTAACAGATTATGTACTGGCAGAAGATCAACAGAAGCTGGGAGAGTACAGCAAATTAAAAGAAGAAAATATTATAGCTGCACCGAAATTTTTACTTGGGTTATCACGTTATAGTGACTGGGGAAAGGGCGCATTTTGGGATATACAAAGAAGTTATTTTGAACGTACAGATGGTAAGTACGAAACTCGAAATAACGTAATGAGATCTGATAGTGCTTTTATGGAATACGATAATCCAAACTTGACCGAAGTTTTACAAGAGTACTTTGTACCGATAGATGGTTTTGCAGCGTATATAGATGATTTGCGAAGCGTTTTAAATGAAGAGGAATTAAACCTTCTTAACATTACAATCCGCTATGTAGAAAAGAATGAGAATGCGGTGCTATCTTATGCGAAAGATGATATGTTTGCGCTTGTGCTTCTAATTAATCAAGGGCGTTCTGAAGATGAAATAAAGAAAACAAAAGTGGTCATTCAAAAGATGATTGATGTTACGTTAAAGCATAATGGAAGTTATTATTTACCGTATTATTCTTATCCGGAAAAGGAGCAACTAAAGAAAGCGTATCCTCGCATAGAAGAATTCCTTCAGAAGAAAAAGGAAGTAGACCCAGAGGAAAGGTTTGTGAATTTATTTTATAAGGAGTATAGCAAATGACATATAGAAGATTTGTAGCCTCACAAAGCATTATTATGATGGCAGGTAGTATGGTATTTCCTTTTTATATACTATTGCTTCGAAATGTAGGAAATAGTTTCTCGCAATTTGGCTGGGCGTACGGCTTATTTGCCTTAACTTCAGCTCTAGTATATCCGTTAGTTGGAAGAATCTCTGATAGGGTAGGTGATAGAAAGTTATTAATTATATACGCATGGTCCATGGCTATATTAATGCTTTTTTTCCCTATTGCAACAGAAGTTTGGCATGTATACATTCTCCAAATTTTAATGGGTATTTTAGGCGCTGTGCAGCGTAATACGGAGAAGACATCGTTAGCACGAAAGGTAGAACAGAAAAAAGCTGGTTATGAGATTGGAAAATATCATGTGTGGACATCGGTTGGAGGAGCAGTAGCAGTTATTGCAACGGGATATTTAGTAGATTTCTTTACGATTGGCACCATTTTTTATATAGCATCTACTTTATATGCAGTGAGTGGAATTGTATTAAGTAGCAAAAAAATATAATCATACCCATTTTTACCTGATTACCCTTTATTTGTTATACTTATGGAGAAGACAAAAGAAAAGGGGACATTGCCTTTGATGAAATTTATAGTTTTAGCTATTCTCACTTTGTTTTTGATTCCATGGACTAGAAGCGGTAATAAAATTCGCGCGGTGGATAAAGGAGGAAATGAGAAAGTTGTAAAGGGTAAGAAATCATCTATTTTAGTTATTCCTGTTTTATTTTGGATAGGTATTGCAATCTATGAATATTTCTGGCTAATTGATGATCGAGCAGATTCTATTCTTACTCATTATTCTGTTGCAGTAGCGATTTTAATTGGGCTTGTTTTATTCTCACAAGAGCAGGTAGGGAAATTAGAAGGTACGTTAAAGGGACTTCTAATGTTTGTCTTACTCGCAAGTTACGGCTATTTTGGTTATTTGCACGATATAGTAATCACGCAAAAAAAATATGATTCTGTTGTGAAGATCGAGAAAGATATTTCAGAGCCATTTACTGAAAATGATCAGCCGTTTACAGTGCCGCCAAAGACAGCGGAGAATAAGATGAAAAAAGTATTTGGGGATATTCCGAAAGTAGCTTATTTTGAGCTAGGAGAATTAACGCCACAAATGGTAAATGGCGAGGCCTTATATGTAGCACCAATTGAAGTTTCAGGATTTTTTAAAGCACGTAAAGCTGAGACAATTCCAGGGTACGTAACGATGTCAGGTACGAATCCCGATGCGGAAGCGAAACTGCACCTTGGTTATAAAATGAAATATGTGCCAAGCATGTTTTTCGGTAATAAATTAGAACGTGTCGTTCGAAAAGCAGAGCCAGATTTAGTTTTTAAAGGGAAACCAAAATTTGAAGTTGATGATAAAGGGAAACCGTATTATACAATGACGTATGGTGAATTTATTTCAGGAAGATCTGGATTTGAAGTAGAAGGTGTTGTAGTAGTAGACGCACAAACAGGTGAAGTGAAAAGATACGACAAAGGAAAGGCACCTAAATTCGTTGATGGCGTATTAAATCACGAGACTGCATCTACATTAAATACGTATTTCGGTAAATATATTCACGGATTTTGGAATACAAAATTCTCACAAACGGATATGAAGATTCCGACTGAGTGGGGAACGAAAGAAGGAGTTACACCAATCTTCGGTAAGGATGGAACGTTATATTATTTTACTGATTTCACCTCTCCGAAAGAAGGAGTAGATTCTGCACTAGGCTATTCGCTTATTGATGCGCGTACAGGTAAGTTGTATTACTATAACGGAAAAGAAGTAAAGGGAATTATGGATGGTTCGGCTGCTACAGAAGTAGTGGATAATTCCTTTAAGAGAGAGAAATGGCACGGAACAATGCCGGTTATTTATAACGTATATGGTAAACCTTCTTGGATTGTACCGGTTATTGATGACGGCGGATTAGTACGTGCTCATACTGTCATATATGCTTCTAATGCAAAAGTGTTTGCAACAGGTTCAACGCAAAAAGAAGCACTTGAGAATTATAAAAATGCGCTGAGCGGAAGTGGTGATTCATTTAGACCGACTTCAAATGGGAAAGAAGCGCAAAAAGAAGGTACTGTACAACGTGTGTATAAAGAAAAATCAGGTGAAAATACGATTGTGTACGTACTATTAGAAAACGAGCAAAAAGTATTCATGGTACCGGCGAAGAAATTCCCATATGCAATGTTTACAGAAGTAGGAGATCCAATTCAAATCACATATTTAGACACAGGAGAAATGATGGCATCTGTATCTAAATTTACAAATAGTAATTTGAAAAAGTAAAGCGATAGAGATTCTATCGCTTTTTTTACATTATTAAACAGGAAAATACGGTATACTTGACGTATATTTATGTTGTAACTATAATTGTTACGATTAAGTATTTATATGAAAGGGTGAATGGAAAAAGTGAATGGAGTTAATCACGAAGTATATAAACCTGTAAAGACAAACAGGTTATGGATGATTCTTGTATTAGGGACACTTACGGCAATTGGGCCATTATCTATTGATATGTATTTGCCTTCTTTACCAAAGTTAACGGATGATTTACAAACGGGTGCATCCCTCGCGCAGCTTACATTAACTGCTTGTCTGCTTGGGCTTTCAGTAGGGCAGTTATTTATTGGTTCAATTAGTGACATTTACGGAAGACGCAAACCTCTTATTATCGCTCTTATTATTTATGTTGCTTCTTCTTTACTTTGTGCTGTTGCACCATCGATTTGGAGTTTAGTGCTTTTACGTTTCTTACAAGGTGCTTCAGGATCTGCTGGTATCGTTATATCACGTGCAATGGTACGTGATATGTATTCAGGTTCTGAAATGACGAAGTTTTTCTCACTGCTTATGTTAGTAAACGGAGCAGCGCCTATTTTGGCACCGATTATTGGAGGGCAATTATTACAGTTCACATCATGGCGCGGCGTTTTTATCGTTCTTGGAGCAATTAGTGTATTCATGCTAATATCAGCTACTTTCGTATTACGTGAAACATTACCTCCTGAAGAAAGAGAGACAGGTGGATTATCAGGAACGCTTGCAACATACGGAAAGCTTCTGAAAGATCGTTTATTTATGGGGTATGCATTGTCGCAAGGATTAGTAACAGCTGCAATGTTTGCTTATATTTCTGGTTCACCGTTTGTGTTGCAGAACATATACGGAGCATCACCACAGCAATTTAGCTTATTCTTTGCGATTAACGGTATTGGTATTATTATTGCTAGCCAAGTTACTGGCCGCTTAGCGGGGAAAGTTAATGAGAAAACTTTATTTGTTGCTGGTATTATTATTGCGGCTGTTGGCGGTCTATCGTTACTACTTACAATCGCACTTGGAATAGGGCTAATCGGTGTTTTATGCTCGCTATTTCTTGTTGTATCAAGTGTCGGGGTTGTATCAACAACTGGGTTCTCGTTAGCGATGAGAAATCAGAAACAGGCTGCAGGAACGGCATCGGCTTTATTAGGTTTATTACAGTTCATTTCAGGAGCACTTGTTGCACCATTAGTAGGTATTGGCGGAAGCAATACCGCATTACCGATGGGGGTTGTGATAGCGCTTTGTGAAATTGGTGCTGTTTTATGTTATCTATTTATGGCCAGAAGAAGTGAGAAGCAGTTTGAACTGCAACAAAGACAAAATTTAGAGGCTTAATTTATAAAAAAGAGCTGATTCAAACATGTGTTGAATCAGCTCTTTTTTCATTTCTTTGAAATAACTTGTACAGTGTTGTAAGGTGATGCAAAAGTTATTTGCATAAAGTGACGATACTGTGACAAAAATGTTGGTGTGTATATTAAGATCTCGTCTTAAGTGTAAAAAGTAGGGTGTTCTCGGTATAATAACAAGTGGAGATAAAAGAAACTATAATGAGTAATAACTGTAGATAAAAGGAGAAGAAGAGATGAAGAAGGTTTTGGGTATTGCTGTAATGGGAAGTATGCTCCTTCTAGCAGGGTGTAATGGAAATAAAGATACGAAAGAACCGAAAGAAAAGGTAGAGCAATCTACTGAGCAAACAGAAGAGATGAAAGAATACCGTGCAGTACATGAAAAATACGATATGAAAATGAATAAAGAAATTAATAAAGCACTACAGTTATTTGAAGTGGCAAAAGAAAAGGGCGGTAAGGAAATAACTAGTGCTAAATATAAAGAAGACGTGCGAACGGTAACAACGGGCATGTTAGAAGATATTGATCATATGCGTAAAGAAATTCGTGTGCCGAAGTCGAAAGAGGATGAACATGAACTATATGTTGGTTTCTTAAATGAAGCAGAACAAGCGATGAAAAAATTACAGAAGTTAGCTAAAGAAGAAGATTCATCGTTGATTCGTGATATAGAAGTTAATTTTTCAACAGCATCGACATACTATAAACGCTTTCAAACAGAGGCGAAAAAATAACCTTGCGCATGCGCAAGGTTATTTTTTCTTTTTACCATCTCCGTCTTCATCCTCGGATACTAATACCTTCTGTTCTTCGTGAAATTCTGAAATTGTTTGGCCAGTAATATTATCGAATGGAGTGTAAAAAGAAGTGATGCTTTTCTTTTTAATGAAGAGTTTATAGAAGCCGATGATGACGAGTATGACGATTGTTAATGGCAATCCTATAGTAGCCAGAAGTAGTGGATCCATCTTATAACTCCTTTAATACAATTTCTTTTTATTATAAGCGAAAGATTGTAATTTCAATAACTAATATAATAGAAAACTGATTTTTCTAAATATATCCAATTTGATTGACTTTTCATTTTTTCAGAATTATAATTCAAAATATACAATTTGAACCAAATAATAATATAGCAATTTACTTATCCAGAGAGGTAGAGGGACTGGCCCTATGACACCTCAGCAGCGGGTTCTGTAACAGGAACACCGTGCTAATTCCAGCAAGCAAGTCTTGAAAGATAAGTGATGGGCCTTCGTTTATTAAGCCTTGATCTTATTTTTTAAGATCAAGGCTTTTTGTGTTTTAAGAAGTAGAGAAGGAGTAATGGCAACAAATATGTCAATAAAACAAAGTAAATTCATTTGTTTAGGGGGTTATTGAAGTGTATGTTATTAAAAAACTATCGGTTATGGTATTCACGCTATGGGTCATTACGACAGTAACATTTTTAATTATGCATATTATTCCAGGTGATCCGTTTTCATCAGATGCGAAAATCTTTCCTGAAGAAGTAATACAAAACATGAGAGCGAAGTATCACCTTGATGAACCGTTATGGAATCAGTATGTTGCTTATTTGGATGGGGTAGTTCATTTTGATTTTGGCGAATCTGTTCAATCGACAGGTCAAGGTGTATCGGAAATTATAACAACTGGTTTTGGACCATCGGCAATTATTGGTTTACAAGCACTTGTTATTTCATTGTTAGTCGGAATTGCCGCAGGTACATTTGCCGCGCTATATCATGGGAAAGTGATTGATTATAGTGTGAGCTTGCTTGCGATTCTCGGTATTTCTATTCCTAGTTTTATTTTAGCACCACTATTTATACAAGTATTCGCCATACAATTTGAATTACTACCAGTGGCGTCTTGGGGAACATTTGAGCATACTGTATCACCCTCCTTCGCATTAGCGTTAGGACCAATCGCAGTTATTACAAGATTTGTTCGCTCTAATATGATTGAAGTGTTGCAGAGTGATTATATTAAGCTAGCGAGAGCGAAAGGTATACCAATTAAGAAAATCATTATAAGACATGCTCTTCGAAATGCGATTGTTCCGGTACTTACATTTGTTGGCCCATTAATGGCTGGACTTTTAACAGGGACTTTCGTTATTGAAAAAATCTTTTCAATTCCTGGTTTAGGAAAATATTTTGTAGACAGTATTTTCAACCGAGATTATCCGGTGATTATGGGAACAACCATTTTCTATAGTGCGCTATTAATTGTATGTATTTTTATTACAGATATCATTCATCGTATTGTTGATCCGCGCATTCGTTCTATTACGTAAGGAGGGTGATGTTTAAATGGGGGCTTATGAAATTAATGACCAGTTATTAACGAATGAAGAGAAAAAAGAATTAACGATAAATAAAGATCAGCAAACGATTAGCCGGAAAAAGGAAGTGTTTCGCAAGTTTATATCAAACCCTATAGCAGTTTTAGGGGCAGTGACGTTATTACTAATTATTGTTTTCTCGCTTATTGGCGAAAGTTTAACGCCATTTACTGCGAGTGAACAAGTAAAAGAAGCAACTAATTTACCGCCTAGTAGTGAGCATTGGTTCGGAACAGACGATTTAGGGAGAGATATTTGGGCGCGTACTTGGGCTGGTGGGAAAATTTCATTAACAGTTGGATTGGTAGCAGCAGCTCTTGATATAGGGCTTGGTGTACTTATCGGTGGCTTTAGTGGATATGTGAGAGGACGTAATCGTCTTGGAACGTTAATTGATGAGTGGATTATAAGAGGGATTGAAGTGTTATACGGTATCCCATATTTACTGATTGTTATTTTACTATTAATCATTATGAAACCAGGACTTTTTACAATTATTATAGCTCTTGCGTTAACGGGATGGATTGGCATGGCACGTCTCATTCGGGCGCAAGTACTTTCATTGAAACAAAGAGAATTTGTTATTGCAGCAGAGCGATTAGGTACATCTCATATGAAAATTATATATGGGCATTTAATTCCAAACTTAACAGGGATTATTATCGTCAATTTATCATTCACAATTCCAGCAGCTATTTTCTCAGAATCATTTTTAAGTTTTATCGGACTTGGAGTACAATCACCAGCAGCGAGCTGGGGCACGATGACAAACGATGCACTCGGGACGTTACTAAGCGGAGAGTGGTGGCAACTTTTCTTCCCGGCAATCATGATTGCACTCATCATGTTCGCATTTAATGCGATTGGTGATGGTTTGCAAGATGCGATTGATCCGAAAATCGTAAAACGTAATCGAAAGGAGAAAAAACATGGCACAAATCTTATCTTTAGAAAACGTAACGTTGGCCGTTGAAAAAGAGAATAGTAAGCAAGCAATTGTGAAGCATGTTTCCTTTTCTATTAACGAAGGTGAAATAGTTGCACTTGTCGGAGAAAGTGGTTCAGGGAAAAGTGTTACAGCACAATCAATTATCGGCTTAAATCAAGAATCGATTCATATTGATGATGGAAATATATCTTTCCAATCAAAGGAATTAACGAATTTACAAGAATCAGAATGGAATCAAATTCGCGGGAAAGATATTTCCTTTATCTTTCAAGACCCGCTTTCATCTTTAAATCCGACGATGAAGGTTGGAAGACAAATTACAGAAGTAATTGTGCAGCATGAAAAGAAATCGAAAAAAGAGGCAAAAGAAATTGCAATTAACTTACTAAATGATTTAGGGATACATGAAGCAGAGAAACGCTTTGAACAATACCCGTATCAGTTGAGCGGAGGTATGAGGCAGCGTATTTGTTTAGCAATTGCATTTGCTTGTCACCCGAAGCTCGTTATTGCAGATGAACCTACAACAGCATTAGATGTAACGATTCAAAAGCAAATTATGGAGTTGTTAAAAGAAAGAAAGGAAAAACAAAATACGAGTATTTTATTAATTACACATGATTTGGCACTTGTACGTGAAGTAGCTGACCGAGTAGTAGTTATGTACGGGGGACGTGTTGTTGAAAAAGGAACGATACAAGAAGTAATTGGCTCACCTAAGCACCCTTACACAAAAAGTTTATTGCAAGCAATTCCGAATATGGATGATTCAGAAAAGGTACTTAGAGCAATTGAGGGAACAACACCTTCTATTGAAACGTTAAATAGTTTTGGATGCCCGTTTGTGAATCGTTGTCCTGTAGCGATAAAAGAATGTATTCATCGATTCCCAGAGAGAACAACATATTCTGAGGAGCATAGTTCACATTGCTGGCAGCATATTCTGGAGCATAATAAAGCGAAATCAAAAGAGAGGGTGAATGCCTCATGACGACAGATTTAATTACTGTAAAGCAAGTAACGAAAACGTATGGAAGTAAAAATAAAGAAATCGCAGCGTTAAAAGGTATATCACTTTCTATCCCAAAAGGAACAACGCTTGGCATTATTGGAGAAAGTGGTTCTGGAAAGACAACACTTGGTAAGCTCATAGCTGGGATCGAGCGTCCAACGTCTGGTGAAATTGATTATAACGGTCAAGTTGTTCACAAGCTGAAGTCAGCTCATAAGCGGGATTTCTTGCAGAAAGTACAGTTCATTTTTCAAGATTCCACAGCTGCATTAAATCCGCGCTGGAAAGTACGCGATATTGTAACAGAAGGCTATATTTCATTCGGTTTAGGCGATAAAGAATTGAAAGATAAGGTCGCAGGTGATGCACTAGAGCGTGTTGGATTAGATAGACGATATATTGATCGCTATCCACACGAATTTAGCGGAGGACAACGTCAACGTATTGCCATTGCAAGAGCGCTATTATGTGAGCCAGAAGTATTAATCCTTGATGAACCAATTTCAGCATTAGATGTTTCACTGCAAATCCAAATTGTACATTTACTGCAAAAGATTCAAAAGGAACAAGGCTATACATATTTATTTATCGCACATGATTTACCGATGGTTCACTATTTATGTGAAAAAGTGGCTGTCTTATACAAAGGAGAACTTGTTGAATTTGGATATACGGACGAAGTATTCCGTAATCCACAACATTCTTATACAAAAACACTATTAGCATCAACACCAAAAATTTCAGGTTAAAGGAGAATGTAGGATGAAGAAGTTTTTATTATTTGTCATTATGACTGTTTTAGCAATAACTTCTGTTGCTTGTGGTAAGAAAGAGACGCAAAAGGCGAGTGCTGGTAAGGGAGAAGGGGATCGATTAGTAACGAATATTAGCAGTGATCCGTATACCCTTGATTCTGCTATTGCGACAGATAGCACGTCAGGTTATGTAATTGGACAGTTGTTTTCAAGTTTATATACGCAAGATAGTGATGGGAAATATCAAAATGAATTGGCAGAGAAAGAAGAAGTAAATGCGGATGGAACTGAATATACAATTCATTTAAAGAAAGATATTAAATGGTCAGATGGCTCTTCTATTACAGCAAATGATTTTGAGTTCGCATGGAAGCGATTATTAAACCCGAAAACAGGTTCTATGAATGCGACAGAAATGTACTTTATTAAAGGAGCAGAGGCATATAATACTGGAAAAGGTGAAGAAGGACAAGTTGGTATTCAAGTCGTTGATCCTCAAACATTAAAGGTAACACTTGAGCACCCAGTTGCTTCTATTAAACAAAAATTAGCAAGTTCATTATTTATTCCATTATCTAAAAAATCAATTGATGATAATAATAAATTAAAAACAGATCCAAAAGAGTTAATTACGAACGGACCATTCACGTTAAAAGAATGGAAGCATAACCAAGCAATTACAGTACAAAAAAATAAAGAATACTATGATAAAAAGGTAACATTAAAAGAAATTGAGTTTCGTATTATTCCAGACTCTAAAACAGCGTATCAATTATTTAAATCAAAAGAATTAGATTTACTAAGTGGTTTACCACAAGAGATGATTGAGAAAGAAAAAGAAAATAAAGAATATAAACGTGTTGCAGGATTTTCATCTTATATTTATTCGTTTAATGTAGAAAAAGAGCCGTTTACAAATGCAAAAGTACGTAAGGCATTTTCATTAGCGGTTGATCGTAAGTTTATCGTTGAAAAACTGTATAAAAATAATGCACAAGAAGCATATGCTTTTGTTCCAGAAGGGGCAAAAACACAAGGTGGTCGTGATTTCCGTAAAGAAAAAGGCGATTACGTAAAATTCGATTCAGCAGAAGCGAAAAAATTATTAGAAGAGGGCATGAAAGAGCAAGGTTGGTCTACATTACCTGAAGTAACATTAAAATTCACTACAGATACACAACATAAAAAAGTAGCAGAAGCAATGCAAGAAATGTTTAAGAAAAATCTTGGTGTAGATATTAAATTAGAAAATAAAGAGTGGAAGAGTTACATCGACACATATAAGCAAAGTGATTTCCAATTAGCTTATATGGGATGGGGCGGCTCTCTATTGGATCCGATTACTAAACTAGATTTATATGCAGGTGATGGTCCAAACAACTATGCAAAATGGCATAATAAAGAATTTGATGCTTTAGTAAAAGAGGCAAAAGTTGAACAAAACGAAGATAAGCGTTTTGACTTATTGCATAAAGCAGAAGACATTATGTTTGATGAAACACCATTAATCCCAATTATTTTCCCAAGCTCTTCATATTTACAAAAATCATCAGTATCTGGCGTCCAATTCATTATCGGTTCTAGTCCAGAACTAAGATACGTAAAAATTAAAAAATAAAGAAGTAGGCAACCGCCTACTTCTTTATTTTATTTCTCTTTTATATTCTTTTTTCGTTCCATCAGAGAAGACAACTTCTAAATCGAATTTTTGGTAGTCTTTATCAAGTTTGAATACATTGACTACTTGATCAATTACTTCTTGATCTGGTGTGTTTTTATCGAATTTTAATTCTTGTAGAAGAGGGCTTAATTTTGTAATAGCCTCGTCGCCTGTGAACTTTACATCTGTTTTATGGTCTTCAATCTTTGCTTCCATTTTCTTGTCCGCTGCTACATTTTTATAATCAGCTTCGTAGTCTTTCTTCGTATCTTGATAGTCTGCCTTTAAATCAAATTCATTAAAGTTTAGTTTTAAATCTGCAGGAGCCTCATTTTTTGCTTCTTCAGTCGTTTTCTTATTAGAAGTTGTATCTTCTTTTGCAGGAGCTTTACATCCTGTTAATGCAGGTACTAGCATAAGAGCTAATAAAATTGATAGTAAAATTCTCATTATAAATTCCTCCTTATGTAACTTCTTTCTATACAAGTTTTTCCTAATTTTATGTAATTATGTATGTGTTGAAAATAAATTATTTACTTATAGCTTTAAGAATTAATCCGCAATTTAAATCAAAAATGATTTGTATGTATATGGTAAATTGAAGTTGTAAGGAGGTACTGAAATGCATGAAGAATATAAAGAGATGATAAAAAAAGCAATCGAATATATAGAGAATCATTTACATGAAGAGCTTACAACAGAAAGAGTGGCATTTCACGGGGCAGTATCGATGTACCATTTTCATCGTATTTTTCAAAGTTATATTGGGATGAGTGTAACGGATTATGTTCGTAAGAGAAGATTAACTCATGCTGCACAGGCTTTAGTATCGACTGAAAGAGCAGTCATTGATATTGCAGTGCAAAATGGCTTTTCCTCACAAGAGGCATTTACTAGAGCTTTTAAAAGAATGTTTCATTTACCACCAAAAAAATATCGGAAATATTTCCAGTCATTTTATATAGAAAGAGAGGGCGTTTTAATGGAAAAAGGTATACCGAAAGGATGGGTATTAAGTGGAAGTCATCCTGCTGAATATGAGATGGGTTTAGATTACGAAGTTGTTCATCAAGGAAAAGTATCTGCATATATAAAAGGAAAAGAGAACGTTACACACGGAGGGTTTTCAACATTAATGCAAATGTTCCGAGCGGATAAATATGTAGGTAAGAGGTTGCGTTTAACAGCATTTATTAAGAGTGAAAATGTAAAAGACTGGGCAGGATTGTGGATGCGAGTAGACGGAAAAGATACAGAGCCTATTGCTATGGATAACATGCAAAATCGTCCAATTAAAAATACGAATAACTGGCAATCATACTCGGTTGTACTAGATATAAAAGAAGAAGCACTTGGTATTGCATTTGGTGTTTTATTATCAGGAGAAGGCTGTGTCTGGTTAGATAGTATTCGTTTTGATGAAGTGGATGAAAAAATTCCTTCAACAGATTTGGCAGAAAACTTTTATGAAACACTCCTAGAAGAGCCGGTGAATCTGCAATTTGAAGAAATAGAAAATTAAAAAGTAAGGAGAAAAGATATGCTCAAATATGTGAAATTGATAAGTATTAGTTTAGTAGTATCATCGTGTATTATGGGAATCAACTATTTAATTAGTTATCTTTGGTCAGGGCATATACCTTCTTTGACGTGGAGAACATATTTGATATTTATGGTTATATTTATGATGAGTTTTGGTTCAATACAAAAAGAGAGCTATGAAGAGAGTTGATAATCGTCCTTTTAGTCTTCTTAGTATTAATACATATGTATTTATCACTGCATTGGAAAAACAGGTTTGCCGTTCGGGATTATTTCCCGCAACATATGCAGCAAATGGTTATTACACAATAATATTTGGTGGAGTTAATTTAGCGGAAAATATTATTTCATTATTACTTATTATACTAGTTACACAATTGGTAGCGGGAATCACTATAGGTATAAAAGTGATAGTAAAGAGGGGAAGTTCTGTAGTTAAAGAAGCATAAAGTAAAAAGGTATCCTTCGTGGGATACTTTTTTACTAGTGTTTATTATTTTGCAACTTCTGTCCACTTGTAGTTAAATTCACCGCCGAAGTCAGTTGTTACAAGTCCTTTAATGAAAGAGCGTTGTAAGTAAGAGCGACCTTGTTGGTATAAAGGAGCGACAGCACCATCTTGTAATAAGATTTTTTCAGCTTGCTTCATTGCTTCCCAGCGACCTTTTTCATCACCAGCTAAATCAGTTTTTACTTTACGAATAAGCTCGTCGTACTCTTTGTTAGAGTATTTATCGAAGTTATAAGCACTATCTGTTGTGAATAGATCTAAGAATGTAATAGGATCCGCGAAGTCAGGGCCCCAGCCATCGATTCCAATTTCGTAATCACCACTTAATAGTAGTTTTAACTGTTGTTTACGTGGTTGAGGTTTTAAATTCACTGTTAATCCATCTAGATTCTTTTCTAATTCACCTTTTAAATATTCACCAGTTTTCTTAGCTAAAGCATTATCACTTGTTAATAGTTCAATTGTTACTTTGTCAGTACCAAGTTCTTGTTTCGCTTTTTTCCAGTTTTCTTTTGCAGATTTCACATCATCTTTGACTAGATTTCCATTCTCTTTACGGAAGTCATTACCGTCTGGACTTTTTGCGAATTTCGCAGGAACCATTCCTTCTGCTGGGATTGCACCGTTATTTAAAATTGTTTCTACGTACGCTTTTTTATTCATTGCTTCGTTAATAGCGAGGCGTGCATGTTGATTTTTTAATACTGCATTTTTCTGATTTAGTCGTAAGAATTGGATACCGACTTCAGCGCGTTCCTTGAAGTTGGTATCGTTCTTATACTTATCAACAAACTCCGCAGTTAAAGCAACACGATCAATTTGTCCTGAATCATATAAGTTAACTTCTGTAGATTTATCTTTAACGACATTGAAGTTGATTTCTTCTAGTTTTACAGTTTTAGCATCCCAATAGTTAGGGTTCTTCTTCAATTGGAAGCTTTGTTCATGTTTCCAGTTATCTAATGTGAAAGCACCATTGTAAATTAAATGATTTGTTTCTAAACCGTATTTATCGCCTTGAGATTTTAAATACTCTTCATTGATTGGTAAGAATGTTGCAAATGTCGTTAAGCTTAAGAAGTAGGGAACAGGGCGGTCCAGTTGTACTTCTAAAGTTTTATCGTCAAGAGCTTTAACGCCTAATTGATCGATTGCTACTTCTTTTTGGTTTATTTGTTTCGCATTTTTTATATCAAAGAATAAGAATGCATATTCAGCTGCTGTTTCAGGGTTTACGGCACGTTGCCAAGCGAAGACAAAGTCTTTTGCTGTAACAGGAGTACCGTTTGACCATTTTGAATCACGAAGATGGAAAGTATACTTTGTTTTATCCGGACTAATGTCAACCGATTCAGCAACACCAGGGATCGGTTTATTATCTTCTCCTATTGCATACAAACCTTCAAAAACATTTCTCATTACGTTCATGGATTCCCCATCCGTCGCCTTTGCAACATCCATTGTTGGAATTTCTGAAGCAAATGATAAGTTAATCGCTTGTTTATCAGGTGCTTTATCGTTCGCTTTTGCTCCGCCTGCATTATCTTTATTTCCCCCGCAAGCAGTTAGTAGTAGACTTGCCCCTAAAACAGATGCAACAACAGGTACAACTTTTTTCTTCATTGTTCTTTCCTCCCTAAATGTGTTGTTCGTAACGTCATAATGTCCATGTCTTGAAGTGTAGCTATAGAAGGAGAGAAAACCTATTATAAATATGTGTATATAGGTAATCAGGTGTTCTATATGTATATACATGTTGAACTATAATCTATCGTTATATGTTTCAACTTAGTAGACATTACATTTTGATGGTAAAATATTTTGTTTCTTTGATTATTTAGAATATTAACGCTGGAAAGAACTATATGTCAATAATAAAAAGTGGAGTGTTAATTTTTTGGAATAATATATTGAAAAAGTAGATTTCCTCATAGTAGGGAATCTGCTTTTAATATACTTTGCTAAAAAAACAATGGGTGTGGGTGGGAACACAATGATCTAAGTTGCATTTTATCCCGTATTAACGGGCAGTAAGATCCTCACCTCAAAATTCAGTGAAAGCAAAGAAGTTAGGGGGGATCAACTGCCCGTAAAAGCCCGATTGGTGAGGGCTGATTAAAGTTTCACTTTATTTTTCAATTTTTGCCCATTTGAAGTTTAATTGACCTGCAAAGTCTACTTGCACAATGCCTTTCACATAAGAACGCTCTAAATAAGATTCTCCTTTTTGGTAAAGAGGAGCGATAACAGAGTCCTTAAATAAGATTTTTTCTGATGCTAGTAACGCTTCCCAGCGAGCTTTTTCATCACCAGCCAAAGTAGTTTTAACTTTTTCAATTGTGTCATCAAACTCTTTATTAGAGTAATGATCTAAATTGTAAGGGTTATTCGTCGTAAATAGTTCAAGGAATGTAATTGGATCAGCAAAGTCAGGGCTCCAACCGTCAATTCCAATCTCGTAGTCACCTTTTAATAAGAGTGAAACTTGTTGTTTACGTGGTTGCGGTTTTATATTTACCGTTAAGCCATCTAAATTCTTTTCTAGTTGTCCTTTTAGAAACTCACCAGTTTTCTTCTCAAGGTCACCATCACTTGTTAATAATTCTAATGTTATCTTTTCAGAACCAAGTTCTTTTTTTGCTTTCTTCCATAATTCTTGTGCAGATGTTGTATCAACTTTTGTTAAATCGCCGTTTGCAGTACGGAAGTCTTTTCCATCAGGACCTTTTGCAAAGTTTTTCGGCACGAGACTAAAGGTTGGTGTAGAGCCATCATTTAATAACGTATTTACAAAAGATTTTCGATCAATTGTTTGATCGATTGCTTGGCGTGCAGAAACGTTTTGAAGTATTTTGTTTTGCTGATTCATACGTAAAAACTGTACCCCTACGTTCGGACGTTCTTTAAAGTTAGCATCCTTTTTATATTTATCAACGAAGTCAGATGTTAGTTTTATACGGTCTAATTGTTTGGATTCGAATAAATTTACTTCTGTTGATTTCTCTTTCACAACGTTGAAATTGATTTCTTCGAGTTTGACATTATCTTTATCCCAATAGGTAGGGTTTTTCTTAAATTTAAAGCTTTGTTCATGCTTCCAATCGCTTAGTGTAAAAGCTCCGTTGTACAAGATTTTGTTATCTTCTAAAGCGTACTTATCACCTTGTGCTTTAAAGAATTCCTCGTTGATTGGTAGAAATGTTGGGAACGCCGTTAAGCTAATAAAATATGGAACAGGGCGCTCTAATTCTACTTCAAACGTATGGTCATCAACTGCTTTTATACCAAGTTGATCGGATGGGAGTTCTTTGCTATTAATTTTTTTAGCGTTTTTAATATCCAGGAATAAAAAAGCATATTCAGAAGCTGTTGCTGGATCGACAGCTCTTTGCCAAGCGAAGACAAAATCTTTCGCTGTTACAGGTGTGCCGTTCGACCATTTTGAATCTCGTAAATGGAATGTGTATTTCGTTTTATCAGCACTTACTTCATGAGATTTCGCAACGCCAGGAACAGGTTTATTACCTTCGCCAAGATTGTATAAACCTTCAAATACGTTTCTCATTACTTGACCAGAATCAGTATCTGTAGCACGAGCCGTATCCATTGTTCGAATCTCAGTAGGTGAAGATAAGTTTAAAACTTGCTTACTAGGTGCCTCATCTTTTGCATTTGCTCCGCTCGCTTCGTTTTTATAACTACCGCAACCAGATAATAAAATACTTACTCCTACAACTGATGCAATACCGGGTACAAACTTCTTTTTCATTTGATTTTCCTCCTAAATAGTTAATAAGATTGGATGATGATGAGGGAAATGAAAAACAAAAAATCCCTCTTTTCGTATTGAGAAAGAGGGATTTTTACGTACAAGTTATGCACCCGTATATAAACGAAGTCCCTCATTCTATCTTTCAAGCACAAAGCTTGCAGGAAGTGGCACAGTATTCAAAATGAACCTGCTGCCGAGGTTTCAAAGGGCCAGTCCCTCCACCTCTCTTGATACAATGAGAATAAATTTTATTAATTTTTGTGTTTCTTTGATAATTCAAAATCTTACACCTTAGATAATGAAGTGTCAATCAAATGGAATATAGTTCAAATTTTCAGTTTTATTAAAAGTAAAAAAACCACTGCATATGGCAGTGGTTTCCCTACTAGAAGTTAAAGTTATCTGGATCTGGACCAACGCGATGATTTTCGTTTAAAGCTTGAATTGCTTTCATATCATCCGAGCTTAATTCAAAGTCAAAGATGTTTGCATTTTCAATAATGCGGTGTTCTTTAATAGACTTAGGGATTGTTACAACTTCATTTTGTAGATCCCAACGTAAAATAACTTGTGCAGTCGATTTATTATATTTCGTAGCGATTTCTTGTAATGTTGGGTGATTAAGCAGCTGCCCCTGCATTAATGGTGACCAAGCTTCAAGCTGGATGTTATGTTCTTTACAGAAGGCATGTAATTCTTCTTGTGCTAAACGTGGGTGGTATTCCACTTGGTTAACCATTGGTTTAATTTCTGCAATTTCAAATACGTCTTGCAAATGGTGAATATGGAAATTACTCACACCGATAGCACGAACACGACCATCTTTATAAAGCTGCTCTAAAGCTTTCCATGATTCAGTGTATTTTCCTTTTACAGGCCAATGTACTAAATATAGATCTAAATATTCTAGACCTAATTTTTCTAATGTAGTTTCAAATGCTTGTAGTGTTGACTCGTAACCTTGATCACTATTCCACACTTTTGAAGTGATGAATAACTCTTCACGAGGAATACCAGATTCTTGAATTGCCTGTCCAACGCCTTCTTCGTTTTTATATATCGCAGCAGTATCGATACTACGGTACCCATTTTTTATAGCTGCTTTTACAGAATCAATTACTTCTGTACCATCCTCAACTTTAAAAACACCCAAGCCGAACCAAGGCATTTTCACGCCGTTATGTAATGTTGTATAGTCGTTTAAACTTGTTAAAGTCATATTAATTCCCCCTAGCTTTTTTATTGGTCGCTTCAACTGCTTGTTGAATGACTTCTGAAAAATTATTTTCATATAGAACTTTTAAGCCTTCAGCCGTTGAACCTCCTGGTGTTGTTACTTGTTCGCGGAGCATAGCTGGATCCTGATTTTGCTGGAGCATAGCGGCAGAGCCAGCAATCATTTGAATGACAAGGTGTTTTGCTGTTTCCTCATCAATACCATAGCTTTTCGTTGCTTCAATTAAACCTTCAGCAAAGTGATAGAGAAAAGCGGGTGCACTACCAGTAACTGCGGTAAGTTGGTGAACTTCCTCTTCGGTACAAAACTGTGAGGTACCGATACCTTTTAAAAGAAGTTGTAACGTTTCTTGATGTGTTTCATCTACAGAATGTCCCGTCGTATATAAGGAGATAGACTTTCCAATCCCAGCAGCTGTATTTGGCATAATCCAAGCAACAGGTGTCCCTTGGGGAAGTCTTTCTTCTAGATAAGATGGTCCGATTCCGGCAGCAACTGTCACGACAAATTGATTAGTTAGAAGAGGGGATAGATCCGCTAATAGCTGTTCATGTGCGACAGGCGGCATTGCTAAAACGATTGTATCTACAGATTTAATATGCTGTTTCCAATCTGTTGTAATCGATAGATCATATTTAGTTTGTAATTGCGTTAGTTTTTCTATGTTACTTCGGTTGGAAACAATAATTTCTTCGATGTATTCTTTACTTGTTGTAAGTAGTCCAGCAAATATAGCTTCTGCCATACGACCGGCACCAATAAATAAAATTCGATGTTTATTAGGCATATCCTTTATTCCTTTCTGATGAGAATATGTTATAAAAAACGATACCATTTTTAAGAGAATTTTGTAAAAAGAAACGGCTTATCGTAAGTGGAATAGATGAGTGGGGAGTTTTACAGGAGAAAATTTATAGTAAGTATAAGAGTTATTTCTTATACTGTTGATAGGGAGTTTATTACATATCTGGGGAGAGATAAATATGGTTAGAAGTCCACTTTTTTTACTCATTTCTAGTATTATTTGCATATTAGTTGGGTTCTATATCCGATCAAGTTATATTGAAATTTTCGCATCGGTTATGGGGATTATTAATGTTTGGTTACTTGCAAGGGAAAAGGTATCAAACTTTTTATTTGGGATGATTACAGTTGCGGTATTTCTGTATATTTTCACTACACAAGGCTTATACGCAATGGCAGTATTAGCAGCCTTCCAATTTATATTTAATGTGTACGGTTGGTATTACTGGATTGCGCGTAGTGGGGAGGAGAAGGTAAAACCGACAGTTCGCTTAGATTTGAAAGGATGGATTATTTATATATTTTTTATTTTAGTTGCTTGGATTGGTTGGGGATATTATCAAGTCCGTTATTTAGAATCGACAAGTCCATATTTAGATGCTTTAAACGCTGTATTAGGATTAGTAGCTCAATTTATGCTGAGCCGAAAAATCTTAGAAAATTGGCATTTATGGATTTTGTATAACATAGTTAGCATTGTGATTTATATTTCAACGGGCTTATACGTCATGTTAGTATTAGCTATTATTAATCTATTTTTATGTATCGATGGCTTGCTAGAATGGAAGAAAAACCATAAAGAGCGAGAACGTGTAAAAAATTATATTTAGAAAATAATTGTAATCAAAAACCCCCTGAAGCATATACGTTTCAGGGGGTTTAAATATAGTGTGAATTTATGCTTTTGTCATACCAAGCAATACAGCGCCGCCGATAATTAAAACACTACCTAGGGCAATAAAGATCAATTGACGTTTTGTTTTCTTTTCACCTAAGAAGACAATCGCACCGAATGTTGAGATAACGATTCCAGTTTGAGATAATGGGAAGCTTGTCGCTACTCCGACACGTGGTAATGAAAGAAGTAAGAATAAGTTTCCTGTTCCCCAAAGTAAACCAGATACAGCATTACGAATTGCATATTTGTTAAATGGTTTATGTTTAGACGTCAGTACAACCGCACCAACGAACATACCAACTGCCTGTGGTAAAATAGCAGACCAACCATCGATATTATACCAACGAATAATAATTACATATACAAGATAGCCGAAAGTAGAAACAATTAAAGTAAGAAGTCCCTTTTTCAATTGTCCTGGTGGCTGTGCATTTTCTTTATCATCTAGTGATGTGAATACTACACCAATTACGATTAATAGGATTGCAATCGTTCCCAGAACAATCGTTGTAGTAGTAGTCCACTCACGAAAAGCGATAACTCCAAAGATAGAAGTTGCAACAAGTTGCATACCAGTAGAAATAGTTACAGTAGTTGAAACACCTAGTTTTTCAACTGTTTTTAATTGGTTTACTTGTCCTAAAGCCCAGAATAAACCTGAAATAAAGCCAACAATCAAGACTGTCATTGTTAAAGCTGGTTGAGTAAATACATACATAGTTGTTGCGAAGAATAGAGCACCGATTGTCATACCTACCGTTTGGCTATATGCACCACCGCCCATTTTTACGCTTACTAATAAGATGTTTCCCCATGCGATTGCAGGAAGAAGCGCTAATAAAATGTCCATTACAAGACTCCCTTCGGTTTTCTATACCAATATAATTACATAGCGTTCTAACGATCGGTAATGCCCCACTAATAGAGTAGAAGATTACCGATCGCTAAAACAGGATGAAGAATTTACGATATAAATGCGTTTTCATTTCTTCATTTTTTGAAACACTTTCATATAATAACAGGAAATTACCTATTTTAGAAAGTGAATTCAAATAAAATGTATATTTAAATAAGGTAAAAAATTCAGTTATTAATCAAATCATTTTATTTTCCGGGAAATAAAAAGCAACTTTTGTCGAAAGTTGCTTTAAGAAGTAGTAATTCTTCTATTAATGAGTTGAATGCATAGTAAGAATAGAAGGGACATACTAATCGTTATGATTACAAGCGTCCAAGCTAGTTGCATATTACTCGCATCAATAGCCATATAAATCGCCGTTGGAATCGTCTGAGTTTTGCCAGGTATATTTCCTGCAAACATTAAAGTTGCACCAAATTCACCGAGTGCGCGAACAAAGCTTAAAATCATACCGCTAAGTAGTGCGGGGAATGCAAGCGGGAGTGTAACATGTAGAAAAACTTGATATTCACTTGCACCAAGATCGCGCGCGCCATCTTCAATTTGTACATTTGCGATAGAAAATCCTGTTTTTGCTGATTGGTACATGAGCGGAAATGCAACGACTGTAGAAGCAATGATAGCAGCAGTAGATGTAAACATAATGGACTGCTGAAATAATGATTCAATCCACTTTCCAATGGGACTGTTATTTCCAAAAATGATAATTAGAAAAAAGCCGATAACAGTTGGTGGAAGCACCATTGGTAATAAGAAAATAGTTTCTAGTAGTACTTTATATCGCCACGAGGAGCGCGCTAATGCTCGTCCAATAATCGTTCCTAAGATCGTAACGATTATTGTGGCGCACGCAGCTACTCGCAAGGATAGAAAGACAGGTGACAAAATTGCATCAAAGCTCATAGCGATTATGGCAGGATTGTAAATCCATATTTCTTAAAGATAGATTGTGCATCTTTTGATTGTAAATACTCATAGAATGAAGTCGCCTCTTTCTTATGCTTAGATTCCTTTATAACACCTAAAGGATAGTGGATTGGCTCATGAGAATTAGCTGCTACCGCTTCTACAATTTTTACCTTGTCTGAAACGAGAGCGTCTGTTTTATATACAATACCAGCATCAACATTACCTGTTTCTACATATGTTAACACTTGGCGAACATCTTTTGTAAATACGATTTTATTTTGAACGTCATTCCAAAGATTTTCATATGTGAGAGAAGCTTTTGCATATTTTCCTGCAGGTACAGATTCGGGTGTACCAAGTGCGATTTTCTTGATTTTCTCATCCTTTAAATCTTGAAGTTTTGTAAGAGCACTATCTTTTGGAATGACTAGAACTAGTTCATTTCCAAGAAGGTTTTTCCCTTCTTTTTCATTAATAAATCCTTTTTTAACAAGAGTTTGGAATTTATCCTCTGCTGCAGAGAAGAATAAATCAGCAGGTGCACCTTGCTCAATTTGTTGTTGAAGTGCACCAGAAGCACCGAAGTTAAAAGAAAGTTGAATAGTTGGTTCTTTCTCTTTATATTGCTTTTCAATTTCTTTTAATGCATCTTGTAAACTTGCAGCAGCTGATATAGTCAGCTCCACTGATTCTCCCTCTTTAGCAGCTGACTTTTCTTCACTTGAACAAGCTACACTGAATATAAGAAGAAAAGAAAGTATAAGTACCCCAATGGATCGTAAAGTAAATTTGTTCATAAAAAATCTCCCTTCGTTTACTAAATTAATTATAACTAATTATAACTAGTTATAATTGAATATAATTTGAACGATATAGTTGTTTTTAAAAACTAGGAGAAATATTCTTTTCTTTGTTACAATGAAGGAAGAAAGTGAGGAATCGTCTATGGATCATCATTCCTACACAACGGAAGAAGTAGCAAAGCAATTAAAAGTATCAAAATTAACTGTATACGACCTGATTAAAAAAGGAGAACTTCCTTCTTATAGGGTTGGTAGACAAATGCGCATTGATGCAGCTGATTTAGAACAATATATAAAGCAAATGAAAACAGGGAAGGTACAATTTACTCCTGTAAAGAAGGACGAAATTAGTAGTTCGAATACACGCATCATTAGTGGTCAAGAACTAACGTTAGATATGTTGGCAAAGCATATAGAAAATCGATTGCCAAATTCTAATATATTGAGAGCGTATCAAGGTAGTTTAACGAGTTTAGTGAAGATGTACCAAGGAGAAGGAAGCGTCGTTAGTTTACACTTATTTGATGGTGAAACGGGTACATATAATGTTCCTTACGTAAAACGTATTTTAGTTGGACAACCATATATTATGATGAATTTATTAGCAAGAAATGTTGGGTTTTATGTGCAAAAAGGGAACCCACAAAATATAAAAACATGGGCTGATTTAGCTCAGCCATCTATACGATTTGTAAATCGAGAAAAAGGTTCTGGTATTAGGGTGTTAGTGGATGAGCAATTGCGAATTCAAAAATTAAGTAAAGAAGATATTAACGGGTATGAATGGGAAGAATCGAATCACCTTGGCGTTGCCTCGCAAGTCGCGAATGGAAAAGCTGATGTTGGGGTAGGATCAGAAAAGTTTTCCAAAATTGTGAACGTAGACTTTATTCCAATAATGAAAGAACAGTATGATTTAGTACTTCTGAAGAATAGAGAAGATGAGGAACTTATTGAGGTTATAAAAGAGGTTTTGCAATCTGAAGAGTTTCACAATGAATTAAAAGCAATTGGTGGATATGATATAAGCAAAACAGGCCAAATTATATATGAAACAAACTAAAAAGCTGCTTGTCTATAAGACGAGCAGCCTTTTCTATATATAAAGGGGGTTGGGGAAACAAATTGTTAAACGAGACTTTGAGCAAGTGTGTAAATGAATGCAGTAAGAAGAGTAGCTCCACTTGCAAGTCCGATAAAGTCTGATTTGTTGAAGGTAATGTTGTTCATCATAATCTCTCCTTATTTGTTTAATGTTGTTGCAACAGCTTTTGCATCGACAAGTGCGGATAGCACCATGCCCATTGTATTGAAAAATTTGTTTGATTTCATTTTGTTCATCATGTGTATCCGCTCCTTTTCGAATTGTTGTTGCCCTGCTTTCTGTCTTAATTATATGAAATATGGCCGCCTACAACTATCGAATTAGCTTACGGGAGGATTACACTTTTGTAAGAAAAAAAGACATTCATGTAAGAATGTCTTTTAAAGCATATTGATATGATGGTGCTCTTTAATTGTTTTTAAAAAGCTGCGCATCGAATTGGTCATGTAACTATCTTTACGGCGTATGAAAACAGTTGAAATACTGCCGTATTTCTCCGGAATTGGATGGCAGTGTACTTTACCTGCTGTAGAAAGGTGCTGCACCGCAGACTGGGGGACGAGTGTAATCCCAAGACCGAGCGCTACGCTATTTAATATAGTTTCTAATATGTTAAATTCCATAATTCTTTTTGGTAGCAAACCTTCATCTTTAAGCCATCGTTCAA
The DNA here is from genome assembly GCF_016651075.1 of Bacillus sp. TH19. NCBI lineage: Bacteria > Bacillati > Bacillota > Bacilli > Caryophanales > Bacillaceae > Bacillus > Bacillus sp. TH19. The sequence continues at coordinate 97,900 of NZ_JAEKEO010000005.1, read as the reverse complement.
GCTTGGAACGGTATCCACATCCTTGATTAAAAACGAGTAGGGGCGTCGTAGTGAATTCTTCTATATGAAAAGCTTTATTTTGTGTAACAAGCATTAATTTCTCAGTACTAACATCGTATTGTTCAATTAGTGGATGTTTAATAGGACCTGATATAAAGGCGCCATCTAATTGATGATCGAGTACTTCTCTAATAAGCTCTTCCGTTAGACCAGCTTGTAATGATAAATCGACATTTGGATAGCTTTTATAGTAAGAAGACAAAATGGTAGGTAATGTACTGACTGTTTCGACTGTACCAATTTTTAATATGCCAGATGGTGTTTCACTATCTAAAAACACTTGTTTTAGCTCTTCAACATCTTGCAAAATTTTATGAACGTAAACGAGCATTTTTCTTCCTTCAGCTGTTAAAGTCATGCCTCGCTTATGACGGTAAAAGAGAGGTGTTTTCAGCTCGTTTTCTAATTGTTTAATACGTGCGGTTACATTTGATTGTACATAATTTAATTCCTTTGCTGCGCCGCTTACACTACCGCGGTCGGCAACGCTCTGGAAGATTTGTAAGTCTCGTAATTCCATTTTATGCTCCTCCTTGATGTTAACTATCATTATAAATGATAGTTAACATCATTTTGAATCATTTTACGTGATATATTTTTTCTTTTACAATTCTCTTTGTGCAAATAGAAAGAAGCGGGGGATTGTGGTGAGAAAAGGTCAAATGATAATAGGTGCTTTGGCATGTTTAATTGCAAGTATGTCATGGGGAGCGATGTTTCCGGTTGCTGATCATGCTCTAGAATACATAGATCCATTTTATTTTTCGTTTATTCGTTATGGTGCGGTAGCAATTGTATTGATTGTATTATTGCTAATGAAAGAAGGAAAGAAGGCATTTCGCTTAGAAGGAAGAGGGAAGTTACTCGTCTTTTTTGGAACAATGGCTTTTACCGTATATAATGTATTAATTTTTCTAGGACAAATGTTAATGGGAAAATCAGGTGTAATGGTAGCTTCTATTATGGAGGCGCTTATGCCAATGATTTCAATTTGTATTTTATGGGGATATAAAAATATAAAGCCGAAGAAATATATGATAACGAGCATGATTATCGCGTTTGTAGGGGCTGTATTTGTTATTACGAAAGGTGATATGAGTTTCTTTTTAACATTGAAAGATAACATGTTTTCGCTAGCATTTATATTTGTTGGTGTTGTAGGATGGGTTATTTATACGATGGGTGGTCAAACGTGTAGCGATTGGTCAACATTACGCTATTCTACTTTGACATGTGTATTGGGTACAACTGTCACAGGGATTATAACTGTGGTCATTACAGTGCTTGGATATGTATCTGTTCCAAGTATGGAAACGATTTCTATTGTGAAGTATGATTTGTTATTTATGATGACATTACCAGGTATCGTAGCACTACTTGCTTGGAACTATGGTGTGAAAATCTTATCATCCATTAATGGTATTTTATTTATTAACTTTGTGCCAATTACTACTTTAGTTATTATGATGATGCAAGGGTATAAAATAACAACATTTGATATTGTAGGAACATTATTTGTTATTGCAGCGCTTATTCGTAATAATGTTTGTCAGAGAAAAGAAGAAAATATAAATAAACAAATTTTGCAAGAAAAGCAATTGCGTCAAGCTGTTTAATAGGCAACTGGAGGATTTTATATGTTAGAAAGTTTATTGTTTTTCTTTGCTGCTGGAGTTGCCTGCGAGCTTGCAGCAATTAATCGAAACGGTCGTAAAAATATAAAACAACAAGCTGAACTGATACAGCTTTTAAAAGACTTGAAGGAAAGAAAAAATTAAAAAGACGACCGGGCATAGACGGTCGTCTTTTTAATTATTATTTATATAAAGGGGAAAGGGGACACAAAGTTATATAAGCGTAGCAGCGTAAATGAAAGCAGTAAGAAGAATCGAGCCGCTAGCTAGTCCTAAAAAATCTAATTTATTAAAAGTCATGTTATTCATTATAAATTCTCCTTACTTGTTTAATATAGAAGCAACAGCTTTTGCATCGATAAGAGCGGAGAATACCATGCACATTGTATTTAAGAAATTGTTCGTTTTCATTTTGTTCATCATATAGATCCGCTCCTTTTCAAATGGTTGTTGTTACTTTCTGACTTAATTGTATAAGATAGTGAAGGGAGCCACTATCGAATTAGCTTACAAGAAAATTACACTTTTGTAAGAATTGAAATTTAACAATAAATACTTATTTTTATTACCAACTCCTAAAACTTAGTGTTATAATCGTTGTAAGAAAATAATTATACTTCGGATATTCAGAAAGGAACGAAACAAATGTATAAACCAATTACATTTTCGTTGAAATATATATTTAAAATGGCTGGGAAGGTAGAAGTACAAGGGAGAGAGAAATTACCGGAAGATGGCCCTTATGTTGTTGCGTGTACACATACAAGTTTTATGGATGTTTTAATGTTAGCGGCAGGAATGTACCCAACCCAAATTCATTACATGGCAAAAAAAGAATTGTTTGAAGGGAAATTTAAAAATTGGTTTTTTAAAAATGTAAATGCATTCCCTGTAGACCGTGCGAATCCAGGGCCAAGCACATTAAAAATTCCATCACGTTTATTAAAAGAAGGAAAAGTAGTAGGGATTTTCCCGAGTGGGACGAGGTCATCAGAAGACGTTTCACTAAAAGCTGGGGCTGTTACGATTGCAATGCGTTCTAACGTTCCGTTAATACCGGCAGCTTATGTTGGTCCATCAAGTATAAAAGAATTGATAAAAGGAAAAAAAGCGCGATTAGTTTTTGGAGACCCAATTCAAATTGATGCTGAAGAACAAATAGATCGAAAAACGGCTATGAAGATGATGACAGATGAATTAAATGCAAAGTTTGAAGAACTAAAGGAAGTTTTGCAGCCAAATCAAAAATAAGAAAAGACGATCGTGCATAGACGGTCGTCTTTTCTATTATTAGTTGAACCAATCGGGCTTTTACAGGCAGTTGATCTCCCGCCTAACTTCCTCGCATTCGCCGAATTCTGAGGTGGGAGTTACTGCCCGTTAAAGCGGGATAAAGGGGACACGAAGTTATAATGTAGCAGCGTAAATGAAAGCAGTAAGAAGAACCGTGCCGCTAGCTAGTCCTAAAAAATCTAATTTATTAAAAGTGATGTTGTTCATAATGTATTCTCCTTACTTGTTTAATGTAGAAGCAACAGCTTTTGCATCGATAAGAGCGGAAAATACCAAGCTCATTGTATTTAAGAAATTGTTCATTTTCATTTTGTTCATCATATAGATCCGCTCCTTTTCAAATGGTTGTTGCCCTGTTTCTGACTTAATTATATGAAATGTTGCGGAGAGTCACTATCGAATTAGCTTACAGGGAAATTACACTTTTGTAAGAAAAACGAATGAAAGTGTCATGATGAGAAGATTTGACATATGTTCATGTGATTCATTAAGTTAAAAGTAGAGGTGAGTGTATGGCTAATATTAAAGATATTGCAAAGATGGCTGGGGTTTCAGTTACGACTGTTTCGAGGGTATTAAATGATCATCCATATGTAAGTGAAGAAAAAAGGAAAGTTGTTTTAGAAATAGTTGAGAAATTGAATTACTCGCAAAATGCAAATGCTGTTCATTTATCAAAAGGGAAGACGAATATTGTTGGCGTGATTTTACCTTATATTAATCATCCGTCTTTTGATGCGATGGTGGGTGGAATGATGGAAGTTGCGTTAGCTCACAACTATCGAGTACTTCTTTGTCAAACGAACTACAATAAAAAAGAAGAAATGAAAAGTTTACATATGTTGAAAACAAAGCAACTAGACGGTCTTATCATTTGTTCTCGTGCTAATGAGTGGGAAACTATAGAGCCTTATGCAGCGTATGGGGCGGTTATTGCTTGTGAGGATAATGATATTGAAAGCATATCGAGTGTATATACAGATCATTTTAATGCCTTTCAATTAGGGATGAGTTACCTTATTGAAAAAGGTTATAAGAAGATTGGATATTGTACGGGAAGAAAGTTAGGGCCAAGTAGTAAGAAACGTTTTGATGCTTATAAACAACAGCTACAATTAATAGATGAAGAAGTGATGGAAGATCGGATTTTCACAGAATGCTTTACGTTAGAAGATGGTGTAAGAGTTGCACATCAATTCAAGGAGATGGAGAATCCTCCTGAAGCATTAATAGTGGCAGGAGATGAGGTCGCTATTGGGATCATGACAGAAGTTGAAAAATTAGGTATTAAAGTTCCAGAGGATTTAGCGATTATTGGTTTTGATAACCAACCGATTTCTCAAGTTTTACAACTGACAACCATTGACCAAAATTTAAAGGGAATAGGTAAGACGGCTTTTGAAATGTTTTACAGGCAAGTAAGTGATGAGAGTTCTAAACAAGAAAAGATGGAAATTCCATATAAACTTGTGGAACGTTCTACAGTTTAGTCATAATCCGTTATGTGTATAATCACATAACGGATTATTTTTTGAAATGTCTTTGACAGGAAACGCGTTTCATACTTTATAAAAGAGTTACACCGGTCTGTAATAATCCATGGATTCTTTTCAAGTGTTAAAACAATGAATAGAATTTGGAGGGATATGCATGAATGAGCTTTTATTAAGTATGAAAAAATATGTAGAGGATGACGAAAAGATTTTAGCGTTTGTCGTAGGGATATTTGAAAAGGATGACTTTACTTTATGTTATCAACATGGGATTTTTGTTGCCACTACTAGACGTCTTCTATTTTACGGGAAATTTCCGTGCTATCCTGCGATATTTGAAGAGTATTCGTATTTGCATATAGATGACATAGATTTCCGTCCATATTTCGAATGTACTTGTAATCGTGAAACCATTAGAGCTAAGTATATTCAGAGTGGGAATGTGGAGCGCTTTGTCCGTACAGTTAGAGCGAATATGAATAATTAATCACCCCTTTGTTTAAACATAATATCTTGGTCTTTGTGAGGGGAAATGCGGAATAAAAACAACTTCTAAACCTCTAGGAGATAGTGATACAATGTCAAATGGGGGGAGGTATGAACTATGGTTAATCAACGTATAAAGGAAATAACACTAATTACAATTGGTTCATTATTATTCGCAATTGGTATTAATTACTTTGCAATTCCAAACCGTTTATCAGAGGGTGGAATTATTGGTTTAACAGTTGTTACGTACTATTTATTTGATTGGTCACCGGGAATTGTGAATTTTGGTTTGAATGCAATTTTATTAGCTGTAGGTTATAAATTTTTTGATAAGAAAACGATGGTTTACACAATTATAGGTATTGTGGAAACATCTTTGTTTTTATATGTTACAGAACATATCGAATATCAAGTAAATAGTGATACGTTACTAGCAGCTTTATTTGCTGGTGTATTTGTAGGTATCGGATTAGGCTGTATGTTCAAAGCTGGAGGTACATCAGGAGGATCGGCAATTTTAGCTCGACTAGCAAATCAATATTTAGGTTGGAGCGTTGGTAAAGGTGTACTTATTATTGATATCGTTGTAATTGCTGGCTCTGTATTTATAATAGGACAAGAAAAGGCAATGTATACACTTGTAGCTGTATTTGTCGGAGCGAAAGTAATTGATTTCATCGTGGAAGGTATGGATACAAAAACAGCTGTTACGATTATTTCGAATCAACCAGACTTAATTCGAGAGACTATTACGAAAAACATGACGCGCGGTGTCACTGTATTAGAAGGACGCGGCGGATATACTGGCAAAAATAAAGAAGTTTTATATATCGTTATTAATAAACAAGAGCTTGTTAAGTTAAAGCAAGTTATTAGTAGAGTTGATGAAGATGCCTTCGTTGTCATTCACGATGTGCGTGATGTACTTGGCGGTGGCTTTAAAGCAAGCTAAAAGGTGAACGAGAAAATTCGTTCATCTTTTTTTTATCCCGCATTAACGGGCAGTAGAACTCCCACCTCAAAATTCAGCTGGAGCAAAGAAGTTAGGTGGGAGATCAACTGCCCGTAAACGCCCGATTGGTGAGGGCTGATTAAAGTTTCACTTTATTCTTACAAAAATGTAAGGGTAATGTAATGGGATTGAATGGTAGATTAAATTCCTGCTCTTTAGAATGGATGTATAAGTATCCTGCAGAGGAGGAAGATCAGTATTATGAAGAAAAAAATAATTACTACTGTAATAGCTATGGTAGTGATAGTAGTAGTATTACTACCTACGAAACTTGGACCAGTTATTGATAAATATAATCCGCTTTATACGACGAAAGAATACTATACAATTGTGGATGCGATTGGTCAGCATGTCGGTGATGAATGGTATGAATATGAATTTATTGCATTTGATGAACGTGGAAGAGAACAAAAAATAAAGAAGACTGTTAAGCATATGTTAAAGAGAGATGAAGCATTAAAGGTGTACGCAAAAGGACGCTACGGCGAGGCAATTGAAGAAATTGAAGCTGTAAATATTCCTATTAATGCGAAGAGTAAACTTTTAACGATGAGATAGCGAATTATACCCCCGCCTATTTTTTGTCGAAAATAAAAATACTAGGTAGGAGTATTTTAGGTTCGTGAAAAAACCTTAGTCCATATGGACTAAGGTTTTTCTTATTATATAAAGGGGAAGGGGGTACATTGTAGTAGCATGAGTGAAAGGTATAAGAAGAGTCGGCTACTAGCAATGTAATTTGGTTATGTGAGTATTCTTCTTATTTGGCTTACTTTCTAACTTTATTGTACGAAATATAGGTAAGGGAAACTATCGAATTACATTACACATAGCTTACAAACATGTAAGCCTTCTGTAATGTAATTCGATGGTTAAAATATAGTAAATTTCATATAGTGTAACTAGAAAGTCTCACTGTATCACTTTCTGTTTGTAATGTTAATGAAGAATGAAAAACCAACTAATTTTTAATAGCCCTCATCTCTATTTAGATGAGGCTCTTTTTCAAACCTTACAACATTGTAAGGTTTACGTAAGTTAATTCGATAGTAAATTTGTCATATTTTTTGCATAATAGATACAAATAGATAAAAAATAATTAGGGATATATTAAGAAGGGAGAAAACTGGGATGCGTAAAGAAGAAGTAGTGAAGTTTCCAATTAAAGATTTCTGTAGCTACTTTACTGTTGCCGTAGTATGTATTGGATTATTTGATATAATAACAAATTTAATTGTTAACTAATATAGATGATAAAACAAGAAGGAAGACCCTTTCTTGTTTTTTTTATGGGGGCATAAAGATGAAATTGATTGATAGTCATATACATGTTGATCAATATGAGAATGAAGAGAAAAGTAGATTATTTATAGATGTGGAAAACAGTAAAGAGATACAAGGGCTTATTGCAGTATCTATGAATTATCAATCATGTCTAGAAACTTTATCTTTAGCAAAGCGATATCCTTTTGTACATCCAGCAATAGGTTTTCATCCGGAGCAGCCGATTCATAAAGAGGAATGTGAGCAAATTTATAAATTAATTGAAGATCATGTAGAGGAAATCGTTGCGATTGGTGAAGTGGGCTTGCCATATTATTTAAGGAAAGAAGATGAAAATATTGCTATTGATCCATACATAGCGGTGTTAAAAAAGTTTGTGGAACTAGCTAGTAAATACGATTTACCAATTATATTGCATGCGGTTTATGAAGATACTGACACTGTATGTGGTTTACTTGAAGAATATAAAGTTTCGCGTGCACACTTTCATTGGTTTAAAGGAAGTGAAGAGACAATGAAACGGATGATGAGGAACGGTTATTATATTTCTATCACACCGGATGTTTTACATAAGGAGAAAATTAGAAAAATAGTTTCGTATTATCCGCTTGAATATATGATGGTAGAAACAGATGGGCCGTGGGAATTTCAGAAGGATACGATGACACATCCTTATATGATAAAAGATGTATTACAAGAAATTAGTATAATAAAAAAAATATCAGTAGAGAAAGTTACTGAGCAAATATATGCGAATACGGTGCGATTTTATAAAGTTAGTGAGTCATAAAAAAACACCAAGCATCTCGCTTGGTGTTTTTTTATGACTCTAATTTTTTCGCACGTCTTAATAATAAAAGAAAGACAATTATAATGAACCCAATTATAAGGAAGAACCCATATTGTTTTATATAATCAATTATGTCATTCGCACTTGTTGGTTTTTCAACGTGAATGCCTTCTTTATTAGTAGTAATATGAATATCTTTCATTTTTACTTCATTCATGTCTTTTTGTAAATCAATCCACTCTATGTTTGGAATACTTTCTAGTTCTTTTAATACTTCTTTTAATGGTTCAACGCCCAAGTAAGGATGATAAAATGCACCGATAATTCCATCAGATAGTTTAGTGATAGATAAAGCACGTTCTTTCATTTTTGCTATAGCTTGTGGCTTCCCTTCTTCAATAAAGCCAACAGTTTCAGGAATTAATTTCATCCCATGTAAAAATGACGGTGTACTTATATAAGCCGGTGAGTGCATTGATTTCCAAGTTGTATCGTTTAGTTGTATTTGTCCTACATAAGTTGAAAAATATTGTGATAGTATTTCATATCCTTTTTGAGACATTGTATAGTGCGGAGCTTCAAAGGCAACTGGATATAATTTAGCTTCTACAAGCTCTGTAATCCCTTTTTCAATATGATCTTTAATATATTTTTCTTCGAAGGCTTTCCCGTTTTTTACGTATTTATTATAGTCTTCTGTAGACTGAAAATCTTTTTTTGTTTTTGATTTTTCATGGTTTGGTTGGCGAATTGGTTGATCTGTTTTTACATCCCAAAATTCAAAACCTTCGCCAGTTTCACTATCATAAAACTGATGTGTGTAACCATGCATAACGATAGAGCCACCATTATCTTGCATAAAGTGTAAAACATCGATTAATTCAGAGTTATCCTTTAAATGTACTGTTTTTCCTGTGTCTGGATCTTTGTAAACAGGGATAACGGTAATCATATAAGGGAGCTTTTTCTCTTTTAGTAATTCAGCGATTTCTTTTAATTGCTTTACATCTACAGCTGGATGAACGTCTTCAAGGCGTAAATAAGCTGAAGTTTTATTTGTTTCAGGTTTTTGTCCGAAATAAGAAAATAACATTTCACCGACGTAATGAGACATCCAATCGAAAAGGTTTGGAGTTGCAACATAATAGGATGTTCCTTGCTGAATGATTAACGGATGAGTTCCATCAGCACTCAAGGCGTAAGCAAGAGTTGTTCCTTTTGTTTCAATTTTCTTCATTAAGCGTTCTTCATGTAATTCATTTTTTAACTGGTTAGTCGGATATTCTATGGTGTGAATTCGTATATCGGTTTCTTTCGAGGTAATGAAAGAAAAACGATTAGATAATTGTTCAACATTTTGTCCTAAAACTAATACGGGACCTGAGAAGTTTTCTAGAAATTGTTTTGCTGCAATAGAAAAATCTTCTTTTTTCTCTCCGATATAAACAATATGTGTATAAGAAGATGATTCAGTACTTTCCTTTACTTCCTTTAAGCTTTTTACTGTTATATCTTTTGTAAAGTGCCCTAACTGAGTATTAAGGATTTGTACATTGTTTGTAATTTTGTTGTCTTCTGTACTATACAAAACGAGTACTTTTGATTTTGATGATGTTTGTGCAGAGGTATGTATAGGAATGAGTAGTAAAATGCTGAAAAAGATTAGTAGAGTTCTTTTCATTTATTTATGCTCCTATTCTATATATAGAATTCAATTTACAATTATATACAAGAAATAAGTTATAGTCCATGTAAGTTACATTTTTGCACGTATTTACCATATGTTTTTTTCGCAAAATCGGTCTAAAGCATGATGATAATATGTATAGTAATTTGCTATGATTGAAAGGTAAGAGAATGATAGAGTGTTGGTAATTGTAAAAGAAAGGCTGAAAGGGGACAAATTTCAGCGGAGAAAGAGGTAGAGGTAGTGAAGAAATTCTTTGTAGGATTTTTAGTTGTTCTTGGAGTGTATTTATATTTCCAAGGAAAGTCTGAAGGAATGGGTAAGCTAATGAATGAGACAAGCTATGTTGATTCAGAAGAAGCAAAACAGATGAAACAAATCATTATAGAGGAAGCAAAGAAAGTAAACCTTCCGGAATGGATACCTCTTACAATTGCTGAACACGAAAGTAGGTTAAATCCAAGAAGTGTTGGAGATAACGGAACTTCATTCGGATTGTTTCAATTACACCGCGGTGGTGGGCTTGCGCCAGATCATTTAACTGATGAAGAGCTGAAAGATCCACGTACAAATGCGCAAATTGCAATGCCGCATTTAATGAAAGGTTATAAGCGCGGGGTGCAAAAAGGTTTGACTGATTTTGCATTACTGAAATATATAGCGAATACATCTGGATGGCCAGGGAATTTAGGACCAGAGTGGACGGATAACAATATGAAGTATAACATCGGATTAGAGGATGTATACTATCGAAATAAAGGTGTAATCAAAGAGTAGGTTTTCTATACCTACTCTGTTTTTTTATGAATAATTTCATCCTTTTCTTTCATGAAATACTGCGCTAGTTGTATTTTCACATCTTCTAGTTTTGTAGAAACTTGAGGTATTTTATATCCTACATACAACGGTGAAACGACAAACCTAGGAACAACTTTACAAATGATTTTTCCATTTAGATGATAGAAGAATAAGTTATAACTACTACATCCTTTATGGAAATCTGTCAGTATGTAACGTACAGTTTGCTGAATATAATTTGCCATTTCATCTATAAATGCAATATCTTCAATGACTATGTTAAATTCAGTAAAGCCAATAATAGGACGCTCTGAAATGTTGAGTTCAATGCGTTCATTTTTTTGAACAATTACCCCTTGGAAATTTGCTTCCTCAATATTTTCAAGATAGTCTACATGTTTCATTCCGATAATTTGCATATGTGCATGATGCAAACTTCCGCCTGAAAATGGACCATGATTTTTGTATAAAATCACAGAAGTGAATTCTTCATTTTCCTGTAAGTTTAACCAATGGAGAATAGAGAAGCGAATTAGTTTTCTCATATGTTCTTCTGTATATGTTGCGATATGGTCTTCGCAATTATCTGTTTCGATTAGCACGGTTTGAAAGGTATCCTGTAATGTAGGGAATTTATTTTTTAACCAAATAATAGAGCCCTCAGTTGCTAAAATATCCGTTAAATTTTCTCTGTCACAAAAAGGACATGCAGTGTTTCTGTTCCGAATACTTTCTGGTTTTTGTTTACCGATATCGTTTAAAAAATATAGTTGTTGTGTATCCATTTGTATTTATGCCCCTTTAAAATATATGTAAAAATCCCGCTTAATACATTCGGGAAAAGGAGAAGGAAATCCTTTAAAGGGAATAGGGAAAAATAAAAGACAAGATATCCTCATTGCAATAGGGTACCTTGTCTTTTATTTTTTCTTTAATAGTGTGTATGGATAATATAGAGCATTTTCATTTTGTTTCTTTTTTCTATTTTTTATTGTGTATAAGGCAATTGCTGTACTTGCGATTACAATAATGGCTTTCTTCATATTCATATACCCCTTTTTATTGTTGGTTTAATTCTTGGCTAACTGCTTTCGCATCAACTAAAGCATGTAAGATCATTTTTACCATGTTCATCATAGTTCTTTCCTCCCTTTTATAGTTCTTTTACAACTGCTTGTCCGTTCACTAATACCTCAAAGATTGCTTTTACGATTTCTTTCATCATGATTGTTTCCTCCTTGTTTTTGTCTCTCTTGTTTACATCTTTATTGTATAGGGAGGTATCTTTTCGTACTATCGCTTTCCATTACGTGAACATAACAGTTTTGTAAGATTTGATGTCACTTATTGAAATGTTTAGTCTATCTTTATTATTTTCAGAAAAATGACTATTCAAACATAAATCGGGGAAGTATAATAAAGAAGTAAGTATTAAATTCCGTACGAAAGGAGTGAATGAGATGAAATGTTCTTTAGCTACGCGCGCAAAATTTTTAGATTATATCTATATTTGTCGTGCGATTTTTCATGATGTAGTTGTTAACGGGATACGTATGCCCTTTTTTAACAATTGCATAGTAGCTATTGAACGATAGAAGTCTCTTCACCCATTTTTGATAAACGTGTGAAAAGGGAGCTATTTGGCTTCCTTTTTCTATGACAAAAACCATGGGGAATGTTTCTTTCCCATGGTTTTTTATATTGAAAGGAGTACGGAAAATGACAATTTGTAGTGTAAATAATGTAAAGAAATCTTTTGGTGGAAACATCATATTTGAAAATATATCGCTTGAAATAAAGAATGGAGAACGTATTGGATTAGTTGGTCGTAACGGTAGTGGGAAGACAACTATCTTTCAGCTTTTAACAGGAATTGAGGGTTTGGATGCAGGGGCTATTCATGTGAAGAAAGGTACGCGCATTGGTCATGTAGCACAAATTCCGAAATTTAACAATGAAATGAATGTATATGATGTATTAAGCTCCGCGTTTAAAAAGGAAAAAGAGTTGGAGATAGAAATGCATGCTTTAGAAAAAAATATGGCGGAAGAACAGGAATCATCTGCTTTACAAAAATTGATGGAGAGATACGGAGTAATTCAAGAAAGGTACGCGTTTCTCGGTGGTTATGAAATAGAAGCGAATATTATGAAGGTAGCAAATGGTCTACAGGTGACGGAACTATTTCCAAGATCATTTATGGAGTTAAGTGGTGGAGAACAAACAAAAGTAAGCCTTGCGTATATGCTATTGCAGAAACCAGATCTACTTTTGTTAGATGAACCAACAAATCATTTGGACTTATTTGCAGTCGAGTGGTTAGAGCAATTTCTAAAAGAATATACAGGAACAGTTATGGTCATTTCGCATGATCGCTATTTCCTTGATGAAGTTGTAACGAAAATTTTTGATTTAGAAGATGGAGAAATTCACGTATATCATACGAACTATTCACAGTTTGTTGAGGAAAAGGAAGAAAGGCTGCTTCAAGAATTTCAAGCGTATCAAGAACAGCAAAAGAAAATAAAGAAAATGAAAGAAGCAATTAAGCGTCTACGTGAATGGGCAAATCAAGCGAATCCGCCGAATGAAGGATTGCATAAGAGAGCCAGAAATATGGAACGTGCATTAGAGCGCATAGAGAAACTAAAGAGACCCATTTTGGATAGAAAACAGATGGGACTTCAGTTTGAAGGGCAAGAGAGAAGCGGGAAAGATGTTGTTGTAATGAAAGAAGTGAGTAAAGGATTTGATGAACGATCTTTATTCGAGAAAGTAAATTTGCATATTCGTTTTCAGGAGCGCGCAGCTATCGTTGGACGTAATGGTACAGGAAAGACTACGTTATTAAAACTATTACTAAAAGAAATGCAGCAAGATGCTGGAGAAATTCGGATTGGTAGTAGTGTGAAAATCGGTTATTTATCGCAACATGCGTACGGGAATATGAAGAACAATGTATTGGAAGCTTTCAGAGATTGCGTGGCTGTAACAGAGGGAGAAGCAAGACATATATTAGCTCGTTTCTTATTTTATGGTCCAGCTGTTTTTAAGAAAGTAACACAACTTAGCGGTGGAGAAAAAATGAGGTTAAGGCTCGCGCAACTTATGTATCAAGATGTTAACTTTCTTATTTTAGATGAACCGACGAATCATCTTGATATTGAATCAAGGGAAGTTTTAGAGGAGGCCCTTGAACAATATAATGGGACGATTTTAGCTGTTTCACATGATCGTTATTTCTTAAATAAATTGTTTGAAAAGACATATTGGATTGATGAGCACAAATTATTTGAGTTTGCAGGGAACTATGCATGGGCTCGTCAAAAGTGGGAAGAAAAAATTGAGAAACAGGTAATAAAACAGAAGCAGCAACAGCAAGGGAATAAAGCGTTAGAAGTAATGCCTATAAAAAAGAAGAAGTCTAGGGATTTAGAGGCAGTTGAAAATGAGTTAATGCATATAGAAGAAGATATATATGCACTCGAATGTAAAATGGAAAATGTAGTTGATGTTGAAATGCTTGAACAATTATATGAAGAAAAAAAGAAAAAAGAGTTTTTACGAGCGGAGTTATATAATGAGTTAGAGAATATTGTGGAGTAAAGAAAATAGAATGAAAAAGAGCAAGTTGTTTCCTCATATTTTGGGAGAGAGCTTGCTCTTTTTAGTATAATGAAAGTAGAAAAATTGGTATAATTTTCTTATTGCTGTGATAAGAGAATACACTTTAGGTCACTAAAACGTGGGGAGAATTTTATGTTAGGATATGCGCGGATTGCTACAATCGTCATGATTTGCTTAGTTTACGCAAATCATGTTTCACGTGAAACAGAAAATTTACAAATTTTTGTCGGTATTGCACTTTTTATTTATATTGTGAATCATATTTTGCTTGTAAAAGCAAAAGGGAGTAGGAAACTTGTTTTTTATACCTTGCTCACAAACGGTATTGTCACAGCGTTATTAGGGTTTTTATTTCCCGAGACATGTTTGTATTTAATTATATTTGGAATTGATGCGGTAGGATTATTTATTCATGATTGGCGTAAAAGGATGACTTATTTTTTTATCGCTTTTTTCTTTCTTTGTTGGTTTATAAATATACTACATACGTATCAACATACAGAGAGTCTGGAATTGGAGAGTAATGCAATTAACTTTATGTTTATCATTTTCAGTGCTTTAGCTGGAAACTTAATAAAAAAACTTACAGCTGCTCGGCAAATGGTAGATGAGCAATATGGGGAATTAGCATTATCTCATACTGCTTTAAAAGAAGCACATGAGCAATTACGTCTATATGCAAAAGAGGTAGAAGAATTGACAGCTGTTCGGGAGCGAAATGATATTGCCCGAGAAATTCATGATACTGTTGGTCATAATATGACGGCATTACTTGTTCAGTTACAATTGGCGGAGGTTTTATGGAAACAAAAATCGGACGCTACAGAAGAGGTTTTACATACATGCCATGGGTTAGCTAGAAAATCACTTCAAGAAGTGAGAGCTTCTGTGCATGCCTTAAAAGAGGAAAGTAAACTAGGGAACATAATAGAGAATATGCGTGAAATGTTACATGGATATTCTAAAGTGACGAAAGTACAAGTATCTTTTCAATTACAAGGAGATCCGGTTTTGATTCCGTTGTCACTACAGCCTACGTTGCTTCGTATTATGCAAGAGTCTTTAACGAATGCAAAACGTCACGGAAAAGCTAGTTTATGTGAAGTGAGTTTAGTTTGTTCAGTGGAACAAGTTAAGTTATGTATTTTGGATAATGGTATGGGAGTCAATGAAGTAAGCCCTGGATTTGGCTTACTTAATATGAAAGAACGTGTAGAGGAGCATGGTGGAATCATTCAATTTGAGGGTGAAATAGAAAAAGGTTTTCGCCTAAAAATCGAATTTCCACTCCGAGAAAAAACATGGGTAATAGGGGGAGCGTTATGATTCGAATTATGATTGTTGATGATCAATCACTGATTCGTGATGGATTGGCAATGATATTAAATTTACGTCCGGAACTGGAAGTGGTAGGGACGGCTAGTGATGGGGATGAAGTTGTAAAAAAGGTGAAACAATTACAGCCTGAAATTATTTTGATGGATATTCGGATGCCTCGTATGAATGGTGTTGAAGGAACTCGTTTAGTTAGAGAAAAGTTTCCTTATATAAAGGTTCTTATGTTAACAACTTTTAGTGATAGTGAGCTTATTTTTGAGGCATTAGAGCAAGGAGCGAGTGGTTATTTATTGAAGGATATGGAGACAGATGCAATCGCGCAAGCAATTTTAACGGTGCATAGTGGCGGGGTTGTGCTTCCTCAGGATATAACAGCACAAATTATAGAGGAATTAAAAAAGACGAAAGTGGCAGTAGAGTGTAACCCACCAGAACAACTAAAACAATTAACTGAGCGAGAAGTAGATGTTTTAAGAGCAATTGGACTGGGGTTAAATAATAAAGAGATTGCCGAAAAGCTATTTATTACAGAGGGAACTGTTAAGAATCATGTTTCTAATTTGATTAGTAAGCTAGAACTGAGAGATCGAACACAAGCCGCAATATACGCAGTAAGGTATGGCGTCACGATGTACACATGACTTTTGGCATATATAAGTGTGAAAAAGCAGCAGAATTTGCTGCTTTTTTATTTTGTATTTCTATCTTAAGGGTGATGGAGAGAAGAAGAAATTTTTCTACAATGAAAGTGTAGATGAATACAAAGGGGCTGAATCAATATGTTAGTCATAGATCATATTACGAAATCATTTGGCAAGAAGGAAATCGTAAAGAATGTTTCTTTTGAAGTGAAAAAAGGTGAAACATTTGGATTGCTTGGACCAAACGGAGCTGGGAAATCAACGACGATATCAATGATTTGCGGGTTAATTCCATACGATAGTGGTGATATAAAAGTTGGTGGGAAATCTGTAAAAGAGTATCCATTAGAAGCGAAAAAGAAAATCGGTATTGTCCCGCAAGACATTGCGCTGTATCCGACACTTTCAGCGAAGGAAAATTTAATCTTCTGGGGAAAGATGTACGGTTTAAATGGGAAAGTTGCAAAAGAGCGAGCAGAGGAAGTGTTAGCTTACGTCGGTTTACAGGATCGGGGAAAAGATAAAATTGAAACATTTTCAGGTGGAATGAAAAGGCGTATTAATATTGGTGCAGCACTTATGCACGAACCAGAGTTATTAATTATGGATGAACCGACAGTCGGGATTGATCCGCAATCGAGAAATCATATTTTAGAGACTGTTAAAAAGTTAAATGAAAAAGGTATGACGGTCATTTATACGAGTCATTACATGGAAGAAGTTGAGTATTTATGTGAGCGAATTGCCATCGTTGATCATGGAAAGGTAATTGCACTAGGAACGAAAAGAGAGCTATGTAATCGTCTAACAGATGGGTTTATGGTGAAATTGCAATTAAATCGCTACAGTACGGAACTGCTACAAAAGTTGAAGGCACTACCTGTTGTTGAGCGGATTATTTTTGACGAAGATAGTAGCACGATTGATATTGGACTAAATGGTGGCGAGGCAATTGGCATAGTTGTTTCAGAAGTTGTTGAAAACAAAGCTCAAATTTTAAAACTGGAAGTAAAAGAACCGAATTTAGAGGCACTTTTTTTACAATTAACAGGACGTTCACTTCGTGATTAAGGGGGTTAGTACGAGATGAGAAGTTTCATTATTGCATGGAAAGATTTAAAAATCCGTTTAATTGATCGGCGCGGATTTATGATGATGTTAATTATGCCACTTGTATTAACGGCCATTTTAGGTTCAGCATTAAGTAATGTATTTGAGAGTGGTGGACTACCGAAAACAGTAATTGGCTATTATCAAGAGGGAACGGATGAGTTTGCAGATGTCTTTCAAAAAGATGTATTGCAATCTAAAGAAATAAAAGATGATGTGAAAGTAAAGGTAGTTAACTCTCGGGAAGAGCTTGAAGATATGTTAAAGGAAAAGAAAATAGATGTAGGAATTGTCATCCCAAATAAATGGAGCGAACAAATACAAGATGGAAAATTAAAAGAACCAAAGGTGCTTATAGACCCATCAAAAGATATACAAGCAAAAATTGCTGAGTCAATGATCCGCTCTTTTTCAGAACGTGTTCAAACAGTCGCAGTATCTACTAAAAGTGTTGTAACAGAATTAGCGAAATCTCAACATGGTGATGTAGCACAAGTTGCAAAAGAGGTAAGTGGAAGTCTACAGACGATAGCAACTGCAAGTATGGATAACATCCAAAAAGGAACGATAGGCAAAAAAACAGTTGCAGCGATGCAATATTATGCAGCAGCAATGTTAGTCATGTTTTTACTATATAACATAACAGTAGGTGCAAAGTCAGTTGTAACAGAGCAACGAACTGAAACATTGGCGCGTTTGTTCAGTACACCGACGAGCTCATTTTCAATTTTATTCGGGAAGTTTTTAGGTACATTACTATTTGCCTGTATACAATTTGGAATATTTATAGTTGCTACACACTTTATGTTTCATGTGGAATGGGGCGAAGATGTGTCTCAAATAGTAGTGTTGGGAATTTCTTATGCAATTTGTGTTTCTGGTTTATCTATGTTAATCGCCGCTTTTATTCGTGAGGAAAAAACGGCAGATTTAATGGGGGGAATCGGTATTCAAATACTAGCTATATTAGGAGGATCAATGTTACCGATTTACGTATTTCCCGATACACTTCAAACAGTTGCAAATATTGCTCCGAATAAATGGGCACTTACGAGCTTTTTAAATATTATGTCGGGAACATCTTGGGATGTGCTATTCCCTGTCATTTTAAGTTTATGTAGTGCAGGAATTATCTCCGTTATGATTGGAACGTTACGTTTACGTACGAGATAGGAGGGGAAATGATGAAGAAAGTTTGGGCGCTTTGTTGGCTAGAATTAAAACAAATTTTAATTAAGCCACAAAGTTATATACTCATGTTTGGAATGCCTATTATTTTTACACTCATATTCGGTGGACTTTTAGGCGGAAGTGGGAATGAGAAAGTAAATATTAGTTTAGTAGATAAAGATGGTTCTGTATTATCTGGCAAGTATTATGAGGAAATAAAGAAAAGTGATTTAATTTCTATAGAAAAGGTAACGTATAGGGAAGGGACACAGAGGATCGAAGATAAGAAAGCATCTGGTATAATCATCATTCCGAAAGATTTTCAAAAGAGTATGCTAGATGGAAAAGTAGAAAATATCCAATTTCAAGCCAGTGCTGATTTTACGGGTGGAACTTCTGTAGAGCAAGTATTAGCAAGTGCATTAAAAAAGATGGAGATAGAAGTTAGTGCAGCAAGAGATTTTGAGAAGAAAAGTAACACTTCGTGGGAAACGATGTATGAAACAATTTATACAAAAATAGATCCTGTTTCGATTCAAAAAGAATTGATTTTACACGATGATCAAAAGTTAAATAACGTTACAGGGCGAGCGGCAGGTTTTTCAATTCTATTCGTCATGATTGTCATGTTAAGTGCGACGGGAACTATTTTGAAAGCTAGACAACTTGGTGTTTGGTCTCGTTTATTAGGGGCACCAGTTTCAAAAGTTCAAATACTAGCAGGATATATCCTTTCCTTCTTTTTAATAGGGTGGATTCAATTTGGTGTCTTAATGATATTAACGCATTCATTATTTGATGTGCAGTGGGGAAATTTATTAGGGGTTATTACACTCGTTTCAGTATTGCTATTAGCGGTTATTGGTCTAGCTTTATTATTGGCAAGTATCGTGAAAACAACAGAACAGCAGTCCGCACTAGGGAATATCGTTGTAATTTCAACGTGTATGATTGGTGGTCTTTATTGGCCAATTGAAATTGAGCCTTCATGGATGCAAGCGGCGGCAAATTTTGTTCCGCAAACGTGGGCGATGCGTGGCTTTACTGAGTTAATTGTAAGGGGAGGTACATTAGCTGATATAGGAGGATATATTGGTATACTCATTTTATTTGCAGGAGTATTTTTCGTAATTGGTTTAACAAGAATACGTTATGACTGAAAAAAGAAAGCAGAGTTACAGCTTTATGCGCTGAACTCTGCTTTCTTTTTGTGTGGTATCTTCCCTTGTTGAAATTATAATAGCGATCCCGAGCATAATAAAAAAAGCTAAAAAGAGGACGAACTTTGGGAAGAAAGGGAATAGTAATAACGCCCCGACTATTATGATTGTTAATAATACATAGTGCAGGACATATTGGAATAGGTTGTCCATATTTTCGCCCCCTTCTTGGTAGTTAATTGTTATTATTCTATGCGGGACTATTAGGTAATAGAAGGTGTTTTTTATTTTTTGAAAGACATCAATTAGCAAGGATTGACATAACTAGTGAAAAGGAATAATCTTGAAATTAATTCATACTATTTTTATAGGTAAAGTAAAGATAGTTACAGAATTGGCGTTATGTTACCACTTAATAAAAAAACAGGAAAGTAAGGGTGAGAATTATGCGAAAGGTTTTTAAAGGGTTACTTTTTACGTTTTTTAGTACATCGGTTTTATTAGCAGGATGTGCTCAAGAAGAGACAAGTACAAATGAAGCAACAAAGATGCCGAAAGTAAAAGATGAGTTTATTAAAGCGAGTGACAAAGCAAAAAGTCCAGCAAAGGCAAAAGAAAGAAAGGATACCTTTGTAGTGGGAATGCCGAGCCCTGGCGGGATATTCCTTCCGCATTTTATGGAAAATGGGTGGGATGGTAATATAACACAAGCTATCTTTGCTCCTCTCGTTGGATTGGATAAGGAGGGGAAACCAATTCCAATTCTAGCGGAGAAATGGGATATTTCGGAGGATCAGCTTACATATACGTTTCATTTGAAAGATGATTTAAAGTTTAGTGATAGTTCACCGTTAACAGCGGATGACGTAGCATTTACATTAACTTTACTACATGATCCAACTTATAGTGGTGCAACGGACATAAGCCAAACAGCAATAAAGGGTGGGCAAGCATATAAAGAAGGAAAGGCTACATCTATTGAGGGGATTCAAGTCATCGATCCGAAAACAATTACGATTACAACTGAAAAGGTAAATGCCCAAACATTATCGTTAATTGGTGGAGAAGTTATATCAAAAGCTTATTACGGTAAAGAATATAAGCAAGGGAATTTAGAGTATTTAAAAGAGTTATATGGAAAACCGATGGGAGCAGGAGCTTATAAACTAGATAAATATATTCCAGGTCAAGAAGTTCGTTTTGTAGCAAATGAAAATTATTTTGAAGGTAAACCGAAGATTGAGCACTTTATTTATAAAATTACAAAAGGTGATACGAAGCTGCAACAATTTCAAGCGGGCGAAGTAGATTATGATGGCTTCACGACAAATGCGGAGACGATTGAACAATTAAAAGAGTTAGGCTTTGCTAATGTTAATGTGTATACGGGAAGTTCATACGGTTACATTAAAATGAATTATAAGAAGTCATACTTTAAAGATAAACGTGTACGCCAAGCGTTTATTTATGGATTAGAGCGTCAAAAGGTCATTGATACATATTTCCAAGGATACGCTTCACTCGTTAATGTACCAATTACACCAGTTTCGTGGGCGTATACAGAAGAAGGAATCAATAAATACGAATATAATTTAGAAAAGGCGAAGAAATTGCTCGATGAAGCTGGGTGGAAAGCTGGATCAGATGGTATTCGTGAAAAAGATGGCCAAAAATTGAAGGTAAGTTATTTTGCTTCTTCTGCAAGTAAAATCAATGATGTGATGATCCCCGTTATGAAGGAGGATTATAAAAAGATTGGGGTAGATTTCAATCCTGAATACATGGACTTTAATACGATGATTTCCAAGGTAATTAAAGGAGATTATGATTTAGCGATGGTCTCCACACCGATGATTGATGATCCGAGCGGAACAATTGAGGAGTTTGTTTCGACAAGTAAGCGTAATTATGATGGATATCATAATCCGAAAGTAGATGAATTAGCTAAGCAGGCATTAGAAACATTGGATATTGAAAAACGAAAAGAAATCTATAAAAAACTATATCAAGAGTTAAGTGAAGATCCACCTGTTATTTTCTTAAACAATAGTAAAGTCGTGTCTGCACATAATGCACGAATTCAAGGATTACAAGAAGATAATTATAATGGTATTTTGTTAAGTTTACCTAAATTGAATATTGCTCAATAATTTTTGGGGAATTATCGAAATATTTATATAGAAATAATTGACAAAATATACTGAAAGATATAAGCTAATAACCATAAAGTCTACCGGAAAGGTCGGAATAAGATTGTTACCCCTCAAAAACAACTATTTTTTTATAACCAAAACCGACTTTTCCGATTGGCTATAAAATGTTGCTGTGGGAGGCATACATTAGGCAAGCAGTTCATAAGGTGTAATTATTAAAAAAAAGTTAGGGTGGGGACAATGAAGAAAAAGACAAAAAAATGGGCTGGTGTATTTTCGGTATTACTGAGTAGTTCGCTTGTGTTATCTGCTTGTGGGGGACAGGAGGATACGGCTTCTACAGAACCAGTAAAACAGCAAGATTTAAAAAATATAAAAGTTGAAAATATTGCTGCGACAGATAAGACGAAAGTACCAGATAAAGCGAAGAATAGAAAAGATACGTTAGTAGTTGGCATTAGTAAACCAGGCGGCGTATTTTTACCATATTTCCAACAAAATGGTTGGGATGGAAACGTCACTTCAGTTATTTTTGCATCCCTTGTATCTACAGATAAACAAGGAAAACCAACTCCAGAATTAGCTGAGAAGTGGGATATTTCCTCTGATCAGTTAACATATACATTCCATTTACGTAAAGATTTGAAATTTAGCGATGGTTCACCATTAACAGCAGATGATGTAGCGTTCACATTGACGCTTTTACATGATAAGGCATATGAGGGTGACAAAGACATTTCTCAATATGCTGTTAAAGGTGGTAAAGAATATAAAGAAGGAAAAGCAACTTCTATTGAAGGAATTCAAGTTGTTGATCCACAGACAATTAAAATTACAACTGAAAAAGTTAATTCACAGGCACTAACAGCCTTAGGTGGAGAGGTATTATCAAAAGCTTATTATGGAAAAGATTATAAACAAAATGCAAGTTTAGATTACTTAAAAGCGTTATATGAAAAACCGATAGCTGCGGGTCCGTATAAATTTGAAAAGTATATCCCAGGGCAAGAAGTGCGATTTGTAGCAAATGAAAATTATTATGCGGGTAAACCAAAAATTCCAAACTTCATTTATAAAATTACTTCTGGTGATACGAAGCTTCAATTATTCCAAACAGGTGAGGTTGACTACACTGGCCTAGGTACTGGTGACGAAGTTCTTGAACAGGCTAAGGCTTTAGAATTTGCAAATATCCAAATCGAAACAGCAGCGTCATTTAGTTATATTTATATGAATAATAATAAGCCGTACTTAAAGGATAAAAAGGTTCGTCAAGCACTTATTTACGGATTAGATCGTAAAAAATATGTTGATACAGCATTGAAAGGATACGGTACGGTAGCTAATGTACCAATTCATCCAACTTCTTGGGCTTATACGGAAGAAGGAGTTAATAAATATGAATACGACAAAGAAAAAGCGAAAAAATTATTAGATGAAGCAGGATGGAAAGTTGGTTCGGATGGAATTCGTGAAAAAGATGGTCAAAAATTAAAGCTTTCTTATTTCGGCCCAAGTTCGGCTAAAGATAGCGATTTATTAATTCCGATTGCAAAAGAGAATTATAAAGAAATAGGTGTAGAATTTAACCCTGAATTTATGGACTTTAATACTATGCTTTCGAAGGTAAATAAAGGTGACTATGATTTAGCTTCTGTTTCGACACCGATTACAAGTGATCCGAGTGAAACAGCTGGTGAATATTTGTCGGGTGTCAATGAGAAGAGTCTTGGTTATAAAAATGCAAAAGTAGATGAGTTAATTCAAAAAGGTATTGAAACGGTAGATATTGAAAAACGTAAACCAATCTATAAAGAACTGTATAAAGAATTAAGTGATGATCCACCAGTAATTCTATTAAACTATCGTAGAACAATTACTGGTTATAACGGGAATATAAAAGGAATTGACCCTGAAAAATACAATAGTATTAGTGCAAACTTACCAGCTCTATCTATCGAAAAATAACGAGAAGAATGTATAAGTAGAAGACATTTTTTCATTCGGCAAGTAGTGTGCCGCTTTGAAAAAATGTTCTTCTATTTTAAGCATA
Source organism: Bacillus sp. TH19 (assembly GCF_016651075.1). NCBI lineage: Bacteria > Bacillati > Bacillota > Bacilli > Caryophanales > Bacillaceae > Bacillus > Bacillus sp. TH19. Next base: position 74,108 of record NZ_JAEKEO010000005.1, on the reverse strand, counting down.
AGATTGGAGAGAAAAAGGGTGAAAACATATATCATTCGTAGGCTGTTACAAATGATTCCTACACTGTTGGGGACATCGATTATTATCTTCTTCCTGTTCGCACTTCTTCCAGGAGATTATATTGATTCAAACCCGAAGATTACACCGGAAAGAGCAGCTGAACTTAGGGAATTGTATGGATTGAATAAACCCATTGTTGAGCGATATTTTCACTGGCTAGGTAATGCATTGCAGGGGGACTTTGGTTTTTCTCTTCAATATCAAGAATCTGTAACGTCATTATTAAATAAATTTATATGGAATTCGTTTATTGTTGCGATTAATGCATTGTTCTTTATTTGGCTAATTGCACTTATTATCGGTGTATTTTCAGCGACAAAGCAACATTCTTTATTCGATAAGCTTGTAACAATTGGTGTATTTGCAGCGATGTCATTTCCTTCATTCTTTATCGGTTTGTTTTTAATTAAAGTGTTTGCGGTTGACTTTAAGCTGTTACCGATAGGCGGGATGATTGATGTTGGGAGTAATTCAACTGGGCTTGCTTACGGAATAGAGGTTGCAAAGCATATGGTTTTACCCGTATTTATTTTAACTCTTCTAGGAGTTGGCTCATTAACTCGTTATTTTAGAACGAGTATGTTAGAGGTTGTACGGCAAGATTACATTCGAACGGCTAGAGCAAAAGGTTTAAAGGAGAAGACCGTTATTTATAAACATGCATTAAAAAATGCAATTTTGCCGGCTATTACATTGCTTGCATTTGAATTACCAGGGTTGTTTTCAGGGGCAATTATTATAGAACAAATTTTCAACTGGCCAGGTATCGGTAATATTCAATTAGAAGCATTAAATTTTCGTGATTATACGGTATTAATGGCATTTACGATGTTTCTTTCGTGTTTGACAATTGTTTCAAACTTTTTAGCGGATATTGTATATGCAGTTGTTGATCCACGTATTCGGTTGAAGTAAGGGGGGAAAGAGATGGAAACTGTTACAGCAACTACGGAAAAAAAAGAAAAAAAGAAAAGAAGGAATGAATCATCGCCGTGGAGGCAAGCTTTTAAAAGGATAAAGAAAAATAAAATGGCACTTATAGGATTTTACGCATTAGTTTTTATGTTTTTATTTTGTTTTATTGGTCCATTCTTTTCACCGTATGCATCAGGAAAAATACAAGTTACGCTAATTAACAAACCACCTAGTTTTTCTCATTGGCTTGGCACAGATCAATTAGGAAGAGACATTTTAACGAGGCTTATGCAAGCAGGACGGATTTCATTAACAATTGGCTTAGCCTCAATGGTGTTATCCGTTATACTAGGTGCTTTATTAGGAGCGATTGCAGGTTTCTACCGTGGTATCGTCGATAATATTATAATGCGTCTCGCGGATATTTTAATGTCGATGCCAGGATTACCGTTACTTATTATAATGGGAGCTATTTTATCAGAATGGAAAGTACCATCTGATTATCGTCTTTATGTCATTATGATCATTTTAAGTTTAGTAGGTTGGCCAGGACTTGCACGCCTCGTACGAGGTCAAATTTTATCGCTGCGAGAACAATCGTTTATGCAAGCTGCTGATGTACTCGGGATAAACGATTACCGGAAAATTGTATATCATTTAATCCCAAATGTTCTGCCGATATTAATTGTTGTATCCACATTAGGTGTTGCAGGTTCTATTTTAGGAGAGTCTGCACTAAGTTACCTAGGACTTGGCGTTGTCCCGCCTACACCATCGTGGGGAAATATGATTAGTGCAGCAAACTCATTAATCGATTTCCAAAAGCGTCCGTGGTTATGGATCCCGCCTGGTTTTGCAATCTTTATAACAGTTGTATCAATTAATATACTTGGCGATGCACTTCGTGATGCATTAGATCCAAAGATGAAGCGGTAGGTGAGAAAGCATGAGTAGAGCAGTAGTAGAGCTAAAGGATTTACAAACACACTTTCAGACGGAAGAAGGTACAGTAAAGGCTGTCAATCATGTTAGCTTTTCAGTTCGAGAAGGTGAAACAGTTTGTGTAGTAGGCGAATCAGGTTGCGGGAAAAGTGTAACGGCTTTATCTATTATGGGACTTATTGCTGAATCTGGCGGCATCGTTGGTGGTGATATTCTTTATGAAGGAAAAAGTCTTTTAGGAATGAAAGAGAAAGAACTTCGTAGTTTAAGAGGAAATGATATCGCGATGATTTTCCAGGAACCGATGACATCACTTAATCCGGTCTTTACTGTTGGAGAGCAAATTGTTGAGACGTTAAGAGAGCATGAACTACTTAGCAAAAACGAAGCATACAAAAAAGCAATTGAATTAATTCGTAAAGTTGGTATTGCTCGTGCTGATGAAATTGTCCATTCTTATCCGCACGAATTAAGCGGTGGTATGTTACAACGTATTATGATTGCTATTGCACTTAGCTGTAATCCAAAGTTATTAATTGCAGATGAACCGACAACAGCTCTAGACGTTACGATTCAAGCGCAAATATTAGACTTACTAAGACAAGTAAAAGAGGAATTTAAAACGTCCATTTTATTAATTACACATGATCTAGGTGTTGTAGCGGAAATGGCTGATTACGTTGTTGTTATGTATGGTGGAAAAGTTATTGAAGAGGCACCGGTACTAGAAATATTTCAAAATCCGAAACATCCATATACGCAAGGGTTGCTAAAATCAAAACCAGTAATGGGGAAACGAACAGATAAACTTTATTCTATTCCAGGGCAAGTTCCAAATTTAGTTGGCTTAGATGAGTTTTGCTACTTTAGTGGTCGCTGTGAACATTGCATGGAAATATGCAAAAATGAAGCGCCAAATCTTAATGTGCATGACGAGGATCATAAAGTAGCTTGTTGGTTATATGAGGAGCGTGCTGGGCAATGAGTGAACCATTATTAGAAGTGAAGAACTTAAAAACGTATTTTCCGATTAAGGGCGGCGTATTTAGTAGAACGATTGGACATGTGAAAGCGGTAGATGGGGTAAGCTTTACAATTGATAAAGGAGAAGTGTTTGGCCTTGTAGGAGAGTCTGGAAGTGGGAAAACGACGATAGGAAAAACAATTCTCCGTCTCGTTCAAAAAACAGAAGGTGAAGTGAAATTTAAAGGTCAAGATGTTCATGCTTTATCAAAAGAAGAGCTGAGAAAGCATCGTCCTAATATGCAGCTCGTCTTTCAAGATCCATTTAGCTCATTAAATCCAAGAATGAGAATTGGAGAAGCGCTTGGTGAGCCAATGTTGGCTCACGGACTAGCGACGAAAGAAAATGTCCGTGCAAAGGTGATAGAAGTATTGGAGTTATGTGGTTTAGCGCCGTATCATATTGACCGGTACCCTCATGAGTTTTCCGGTGGGCAACGTCAACGTATCGTTATTGCAAGGGCAATGGTATTAGATCCAGAATTTATTGTGGCTGATGAGCCTGTTGCGGCATTAGATGTATCTATTCAAGCGCAAATCATTAATTTATTTAGTGAATTACAGGAGAAAAAGGGATTATCCTATTTATTCATTTCACATGATTTAAGTGTTGTGGAGCACTTATGTACGAAAATTGGAATTATGTATTTAGGAACTATTGTGGAAACAGCACCACGTGATGAGTTATTTGCGAATCCGCTTCATCCATATACAAAAGCATTGTTATCAGCAGTGCCAATACCGGATCCAACAGTTAAGCGAGAACGGATTATTTTAGAAGGGGATATTCCAAGTCCGGCAAATCCGCCGTCAGGTTGCCGTTTTCATACGCGCTGCCCCTTTGCTACAGATGTTTGTAAAACGAATGTACCAGAATTTCGTAATGTGGGTGAAGATCATTTTGTTGCTTGTCACCATGTGTAAAAAAAGGACTCTTTCAAAAAGTGAAAGAGTCCTTTTTTTACCCCGCTATTTGTGGGCAGTAAGACTCCCACCTGAAAATTCGACACATGCGGGGAAGTTAGGTGGGAGATTAACTGCCCGTAAAAGCCCGATTGGTTCAACTAATAATCAGAGGAACCCCACCTCTGATTAAAGTTGAACTTTATTTACTAGATGAAGTTTGTTTCAATACAAACTGCTCGATTGCATGAGCAACACCATGTTCATTGTTTGTTAATGTTACAACGTCACATAGTTTTTTGACATCTTCTTCGGCATTTCCCATTGCAACTGATAAGCCGGCTACTTGTAGCATTGGCACATCATTAAAGTTGTCACCGATTGCAACAGTATCTTCAATTGGTATATTGAAATAAGCTGCCATTTCTTGCAAACCATTGCCTTTATGGCCATACTTATCCATAATTTCTACATTAGTAGGAGCTGATGCGGTAACTGAAATATCCGTATCTTCTTGTAAAGTTTGCAATAGCTGTGAACGATGAGCAGCATTAAATGTTAAAATGAAGAATTTAGATATTTCTAATTCTGGATTATTTACGACATCTTCGATTTTTTGGAAATCAGTAATTAAGTTTGATTTCTTTTGTTTTTCTGTAATTCTTTCAAGTTCCTCAAGTGTAACATCTAGTGTATGCTTGTTTTCTTCGAATGCCTGCATAACTTGATCTTGCCATGTATAAGGAGAGTAAACCCCTTTATTTGTGTACAACTTATATGGAAAACTTTCAGATTCTAGTAATTTTGCAAGCTTGTATACTTTATCATTTTGTAAACAACGCGAGTTAATTACTTTTCCGTCCACATAAACAATTGCCCCATTGCTTGCTCCAACTGGAAGAGATAGTTTATATTCTTCCAATAATTTCAAAGTATCCTCTTTCGCGCGGCCAGAACAAATCATTACAATATGACCAGCCTCTTTTGCGGTTTGGATAGCTTGTAAGTTCTCTTTGGAGATTTCAAGATTAGATGATAGTAGTGTACCATCCATATCTAGTGCGATTAATTTCAAAATGACCACCTCTTTGTTTCCATTATACATAGTTATATAGAGGAAACATATAAACTTATCTTGGAAAGATAGTATTTTATCCCGCATTAATTTCTAGTAAAAGTGCGATTGGTGAGGGGAATAATTAATAGGGGATGGAACTCTCGTTGATTAAAGTTTCACTTTGGTTTTTAACAAAATAGAGATGAATAATATTATATTTCGCTTTATGACCTTAATGTTACACTAGTGTTACAAATGTGATTGTAGTAGAAAACGCATTAAAACAAGGTTTTTGAGTGTTTATTTAAAAAAACGTAAAAAAAGTGTAATAAAATTTACGTAATTATATTGCAACGTAATAATAGTTATGTTACATTAATGTTACAAACGTTACGTAATTAATTTCAATGTAACGTTAACATGAAAACTATGAATTAATCATTTCTTAGTAATTACATATAGATAACTTATAAAAAAGGAGAATGAATGATATGAACAACGAGCAAGTATTAAACGTAACAAAAGGTGACTTCTTAGGATCAGCAAGCGGAGCAGTAGTATTAACAGCATTAATCGTATTTCTATCAAGCGTATTAGTATAATAGAAGTTTTGTAACAAAAGATAAATGAAGGGAGAATGAAAGATATGAAAGAGCAAGTATTACAAGTAACAAAAGGTGACTTCGTAGGATCAGCAAGTGGAGCGGTAGTATTAACAGCATTAATCGTATTTCTATCAAGCGTATTAGTATAATAGAAGTTTTGTAACAAAAGATAAATGAAGGGAGAATGAAAGATATGAAAGAGCAAGTATTACAAGTAACAAAAGGTGACTTCGTAGGATCAGCAAGTGGAGCGGTAGTATTAACAGCATTAATCGTATTTCTATCAAGCGTATTAGTATAATAGAAGTTTTGTAACAAAAGATAAATGAAGGGAGAATGAAAGATATGAAAGAGCAAGTATTACAAGTAACAAAAGGTGATTTCTTAGGATCAGCAAGCGGAGCAGTAGTATTAACAGCATTAATCGTATTTCTATCAAGCGTATTAGTATAATAAAAGTTTTAAATTGTACAAAATGAAAGGAGAATGAGGAATATGAACAGTGAACAAGTGTTACAAGTAACAAAAACAGATTTATTAGGATCATTAGGCGGAGCGGTAATATTAACATCATTTATTCTATTCCTTGCAAATATATTAGTATGAAAAATATAAATACAATCATTCAAAAAAAATAAAGACTCTAACGTATTAGTAAGTAGTTAATATGTTGGAGTCTTTTTTGTTTTCCTCTCATATATAACTTCAAGTATTAATATTTTCCCCTTACTTTAAAGAGAAAAAAGTCGAATTTTATATGTAAGAAAAAAAGAGGAATTTGACAGAAAAGATAGAAAATTTTAAAGGTCGGAAATTGTTAGCTTGCTAACTAATTTCTATTAATTGATGTTGGAAGCGTTTTCGGTTGGTTTTAAGTATGGACCATTTAATCTATTTACAGGGGGATGAAGATATTATGAAACAAAAATCTATGGATACGCTAGCTGCACAAATGGAGGACTTTTTTCCGGTACGTGATGTAGATCATTTGGAATTTTACGTAGGGAATGCAAAGCAATCAAGTTATTATCTTGCGAGAGCGTTTGGATTCAAAATTGTAGCTTATTCTGGATTAGAAACAGGAAACCGTGAAAAGGTATCTTATGTTCTTGTGCAAAAAAATATGCGTTTTGTTGTGTCTGGAGCTTTAAGTAGTGATAGTCGTATTGCAGAGTTTGTAAAGACTCATGGTGATGGAGTGAAAGATGTGGCTTTACTTGTTGATGATGTTGATAAAGCATACTCTGAAGCTGTAAAACGTGGCGCTGTTGCGATTGCTCCTCCTGAAGAGTTAACAGATGAGGACGGTACATTGAAAAAAGCGGTTATTGGTACGTATGGTGATACAATTCACACGCTTGTAGAGCGTAAAAATTATAAAGGAACATTCATGCCAGGATTTCAAAAGGTAGAGTTCAATATTCCATTTGAAGAATCCGGTTTAATTGCTGTAGACCATGTAGTTGGTAACGTTGAGAAAATGGAAGAGTGGGTTAGTTATTACGAGAATGTTATGGGCTTTAAACAAATGATCCATTTCGACGATGATGATATTAGCACAGAGTATTCGGCATTAATGTCAAAAGTTATGACGAATGGAAGCCGTATTAAGTTTCCAATTAATGAACCAGCAGACGGAAAAAGAAAGTCACAAATTCAAGAATATCTAGAGTTCTATAACGGAGCGGGTGTACAGCATCTTGCTTTATTAACAAGTGACATTGTAAAAACAATTGAAGTGCTTCGTGCGAATGGCGTGGAGTTTTTAGATACGCCAGATACGTATTACGATGAGTTAACTGCACGAGTGGGGAAAATTGATGAAGAAATTGATAGATTAAAAGAATTGAAGATTCTAGTAGACCGTGACGAAGAAGGTTATTTATTACAAATCTTTACGAAACCAATTGTAGATCGTCCAACTCTATTTATTGAAATCATCCAACGTAAAGGTTCTCGTGGATTTGGCGAAGGGAACTTTAAAGCGTTATTCGAATCAATTGAAAGAGAACAAGAGCGTCGCGGAAATTTATAAAATTTGTATCCACCAGCAAGAGTTCCTTTGTTGGTGGAAATTTCATTTTCATAGGGAGGAATCAAGATGAAATTTGTTACATTTCGTCTCCCATCGAAAGAAATGCGAGCTGGATGGCTTGAAGGTGACAAAGTAATCGATATGAATCTTGCAAGTAATGGACAATTACCTTCTTCTATGCTCGCCTTTTTAGAGAAAGCAGATGAGTATGTAGAAGTATTGCGTAATATTAAGAATCCTGAAAAGGGTATATATTCCTTAGAGGAAGTTCAATTAGCAGCGGCAATTCCTAATCCGAGTAGCATTCGAGATTTTTATGCATTTGAGCAGCATGTAAAAACAGCCCGCGGGAGAAGAGGGCTAGATGTTGTACCTGAATGGTATGATATCCCGGTTTTTTATTTTACGAACCACCGTGCTGTTATTGGGCCAGATGATTTTGTTATTGGTCCGAAGAAGTCTAAAAAGCTTGATTATGAGTTAGAGATTGCTTGCGTAATTGGGAAAGAAGGACGAAGCATTTCTCGTGAACAAGCAGAGGAATATATTTTTGGTTACTGCATTATGAACGACTGGAGTGCAAGGGACTTACAAGCAACAGAAATGAAAGTGGGACTCGGTCCAGCGAAAGGAAAAGATTTTGCAACTTCATTAGGAGCGTATCTCGTTACGAAAGAGGAATTAGACGTTTATCGTAACGGTGATCGTTATGATTTAGAGATGACTGCTCATGTAAATGGAAAGATATTATCAAAGGGAAACTTCCAAGATATTTACTATACATTTGCTGAAATGATTGAACGTGCTTCGGAAGACGTTACGTTATATCCAGGAGATGTGATTGGTTCTGGGACAGTAGGAACAGGATGTATTTTAGAACTTGGTACAGAAGAGTGGCTACAAGATGGAGATGTTGTAGAGCTGTCGATTACTGGTTTAGGTACGTTACGTAATACGGTCAAAAAAGACATGAAAGCAGGTGATGGGCATGTTTTATCGTCACATGGGGGAGCTACCTCATAAACGACATGTACAATTTCGTAAAAAAGATGGATCGCTTTATCGTGAGCAGGTAATGGGGACAAAAGGTTTCTCTGGTACCCAATCTATTTTGTATCATCATTATATGCCAACAGAAGTAGGGCACGCGGCATTATCGCATTCTTGTCAGTTACAGTATGAAGAGGATGCCCTTCTTGCTCATCGCCACTTCCGTACGAAAGAAAATAAAAAAACTGGTGATGCAGTAAGCGGAAGAAACTTTATGCTTGGGAATGAGGATTTATTAATTGGAGTAGTGAGTCCAACAGAAAAAATGGATTATTTTTACCGTAATGGTGATGGCGATGAAATGTTATTTGTTCATTATGGAACAGGAAAAATTGAAACGATGTTTGGAACGATTCACTATAGAAAAGGTGATTATGTAACAATTCCAATTGGAACGATTTATCGTGTTATTCCAGATGAGGGAGAGACTAAGTTTCTTGTTGTAGAGGCAAATAGCCAAATTACAACACCAAGTCGCTATCGCAATGAATATGGGCAATTGTTAGAACATAGTCCGTTTTGTGAAAGAGATATGCGTGGACCGGAGAAATTGGAGACATATGATGAAAAAGGTGAGTTTGTCGTAATGACAAAGTCGAGAGGTTATATGCACAAGCATGTGTTAGGGCACCATCCGTTAGATGTTGTTGGATGGGATGGGTATTTATATCCGTGGGTCTTTAATGTGGAGGATTTTGAACCAATTACAGGTCGTATTCATCAGCCACCACCAGTACATCAAACATTCGAAGGGCATAATTTCGTCATTTGCTCTTTCGTACCGCGTTTATACGATTATCATCCAGAATCTATTCCGGCACCATATTATCATAGTAATGTGAATAGTGATGAGGTACTGTACTATGTAGAAGGTAATTTTATGAGCCGAAAAGGTGTAGAAGAAGGTTCTATTACGCTTCATCCAAGCGGGATCCCGCATGGGCCACATCCAGGGAAAACAGAAGCGAGTATAGGGAAGAAAGAGACACTTGAACTGGCTGTTATGATAGATACATTCCGTCCGCTTCGTATTGTAAAACAAGCACATGAGACGGAAGATGAAAAATATATGTATAGCTGGATTGAAGAGGGTTCATATACTGTGAAATAAGTAAAAAGAGGCATGCTCACTACGGGAGCATGCCTCTTTTATCGAATCGGCATGTATAATAATACAAAAAAAGTTATGAAAATATATATAGATATGATTGTCTGAATCTTTTTATCGAAAGGATGATAAGAGTATAGTATGTATCTCGGTAGTTTTCTGTTTATTTCGACAAAAGTATTGACTAAAAAACATGCCGTGGGTAAAATGAAAAAAGTAAATTAAATTTTCAGAAAACTAAAATCATGGAGGAGCACAGTATGAAGCAAATTTTTCAAAAGAAGCCGATTTCAACGTTACTGCAAGAAAGTAAGCAAAAGACATTATCGAGAACGTTAGGGGCACTTGATTTAACAATGCTTGGAATCGGAGCAATTGTTGGAACTGGTATTTTTGTTCTTACTGGCGTTGTAGCAGCGAAACATTCTGGACCAGCTATTATATTATCATTTGCTATAGCTGCATTAGCTTGTGCCTTTGCTGCATTTTGTTACGCTGAATTTGCTTCTTCAGTTCCTGTCTCAGGGAGTGTTTACACGTACACGTATGCGACGATGGGAGAAGTATTTGCCTTCTTAATTGGATGGGATTTAATGCTCGAGTATTTATTAGCCACATCTGCTGTAGCCAATGGATGGTCAGCGTATTTTCAATCGTTATTAAAGGGATTTGGGATTCATATTCCGACCATTCTCTCCTCGGCCCCTGGTACTGGAAAGGGTGGAATAATTGATTTACCTGCAGTTCTAATTATTCTAGTTATGACGGCTCTTTTATCTAGAGGTGTTCGTGAAAGTGCACGTGTAAATAATATAATGGTATTTATTAAACTGGCAGTTGTTCTCATTTTTATCTTCGCCGGATTTAATTATGTAAAACCTGAAAATTGGACACCTTTTATGCCATTTGGGTTAGATGGTGTAATGGCTGGAGCAGCTACAGTTTTCTTCGCATTCATTGGATTTGATGCTGTATCAACAGCCGCAGAAGAAGTGAAGCGCCCACAACGCGATTTGCCGATTGGAATTATTGCATCATTACTAGTTTGTACGGTTCTTTACATTGTTGTTTCACTTATTTTGACAGGGATTGTTCCATACGGTCAGTTGAATATATCAGATCCAGTTGCTTTCGCACTTCAATTTATTGGACAAGATAGTTTGGCGGGAGTGATATCAGTAGGAGCAATTACAGGAATTACAACTGTAATGCTAGTTATGATGTATGGGCAAGTTCGTGTTTCATATGCAATGAGCCGAGATGGATTGTTACCGAAGCGTCTTGCTAAAGTTCATCCGAAATTTAAAACACCATTTTTAAATACATGGACAACAGGTATTATTGCAGCACTTATTTCAGGATTAATAGATTTAAATGTTTTAGCACATCTTGTAAATATGGGAACTTTGTCAGCATTTGCACTTGTAGCTGTTGCTGTCATTGTGATGAGACGAACTCATCCTGATTTACCAAGGGCGTTTAAGGCGCCGCTCGTACCATTTTTACCAGCATTAACAGTTATCTTTTGCTTATATTTGATGCTTCAATTATCAGCGACAGCTTGGATTAGTTTTGGTGTTTGGATGGTTATCGGTATAGTAGTTTATTTCGCCTATAGTAGAAAGCGTAGTGTTTTAAATAATAGTAAAAAAGAAGAAGATGTAGCAAATTTATAAATGGAAAAATCCATTCTAATTCTGTTAGGATGGATTTTTATTTTGAAAATTTACATTTTTCTGAATGTATTATAAGATAATTGTTGGCGAACTAAAGGGGTGAAAATGTGAAAAATACATGGCGTGAGTTAAGAGGGATGGATCGTAACGTATGGATTCGATTTATCGGTGAGACTTTGAACGGAATTGCGATGATGATGTTAATGCCTTTTTTTGCACTATATTTAAAAGATAAGGTAGATTCTTTATTACAAGTTGGAATCATTATGGCGCTTTCTCCAATAGCTGCAAGTTTTGGTTCGCTTATAGGCGGAAGAATAGCTGATATATATGGAAGAAAGCCAATTATGATATTTTCAATGGCGAGTAATGCATTACTAATGCTCGGTTTTTTATTTATAGAAGGGTTTATTCCATATGCCATTTTATCTATTTTTTTAGGGTTAAGTAATTCGCTATTCCACCCAGCGGCATCAGCGATGGTTGCAGATGTGACGGCGCCAGAAAAAAGAACAGAAGCATATGGTTTATTGCGAATGGGACACAATATTGGTGCTGCAATTGGACCGATAATGGGAGCATCAGTAGTTGTTTTATCAAAGAACCTCGTGTTTATTATTGCTTCATCCGCTATGTTGTTTTATGCGCTACTAGTGTTAGTACTTATTAAAGAAACAATGCCAAAAATTACGGATATGACGGAAAAAAGTAAAGAGCAGGAATCCGGAGCAGTTTGGAAAATTTTAATGAGAGATAAGGCGTTAATGATTTATTTGTTAGCGGGGATCATTATTTCTATGGGGTTTTCTCAAACAGAAGGCATGTTACCGCTTCACTTTGATAACGAAATGAAGGATATTTTTGGAGTCAACAATCCATACCCATATTTAATGGCATTAAATGGTCTATTAGTTGTTTTATTTCAATTTCAAATTTCAAAATGGGCGACAGATAAACCTGTTGGAAAGACGATGTTATACGGTGCGTGTTTGTTCGGAATTGGTTTGTTTTTTATAGGATGGTTACCGAAGTGGTTTGGAGAATATGATACAAATGCTACAATTATTTTAATGACGTTAATGTTTGTTTATGCCATATATACGTTAGGCGAGATGATTATGTCACCTGTACAGATGACGTTTGTAGCGAATTTGGCCCCTGAGCATTTGAGAGGAACCTATATGGGGGCGGCGAGTTTGCAGTGGATTACAGGAAGTGCATTCGGTCCACTTCTTGGTGGTTTTTTATTGGATCGTTTGCTTGGTCACTACTTATTTACAATTTTAAGTGTAGGGTGTGTAGTTGCAGGCTTTGTATATGTTTCTTTAGATCGTCTTGTTGAGCAGAGGCAAAAAGATACGCCTACAAAACAGTCTTCTTAATAAAATGAAACTTTAATCAGTGTTTTTTCATTCTCCACAAATGGTAGGGTAATATAGATGACATACACACAAAGTGGATTTCTACATATTTTAGGTACATAACTAGATTAGATAGCAATTTTGCTCTAAAGTTTAATTGTGTTTAGGTGTGTAGAAATTAAAGAGAAAAAGTGTAGAAAACCAATAAGTGGTGTCTTTTAATTATTTGTGGAAGTTACATTTTATTTCAAATAGGAACTACCTATTTTTATAAAAAGTGCTAAAATAGAAAAATGAAAACAATTGGTTAGGGTGATTTCAGTGACAAAAATTAAATTAGGTTTATTATACGGTGGAAAATCAGCTGAGCATCAAGTTTCGTTACAAACGGCTCTTGCTGCTATTAAAGCATTAAATCAAGATAAATTCGAGATTCATCCAATTTATATTACAGAACAAGGCCAATGGATGCGTGGAGAGCGTATTGAAGGCGAAGTAACAAATGTTGAGGCATTACAAATGAGTGGGGAAGAGAATACAATTTCTCCTGTATCATTAAGTACAGAAATTATCCCAACGGCAACTTCTAAACAAGAAGATGCAATTGATGTTATTTTCCCATTATTACATGGACCGAATGGCGAAGATGGAACAGTACAAGGGTTATTAGAATTACTAAACATTCCATATGTAGGTAACGGTGTATTAGCATCATCTGCTGGTATGGATAAAGTTGTTATGAAAAATATCTTTGCAGAAGCTGGATTGAAACAAGCGAAATATGCATCTTTCATTCGTAGCGCATGGGAAAAAGATCGTGAAACAGCGTATGAAAAAGTAGAAGAAGTATTAGGATATCCTTGCTTCGTAAAACCAGCAAACCTTGGTTCAAGTGTTGGTATTAATAAGTGTAATGATCGTGAAGAGCTTGAGAATGCATTCGAAGAGGCATTCCAATTTGACCGTAAAATTATTGTAGAAGAAAATATTATAGGTCGTGAAGTAGAAGTTGGTGTATTAGGTAATGATGAGCCGAAATGTTCAGTTGTAGGTGAAATTGTACCGAAAAAAGATTTTTATGATTATAAATCGAAATACATCGATGGTGATACAGCGTTAATTATTCCAGCTGAAATGACAGAAGAAGAGTCTAATGTAATTAAGCGAGATGCAATTATCGCATTCCAATCATTAGATGGTTCGGGCTTAACACGAGCTGATTTCTTCTTAACGAAAGATGGAGAAGTATATATTAACGAAGTAAACACAATGCCAGGATTCACGCCGTTTAGTATGTTCCCTCTATTATGGCAACATACAGGGTTACCGTATCCGGAATTAATTGAAGAGCTAATTCGCTTAGCGATTGAGCGTCACGAAGAAAAACAAAAAATTAAATATACAATCTAACAAAAAAGGAGGAAGCACTATTCGAAGGAATAGTGCTTCCTCTATGTAAGGAGTGTTTTCATGATAAATCGAACGTTAAAACAAGTAGAGCAGATGATAAATGGTACTGGATTAGCAGAGCAGTATGAGGGAATTACTATACAAGGAGTGTCTATTGATACGAGGAAAATTGAAAATGGAAATTTATATGTTCCAATTCAAGGTGAACGTTTCGATGGACATGCTTTTGTAGACAAAGCTGTTGAAAATGGGGCGATTGCTACATTATGGATGAAAGATTTAGAAAACCCACCTGAAAATCTTCCGGTTATTTTTGTAGAAGATACACTAGCAGCATTGCAAATGTTAGCGAAAAACTATCGTGATCAATTGGATGTAAAAGTTATTGGTGTAACGGGTAGTAATGGTAAAACATCTACGAAAGATATTGTAACAAGTATTCTTGCGACTAGATTTAAAGTTCAAAAAACAGAAGGTAATTTCAACAACCACATCGGTTTACCTCTTACTATTTTAAATTTAGAGGAAAATACAGAAGTAGCTGTATTAGAAATGGGCATGTCAAGCCGAGGAGAAATTGAATTTCTATCTAAGTTAGCTCGTCCTAATGCAGCTATTATCACGAACATTGGTGAGGCGCACTTAATGGATTTAGGCTCTCGTGAGGCGATTGCTGAAGCGAAGTTAGAAATTGTTACAGGTTTACAAAAGGGTGGCGTGTTCGTATATAATGGAGATGAGCCGCTATTAACGAATCGTGTTCCAGAAATGAATTTAGCAGCTGAAACAGTTACATTTGGTGATGCGAGAGCAAATGATTACTATCCAACTACTGTAACATTGCAGGCTACTGGGACACACTTTAAGATGAACAGGGATGAAACTTCGTCATTCTATTTGCCAGTACTAGGAAAGCATAATGTATATAATACGCTTGCTTCAATGGCAATTGCAAAACATTTTGGTGTAACGTGGGAAGAAATGAAACAAGGTTTAGTAACACTTCAAATGACAGGTATGCGTATGGAAATTGTAAAAACAGATAGTGGTTTAACAATTATCAATGATGCTTATAATGCTAGTCCAACAGCTATGGAAGCTGCGTTCCACCTAATGAATGGTTTAGATGGATTTGCTAAAAAAATTGTTGTGCTTGGTGATATGTTAGAACTTGGAAATCAAGAAGTGCAATTTCATTATGAAGTAGGTAAATTAATTGATCCAGCAAAAATTTCATATGTATTCACATATGGTAAATTAGGGGCTCAAATTGCTGAAGGTGCAAAAATTAATTTCCCTAAAGACCGTGTAAAAGCGTATGATAGTAAAGAAGAGTTAATAAAAGAGTTGCAAGCAGTAGTCGGTACGAAAGATGTTGTATTAGTAAAAGCATCTCGCGGCATGAAATTAGAAGAAGTAATTACGATGTTGAAATAATTGGTGTATATAAATAGGGATGATAGCCACGAAAATAGTGGAAACTTATAATAAGCGCTTACAGTAAACGATAAAAAAATAAAAGTAAAGAAAAAAGCTCTGAATATGAAATAAGGTAACAGTTGGGGTTTGCTTTTTACACCTACAAAACTTATAATTGATAAAGTGTAATAACGTTTAGAAGTATTTTCGTGAAGAATATACGCCCGGTTATATACGTAAGTATTCAGGAAAATGGCTTTTCCGCAAGTTCGGAAAACGCCTTTTTTTAAATGATAAGTATAGGATAGAAAAGGAGAAGTAACATTGACAACATTTCGAGAACTAGGATTAAGTGAGTCTTTACTACAATCTGTTGAAAGTATGGGCTTTGAAGAGGCTACGCCGATTCAAGCTGAAACAATTCCACATGCATTGCAAGGTAAGGATATTATTGGGCAAGCGCAAACAGGTACAGGGAAAACAGCAGCATTCGGATTACCACTATTAGATAAAGTGGATACAAATAAAGAAGCAGTTCAAGGTATTGTTATCGCGCCAACGCGTGAATTAGCAATTCAAGTTGGAGAAGAGCTATACAAAATTGGTAAACATAAACGTGTTCGTATTCTACCAATTTATGGTGGTCAAGATATTAACCGCCAAATTCGTGCTCTAAAAAAACACCCACACATTATTGTAGGTACGCCGGGTCGTATTTTAGATCATATCAACCGTAAAACACTTCGCTTACAAAACGTAGAGACTGTTGTTCTTGACGAAGCGGATGAAATGTTAAACATGGGCTTCATTGAAGATATTGAAGCGATTTTAACAGATGTGCCAGAAACACATCAAACATTATTATTCTCAGCGACAATGCCAGATCCAATCCGTCGTATTGCTGAGCGTTTCATGACTGAGCCTCAACACATTAAAGTAAAAGCAAAAGAAGTAACAATGCCAAACATTCAGCAGTTCTATTTAGAAGTGCAAGAAAAGAAAAAGTTTGACGTGTTAACACGCTTACTAGATATTCAATCTCCAGAGCTTGCAATCATATTCGGTCGTACAAAGCGTCGTGTTGATGAATTATCAGAAGCATTAAACTTACGTGGTTATGCAGCAGAAGGTATTCACGGTGACTTAACACAAGCGAAGCGTATGTCTGTATTACGTAAATTTAAAGAAGGTACTATTGAAGTTCTTGTTGCAACAGACGTTGCTGCACGTGGTCTTGATATTTCAGGCGTAACACACGTATACAACTTCGATATCCCACAAGATCCAGAATCATACGTTCACCGTATCGGTCGTACTGGCCGTGCCGGTAAAAAAGGTATTGCAATGTTATTTGTAACACCACGTGAATCAGGACAATTAAAAAATATCGAGCGTACAACAAAACGTAAAGTTGATCGTATGGACGCACCGACACTTGACGAGGCGTTAGAAGGTCAACAACGTTTAATCGCTGAAAAACTTCAAAGCACAATTGAAAATGATAACTTATCATACTACAAGCGTATTGCAGAAGAAATGTTAGAAGAGAATGATTCTGTAACAGTAGTAGCTGCTGCTTTAAAAATGATGACAAAAGAGCCGGATACAACTCCGATCGCTTTAACATCAGAACCACCAGTTGTTTCAAGAGGTGGCGGTGGCGGTTCTAAAAAACGCGGTGGTAACGGAAGTGGATACCGTGATGGTAACCGTGATCGTAATCGTAGTCGTGATGGACGCGGCGGTGGCGATGGTCGTAACCGTGATCGTAATCGTGATGGCGGTAGCCGTGATGCTGGTAGCCGTGATGGCAACCGTGGTCGTAAAGGTGAAGGTCGCCCTGGATCTTCAAATGGACGCGGCGAAAGAAAACATCATAGCCGTCCACAAGCTTAATAAAAAAGAGAATGCCCTTTGCTGGCATTCTCTTTTTTTATTTCTGTAATTGTGCATACTACATAGTAACTCGTATAGAAATGAGGTGCTATATGCTTGTAAGACTTGGGTATGTTGCGATGAGTGTACATTTGAAGAATGCTTCTCCATCTCAAACGATGACGTATGCACAGTTTCAGCGGATTGATGATCGAGAGGCTGCGATTCGTAAACTTGAAAGAATCGCTAATTCGAATTTGGAAAATTGCTTACGGTTATTAAAACATAATAAAGGGCATGATATATCTTTCTTTCGACTTAGTTCCAAGCTTATTCCTTTAGCGAATCATGAGGAGTTGTTAGATTGGAACTATATTCGTCCGTTAAAAGAAAATCTGAAAGAATTAGGTGAATATGCAATTCGTATGAATATGCGAATTGACTTCCATCCAGATCACTTTGTTGTACTAAATTCACCTGAGGAGAGTGTTCTCAAACAATCTGTAAAGACATTGCAGATGCACAAAAAATTGTTAAAGGGTATGGGAATTGAACATAAGCAACGATGTGTATTACATGTGGGAGGAGGTTATAAAGATAAGGAGCTTGCATTAGAACGCTTTATAGAAAATTGGTCAACTGTTCCAAGAGGTATTCAAGAGATGATTATATTAGAAAATGATGACACGACCTTTTCTTTAGAAGAAACATTGTATTTAGGTGAGAAATTAGACATTCCAGTCGTGTTTGATTTGCACCATCATATGATGAATAATGACCAGGAAGATTGGCATGAAGATTGGGCGCGTGTTGTACATACGTGGGAATCGTCTTTGTTACCGGTTAAAATGCACATCTCCAGTCCTAGAGATGGAAAAAACCCGAGAGCACATGCAGATTTTATTGATGTAGATACTTTCTTATCTTTTTTGAAAAAGATAAAGGGGAGTGTTCCGCGAATTGATTGTATGATTGAGGCGAAGAAAAAGGACGAGTCTTTATTTCAACTAATGAGAGAGTTAAGTAAACAAACAGATGTGGAAATTATCGATGGTGCGAGCTTCTATATTAAATAAGCTCTGCGCCATCGTTTTTTTTTGTTAAAAAAGGGGTGCACATGCCGCCGATGATTAGTCCTGTTAAATGGCTTATAGGATTGGCAGAGGGATTAAAGAAAGTAAATAGTAGTAATATAAGTATCATTATTGAAAAAATAGCGATGTCTCTTGGTTTTGAAGAACGATATCGACTATACAATAAAAATAATTGGGCGCCTAGTAATCCGAAAATACCACCAGATGCTCCGGCGTGAATATATTCAAGAGGCATAATAATATAAGAAGAAATATTCCCGAGAATGCCAGAAAGGAAAAAAATAATGATGAAAGAAAAGTGTCCTAGTTGTTTTTCGATAGAAGAACCAAATACGAATAAACAAATACTATTAGAAAGGAAATGTTGTAAGTCTACGTGTACAAGTAAGGAAGTTATGACACGCCACCATTCTCCTTTAGCGATATATTCATTGTAGGCTGCCAGGTGAAAGAGGGAAAAGTCGCTCAATATAATCATGACTAATTGTATAAGAAGTAAAGAAATGATAATCGGTTGTAAGGAAATGCGAGTGGATGGTATTAGCATGTTGTTAGTATCACTCCTTTTGCATCAGAAAGATTCTCTGTTATTCTTACAATATGAATGAAGAAAGCTAAATAGAAGAAGGGGATTTTGAAATGATTATAGGGATTGGAATCGATATTATTGAGTTAAATCGAATTGAAAAAATGCTAGATGGAAAGCTTAAATTTATGGAACGTATTTTAACTGAAAGAGAACGTGGTGTTGCCGAGGGGCTGAAAGGAAGTCGTCTTACAGAATTCGTAGCTGGAAGATTTGCAGCAAAAGAGGCGTATTCTAAAGCGGTAGGGACCGGTATCGGGAAAGAAGTGAGTTTTTTAGATATTGAAGTAAGGAATGATGATAGAGGTAAGCCGATTATCATTACAAATACAGAGCATATTGTTCATTTATCAATTAGTCATAGTAAAGAATTTGCCGTTGCTCAAGTTGTTTTGGAAAGCTCGTCACGCTAGTCTGCATATTTTATATCTTTGTCTCATATATTTGAGGTAGCGATAAGGAAGGCATATCTTCCATTCATTTATAGGGGCAAAGGGGCTGAAGTGATGAAAAGGCGTCTGTTTTTAGTTCTTGTCGGTTTATTGACCGTTTTTGTGTTGGCGGGTTGTATGGAAAAGAAACAGGAAGATGTTGTGAGAGATTTAGAAACGAAAGTTAAAAGTATGAAGAGTTATCAAGCTGAAGCGAAATTATCTATTAAAACAGGAAATGAACCTCAAGAGTACAATGTAGAAATTTGGCATAAAGAACCTTCGTATTATCGTGTGAATTTGCAGAATGCGAAAAAGGATCAGAGTCAAATTATTTTAAGGAATGATGAGGGTGTATTTGTATTAACACCGGCACTTAATAAGAGTTTCCGTTTTCAAAGTGATTGGCCGCAAAATAGTAGCCAGGCTTATTTATATGAATCACTTGTAAGAGATATTTTGCAAGATAAGAAAAATCTCTCTTTCGAGAAAACGGATAAGTATTATGTGTTTAAAACAAAAACAAATTATCAACATCAAAATATGTTACCGAAACAAGAAATTAAGCTGAATAAAAGTGATTTAACACCAGTTTCTGTGAAACTGATGGATAATGATCAAAATGTCCTTGTAAAAGTAGATTTCACTAAAGTAAAGTTTGATGCAAAGTTTGATAAAGGTGCATTTGATACGAAACAAAATATGTCTAGAGCACAAGTAGATGTTCAGACGGCAGCGAAGGAAGACAAACCGTTTGCTATTTTGTATCCACGTGATACACCGCAAGGTATGACTTTGAAAGAGGAAGAAGAGTTGAAGACAGACAGTGGCAAGCGTGCAATACTCACATACACTGGAAGTAAGAAATCCTTTACTTTAATACAAGAAAAGTCAAAAGTTGCAGAGGCCTCATCGGCGGTAAGTGTAAGTGGAGAGCCGGTTGATCTTGGTTTCACGATTGGTGCATTGACGAAAGACTCTGTAACGTGGTCACATAACGGAGTAGAATATATGCTCGTGTCTAAAGGTTTAGAGACGAATGAGTTGTTGATGGTTGCTCGTTCGGTTACAGCGAAGCAGGTGAAGTAAACTTCTTAGACGTGGTGATATATGTGCACCACGTCTTTTCTTAGTTTGAAGGTGGATTTCATAAAAGAAGCATATAAAAGAATAAGCTTCGCATATCGTGTATAAGGAAGTGTATTTATGGAAGAAGCACCGTTTTACCGTGACACGTGGGTGGAAGTGGATTTAGATGCGATCTATAACAATGTTACGCATATTAAAGAGTTCATTCCAAGTGATGTAGAAATTTTTGCTGTAGTTAAAGCGAATGCATATGGGCACGATTATGTACCAGTGGCTAAAACCGCATTAGAAGCAGGGGCAACAAGATTAGCAGTTGCTTTTTTAGATGAAGCTTTAGTGCTTCGGAGGGCTGGTATTACTGCACCGATTTTAGTATTAGGTCCTTCCCCTCCCCGTGATGTAAATGTTGCTGCTGAAAATGATGTAGCATTAACTGTTTTTCAAAAAGAATGGGTAGAAGACGCGATAAAGCTCTGGGATGGTTCATCAATAATGAAATTCCATATTAATTTTGATAGTGGTATGGGGAGAATTGGAATACGCGAACGCAAAGAATTAAAGGGGTTCTTAAAGAGTTTAGAAGGCGCGCCATTTTTAGAGTTAGAAGGAGTATATACACATTTTGCAACATCCGATGAGGTTGAGACTTCTTACTTTGATAAGCAATATAATACGTTCTTGCAGCAGTTACGTTGGTTGAAAGAATTTGGAGTGAACCCTAAATTTGTCCATACAGCCAATAGTGCTGCAACGTTAAGATTTCAAGGGATTACATTTAATGCAGTGCGAATTGGTATTGCGATGTATGGACTATCCCCATCTGTAGAAATACGTCCTTTTTTACCGTTTAAATTGGAACCGGCGTTGTCACTTCATACGAAAGTTGCTCATATTAAGCAAGTGATTAAAGGGGATGGGATTAGTTATAATGTCACATACCGAACGAGAACCGAAGAATGGATTGCGACAGTTGCGATTGGGTATGCAGATGGCTGGCTTAGAAGATTGCAAGGGTTTAAGGTACTTGTAAACGGTGAAAGAGTACCGATTGTAGGGCGAGTGACAATGGATCAATTCATGATACATCTTCCTTGTGAAGTGCCACTTGGTACGAAAGTTACACTCATTGGGAGACAAGGTGATGAGTATATTAGTGCTACCGAGGTTGCTGAATATTCCGGGACTATTAATTATGAAATTATTGCAACGATAAGCTTCCGTGTACCGAGAATATTTATACGACACGGTAAAGTTGTAGAAGTAATCAATTATTTGAACGATATATAGAAGAAGGTATTATTACTCAGCATCTCGTGATTTGGAGGAGTTTCACTAATAAAGAATAGGCTCTTTTTCGCTGGGGAGCTTCTTTTTATACTTGTTATTAATATAAGTTGCAATGAAATATTACTGAAGGATTGCTTTATTTCTTGTTTGAAAGAGATAAAAAGTAAAAGAAGATGAATGTTTTATTTATGAATTGGAAAACATAAGCAAGGAATAAGGAAGTCTTTGCAACAGGCTCCATACAATGGTATTATTACAATAGGTGTCATATATATATTTGGGTGTGTAGTTGACGGTGGAGGTGTATTTTTGTGTCCGAATCAAGTGTAACTACTGAAATCGTGGTTCGGTTACCAAAGCAAATGGTAACGGAATTGGACGGAATTGGAAAACAAGAGAATAAGAATCGCCATGAACTAATTTGCCAGGCAACACAACTGTTATTGCGTCAACATAAGACGAAGAAACGCTACCAACATGAATCAATGCGACGTGGGTACATTGAAATGGGAAAAATTAATCTTGGTATTGCATCTGAAGCTTTCTTAGCAGAGTATGAAGCAGCTCATACAGTAGAACGCTTAGTTAGCGGGGGGTAATATTTTGATTGTAAAACGCGGCGACGTGTATTTTGCAGACCTTTCCCCAGTTGTTGGTTCTGAGCAAGGAGGCGTTCGTCCGGTTCTTGTCATTCAAAATGACATCGGAAATCGTTTTAGTCCGACTGTGATTGTAGCGGCTATTACTGCACAGATTCAAAAAGCGAAATTACCCACTCATGTGGAAATTGATGCGAAAAAGTACGGTTTTGAGAGGGATTCTGTTATTTTACTTGAGCAGATTCGAACAATCGATAAGCAACGCTTAACGGACAAAATCACTCATTTGGATGAAGTGATGATGAGTCGTGTAGATGAAGCGTTACAAATTAGTTTAGGACTAATAGATTTTTAAATCGGCAGTTTAAGTTGCTCTCTTTACAGGGCAACTTTTTTTTATTATAGAGGAGGTTACGGTTGGATATGGAAATGGTAGATAATCGACAAGGGTTAATGAAAATGTTAGTGAAAGAATTAGGCTTTACAGAAAAGCAAGTTCGTCATGTTATTCAATTAACAGAAGAAGGTAACACAGTTCCATTTATCGCTCGTTACCGAAAAGAATGGACAGGGTCTCTTGATGAGGTGCAAATTCGTGCAATCTTAGAAAGATGGCAATATATGATGCAACTAGAAGATAGGAAAGAAGAGGTTCTTCGTCTTATTGGTGAAAAGGGTAAACTAACCGAAGAGTTGCGTCGTCATATTGTTGCTGCAATAAAACTTCAAGAAGTAGAAGACTTATATCGTCCATATAAAGAAAAAAGAAGAACGAAAGCTACAATTGCTAAAGAAAAGGGATTAGAACCGTTAGCTGAGTGGCTATTATTATATAAAAAAGAAAATCCAGCAGAGAAGGCTATGGAATTTGTTAATGCAGAAAAGGAAGTGGCGTCTGCAGAAGATGCGTTGCAAGGTGCGCAAGATATTATTGCGGAACTTGTTTCGGATGATGCGGCATATCGTAGTTGGATTCGCAATACTACTTTCCGAAAAGGGATTATGTCTTCATCTGTAAAAGATAAAGAAAAAGATGAAAAGAATATATATGAAATGTATTATGGCTATGAAGAACCGTTGCAAAAAGTAGTGCCGCATCGTGTACTAGCTATGAATCGTGGTGAAAAGGAAGACGTATTAAGAGTTTCTGTTATCACGCCAATTGAAGAAATTCTTCAGTTTTTACATAAAAAAATGATTCTTGATGAAGCTTCTAAAAGTGCGCATTATGTACAATTAGCGATGGAAGATGGATATAAGCGATTAATTCAACCTTCAATAGAAAGAGAAATTCGTAAAGAATTAATGGAAACGGCCGAAGAACAAGCAATTCATATTTTCTCTGAGAATTTACGTAATTTATTATTACAACCTCCAATGAAAGGGAAAGTTGTGTTAGCGGTAGATCCAGCATATAGAACCGGTTGTAAATTAGCTGTAGTAGATGATACAGGAAAAGTTCTTCACATAGATGTTATTTATCCGCATCCGCCTGCTCGTAAATATGAGGATGCAAAAACGAAAATCATTTCAATTATAGATAAATATGAAGTTGAAATGATAGCAATTGGAAATGGTACAGCTTCGAGGGAAACGGAAGAATTTATAGTAGATGTATTACAAAATGTAGAGCGAGATGTATTTTACATTATTGTAAATGAAGCGGGTGCTAGTGTGTACTCAGCATCTGATGTAGCTCGCGAGGAGTTTCCAAATTTACAGGTTGAAGAAAGAAGTGCTGTTTCAATTGGGAGACGTCTACAAGATCCGCTTGCAGAGCTTGTGAAAATTGACCCTAAATCTGTTGGAGTGGGGCAATATCAACATGATGTATCTCAAAAGAGATTAAATGAATCATTAACATTTGTAGTAGAGACGGCAGTTAACCGAGTTGGTGTTAATGTAAATACAGCTTCAGTTGCATTGTTGCAATATGTTTCGGGGTTATCAAAAACAGTTGCGAAAAATATTGTAGCTAAGCGTGAGGAAGATGGGAAATTCACGAAGCGAACTGAGTTAAAAAAAATCCCGCGTTTAGGTGCAAAAACATATGAACAATGTATCGGGTTTTTACGTATATTAGAAGGAGCGAATCCGTTAGATCGCACAGGGATTCATCCAGAACAATATAAAAATGTTGAATTGCTATTGAAGAGCTTAGGGTTATCAAAGAATGATGTGGGGAAACCAAACTTGCAAAAGAGTTTCGAAGGAGTAGATATTTCTAAATTATCTCAAGAGACGGAGATTGGTGAGCCGACATTAGTTGATATTATGGATGCTTTAATTAGCCCGGAGCGAGATATGAGGGATGAGTTGCCAAAGCCACTTTTGAAAAAAGGGATTTTAAAATTAGAAGATTTAAAGCGTGGTATGGAACTAGAGGGAACGATCCGCAATGTTGTTGATTTCGGTGCCTTTGTTGATATTGGTGTGAAGCAAGATGGTTTAGTACATATTTCTAAACTAAGCAAACAATTTGTAAAGCATCCATTAGATATTGTATCCGTGGGACAAATTGTAAAGGTATGGGTAGATGATATTGATACGAAAAAAGGTCGTGTTGCATTATCAATGTTACCGATTGAATAGTAAGAAAAGAGAGCAGATGAAACTGCTCTTTTTTTATGAACTGGAAAGTTTAATTGATTATGAGCTTTGATGTATTTTACTATAATAAAACCAGCATTCATTTAGTAACTTGATTTGATACCGGTTTTTCTCAAAATATGCACGTTGCATTTGTTTCTTTAGCCACGTGGGCATAGGAATCCCTCCTTGTTTAATCCTGCTCTCAAAAAAGTAGCTCCTTTTAGTTAAAGTAACTTTGATGAGAGGTTGGTGAGTGGATTTCTAGCAATGCTGCATTTTTAGAAATCGCGCTTCTTGAATGAGGATGGGTATATGTACTATTTACTATATGTATAAGAAGGGAGAAAAGTGTGAAAATATTTTTTAGTTTAGGAGGGATGAGAATGGATGAGCAAGAAATTCAGCGGTTAGTGGAAGAGGTATCGTTACAATGCTTTGGAATGCCGTTTTTACATAAAGCGATGTTTAATAGTAGGTTACGTACAACTGGTGGGCGCTATCTATTGAAGAATCATAATATAGAATTGAATTATCGATATTACGAAGTATATGGTAAAGAAGAGTTAGTCGGGATTGTTAAACATGAACTTTGTCATTATCACTTACATATCACAGGAAAAGGGTATAAGCATCGAGATAGAGATTTTCGTGAGTTATTAAAGAAAGTAGGTGCACCACGTTTTTGTAAACGAATGATTAGTGAGGAGGAAACGAGAGTTTCTATGTATGAATGTATGGGGTGTTCTTTTCAATATGTAAGAAGACGTCAAATAAATACACAAAGATATGTATGTGGAAAGTGTAAAGGACAACTAAAACTGGTAGTGAAAACATCTTGACAGTGAAAACGCAATCCAGTATATTATAAACATGTCACGTTTGCGCAAGATGTTGTGAAAAAACTTCTTGACTTACGATGAGAATTTTTATAAGATACAAATTGTCTTCATTATTCCGCAGTAGCTCAGTGGTAGAGCTATCGGCTGTTAACCGATCGGTCGTAGGTTCGAGTCCTACCTGCGGAGCCATACAGAGAAGTACCCAAGTGGCTCAAGGGGCTCCCCTGCTAAGGGAGTAGATCGCTAACGCGGTGCGAGGGTTCGAATCCCTTCTTCTCTGCCATACATATTGGCCCGTTGGTCAAGCGGTTAAGACACCGCCCTTTCACGGCGGTAACACGGGTTCGAATCCCGTACGGGTCACCACTTCGGAGGATTAGCTCAGCTGGGAGAGCACCTGCCTTACAAGCAGGGGGTCGGCGGTTCGATCCCGTCATCCTCCACCATATAAATTATATAAATAATATTATCGCGGGGTGGAGCAGTACGGTAGCTCGTCGGGCTCATAACCCGAAGGTCGCAGGTTCAAATCCTGTCCCCGCAACCAAAATGGTCCCGTGGTGTAGTGGTTAACATGCCTGCCTGTCACGCAGGAGATCGCCGGTTCGACCCCGGTCGGGACCGCCATTTTAACTTCTGCTATATAGCAGTT
>NZ_JAEKEO010000005.1:0-45000 GCF_016651075.1 Bacillus sp. TH19 | reverse complement strand
GTAAGTAAGCTTTGATCCGAAGATTTCCGAATGGGGAAACCCACTATACGTAATGGTATGGTATCCTTACCTGAATACATAGGGTATGGAAGACAGACCCAGGGAACTGAAACATCTAAGTACCTGGAGGAAGAGAAAGCAAATGCGATTTCCTGAGTAGCGGCGAGCGAAACGGAATCTAGCCCAAACCAAGAGGCTTGCCTCTTGGGGTTGTAGGACATTCTATACGGAGTTACAAAGGAACGAGGTAGACGAAGCGACCTGGAAAGGTCCGTCACAGAGGGTAATAACCCCGTAGTCGAAACTTCGTTCTCTCTTGAATGTATCCTGAGTACGGCGGAACACGTGAAATTCCGTCGGAATCTGGGAGGACCATCTCCCAAGGCTAAATACTCCCTAGTGATCGATAGTGAACCAGTACCGTGAGGGAAAGGTGAAAAGCACCCCGGAAGGGGAGTGAAAGAGATCCTGAAACCGTGTGCCTACAAATAGTCAGAGCCCGTTAATGGGTGATGGCGTGCCTTTTGTAGAATGAACCGGCGAGTTACGATCCCGTGCGAGGTTAAGCTGAAGAGGCGGAGCCGCAGCGAAAGCGAGTCTGAATAGGGCGTTTAGTACGTGGTCGTAGACCCGAAACCAGGTGATCTACCCATGTCCAGGGTGAAGTTCAGGTAACACTGAATGGAGGCCCGAACCCACGCACGTTGAAAAGTGCGGGGATGAGGTGTGGGTAGCGGAGAAATTCCAATCGAACCTGGAGATAGCTGGTTCTCCCCGAAATAGCTTTAGGGCTAGCCTTAAGTGTAAGAGTCTTGGAGGTAGAGCACTGATTGAACTAGGGGTCCTCATCGGATTACCGAATTCAGTCAAACTCCGAATGCCAATGACTTATCCTTAGGAGTCAGACTGCGAGTGATAAGATCCGTAGTCAAGAGGGAAACAGCCCAGATCGCCAGCTAAGGTCCCAAAGTGTGTATTAAGTGGAAAAGGATGTGGAGTTGCTTAGACAACTAGGATGTTGGCTCAGAAGCAGCCACCATTTAAAGAGTGCGTAATAGCTCACTAGTCGAGTGACTCTGCGCCGAAAATGTACCGGGGCTAAATACACCACCGAAGCTGCGAATTGATACCAATGGTATCAGTGGTAGGGGAGCGTTCTAAGTGCAGTGAAGTCAGACCGGAAGGACTGGTGGAGCGCTTAGAAGTGAGAATGCCGGTATGAGTAGCGAAAGACGGGTGAGAATCCCGTCCACCGAATGCCTAAGGTTTCCTGAGGAAGGCTCGTCCGCTCAGGGTTAGTCAGGACCTAAGCCGAGGCCGACAGGCGTAGGCGATGGACAACAGGTTGATATTCCTGTACCACCTCTTTATCGTTTGAGCAATGGAGGGACGCAGAAGGATAGAAGAAGCGTGCGATTGGTTGTGCACGTCCAAGCAGTTAGGCTGATAAGTAGGCAAATCCGCTTATCGTGAAGGCTGAGCTGTGATGGGGAAGCTCCTTATGGAGCGAAGTCTTTGATTCCCCGCTGCCAAGAAAAGCTTCTAGCGAGATAAAAGGTGCCTGTACCGCAAACCGACACAGGTAGGCGAGGAGAGAATCCTAAGGTGTGCGAGAGAACTCTGGTTAAGGAACTCGGCAAAATGACCCCGTAACTTCGGGAGAAGGGGTGCTTTCTTAACGGAAAGCCGCAGTGAATAGGCCCAAGCGACTGTTTAGCAAAAACACAGGTCTCTGCGAAGCCGTAAGGCGAAGTATAGGGGCTGACACCTGCCCGGTGCTGGAAGGTTAAGGAGAGGGGTTAGCGTAAGCGAAGCTCTGAACTGAAGCCCCAGTAAACGGCGGCCGTAACTATAACGGTCCTAAGGTAGCGAAATTCCTTGTCGGGTAAGTTCCGACCCGCACGAAAGGTGTAACGATTTGGGCACTGTCTCAACCAGAGACTCGGTGAAATTATAGTACCTGTGAAGATGCAGGTTACCCGCGACAGGACGGAAAGACCCCGTGGAGCTTTACTGTAGCCTGATATTGAATTTTGGTACAGTTTGTACAGGATAGGCGGGAGCCATTGAAACCGGAGCGCTAGCTTCGGTGGAGGCGCTGGTGGGATACCGCCCTGACTGTATTGAAATTCTAACCTACGGGTCTTATCGACCCGGGAGACAGTGTCAGGTGGGCAGTTTGACTGGGGCGGTCGCCTCCTAAAGTGTAACGGAGGCGCCCAAAGGTTCCCTCAGAATGGTTGGAAATCATTCGTAGAGTGCAAAGGCATAAGGGAGCTTGACTGCGAGACCTACAAGTCGAGCAGGGACGAAAGTCGGGCTTAGTGATCCGGTGGTTCCGCATGGAAGGGCCATCGCTCAACGGATAAAAGCTACCCCGGGGATAACAGGCTTATCTCCCCCAAGAGTCCACATCGACGGGGAGGTTTGGCACCTCGATGTCGGCTCATCGCATCCTGGGGCTGTAGTCGGTCCCAAGGGTTGGGCTGTTCGCCCATTAAAGCGGTACGCGAGCTGGGTTCAGAACGTCGTGAGACAGTTCGGTCCCTATCCGTCGTGGGCGCAGGAAATTTGAGAGGAGCTGTCCTTAGTACGAGA
This sequence comes from Bacillus sp. TH19, assembly GCF_016651075.1. Lineage (NCBI taxonomy): Bacteria > Bacillati > Bacillota > Bacilli > Caryophanales > Bacillaceae > Bacillus > Bacillus sp. TH19. Next base: position 42,402 of record NZ_JAEKEO010000005.1, on the reverse strand, counting down.
GGACCGGGATGGACGCACCGCTGGTGTACCAGTTGTTCTGCCAAGGGCATAGCTGGGTAGCTATGTGCGGAAGGGATAAGTGCTGAAAGCATCTAAGCATGAAGCCCCCCTCAAGATGAGATTTCCCATAGCGTAAGCTAGTAAGATCCCTGAAAGATGATCAGGTTGATAGGTTCGAGGTGGAAGCATGGTGACATGTGGAGCTGACGAATACTAATAGATCGAGGACTTAACCATATAATATGAAGCTAATGTTATCTAGTTTTGAGAGAATATAAAAAACTTATTGACTTTAAATGTCGAATGAGTTATGATGATTCTTGTCTTAAATGAATATAGTCTGGTAATGATGGCAGAGAGGTCACACCCGTTCCCATACCGAACACGGAAGTTAAGCTCTCTAGCGCCGATGGTAGTTGGGACCTTGTCCCTGTGAGAGTAGGACGTTGCCAGGCTATTTATATCATCGCGGGGTGGAGCAGTACGGTAGCTCGTCGGGCTCATAACCCGAAGGTCGCAGGTTCAAATCCTGTCCCCGCAACCAAATGGTCCCGTGGTGTAGTGGTTAACATGCCTGCCTGTCACGCAGGAGATCGCCGGTTCGACCCCGGTCGGGACCGCCATTTTATATAAAGAAAAGAACGAAACAAGTTGTTTCGTATTTTTTTATTTGTTTTAACAAAAAACTAATAAAGACAGTCAAACTATCCTTAGGAAAACTCCTAAGGACTTTTTTATATATTTAAAACCTGTATAATAAAGAGCAGAGAACATTGTGAGTAAAGTAGGTGAAGTCTGTGAGTAAATATGAAATGACAACAAAATCTTCCGAAGAAACCCAGCGATTATCAGAAAAATTAGGGAGACTTGTAAGGGAAAAAGATGTAATTATTTTAGAAGGTGATCTTGGAGCTGGTAAGACGACTTTTACGAAAGGACTAGCAAAAGGTCTTGGAGTGAAAAGAGTCGTAAATAGTCCTACCTTCAATATTATTAAAGAATATAAAGGAAGATTACCGCTATATCATATGGATGTGTATCGTTTAGCGGAAAGTGAAGAAGATTTAGGGTTTGATGAGTATTTCTATGGTGAAGGGATTACAGTAGTAGAATGGGCTCATTTAATAGAAGCATATTTACCAAATGAGAAGTTGCAAATTAGTTTATTCCATGCTGGAGATGATACAAGAAAAATTGTACTCGAGCCAATTGGAGATCGCTATATTAGATTATGTGAGGAGCTATTACAAGATGAAAGTACTAGCAATTGATACTTCAAATTACGTAATGGGTGTATCCCTTATTGAGGAAGGGAACGTGATTGGGGAAATCATTACAAATTTAACAAAAAACCATTCTGTACGTCTTATGCCAGCTGTAGAGAAACTGTTAAAAGAATGCGGTGTAAAACCGAAAGAATTGACTAAAATTGTTGTAGCAGCTGGACCGGGATCATATACAGGTGTTCGTATAGGTGTGACAGCGGCAAAAACATTAGCTTGGTCACTTCAAATACCAATTGTAGGTGTATCAAGTTTGGAAGTGGTGGCTGCAAATGGTACTAATTTTAATGGACTAATTTGTCCTTTATTTGATGGCCGACGTGGTCAAATTTACACGGGGTTATATACATATGAAGGAGAGCGTATAACTTCAATAGAAGAAGACCGAATTATTCTTATTGTTGACTGGTTGCAAATGTTAAAAGATAAAGAACAGCCTGTTTTATTTATTGGTAACGATGTTAAATTGCATAAAGAAACAATTGTAGAATATTTAGGTGATCAAGCTGTATTTGCTCCGTTCACTAAGAATAACCCAAGACCAAGTGAATTAGCATTTTTAGGATTACAAAAAGAAGAACAAGACGTGCATACGTTTGTTCCTAGCTATCTTCGTTTAGCTGAAGCTGAAACAAAATGGTTAGAAAGTCAAAAACAATAGGGGCCTACAGAAGATGGATATGATATTTAGAAAGATGGCACTTGATGATATTGCTCAAATTGTAGCTATTGAAGAAGCATCTTTTTCAACCCCTTGGACTGCAGATGCCTTTCACCGTGAATTAGAGGTGAATGAGCATGCACATTATGTCGTGCTAGAAAAAGATGGTCTCGTAATTGGATACTGTGGATTGTGGATAATTATTGATGAATCACATGTAACAAATATAGCTATCCTACCGGAATACAGAGGTCAAAAGCTAGGGGATGCCTTACTGAAAGAAGTCATTTCCGAAGCGAAAGGGTTAGGAGTAAAAACAATGACACTTGAAGTACGCATGTCAAATGAAGTAGCAAAGCAGTTATACAGAAAATACGGATTTCAAAATGGTGGGATTCGTAAACGATACTATGCAGACAATCAGGAAGATGGTCTTGTAATGTGGGTGAATATATAATGGAAAAAAATATAATTATACTTGGTATTGAAACAAGCTGTGATGAAACAGCTGTAGCAGTTGTTAAAAATGGAACGGAAATCATTGCGAATGTCGTTGCATCACAAATTGAAAGTCATAAGCGTTTTGGCGGAGTTGTACCAGAGATTGCATCCCGTCATCATGTAGAAGAAATTACAGTTGTGTTAGAAGAAGCTTTAAAAGAAGCGAATATCACTTTTGAGGATATTGATGCAATTGCTGTAACAGAAGGCCCAGGTTTAGTCGGAGCACTTTTAATAGGTGTAAATGCAGCGAAAGCTGTGGCTTTTGCTCATGATATCCCTCTAGTTGGTGTTCATCATATTGCTGGTCATATTTATGCGAATCGTTTAATAAAAGAAGTACAATTCCCGTTACTATCGCTTGTTGTATCCGGTGGACATACGGAGCTTGTTTATATGAAAGAACATGGTTCATTTGAAGTGATTGGTGAAACGCGAGATGATGCGGCAGGAGAAGCTTACGATAAAGTAGCTCGTACATTATCAATGCCTTATCCAGGTGGTCCTCATATTGATCGCCTTGCGCATGAAGGAAAACCAACAATTGATTTGCCTCGTGCGTGGCTAGAACCTGATTCGTATGATTTCAGCTTTAGTGGATTGAAATCAGCAGTTATCAACACTGTGCATAACGCAAAACAGCGCGGTATAGAAATTGCACCAGAAGATTTAGCAGCAAGTTTCCAAGAAAGTGTAATAGATGTACTTGTAACGAAAGCGTCTCGTGCAGCAGATGCTTACAATGTAAAACAAGTGCTTCTTGCTGGTGGAGTAGCTGCTAATAAAGGGCTTCGTGCACGTTTAGCAGCAGAATTTGCACAAAAAGAAAATATAGAGCTAATTATTCCTCCTCTATCTTTATGCACAGATAATGCAGCGATGATTGCGGCTGCAGGTACAATTGCATACGAACAAGGAAAACGCGCTACATTAGCTTTAAATGCAAATCCAGGATTAGATATTGAAGCATAGTTATACACAAAATTAACCACAGCCTGTGGATAAAACCCATATTATCTGTTGATAATATGGGTTTTTTTGTGTACATAAAATGTGTATAACTTTTTATTCAGTTGTGGATAATGTGGAAAAGTTATTTGGAAGTTTATATTATAAAGGTGGATATGTGCATAACCTTGTGGATAACATAGAGGAAGTCTGACCTTTGAAGAAATTCTTTTTTGGGAAATAAAAAACAAGGAGATGCCAAAAAAAAAATTGAAACATCCTCCACTTATTATATAAGGTGCTACTATTGTCAATCCTTGTCGAATTGTTTGTATAATTTCATTTACTATGGTATTGATTCTAAAACAGAAAATAAAAAGGAGGTCATCTCGTCAAAAAGCCCGACTTATGAGACAGCCTCCTCTTTTAAATTCTCTTATATATGCAGTTCTTCCCATTCTGCCATACAAGCTTCAAGCTGTTCTTGCAGTGTTTGCTTTTTAGTTGTAATTTCACTGGCCTTTTCATAATCTGCATATATTTCTGGTAAGCAAAGCTGATCTTCTAACGTAGCAATTTCTTCTTCTAAGCCTACGATATTTTGTTCCAGTTCTTCAATTTTTCGAGTACGTTGACGCTCTAGCTGTTTACGTTCTTTTTCTTCGAGATAATTTAATTTTTCTTGTGCCACCACTTTTTGAACAGGTACTTCATCTTCTTGCTCTAGTTCCGCACGTTCAATCATTTCATTTTTCTTTTCAACGTAATAATCGTAATCACCTAAATATTCTTGTGCACCTTCTGTTGATAACTCAACAACGGTTGTCGTTACGCGATTAATAAAGTAGCGGTCATGAGAGACGAATAGAAGAGTACCTGGGTAATCAATTAAAGCATTCTCCAAAATCTCTTTACTATTTAAATCAAGATGGTTTGTTGGCTCATCGAGAATTAATAAATTGGATTTTTGCATCATAAGTTTTGCAAGAGCTAGTCGAGCCTTTTGTCCACCACTAAGAGAAGATACTGGTTTGAGTACATCATCCCCTGTGAATAAAAAGTTGCCTAGTATAGTGCGAATTTCTTTTTCAGGCTGCAGGGGATATTCATCCCATAATTCATTTAAAACTCGCTTCGAAGATGTTAAGTTGGCTTGTTCTTGATCATAATAACCAACAGATACACTTGAGCCGAAAGCAACGTTTCCATGTAATAGCTGTAACTTATTCACAATGGATTTTAATAATGTAGATTTTCCAATTCCGTTTGGCCCAACTAAGGCAACACTGTCACCGCGAGTTAAGCGCATATTTACATGTTCAATAATCGGTTCCTGATAATAGCCAATAGTTGCATCTTTCACTTGTAAAACATCATTTCCACTTTGTTTTTCAATATCGAAGTGGAAGGAAGCTGATTTAGAATCGCCTAATGGTCTAGTTAATACTTCCATTCTGTCTAATTGTTTACGGCGACTTTGAGCGCGTTTTGTCGTAGATGCACGAGCTATATTTTTTTGTACAAAGTCTTCCAGTTTAGAAATTTCATCTTGTTGTTTTTCATAACGCTTCATTTCTTGCTCGTATAGAGCTGATTTTGAGTCTAAATATTTACTGTAGTTACCAACAAATCGTCGGCTTTCCTTATTAGAAATTTCGTATACTTGTGTAACAAGTTTATCTAAGAAATAACGGTCATGGGAAACGATTAAAATAGCGCCAGGATAGCCTTGTAAATATTGTTCAAGCCATGTTAGTGTCTCAATATCCAAATGGTTTGTAGGTTCGTCTAAAATAAGTAAGTCTGGTCTAGTTAATAATAATTTCCCGAGAGCTAATCGAGTCTTTTGTCCACCACTTAATGTGGAAATTTTCGTCTGATGCGTTTCAACTGGGAAGCCAAGACCGCTTAAAATTGAGCGTATATCCGCTTCGTACTGATAGCCGCCTTGATCTTTATAATCTAATTGTAATTGGTCATAATCAGCTAATAATTTCTCATATATAGCCGCATTTGAAAAGTTTTCTTCTTTTCCCATCTCTTGCTCTAGCCTTCGAAGTTTTGTCTCCATCTGCTGCAAGTGTGTAAAGACGGTTAACATTTCATCCCAAATTGTTAAAGACGTTTCTAATCCGGTATTTTGAGCTAAATACCCCATTGAGACATCTTTCGGTTTTATAATTTCACCACCATCATGAGATAACTCGCCAGCTATTATTTTTAATAATGTAGATTTTCCAGCTCCATTTCGTCCGACTAATGCGATACGATCTTTTGTTTGTACTTCCAATTTTATGTTTGCAAGAATCGTTTCTGCACCGTATAATTTCGAAAGCCCATTCACTTGTAATAATATCAATGTTTTCACCTCAAATAATTTCTTAACTTTGCCATGTTTATATTTCTCAATCATACTAAAAATAGTGTATAGTTTAAAATAAAGAGAGAATACTTCTTCTCTTTATTATACAAGGAAATTCATGAGTACTAAACTTCTGTATTTGATTCAAGTATAAGAATAAAGATAGGAAGAGAGGAGAGGTTATATGGAGCAGCAAAAAATTCCACAGGCCACTGCCAAACGATTGCCTCTATACTATCGATTTATCCAAAACTTATCTCTTTCTGGTAAGCAACGTGTTTCATCAGCCGAATTGAGTGAAGCGGTAAAGGTTGATTCCGCAACTATTCGAAGAGATTTTTCGTATTTTGGAGCGTTAGGGAAAAAAGGATATGGATATAACGTAAATTATTTATTATCATTTTTCCGTGAAACACTCGACCAAGATGATATAACACGCGTGGCACTTATTGGAGTAGGTAATTTGGGGACCGCTTTCTTACATTATAATTTCACGAAAAACAATAATACAAAAATTGAAATGGCGTTTGATGTTAGTGAAGAGAAAGTTGGAACAGAAATCGGAGGCATTCCTGTATATCATTTGGATGAATTAGAAGAACGTTTATCAACTGATATACAAGTGGCAATATTAACGGTACCCGCTACAGTAGCGCAATCTGTGGCAGATAGATTGGCAGAAACGAACGTGCATGGTATTTTAAATTTCACACCAGCACGCTTAAATGTGTCAGAGAATATAAGGATTCATCACATTGATTTAGCTGTAGAGTTACAAACACTTGTTTACTTTTTGAAGAATTATCCACAATAAAACGCAGAGGAGATGACCTCTGCGTTTTATTATTGTTTTTTCTTTGTGAATTTAACTAAGATAAGGCGAAGTGCCAAATTAAAATCAATTGTTGCCATAACTGCAAATAGTATTGTCCACATATTCCAGATTGTATCTGTTACGTTCGTAATGGCGAAGCGTGTAAAGATACATCCAAGAAGAAAGTACAATGCAGCCATGAACAATGGTGAGTTTCTCATACTAAAAATCCTCCGATAAAGCCTTGCATTTTTTCAGCTTCTTTAATCATTTCTTGAATTTGCTCATTACTTACTACAACTTGAGCAACTGCAACTAATGTATTCATTGCAACATGAGCTGCAATAGGAACTATAATTCGTTTCGTTTTTACGTATAAAAAGGCGAATACGAGCCCCATAGAAGTGTATACCAATAAGTGAGTAAAATCAAAATGAATCGCCGCGAATACAAGTGAACTAATAATAGCGGCAATAAAGAAGTTAAACTTCTTATAAAGTGTACCGAATAAAATTTTTCTAAATACGATTTCTTCCAAAATAGGTCCTATTATAGATATGACAATAAGGAACCAAGGTGTCGTTCTTGCGATGTCCATAAGTCTTGCTGTATTTTCAGATCCCGGTGTAATCCCTAATAAACGCATTTCGATCATACCGGCAATGCTTTGTGAGAACAGCGCTAAGAAGAAACCAATAAAAATCCACCCAATTGTAGCTGGAACAGTAGAGCGCATTTTATCTAAATGCCTGTCACGAATGTCTGTTCTGAGTAACCAAAGTACAACGCATAATGCAATGAAAAAGCTAATGATAGCCCAATGACCAGTTATGAGCTGAAGTTTTTCATCTCTAGTAAATCCCCTATTATCGTATAGTCCAGTTTTCAGGAGAAGCGGTAACCCGGCAATGCCTGATAACTGCATTAAAATGTATGTAACGATAATCCACCAATATTGTTTCTTCAAATGGTTTAACCATCCTTTCTAACGCTAGTGTATGAGATAAGGTAGGATAACATGTAAATATGCTACCTACGATATAAACTTTCATTTGAATTATATTTTTTTTGTAAATAAGTATTTGAAAATAAAATAGGAGACAGGAAAAAGTTGTACGTTTAGCGAAAACAACTTAGGGTGTCTTTCATATTGTAACATACAAGAAGTGGGAACAACGATTCATATAGTAAAGGCAGTAGAAGAAGTAATGATATATAGGAAAGTGCATAAAGTAATTTGCGAAAAAATTATGATTTTTTTACTTGCAAAAGAAATTGAGATTATTTATTATTAGAAGTGTGTTAGCACTCGTGTGACTTGAGTGCTAATAAATAAAATTTACATAACAAAATGAGGAGGTTATTGTTCATGCTAAAGCCATTAGGTGATCGCGTTGTAATTGAACTTGTTCAAGCAGAAGAAAAAACAGCAAGTGGTATTGTATTACCAGAAACTGCAAAAGAAAAACCACAAGAGGGTAAAGTTATTGCAGTAGGTACAGGCCGAGTGCTTGAAAATGGTGAGCGTGTTGCTTTAGAGGTAGCAGCAGGTGATCTTATCATCTTCTCAAAATATGCAGGTACTGAAGTGAAATACGAAGGTACAGACTACTTGATTTTACGTGAAAGTGACATTTTAGCAATTATCGGTTAATTATATACATTTTAAAAATCCAAGGGGGTCAATTATTATGGCAAAAGATATTAAATTTAGTGAAGAAGCACGTCGTTCGATGCTTCGCGGTGTCGACACTCTTGCAAACGCAGTAAAAGTAACGCTTGGACCAAAAGGTCGTAACGTTGTACTTGAGAAAAAATTCGGTTCACCACTTATTACAAATGACGGTGTAACAATCGCAAAAGAAATCGAATTAGAAGATGCATTCGAAAACATGGGTGCGAAATTAGTGGCAGAAGTTGCTAGCAAAACAAACGATGTAGCTGGTGACGGAACGACAACTGCAACTGTATTAGCGCAAGCTATGATTCGTGAAGGTCTTAAAAACGTAACAGCTGGTGCAAACCCAATGGGTCTTCGTAAAGGTATCGAAAAAGCTGTTACTGCTGCAATTGAAGAATTAAAAGCGATTTCTAAACCAATCGAAGGTAAATCTTCTATCGCACAAGTAGCTGCTATTTCTTCGGCTGACGAAGAAGTAGGTCAATTAATCGCTGAAGCAATGGAGCGCGTTGGTAACGACGGCGTTATTACTTTAGAAGAATCTAAAGGATTCACAACAGAATTAGACGTAGTAGAAGGTATGCAATTTGATCGTGGATATGCATCTCCTTACATGATTACTGATTCTGACAAAATGGAAGCAGTTCTTGATAACCCATACATTTTAATTACTGACAAAAAGATTTCTAACATCCAAGAAATCTTACCAGTATTAGAGCAAGTGGTACAACAAGGTAAACCACTTCTTATCATTGCTGAAGATGTAGAAGGCGAAGCGTTAGCTACATTAGTAGTGAACAAACTTCGTGGTACATTCAATGTAGTTGCTGTTAAAGCTCCTGGATTTGGTGACCGTCGTAAAGCAATGCTAGAAGATATCGCAATCTTAACTGGTGGCGAAGTAATCACTGAAGAATTAGGACGTGACTTAAAATCTGCTACAGTTGAATCTTTAGGACGTGCTGGTAAAATTGTTGTAACGAAAGAAAACACAACTGTAGTTGAAGGTATTGGAAATTCACAACAAATCGAAGCTCGCATCGGTCAAATCCGCGCGCAATTAGAAGAAACTACTTCTGAATTCGATCGTGAAAAATTACAAGAGCGTCTTGCTAAACTTGCGGGCGGTGTAGCAGTAATTAAAGTAGGTGCAGCAACTGAAACTGAGTTAAAAGAGCGCAAACTTCGCATTGAAGATGCACTTAACTCAACTCGTGCAGCAGTAGAAGAAGGTATCGTTGCAGGTGGTGGTACTTCACTTATGAACGTATACACAAAAGTAGCTTCTATCGTAGCTGAAGGCGACGAAGCAACAGGTATCAACATCGTACTTCGTGCACTAGAAGAGCCAGTTCGTCAAATCGCAATCAACGCTGGTCTAGAAGGATCTGTAGTTGTAGAGCGTCTAAAAGGCGAAAAAGTAGGCGTTGGTTTCAACGCAGCTACTGGCGAATGGGTTAACATGCTTGAGTCTGGTATCGTAGATCCAGCTAAAGTAACTCGTTCTGCACTTCAAAATGCAGCATCTGTTGCAGCTATGTTCTTAACAACTGAAGCTGTAGTTGCTGACAAGCCAGAACCAAATGCACCAGCAATGCCTGACATGGGCGGCATGGGCATGGGTGGTATGGGCGGAATGATGTAATTTAGGTGTAAAAACCTTGTTATATCAACATTTATAAGTCTTTACACCTAATATAGTGTCCGGAAAAGTGACCGATATTAGTCAATAAGATTTTTAGAGAGGTCTTTCATTAAGTTACTAAACTTATTGGAAGCCTCTTTTTTTATGTTCTTTGTCATGTGTGCGTATATGTCCATTGTTGTATTAATATCGGAGTGACCGAGTCGTTCTTGTATCTCTTTTATGTGTACATTTGCTTCAATTAACAAAGAGGTATGGGTATGTCTAAATGAATGAGGTGTTACTTGTTTTTGTATAGATGTTTTCTTAAGTAATCGCTGCATTCTAATTGATAAATGCTTAATTGTCTTAGGATAACCTTCATTGGTTGAAAAAATAAAATCATTGTCTTTATAAAAAGGTTTGTTATCTTTTATTATTTTTTCTTGTTGTTGTTTGTGTTGCGTTAGCATATCTACTAAAAGAGGGTCTATTGTTATTGTACGAATGGAACCCTCTGTTTTTGGTGTCAGTAATGTATATTTTAACTTGTTGTTTGTTGGATTGTAGTAAGTTTTTATAACTCTTAGTGTATGTTCGTCAAAATCAATATCAGACCACTTTAAAGCGATCATTTCGCCTATTCGTAAGCCAGTATACGCTAGCATAGTAAAGGCTAATAAGTCACCTTCTAATCCATCATTTTTAGTAATCGTTAGAAATTCCTCTAATTCTTCTTTTTCAAGAAACTTTTCATGAATTTCATTACCTTGTTCAAGATCAGAGACAGTTTTCTTTTTTTTAGGTAGTTTAATTCCTTTAGTTGGTATCTCTTTAATCAATTTATTTTCTTGAGCATACACAAAAACCATATTGGTAGATGAATGAATACTTGAAATATAATTGGAACTGAAAGTATTTGCTAACTTATCTATTGTATCTTGGTATGCTTTTTTAGTGATTTTTTGAATAGGTATTTGTCCAAAATCATCAATAACACGATCTAAAGCAATTTTTCTTGCTCTTATGCTACTTACTTTTGCTCCTTGAGATTCATAATGCTTTAACCAATCCTTACACATTGTTTCAAAGGTTATTTTTAATGGTTCGATATATTCGCCATTATGAAATTGTCTTTCGAATAAAGCAGCTGCAAGTTTTGCATCTTTTTGAGTTAAAAAACCAGACTTACTCTTTTTTATTTCCTTTCTTGTTACGGGATCAGTACCCATATATGCACGGAACGCCCACTTTTTTCCCTTTTTATAGATGTATGCCATGAGATCACCTTTTTTTATTGGGTTTATTATTTTAATAAAAAATTGCCGAAGTAGGAAAGATATAGCAAGATTTAAAATTATCCTTTAAGTTTATTTCAAAAATCTCGGAATTACTTGTTGTTTTAAAAGTTAAAGTTGAATCTAAAAAACCAAAATATAAATCATCTTTATAAACAATACTGATATGCGTTTCTTTGAAATATTTGTTTAGAAAATCCTGTTTAAATTCAGGGAAATAATGTATTAACAAATCACAGTTTTTTGTTAATAAATCACATTTGTTGTTATTCACACGAACTAAAATTTCAAAGTGATTTTCTTTAGAAGGGAAAGGAGAATTTTTCATTTTGTAATACAGGTGTTGTTTTTGTTTCATATTTTCCAAATTGACATTTAAGTTTCCAACAGTCTTAATAAATGCTGCTTCTTCTATTGGAAAAGCAAAAGTATCTGTATAGCGGAACTCATTATTAACTAATGTCTCCAAAACGCTCACAATATCCTGAATACTACGAAATAGTTTTATTTTATCTTCAAAGGAAAAATATTTTGCATGTTCAAACACCTCATCTACTAAACTTAATTTTTCAAGTGATGATGTTTCTGATTGCATAATTTCATAAACTTGTTTTTTTAAGTCTTTATGATTTGAAATTAATTTTAAATAGTTGTTTACTTCCTTTAGAAAATCAACTTTCCATTGAGGAATTTTGCTATTAATAGTTTTTTTAACCTCTTCTATATTTGAAATCTTTATGTTATTTTGCTCTAACTCATGAGCTAATTTACGAATTTCTAGAGCAGGTATAATGGACGGAAGAAATTTTTCTCCATCAGGAAAAAATTTTTCTAAGTTATTAAAAATGAAATTTTCCATATTTCCATATAGTAGATCATCAATTGTTATATCGCCTATTTCAGAAATTATTTTTATTCTTTTATTATTTGGTAATGTGCTTCCTTTTTCCCACTTTGAAACAATGCTTTTTCCGGCATTATCAACAAGCTTACCGAATTCTTCTAATGTCAATCCTTTATCTCTTCTTATTTCAGCAATCCTCATGCCTACTGCTTTTTTATCTATGTCCATTTAGTTTCACCTCTTGAAACAAATTATAATATACCTAAATAAAAAAAGAAACATCAAGTTTCATAAAGTGTCATTTTATTGTTGACTAATGGAAAAAGGACTGTTACTATTGAGGTGTCATAAAGTTTCATTCGGATAGGAGGAGGGGGAATCTTGAAAATAAAACCTGAAGGTTATAGAAAATTGATTGGTTTAACACAGAAGGAATTAGCGGAACTTTTCGGAATATCTGTTCAGGCTTTAAGAAGAAAAGAAAAAGGTGCTACAGCGTATAAAGATAGAGAAAAAGTAATTTTAAGAGATTTAATTAGGGAAAAAGGTCTATCTAAAATAACTATTGATGAAATTTTTTTTACATAAAATGTGTCATAAAGTTTCATAGAAAGGAGGTGGTCTGAATTGTTTAATGTTCAGATTGATGAAAAGATGGTTAATTCAATGTTGGAAAAAGCTATTAATGAAAAAGTCGAGGAATTGGCTAAAGAAAAATACTTTATGACTTATAAAGAGTTGTCCGAGTATCTAAACATTAGTAAACCGACCATTGAAGAACGGTTAGTCAAAAATGGATTACCATACTATAAAGTTGGGACCAAGTATCTGTTTAAGAAAAATGAAGTAGATGAATTTTTGGATGATATGACTTCCAATATGAATGTTACTAATAACGATATAAAACTTTATCAAAGTTTGCTTTAAACTAAATAGCACTTTTTGTTTGTCAGATGGTCGAATTGCGGACCGAAAATAAATGTAATGTTGGAACTTATAGCTGAAAAAGACGGTTGCGACGTCAATACATAATAAGGGGGGAATATATGAACGGAGTATTTGTAGCAACAAGGATGATGAAAGGGCATGAAGTAAGAAAGAAATGTGCAGAAGCGAAGAACAGTCCTACTTTGCTGCTAGCTATGGAATTAGCAGCTAAAAAACGTTTATATGAAATGAATAATAAATAAGGAGAGAAGAAATATGGATCAATTAGTAGCAATCAATGAGAAACCCAATTTAGCAGATTTAATACCAAAAAAGAATTCATTAGATTTCAAAGATGTTTCTTATGAAGAAAGTAATTTGAAAAATTTCACAAGTGAACTTGATGGTGAATTGGGATCGCTGGGAGTAAGTGTTGCGACCTTAACAGATGTAGAAGTTCTTTTAGCGCACTTAGTAGAGGATATGGATACAGCTGTATACAAAGGTGAGGAAATTTATTGTTTTCGTGGATTTCATAGAAAACTAAGAGTGTATTGGCGTCTACTCAATCATACGATAAATGAATTAAATAAAGAATATGAAAGAGTGGATGAGATTAAAGATGGATTATTCACGGAAGTGGTTAAAGCAAGTAAGGAAAATCAATAAAAAAGATATATGAATTAGAGGTTCATATATCTTTCAAAGGATTTGTTTAACTGGATCTATTTTAACATCAAGTTAATTTAACAGCAATGGAGGTGAAAAATATGATTGATCATTTTAATAATATACCGACAGAATTAAAAAACTGTCCTCAATGGGTGCTTTGGCGCAAAGAGAAACGAGATGGTAAACCGACAAAGGTTCCCTACCAAGTAAACAGCAAAATGGCACAGGCGAATAATCGTAACACTTGGTCAAGTTTTGAAGAAGTGGTAGAAGTATATCAGCAAGGTGGATATAACGGAATTGGATTTGTTTTTAGTAAACAAGATGATTACGTTGGAATTGACTTGGATAAATGCGTTGTAGACGGAGATTTATCTGAATTAGCCCAGGATATTATGAATATTGTTCCAAGTTACACTGAATACTCACCAAGTGGTAATGGGATCCACATCATTGCAAAAGGAAAGATACCTTTGAGGGGAGTAGGTACAGGCAAGAAAAATCCTACTATTGGATTGGAAGTATATAGGCACGGAAGGTATTTCACGTTTACGGCTAATAGTATAAATAATCTTACTGTGGAAGAATCAACCGAAAACTTAAAAATTCTCTTTCAAAAGTATATAGAGAAGAAGGAAGTGCCTGCAGCACCAAAAACACTGGCTGTTCCAAGGGAAAGTAACATAAGTAATCTCTCAAACTCAGAACTATGGGAACGAATGTTTAATAGTAAGAATGGTAGAACTATTAGAGATCTATTTTGTGGAATGCTTATAAATAGTGATCATTCTTCCACAGATATGGCTCTTACTAATCACTTAGCATTCTGGACGGATAAAGATCCAATGAAAATGGATTCTATGTTCCGTGAAACAAGTCTTATGCGGGATAAATGGGACAAGCCACATTCTTCTGATGGTCGTACATATGGACAAATGACAATTGAAAAGGCAATTGAATCTACCCACAGTTCTGTTTCGGATTATAACCATAGTTCTGATTACAACCGAAAAAATGACGTTCATTGTTTGGTAAATGAACAAGTTGAAACAAATGGTATAAAAAAAGGCTCATGGTGGAGCGAAAATAACGGAAGGACTAGTTTTTTACATCATATCATGGTCGAGTACATTTTACAGGAAAATAAAATTGTGCGTTTTCCAAATGAAGATGGTGATATCTATGTTTACAACAAAGCTACTGGAATATATGAACTTGATAAAACGTGTAGGAAGTTACGTTCACTCGTTCGTGATGCGGAGATATTAAAAAGAAATCAAGTGCGTGAAGTACAAGAATACATTATGGATATGTCACCAGTAGTAAATGAAGAATCCAAGAATTATATAGCAGTAGAAAATGGTTTATTGCATCTTGATAGTATGGAATTTAAAGAGTTTACACCAGAGGTATTTGTAACCAAAAAGATACCTACAAAATATAATTCAAATGCTTTTGATTCATTTGTTGAAAGAACGCTGATGAAAGTATCTGATGGACATTTACCTACTATCAAAAATATTCATGAAATGTTTGGAGCGGTTTTGTATCCAACCTTGTTAGTTCCGAAAATGTTTTATCTGTATGGACGTAGCGCCCATAACGGGAAATCTACGGTTTTATATATGATACAGAAGACATTCAATTCTGGGGAGAACATATCAGCGATAAGTCCGCAGAAATTGGCGGAAAATGCCTTCGCGGGTAGTAGCATTTATGGGAAATTGGCAAATATCGTAGATGATCAACCCGATGAGGTAATACGTGATAGTGGAACATTAAAAACTATCATTACAGGTGGGTATGTCGATATCGAATATAAAGGAAAGGGTAGTCAAACAGTACAAATGAATACAGTATGTATTACAGCTAGTAATCACTATCCTAATTTTAGGGAGCATGGCAATCAGATTAATAAACGACTGCATATTTTACCGTTTGATCATAATTTTATGAATGACTCAGAACGTATATCAGAAATGGAAAGCATGAAACAACTTGAAACAGTAAGTGCAAGGGAATATGTCTTGAAATTGGCGATAGATGCTATAAAAGAAATGAAAAAACGCAAGGTTGATATTTTAACATACAACGAGAAGGCGGAGGAAGCGAAACAGAACTTTATGGAATACAATGATCCACTTGCCGACTTCTTTTTTGAATATGATAAGCAGTTTTTTGAAGAAGTTAGAGGGACGGATGCTCTAAAGGCATATGACGAGTGGTGCAAAGATAACCATGTTCAGCATCCATTAGGGCAAAAACAATTCAAAGATGCTGTTTGTACTAAGTATGGTATGGAGTGGAAAGATAAAAAAGTGAAAATAAATGGTACATCGAAAACAGTGAAGGGGTTTAAGTCAAAACCAGCAACTTATTAGCAACCAGTATGAACCTTAGAGCCATAAGAGATTGAGCCGTTCGTGTTGCGTAATCAGCAACCTTTCAACAACCAGCATTAGCCTTAGGGCCATAAGGGTTTGAAGTGTTCTGGTTGCTAGTTTATAGATTTATTAAATTAAAAATGTATTTATGTAGATAACAAATATATTTATTTAATCAATTGTGGGATAAATGCAAGAACGGAGATATGGTAAAGAGCAACCAGCAACCAAACATGTACAAACCTTAGAGCTGTAAGGGATGAACAAGGTTGCTGAAAGGTTGCCGCAGTTTCTAAAATCGGCAACAAAAAATGGAGATGAGTAAATGGCAATTAAAAAAGTTCCAATCGTATTAGCAATTGAACGTGATGCAGCAGGAAATCTGAGTACATGGTGCCCGGCGTGTGACTGCTACCATCATCATGGTACCGGTGAAGGTCATCGGCAATCACATTGTTCAAACGAAGATAGTCCTTATATTCACACAGGCTATTTCCTTAAGAGAATGAAACTATCGGGTAAAGAGATTGTGGCCAAATAGTAATCTAAGTAGGTGATATGTAATTGAATTGGTTGAAAGACTATCAGAAATTAGAACAGGACATTGCTTATTTGGAATACAAATTAGATAAAACAAAGGCTGAACTAAAACGCTGGATCAGTGGCGACTTACAGAATGTTCGTCTAACTGCTGAGTCAGATGGCGCAAAAGTAGAAGTGTATATTGAAGCAATTGAGTATGAACTGGCTCATAAGCTGAATGATATGTATAAACTGAAAAAGTTAGTAAGTACATTCAAAGGATTAGAAAATAGAATACTTAAGCTGAAATATATTGATGGTATGACGTTAGAACGGGTAGCAGAGGAGTTAAATTATAGTACAGGCTATATTAACAAGAAACATGCTGAGATTATGAGAAGAATCAAGTTTGCAGAGAGATTAAGGGCAGGAGGATGAGAACTGTGGAAGATATTGAGCAAAATGTAAGCATAGATCTATTTGGACATGTAGAAAGCATTCGGTTTAAAGATAGTAAGTTGATTTTATTCTCATTTATTGATGATATGCGTGGAGAATTGCTTTGTGCAGCTTATAAGGATGAAAGTATCCTTTATTACCATATTGAAAGAGATAAAAGATACCATTTGCAGGTGAATTTAAAGGGATTTATGAAAGAAGCTGAAAATGGTGAAATGTACCTAAACAATGGTTTATACGTCAAAAAAGTTTATGTAGAAAAAGAGTAAGTTTTATACCCCCCTGTCCAAATTTTATTTATCGACCATCTGGGGGGATAGGGAGTGGGGGTGCAAACGCGCACCTCAAAATGATTTTTTGAAAAAATTCGTTTTTTTGTTGTACTACGAAACTAATAAACTATCTAGAAAGCGTTGATATGGCAGTTTTTATTGAGGGAAATCGTTTTGTCACACTTGTTGTCGCGTGACAAATAAAAAAGCACGATAAACCTATTCATATCAATAATTAGAGGTTTGTTGTACTTGTTTTGTTGTACTACAAACATTATCGAAAAAAGTGGGGATGTTCTGGCTTCGATTTGTCGATAATTGTCGAATTAAACATGAAGGGAGGTGTCGGAAATGGTTAAACGTTATGAAACTGCATCTATGGTTGGAAGGGAAGAAAGAGCCAAAGCAGAACTTGGAAAAGAAGTGCAGCTAAGAACTAGTATTTTGAAACAGATAGATGCTGCATTGAAAAAAATAAATGTCTCACAAAAAAGACAGCGGATGTGATGTAAATGGAAATAAGATGCTCAGTTAGTGAACTTAAATTAACGACACGTAGTGATAATAAGGAAAGAATAATCAGTGGTTATGCTGTCAAGTGGGACAAGTGGTCTAATAAGATACTTGGAAGTAGAAAACAATTTTATGAGAAGGTAAAAAAGGGAGCATTTAAAAATTCCTTGGGAGAAAGAGACCAAATTGCATTATTTAATCACAATAAAAATAATTTTTTAGGAAAGATTCAAGATGGTAGTTTAACGTTGGAAGAAGATAGCGTAGGTCTAAGTTTCAAGTTAATACTTCCTGATAATAATCTAGGACGAAAAGTATATCAGGAAGTAACTAACGGCAAATTATCACACGTTTCTTTTACTTTTGTAGATGAAAAATCAAATTGGGAAACTAAAGGTGAAGATGAATATAGAACTATTGTAAAGGCGCGTTTACGTGAAATTAGTCCGGTATATAGTCCGGCATATCCTGATACAACAGTTGTGGAAGGAGATAAACGACAACATTTGTTGATGAAAGGACAAATCGATCAGTCCTTGTTTGAGATTGAAAGAAGAGCATTACTTGATGAGATTAATAGGACTTTGAAAAAATTTAAATACAATTAAAAACAAAATATAAGGAGAATTATAACATGACTACAACAATTAAAAATAAAAAAGAAATTCGTACAGCATTTACAAACTACTTACTAGGAAATACTTCTGCAATGGAGGTTCGTACATTAGGTGTGGATGTTAATAATGGAAAAGCTACGATTCCTAAAAGTATTGCTGAAGAGATTATTAGTTATGTGGAACAAGAAAATTTATTACGTAAATATGGGAAGGTTGTAACAGTTAATGGGAATTTAGGATATCCGGTATTAACTGGTGATACAAAAGTTGAAGTTGGGGTTAATAGCAAAGAGCGTGATGATGAGAATGAAATTGAAGTCAATCATTTGGGATTAACAGCTGAATTGTTAGAGCCTGTGGAATTTGATTCTATTTCAACCATAAAGAAAAAACTATTGAAGATGACACCAATGAGTGTAAGCGATTTGGTAATTGACGTAATGAAAAAGGAATATCTAAAAAAAGAAATGGATTATATGTTTAATGGTACAAATGCAACGGCATTTAATGAAGGCTCATTGTTAAATAAAACGAAAGTATTTACACCAACGCAAACCGAACCAGTAGCAATTATTAAAGAATTAAAAAATAAGCCTTCTACTAGTGTAGCGAATAAAGCGAGATGGATTGTAAATAAAGCTGCTCTTGAATATGTTGAAGATTTAAAGTTACCAAATGGAGAACCGGCTCTGAAAACAATCGATCGTGTGGATGGTGGAGTAAGCTACATGTTATTAGGATTCCCACTAGATTGTACAGATGTTGTAAAAGGATCAGTAGATACAGCAGCAGTATTTTACTTTGGTGACTTTTCATCCTTCGTTATTCAAGAAAACGCTAATGGATTAGAAGTTGAGGTAATGCCAGAAAGATATGCTCTTATAAATGAAGTTGGATTTAAGCTATACAACCTTCTTGATGGAAAATTAATCTATTCAGAGGTAGAACCAACTGTTTATCGTTTGGAGATTAAATAAGCGCTAATAATATAAAAGCAACGTTTACCAAATTGGTGACGTTGCTTTTTGTGTGTGGTTTATTGTCGTGTTATGTAGAAATTAACTTGAATTTCTTGTAAAATAAAAAAAGACAAGAGGTATAGGACAACCTACATGCCTTACAATAATATGCACATATAATATACTAGAATTAGAGAAGAAAGTCTAGTATATTAAGGGATGGGATTTAGGTTGCCTCTATCAAGAGGAGGGAACTATGTGAATCGTTTAAGATTTAAAAACGTGGTTGCAAGGGATCGTTTGTTATACCACGTTGAAGAACTTGGAGTAGAGTGTAATAAACGCAGTATGGATGATATGTATGAAAAATTATCCGAAGTAAATTTACCTTTAGTGAAATCGGTTTATAAGGAATATGAATTTGCTGGGAAAACCTCTCTTAATATCTTTGAAATTTTAGATTTTCCTAGTAATTTAAATAACAAAAAAGCTTTTTTGAACCATGTGAAAAAGAAATTGGGTATAAATACAAATATATTGAATGTACATTTAAGACCAGCAATTAATGAACAACCCAAAGTTAACTACATTGAAGAGTTTGAAAACGGATATCGTATAGAGTGGGTTTCAGGTACTTATAAAGAATCTACAAATGGGTACGAAATAATTAACAGGTTAGATACTAAATATGTTACAACAATTGTTCGGTTAGGAAGTCCTGTGTTCATTGAAATTAGAGCGGGATATACATTTGCTCTATCTTATTTAAAACTATTTAAAAGTTTTTTATCAGAAAGTGAGTTGCCGGTGGAATTTCAGCATATACCTTTAACAAAGGTAACAGAAGCAGAAGCGATATTAATTGCCGAGACGTTAAAAGCAGGGTTACTTGAAGGAGAGCATTTGGGGAGTAATGGAATTGGAAAATATGCTGTTTCGGCTGATCGTGATACAAGTGATTTAAGAAAATTGCCAGAGTATCAGTCAAATTTTGTGGGGAAACGATATTTAGCACAAACTTTAAATGTTCCATATAGAGATGAAGATACAGGATATGTTACGAGTATTAAATTTAAGATTAGCATGAACGGTGGCTTTGAATTTAAGACAAAAGTAAACGAGAAAATCATAAGAAGGATATTTGATGTCTTTGCAGAAGTAAGGTATAAAAAGGTGGCCAGTGGAGAATAACATAATTATTTAAATGGAAAGGTGGGGGGAGAAGATGGGATTTGATACTTACGCAGTAGATAAAGTGCTTGAAACCTTAGCAATAAAAGATGAGAAACGCTTTAATGCCTATCAAGTTGCTCACCTTTCCAATCAAGAAGATGTAGACCAAGTCAATGATTATTTATTATATAAAGCACAAGGGCCATTTGCCGTATTGATTGCTAAAATTGAAGTTTTATGTCCTGAAAATCATCCGGATGCACAATTTCAATTAGGAGAACCCTTACCTGATTATGAGATAGAATGTTATGTTTGTGGAGAGGAATATATACCAGATATTAATCGTTCGCACTTAGTTTTTTATTTTACAGATCAGTATTTAGAAAATGTAAAAAAAAAAAGTTTGTTGACGGTGGTAGCAATTTAGCGACTGATCAAATCCCGCAGATGAATCAACTTATGTGGATTCCGGATTTAATAAAAGCAGGGAAAATTATTATTATTAATAATGGGGGAATAGATATGAGTAAGAATGATTTTAGTGGTTGGGATGTAAATGCAAAAAATAGTCCTTTCGCAGTAGGTACAAAAGCAAAAGTCAAAGCTGATTATAAAATTCTTGAGCAAAATACTAATGTGTCAGAAGAATTATTGAAACTTCTAGAAGTTTCAGAGTTGGATGCACAGCAAAAACAAGAGATGAAAGAAATTATTGAAGTCGCTGCAGAAGAAGTAGGGAACGACAATCCGAAAAAGCCAATTGTTAGGGGATTGCTTAATAGTGCAACAGCTATTATGGACACGGTGGCGAAATCTCCACAATTAATTACGGCGTTTGAGAAATGGTCTACTTATATTGGTGGATTTTTAGGATAAAGTAAAAAGTATCTCATAGGAGATGCTTTTTTATTTTTGAAGTTTAATGATTGGAAATTAGAATCCCCCCTATCAAAAATTAAAATTTTCTCTCTGGGGAGGATAGGTAGCGTAGGGGGCATTTCTATCGTTAGACAACATTTTTAAAAAATAAAGGGGGGTGTGAAATGTCTACGAAAATCTATAAATTATTACATAATAAAAGCCACAACTCATATGAGTGTGACTTAAATGTTTTTATTCAGCTTCGAAGCGTAAAGTGATTAAAACTCCTAGTGTGAGTTCAGTAATTATAACTACGTCTTTGTCTTTTTCATCATCATAATCGACTGATTTTGTTTTTCCGCCTACAAAATTAGCTGAAACACTTGTTATTGATTCTGAGTCTAGTAATTTACCAATTTCAACATTTTGCTTCTTAGGTACATGGCCTATGTGAAATTCTTTATTGTCTAAATTAACAATTACCTTAATAGCATTTTTATCGAATTCATTATCAGGATCTTTTACAAATGAGATATAATCACCAAATTCAACATCTTCAAATTCAGATGCTTCTACCCACATTTCTAGTAATTCTTTATTAGTATATCCACCGTATGATTCAATATTATATTCTTTGGCAATTGCACGAGCAATTCGTTTTAGAAGTGACTGTATATCTTTACCTTTGTCATTATCAAAAGTAACCCCTGCGACATTAAAAGTAAGGGAGTTACTGGTATCTAATTCAATTGGTAAAGGGGCTGGAATTGGTTCCGATTCTTGTTCTAAAGTCTGTTGTTCGGGTATGATTTCTTCAGTTTCTGTTCTAGACTCTTCCACATATGTATTTATTACTTTCACCACTTCTTCCTTGATATTTTCTACTTTAGATTCATGATGAGTGTGGATGTTCGTGTTAACATGGTCTATTTCGACTGTATTAGTTTCTAAATCGGATATTCTTCTGATTTCTTTTTCTTTTGCTTTAAAATCCTTTTTATATTGCTTAAAATCCTGTTTATCAACTCTAAATTTCTCGCCAGTAGCTACATTCTTGACTACGTATGTTTTAACTATGTATGAATAATAGATAATAAATAAAATATAAGATATCACAAGAGTTGGGATAGCCAAGATAATTGCTGTAATAAACAATATAACATCTAAGGGAGTAGGTATTCGTTGTAAGATTATTCTCTTTCCGGCAGCAGCTTCAGATTGCTGTAACTGTTGTATACGTTGTATCGATGCAATTGAATCATAACTCATAAAAAAACCTCCTTAAAATGATACCTAAATCATACCAATTTTATGCAACAACTGTAAATATTACATTTCGATAAATTGATTAAAGGTATTAATATGTCTCAAAGCGAACTTACCTATATTCCAAATGTAGTTGATTCGATATATATATTGAAGGTTATGTATATAAAGTAGTAGAGAGTTTCTTTATTTAGATAACCTTTATGTTGATTTAAAAGTATCATTTTGGTGTAAAGGAATTAAATAAGTAAAGGTTATGAAAGTATTCCATACGTAGTGCTTTTTATTAAATGAGGATTATGTGGGGGATGAATTAAAGCGAAATAATTTTTATTTTAAAGTTAAATGAAAAAGCATCCATAAAGGATGCTCTTTCCGATATGTTGATTTCATTTTGAAGAGTCTTTTCTTGTTTTAATTTTTGAATACTTTAAATATACCTTTGATGAAAAATCACATACGTAAAAGGTTCCATTTTCCTCTTTGTATTTTTCGTGGAATACACTTCTTTTATCATCGATAATAAAATTATGTATTAATTTTAACTCTGCTATGTCTTTTTCATTAATGATTTCCATAAGGTATTGTGGTTGAGAAGTTTTATTGAATTGTTTGCTTAAATATAGATAAAAAGAGCTCATGAATAAAGGGACGACGATAGTGATTAATATTAAATCGTAATTGCTACTTTGAAAGATATTTACGTGGAAAAAGCAACAATAAAAAAACATAAAACTAAACATATGAATTATAGAAAGACATTTTATAGATCGATTGAACCAATTAACTTTAAGGAGTTTTTTAGGTAAAAGACTTATTGGTATAAGAATTAAAAAGAGTAAAGTAATTAATATATAACTTAGTTTATACAATGGTTCTAAAATAAATGCATAGTTGGTTATTAAATTGGGTATAAAGAACTTGAGGTAGAATGAAGGTATAATGAATAGCGACAGTGCAATAATAAAAATATCCTGGCAAAAGGAAAAGATATTTAGTTGTTTCCGTGTAACTTTATCCTTAAATAATTGATCGAATTCATTGGTAGTGGAAGATTCCATGTAGAATGAACCCAATCCTTTTATGATCCCCCACACCCCTATGGCTGCACCTGCAATTTTAGCCATATCAGCAATTTCGGTAAATGACATATAGTGTACATCCTCCTTTGAGAATTTGGATTTAATATTCCAACTGAACTATTATATCATGAATTTATCATATTATTAATGCTGCTATACATCCATTCTTTATAGGGTTTTCGGTGTCCGGAAAGTGTCCGAAAGGGTTTTGGATTGTGCATTTTTAAGTAATGGAATTGCTCGAAAATATTGATATAATAGCCTTTTTTGTGTCTGTTTTCTTCTATTATATATAAAGCTTGATGGGCGGAATGATGTAATTCCGTTCTCCCGAAAAACATCCACTTCTATATAGAAGTGGATGTTTTTTTATGTTTTTGAGCGCAGGAAAATAATTTCTGTAGAATTTTGTCGCTTTCTCTCTTGACCATATCGATACTTCATTGTTAGAATCTAGGAAGATAATATAAAACAATCCTTCATATATCCTCGATGATATGGTTTGAGAGTCTCTACCGGGTTACCGTAAACAACCTGACTATGAAGGCAGTGCGTCTTATATTTATAAAGAGCGGAAGACTATCTTTCTTTATAAAGCCAGACCCCTGCCTTTTCTTTGTCATGAGACTAGAGGCGGAGGACTGGCTTTTTTTATTATATTAGTAATGCTTTTCGCCAAATTGGTGAAAATATTTATATACGAGAACTAACGTTGGGGTGATTATTTTGAAGAAGCAGCATGATACAATTATCGTTTTAGATTTTGGGAGTCAGTACAATCAGTTAATAGCACGTCGAATTCGTGAGTTCGGTGTATACAGTGAACTTCATCCACATACAATTACTGCAGAAGAAATTAAAGCAATGAATCCAAAAGGGATTATCTTCTCTGGTGGACCAAATAGTGTATACGGTGAAGGCGCATTACATTGTGATGAAAAAATCTTTGAACTAGGATTACCGATCTTCGGTATTTGTTACGGTATGCAGCTTATGACACAACACTTCGGTGGTAAAGTAGAACGTGCAAACCACCGTGAGTATGGAAAAGCTGTTCTTAAAGTAGAGAACGAATCAAAATTATATGCGAACCTTCCAGAAGAGCAAGTTGTATGGATGAGCCATGGTGACTTAGTAACTGGTTTACCTGAAGGATTCGTAGTAGATGCAACAAGTGAGTCTTGTCCAATTGCTGGTATGAGCAATGAAGGGGAAAACTTATACGGTGTACAATTCCACCCAGAAGTACGTCACTCTGAGCACGGAAACGATTTAATTAAAAACTTCGTATTCGGCGTATGTGGTTGCTCTGAAGGATGGAACATGGAGAACTTTATCGAAGTAGAATTAGAGAAGATCCGTGAAACTGTTGGAGACAAAAAAGTATTATGCGCACTTAGTGGCGGTGTAGACTCTTCTGTTGTAGCAGTATTAATTCATAAAGCGATTGGTGACCAATTAACATGTATTTTCGTGGACCACGGTTTACTTCGTAAAGATGAAGCAGAAGGTGTTATGAAAACATTTAGCGAAGGCTTCCATATGAACGTTATTAAAGTGGATGCACAAGAGCGCTTCATGAACAAGTTAAAAGGTGTAGAAGATCCAGAGCAAAAACGTAAAATCATCGGTAATGAATTCATTTACGTATTTGATGATGAAGCTTCTAAATTACAAGGAATGGACTTCCTAGCACAAGGTACACTTTACACGGACATCGTTGAAAGTGGTACAGCAACTGCACAAACAATTAAATCTCACCATAACGTTGGTGGACTTCCAGAAGACATGCAGTTCAAATTAATTGAGCCTTTAAATACTTTATTTAAAGACGAAGTACGTGTATTAGGATCAGAACTAGGAATTCCTGATGAAATCGTATGGCGTCAACCGTTCCCAGGTCCAGGACTTGGTATTCGTGTATTAGGTGAAATTACAGAAGAGAAATTAGAAATCGTTCGTGAATCTGATGCAATTTTACGTGAAGAAATTATAATAGCAGGATTAGACCGCGAAGTTTGGCAATACTTCACTGCGCTTCCTGGTATGCGTAGTGTAGGTGTTATGGGTGACGAGCGTACTTACGACTACACAGTAGGTATCCGTGCAGTAACATCTATCGACGGTATGACAGCTGATTGGGCACGTATCCCTTGGGACGTATTAGAGAAAATCTCTGTACGTATCGTAAACGAAGTAAAACACGTTAACCGTATCGTGTATGATATAACGAGTAAGCCACCAGCAACTATTGAGTGGGAATAGTATTGTAATAAAAAAGATCCATCTATCGTTCATGTATAGATGGATCTTTTTGTTTTTACCCTTAATACGAACGAAAATATAAAAGTTTATAAAAATGTTCGTTTTTAAATTGACAAAACCACCTCCTCGAGTTAATATGAGTATGTAATTCAAACGAAAAGTGAATATTATGCCGTCGTATAATATCGGGGATATGGCCCGAAAGTTTCTACCTAGCTACCGTAAATGGCTTGACTACGAGGCGTTTTGATAAAGATGAGGGGAAACTTGTCTTTATTCATAGAACGCTTCCATGTATATGCAATGGAAGCCTTTTTTATTTTTATAGATAAAAGAGGGCTAGGGTGAAATACGGCGAGTAATCATATAACGGGGGAAACGTAAGATGAAACGCTATTTTCAGTTTGATGAACTCGGCACAAATTATAAAACAGAGTTCATAGCAGGTTTAACGACATTTCTATCTATGGCTTACGTACTATTTGTCAATCCTGCTACGCTGTCGCTTGGAAATGTTAAAGGATTACCGGCAGGTACAGGAATGGATCCAGGTGCGGTATTCGTTGCTACAGCATTAGCAGCGGCGATTGGTTCGTTAATTATGGGGATATTTGCGAAGTATCCGATTGCTTTAGCGCCAGGTATGGGAATAAATGCGTTCTTTGCTTATACAGCAGTGTTAACGATGGGAATTCCGTGGCAAACGGCGATTGCTGGAACATTAATGTCAGGTATTATCTTTATTATTCTTACTGCTTCAGGTATTCGGGAAAAAATCATTAATGCAATTCCAGTAGAGTTAAAGTTTGCAGTAGCGGCGGGTATCGGATTATTCATTGCCTTCCTTGGATTCCAAAATGCCGGAATTATCGTAAAGAATGATGCTGTCCTTGTTGGATTGGGGGATTTAACGAAGGGCACAACGTTATTAGCAATTTTCGGAGTTGTTATTACAATCATCTTCATGATTAAGAAAATAAATGGTGCTGTTTTCTACGGCATGATTCTTACGGCAATTTTAGGAGTAGCAACAGGATTAATTGATACTCCGAAAGCTGTGGTGGGAGCAATACCGAGTCTAGAACCGACGTTCGGTATGGCGTTAACTCACTTTGGAGACATTTTTACTGTTCAAATGGCGATTGTTATTATAACGTTCTTCTTTATCGATTTCTTTGATACAGCAGGTACGCTTGTAGCCGTTGCAAATCAAGCGGGATTAATGAAGAACAATAAATTACCACGTGCAGGAAAAGCATTATTTGCAGATGCGATTGCAACTGTAATTGGTGCAATTCTAGGTACATCAACAACAACGTCTTATATTGAATCTTCTGCAGGGGTAGCAGCGGGTGGACGTTCTGGATTTACAGCAGTTGTAACAGCAGGGTTCTTCTTACTGGCACTATTCTTCTCACCACTATTAAGTGTTGTGACACCAGCTGTAACAGCGCCAGCATTAATTATTGTAGGGATCTTGATGGTTTCATCTTTAGGCGAAATTGATTGGAAGAAATTCGAGATTGCAGTACCAGCATTCTTTACTATCATTTCAATGCCACTTACGTATAGTATCGCAACAGGAATTGCAATCGGGTTTATCTTCTATCCAATTACAATGGTTGTGAGTGGTCGTCGTAAAGAGATTCATCCAATTATGTATGTTATGGGAGTTTTATTCGTACTATATTTCATCTACGTTCGTAAATAAAAGGGGTTTTTTGAAAGGTCTAGACTTGAGGGGAGTCTAGACCTTTTTTGCGTCTTCAGAAAATCTTAAGGATTTCCGAGCGTTTTTCTTCAGAAGTTTTCTTATAATAGAAGTTAGGGATTAAAAAAGTGATGGGGGAGATAGTATGGCTGGGGAAACAATACTTGTCGTAGATGATGAAAAAGAAATTAGGAACCTTATTACAATTTATTTAAAGAACGAAGGATATAAAGTACTGCAAGCAGGGGACGGAGAAGAAGGGTTACGTATATTAGAAGAAAACGAAGTGCACTTAGTCGTATTAGATATTATGATGCCGAAAGTAGATGGTATTCATATGTGTATGAAAGTAAGGGAAGCGAAGGAAATGCCGATTATTATGCTTTCGGCAAAAACGCAAGATATGGATAAAATTTTAGGATTAACAACAGGTGCAGATGATTATGTAGCAAAACCGTTTAATCCGTTAGAGTTAATCGCAAGAATTAAATCGCAGCTACGTCGTTATATGAAAATGAATGGCTTTGCTATTCAAAATGAGGACGAGTTAGAAATTGGAGAGATGAAAATAAACATCTCCACTCATACAGTCATTGTGGATGGAGAAGAAGTGAAACTGACCCCGAGGGAATTTTCAATTTTAGAATTACTAGTCCGTAATCCGGGGATGGTCTTTAGTGCGGAACAAATTTATGAAAAGGTTTGGAACGAAAGATCTTTCCAGTCGGATAACACGGTAATGGTTCATATTCGGAAAGTGCGTGAAAAGATTGAGGAGAATCCAAGGAAGCCAATATATATAAAAACAGTATGGGGAGTGGGGTATAAGATTGAAAAAGATATTTAATCCATTTACTTATGTTAGGAAAATTCGAGAATTAATTGGAAAGATAGTGAAGAGTGTGAAACGGAGTATACGAATTCAACTTATTACTGCGTTTACTGCTTGTGCGTTGTTAGGGATTTTGTCAGCGAAGGCAGCAGCGCCGTTTTTTGAGAATGCGAATCGAGAGGCGACGATCGATTATCGGGTTGGTATGGAACAAATTAATCAACAAGCTCAAAGCGTGGCAAATAGTTCAGTTCATGAAAATAAATTAGAAGCTATATCAACTATGATTGAAATAGAGAATCAAAATTTAGAACAAAACTCTAGAGCTTTAAAAGTATTGGTCACTGACGAGAGCGGTAAAGTTTTATATAAAACGAAGCAGGCGCAAGAAGAGCAAATTGATTTGCATAATACAATTCGTAATGCATCATCGTTTGCGATTAATTATATGAATGGTAGAAAAGAATTTGAAAGTACGAGAAAAGAATTTATAGCTTTTGCACCTATTACAATAGAAGATAAGAATTTATACATGTTTGTTAGTGGGATTCCAGAAGGTGAAGTAATATATGATACGCAAGAAGGACCGTTTCCGTTTTTCATAGGTGTACTTGTATTTATTTTCTCTTTCTTCTATATAACAAAGAGAAAGATGAAGCAAATTGAAGCGATGGCACAAGGTGTAAAGGAAATAGAAAAAGGAAACTTAGCGTACCGTATTGAGAAAAAAGGTGAAGATGAGATTGCGTCTTTAACTGAGAATATTAATAATATGGCGGAAGAGCTTATGAATAATATAGAAAAGGAACGTAAATTAGAGAAGCAAAAGAATGAGCTTATTACGAATGTATCACACGATTTACGTACACCACTGACTTCTATAATGGGTTACTTGCGATTACTTCGAGATTCTAAATATGAAAATAAAGAACAACATGATGAGTATACGAGAATTGCTTTTGCAAAGTCGGAGCAGTTAAAGAATTTAATAGAAGATTTATTTGAGTATACGAAGTTAACGAATGAACAAGTTGTATTAGAAAAACAGGAAGTGTGTGTAAATGAGTTACTTGATCAATTAATAGAAGAGTTAGTACCACAAGCGGAAGAGCATGGCCTTATGTTTGTTAAGAAGTTTCCTGAGGAACGTGCATATGCGATGATTGATTCGGAAAAGATGGTTCGTGTATTCGACAACTTACTAATGAATGCAATTAAGTATAGTAAAGATGACGGAGAGATAAAAGTTTCTCTTCAAAGGCAGCGCAGGAATATACAAATTGTTATTGCGAATCATAGTGAAGAGTTTACGAGAGAAGAGTTAGGGAACTTGTTTGAACGGTTTTATAAGAAAGATCAATCTAGAAGTAGAGTAACAGAAGGTTCGGGGCTCGGATTAGCTATTGCGAAAAGTATTGTTGAGTTGCAAGGTGGTAGTATTCGAGCTGAGTATGAGGACGGGATCGTTCAGTTCATCGTTTCATTACCAATTATAGAAAAATAATAAATGAATAGAATGTTATAGGATAAAAAGGCTTATTTTAAAAGGAATAAGCCTTTTTATATTTTTTTAGAAAAACATATTGACGATTAGAGTTTAGAGGTGTAATATAGGACAAGTCGCCGATAGCAACAACGCAGAAAGCGACAAACGAAATAAAAAACTTAGTTGACATTAACTAACGAAGATGTTAACATAAGGAAGTCGCAAATGAGCGACCGAGTAGTTCTTTGAAAACTGAACGAAACAAACAACGTGAACGTCAATTTTTATTTTTAGATGCTAGACAAACTAACTTTATTGGAGAGTTTGATCCTGGCTCAGGATGAACGCTGGCGGCGTGCCTAATACATGCAAGTCGAGCGAATGGATTAAGAGCTTGCTCTTATGAAGTTAGCGGCGGACGGGTGAGTAACACGTGGGTAACCTACCCATAAGACTGGGATAACTCCGGGAAACCGGGGCTAATACCGGATAATATTTTGAACTGCATAGTTCGAAATTGAAAGGCGGCTTCGGCTGTCACTTATGGATGGACCCGCGTCGCATTAGCTAGTTGGTGAGGTAACGGCTCACCAAGGCGACGATGCGTAGCCGACCTGAGAGGGTGATCGGCCACACTGGGACTGAGACACGGCCCAGACTCCTACGGGAGGCAGCAGTAGGGAATCTTCCGCAATGGACGAAAGTCTGACGGAGCAACGCCGCGTGAGTGATGAAGGCTTTCGGGTCGTAAAACTCTGTTGTTAGGGAAGAACAAGTGCTAGTTGAATAAGCTGGCACCTTGACGGTACCTAACCAGAAAGCCACGGCTAACTACGTGCCAGCAGCCGCGGTAATACGTAGGTGGCAAGCGTTATCCGGAATTATTGGGCGTAAAGCGCGCGCAGGTGGTTTCTTAAGTCTGATGTGAAAGCCCACGGCTCAACCGTGGAGGGTCATTGGAAACTGGGAGACTTGAGTGCAGAAGAGGAAAGTGGAATTCCATGTGTAGCGGTGAAATGCGTAGAGATATGGAGGAACACCAGTGGCGAAGGCGACTTTCTGGTCTGTAACTGACACTGAGGCGCGAAAGCGTGGGGAGCAAACAGGATTAGATACCCTGGTAGTCCACGCCGTAAACGATGAGTGCTAAGTGTTAGAGGGTTTCCGCCCTTTAGTGCTGAAGTTAACGCATTAAGCACTCCGCCTGGGGAGTACGGCCGCAAGGCTGAAACTCAAAGGAATTGACGGGGGCCCGCACAAGCGGTGGAGCATGTGGTTTAATTCGAAGCAACGCGAAGAACCTTACCAGGTCTTGACATCCTCTGAAAACTCTAGAGATAGAGCTTCTCCTTCGGGAGCAGAGTGACAGGTGGTGCATGGTTGTCGTCAGCTCGTGTCGTGAGATGTTGGGTTAAGTCCCGCAACGAGCGCAACCCTTGATCTTAGTTGCCATCATTAAGTTGGGCACTCTAAGGTGACTGCCGGTGACAAACCGGAGGAAGGTGGGGATGACGTCAAATCATCATGCCCCTTATGACCTGGGCTACACACGTGCTACAATGGACGGTACAAAGAGCTGCAAGACCGCGAGGTGGAGCTAATCTCATAAAACCGTTCTCAGTTCGGATTGTAGGCTGCAACTCGCCTACATGAAGCTGGAATCGCTAGTAATCGCGGATCAGCATGCCGCGGTGAATACGTTCCCGGGCCTTGTACACACCGCCCGTCACACCACGAGAGTTTGTAACACCCGAAGTCGGTGGGGTAACCTTTATGGAGCCAGCCGCCTAAGGTGGGACAGATGATTGGGGTGAAGTCGTAACAAGGTAGCCGTATCGGAAGGTGCGGCTGGATCACCTCCTTTCTATGGAGAATTGATGAACGCAGTTCATCAATAAACGTTGACTTGTTTTGTTTCGTTCAGTTTTGAGAGAACTATCTCTCAAGTTTAAATGTATGTTCTTTGAAAACTAGATAACAGTGTAGCTCATATTTTTTTAATTTTAGTTTGGTTAAGTTAGAAAGGGCGCACGGTGGATGCCTTGACACTAGGAGTCGATGAAGGACGGGACTAACGCCGATATGCTTCGGGGAGCTGTAAGTAAGCTTTGATCCGAAGATTTCCGAATGGGGAAACCCACTATACGTAATGGTATGGTATCCTTACCTGAATACATAGGGTATGGAAGACAGACCCAGGGAACTGAAACATCTAAGTACCTGGAGGAAGAGAAAGCAAATGCGATTTCCTGAGTAGCGGCGAGCGAAACGGAATCTAGCCCAAACCAAGAGGCTTGCCTCTTGGGGTTGTAGGACATTCTATACGGAGTTACAAAGGAACGAGGTAGACGAAGCGACCTGGAAAGGTCCGTCACAGAGGGTAATAACCCCGTAGTCGAAACTTCGTTCTCTCTTGAATGTATCCTGAGTACGGCGGAACACGTGAAATTCCGTCGGAATCTGGGAGGACCATCTCCCAAGGCTAAATACTCCCTAGTGATCGATAGTGAACC
The DNA here is from genome assembly GCF_016651075.1 of Bacillus sp. TH19. Classification (NCBI taxonomy): domain Bacteria; kingdom Bacillati; phylum Bacillota; class Bacilli; order Caryophanales; family Bacillaceae; genus Bacillus; species Bacillus sp. TH19. The sequence continues at coordinate 9,872 of NZ_JAEKEO010000005.1, read as the reverse complement.
AGTACCGTGAGGGAAAGGTGAAAAGCACCCCGGAAGGGGAGTGAAAGAGATCCTGAAACCGTGTGCCTACAAATAGTCAGAGCCCGTTAATGGGTGATGGCGTGCCTTTTGTAGAATGAACCGGCGAGTTACGATCCCGTGCGAGGTTAAGCTGAAGAGGCGGAGCCGCAGCGAAAGCGAGTCTGAATAGGGCGTTTAGTACGTGGTCGTAGACCCGAAACCAGGTGATCTACCCATGTCCAGGGTGAAGTTCAGGTAACACTGAATGGAGGCCCGAACCCACGCACGTTGAAAAGTGCGGGGATGAGGTGTGGGTAGCGGAGAAATTCCAATCGAACCTGGAGATAGCTGGTTCTCCCCGAAATAGCTTTAGGGCTAGCCTTAAGTGTAAGAGTCTTGGAGGTAGAGCACTGATTGAACTAGGGGTCCTCATCGGATTACCGAATTCAGTCAAACTCCGAATGCCAATGACTTATCCTTAGGAGTCAGACTGCGAGTGATAAGATCCGTAGTCAAGAGGGAAACAGCCCAGATCGCCAGCTAAGGTCCCAAAGTGTGTATTAAGTGGAAAAGGATGTGGAGTTGCTTAGACAACTAGGATGTTGGCTCAGAAGCAGCCACCATTTAAAGAGTGCGTAATAGCTCACTAGTCGAGTGACTCTGCGCCGAAAATGTACCGGGGCTAAATACACCACCGAAGCTGCGAATTGATACCAATGGTATCAGTGGTAGGGGAGCGTTCTAAGTGCAGTGAAGTCAGACCGGAAGGACTGGTGGAGCGCTTAGAAGTGAGAATGCCGGTATGAGTAGCGAAAGACGGGTGAGAATCCCGTCCACCGAATGCCTAAGGTTTCCTGAGGAAGGCTCGTCCGCTCAGGGTTAGTCAGGACCTAAGCCGAGGCCGACAGGCGTAGGCGATGGACAACAGGTTGATATTCCTGTACCACCTCTTTATCGTTTGAGCAATGGAGGGACGCAGAAGGATAGAAGAAGCGTGCGATTGGTTGTGCACGTCCAAGCAGTTAGGCTGATAAGTAGGCAAATCCGCTTATCGTGAAGGCTGAGCTGTGATGGGGAAGCTCCTTATGGAGCGAAGTCTTTGATTCCCCGCTGCCAAGAAAAGCTTCTAGCGAGATAAAAGGTGCCTGTACCGCAAACCGACACAGGTAGGCGAGGAGAGAATCCTAAGGTGTGCGAGAGAACTCTGGTTAAGGAACTCGGCAAAATGACCCCGTAACTTCGGGAGAAGGGGTGCTTTCTTAACGGAAAGCCGCAGTGAATAGGCCCAAGCGACTGTTTAGCAAAAACACAGGTCTCTGCGAAGCCGTAAGGCGAAGTATAGGGGCTGACACCTGCCCGGTGCTGGAAGGTTAAGGAGAGGGGTTAGCGTAAGCGAAGCTCTGAACTGAAGCCCCAGTAAACGGCGGCCGTAACTATAACGGTCCTAAGGTAGCGAAATTCCTTGTCGGGTAAGTTCCGACCCGCACGAAAGGTGTAACGATTTGGGCACTGTCTCAACCAGAGACTCGGTGAAATTATAGTACCTGTGAAGATGCAGGTTACCCGCGACAGGACGGAAAGACCCCGTGGAGCTTTACTGTAGCCTGATATTGAATTTTGGTACAGTTTGTACAGGATAGGCGGGAGCCATTGAAACCGGAGCGCTAGCTTCGGTGGAGGCGCTGGTGGGATACCGCCCTGACTGTATTGAAATTCTAACCTACGGGTCTTATCGACCCGGGAGACAGTGTCAGGTGGGCAGTTTGACTGGGGCGGTCGCCTCCTAAAGTGTAACGGAGGCGCCCAAAGGTTCCCTCAGAATGGTTGGAAATCATTCGTAGAGTGCAAAGGCATAAGGGAGCTTGACTGCGAGACCTACAAGTCGAGCAGGGACGAAAGTCGGGCTTAGTGATCCGGTGGTTCCGCATGGAAGGGCCATCGCTCAACGGATAAAAGCTACCCCGGGGATAACAGGCTTATCTCCCCCAAGAGTCCACATCGACGGGGAGGTTTGGCACCTCGATGTCGGCTCATCGCATCCTGGGGCTGTAGTCGGTCCCAAGGGTTGGGCTGTTCGCCCATTAAAGCGGTACGCGAGCTGGGTTCAGAACGTCGTGAGACAGTTCGGTCCCTATCCGTCGTGGGCGCAGGAAATTTGAGAGGAGCTGTCCTTAGTACGAGAGGACCGGGATGGACGCACCGCTGGTGTACCAGTTGTTCTGCCAAGGGCATAGCTGGGTAGCTATGTGCGGAAGGGATAAGTGCTGAAAGCATCTAAGCATGAAGCCCCCCTCAAGATGAGATTTCCCATAGCGTAAGCTAGTAAGATCCCTGAAAGATGATCAGGTTGATAGGTTCGAGGTGGAAGCATGGTGACATGTGGAGCTGACGAATACTAATAGATCGAGGACTTAACCATATAATATGAAGCAATGTTATCTAGTTTTGAAGGAATATACCTTCATCAGTTTGGTGATGATGGCAGAGAGGTCACACCCGTTCCCATACCGAACACGGAAGTTAAGCTCTCTAGCGCCGATGGTAGTTGGGACCTTGTCCCTGTGAGAGTAGGACGTCGCCAAGCAACTTTAAGACGAGTCAGAATGACTCGTCTTTTTTGTGTTTTAAACTTCTTATCAGCCTCAAGTAAGTAATCCTTATTATTTTGATACTCTCATATTCATTTTCTTTCATCATTTTTGATGTGTAGTTTAAGATTTTCTATTCTATTTTTTGTAGAAGCAATCTATCGGTGTGTTAAAATAGTACAGTTGTTTTTCGAGGTACTTTAATATAGGAAGATTTAAATTTTTTAAGGAGATAATATGAAGAAGATAGGTGTAATTACTATAGTGGTTTTAGTCCTTCTAGCAATTACTTATATGTTAGTCGGCAATTATTTTTATAATTATGCGTTGAATGCGAAACAAGAGAAAGAGTTTTTAGAGGATAATCCTCACTTAGTAGAAACTGTGAATGCATCGGGAGGTGTGTTTGCTACAAATGAAGAAAAGGATGCGAACTTTGTATCAAATCATAAACCTAATATACGAAACATAAATTCTTTCGATAAGTTGAAATTAACAGGTTATGAATATATGAATGAACAATCTAGCCATAAATGGGCAATTGTAGTTCATGGATATGATAGTAGGGCATCGAAAATGACGAAATATATCCGGAATTTTTATGAAGAAGGATATAACGTCATAGCGCCAGATCTTCGTGGGCATGGAAATAGTGAAGGTGATTATATAGGGATGGGCTGGCACGATCGTAAAGATATTTTGATTTGGATTCAACAAATTGTAAAGAAAGACCCTAATGCTGAAATAGCACTCTTTGGAGTTTCAATGGGGGGAGCAACTGTAATGATGACTTCAGGTGAAGAGTTACCCTCTAACGTTAAAGTTATTATTGAAGATTGTGGATACTCAACTGTTATTGATGAATTTACTTATCAATTAAACGATTTATTCCACTTGCCGAAGTTTCCTGTTATGAATACGGCAAATACAGTTACAAAATTAAGAGCTGGATATGATTTAGAAGAAGCTTCAGCTGTAAAACAAGTAGCGAAAAGTAAAACACCGATGCTATTTATTCATGGGGACGCTGATACATTCGTTCCTTATGAAATGTTAGATGAAGTATATAATGCTGCAAAAGTAGAAAAAGAGAAATTAATTGTTCCAGGTGCTGGACATGGAGAAGCCGAGAAGGTAGATTCGAATAAATATTGGAATACCATATGGGAATTCGTGGGGAGATACATTCCAGCGTAATTAGATTGTTTTAGATTTGTATTTTGTATATACGATAATCAGAAGGAAATGTTTTTATACTTTTGATTATCGTTTTTTCTATTTAAAAACTCATTTTAGTTTGTAGTATATAAGGTTTGAAGCATAAATTTTTGAATTCCTTATTGCCAGTGCTACAATAATTGAAAACTACATGTTAATGAGGTGTTTCTATGAAAATTGAAGTATGGTCAGATTTTGTATGCCCATTTTGTTATATTGGGAAACGTAGATTAGAAATGGCTTTAGAGCAATTTCCGCATAAGAAAGATGTTGAAGTTGAGTTTAAAAGTTTTGAATTAGACCAAAATGCTCCAATCTATTCTGGAACAAGTATTAATGAAGTACTTGCATCAAAGTATGGGATTAGTATTGAAGAAGCTAAGCGTAATAATATACAACTAGGCAATCATGCAGCTAGTATGGGGTTAAGTTTTAATTTTGAAGAGATGAAGCCGACGAACACTTTTGATGCGCATCGTCTTGCCAAATTTGCAAAGGATCAAGGGAAAGAAAAAGAGATTACGGAAAATCTACTTTGTGCATATTTCACTGAATCGAAAAATTTAAGTGATGTGGATACGCTTGCTACTATTGCTGAAGCTTCAGGTTTAGATAAGCAAGAAGCTCTACATGTTATTAATGATAAAAGCGCATATGCAAATGATGTTAGAATTGATGAAGCGATTGCTCAGCAATATCAAATTTCGGGAGTTCCTTATTTTATTATTAATCAAAAGTATGCTATTTCAGGTGCGCAACCACTTGAAACTTTTGTTGGTGCACTTCAGCAAGTTTGGGAAGAAGAGAAACCTGCACCTAAGTTACAAGAGCTTTCTTCAGAGGGTGGAAGCGATATGTCTTGTACGGATGAAAGTTGTTCTGTACCTTCAAAAGAACAATAGTTTTTATGATGGAATAGCAACCCATAGAGTGTTTCATGGGTTGCTATTCTATTCTTATAGAAGAGGTATATAAATAGATAAATTAATAACGTAAATAGGATTTATAAAAAAATGAAGTTTTTTATAAAAACATATTGACGATTGTAGGTTAGAGGTGTAATATAGAAAAAGTCGCCGATAGCAACAACGCAGAAAGCGACAAAAGAAAATGAAAAACTTAGTTGACATTGAAATATGAAAATGTTAACATAAGGGAGTCGCAAATGAGCGGCAAACAAGTTCTTTGAAAACTGAACGAAACAAACAACGTGAACGTCAATTTTTATTTTTAGATGCTAGACAAACTAACTTTATTGGAGAGTTTGATCCTGGCTCAGGATGAACGCTGGCGGCGTGCCTAATACATGCAAGTCGAGCGAATGGATTAAGAGCTTGCTCTTATGAAGTTAGCGGCGGACGGGTGAGTAACACGTGGGTAACCTACCCATAAGACTGGGATAACTCCGGGAAACCGGGGCTAATACCGGATAATATTTTGAACTGCATAGTTCGAAATTGAAAGGCGGCTTCGGCTGTCACTTATGGATGGACCCGCGTCGCATTAGCTAGTTGGTGAGGTAACGGCTCACCAAGGCGACGATGCGTAGCCGACCTGAGAGGGTGATCGGCCACACTGGGACTGAGACACGGCCCAGACTCCTACGGGAGGCAGCAGTAGGGAATCTTCCGCAATGGACGAAAGTCTGACGGAGCAACGCCGCGTGAGTGATGAAGGCTTTCGGGTCGTAAAACTCTGTTGTTAGGGAAGAACAAGTGCTAGTTGAATAAGCTGGCACCTTGACGGTACCTAACCAGAAAGCCACGGCTAACTACGTGCCAGCAGCCGCGGTAATACGTAGGTGGCAAGCGTTATCCGGAATTATTGGGCGTAAAGCGCGCGCAGGTGGTTTCTTAAGTCTGATGTGAAAGCCCACGGCTCAACCGTGGAGGGTCATTGGAAACTGGGAGACTTGAGTGCAGAAGAGGAAAGTGGAATTCCATGTGTAGCGGTGAAATGCGTAGAGATATGGAGGAACACCAGTGGCGAAGGCGACTTTCTGGTCTGTAACTGACACTGAGGCGCGAAAGCGTGGGGAGCAAACAGGATTAGATACCCTGGTAGTCCACGCCGTAAACGATGAGTGCTAAGTGTTAGAGGGTTTCCGCCCTTTAGTGCTGAAGTTAACGCATTAAGCACTCCGCCTGGGGAGTACGGCCGCAAGGCTGAAACTCAAAGGAATTGACGGGGGCCCGCACAAGCGGTGGAGCATGTGGTTTAATTCGAAGCAACGCGAAGAACCTTACCAGGTCTTGACATCCTCTGAAAACTCTAGAGATAGAGCTTCTCCTTCGGGAGCAGAGTGACAGGTGGTGCATGGTTGTCGTCAGCTCGTGTCGTGAGATGTTGGGTTAAGTCCCGCAACGAGCGCAACCCTTGATCTTAGTTGCCATCATTAAGTTGGGCACTCTAAGGTGACTGCCGGTGACAAACCGGAGGAAGGTGGGGATGACGTCAAATCATCATGCCCCTTATGACCTGGGCTACACACGTGCTACAATGGACGGTACAAAGAGCTGCAAGACCGCGAGGTGGAGCTAATCTCATAAAACCGTTCTCAGTTCGGATTGTAGGCTGCAACTCGCCTACATGAAGCTGGAATCGCTAGTAATCGCGGATCAGCATGCCGCGGTGAATACGTTCCCGGGCCTTGTACACACCGCCCGTCACACCACGAGAGTTTGTAACACCCGAAGTCGGTGGGGTAACCTTTATGGAGCCAGCCGCCTAAGGTGGGACAGATGATTGGGGTGAAGTCGTAACAAGGTAGCCGTATCGGAAGGTGCGGCTGGATCACCTCCTTTCTATGGAGAATTGATGAACGCAGTTCATCAATAAACGTTGACTTGTTTTGTTTCGTTCAGTTTTGAGAGAACTATCTCTCAAGTTTAAATGTATGTTCTTTGAAAACTAGATAACAGTGTAGCTCATATTTTTTTAATTTTAGTTTGGTTAAGTTAGAAAGGGCGCACGGTGGATGCCTTGACACTAGGAGTCGATGAAGGACGGGACTAACGCCGATATGCTTCGGGGAGCTGTAAGTAAGCTTTGATCCGAAGATTTCCGAATGGGGAAACCCACTATACGTAATGGTATGGTATCCTTACCTGAATACATAGGGTATGGAAGACAGACCCAGGGAACTGAAACATCTAAGTACCTGGAGGAAGAGAAAGCAAATGCGATTTCCTGAGTAGCGGCGAGCGAAACGGAATCTAGCCCAAACCAAGAGGCTTGCCTCTTGGGGTTGTAGGACATTCTATACGGAGTTACAAAGGAACGAGGTAGACGAAGCGACCTGGAAAGGTCCGTCACAGAGGGTAATAACCCCGTAGTCGAAACTTCGTTCTCTCTTGAATGTATCCTGAGTACGGCGGAACACGTGAAATTCCGTCGGAATCTGGGAGGACCATCTCCCAAGGCTAAATACTCCCTAGTGATCGATAGTGAACCAGTACCGTGAGGGAAAGGTGAAAAGCACCCCGGAAGGGGAGTGAAAGAGATCCTGAAACCGTGTGCCTACAAATAGTCAGAGCCCGTTAATGGGTGATGGCGTGCCTTTTGTAGAATGAACCGGCGAGTTACGATCCCGTGCGAGGTTAAGCTGAAGAGGCGGAGCCGCAGCGAAAGCGAGTCTGAATAGGGCGTTTAGTACGTGGTCGTAGACCCGAAACCAGGTGATCTACCCATGTCCAGGGTGAAGTTCAGGTAACACTGAATGGAGGCCCGAACCCACGCACGTTGAAAAGTGCGGGGATGAGGTGTGGGTAGCGGAGAAATTCCAATCGAACCTGGAGATAGCTGGTTCTCCCCGAAATAGCTTTAGGGCTAGCCTTAAGTGTAAGAGTCTTGGAGGTAGAGCACTGATTGAACTAGGGGTCCTCATCGGATTACCGAATTCAGTCAAACTCCGAATGCCAATGACTTATCCTTAGGAGTCAGACTGCGAGTGATAAGATCCGTAGTCAAGAGGGAAACAGCCCAGATCGCCAGCTAAGGTCCCAAAGTGTGTATTAAGTGGAAAAGGATGTGGAGTTGCTTAGACAACTAGGATGTTGGCTCAGAAGCAGCCACCATTTAAAGAGTGCGTAATAGCTCACTAGTCGAGTGACTCTGCGCCGAAAATGTACCGGGGCTAAATACACCACCGAAGCTGCGAATTGATACCAATGGTATCAGTGGTAGGGGAGCGTTCTAAGTGCAGTGAAGTCAGACCGGAAGGACTGGTGGAGCGCTTAGAAGTGAGAATGCCGGTATGAGTAGCGAAAGACGGGTGAGAATCCCGTCCACCGAATGCCTAAGGTTTCCTGAGGAAGGCTCGTCCGCTCAGGGTTAGTCAGGACCTAAGCCGAGGCCGACAGGCGTAGGCGATGGACAACAGGTTGATATTCCTGTACCACCTCTTTATCGTTTGAGCAATGGAGGGACGCAGAAGGATAGAAGAAGCGTGCGATTGGTTGTGCACGTCCAAGCAGTTAGGCTGATAAGTAGGCAAATCCGCTTATCGTGAAGGCTGAGCTGTGATGGGGAAGCTCCTTATGGAGCGAAGTCTTTGATTCCCCGCTGCCAAGAAAAGCTTCTAGCGAGATAAAAGGTGCCTGTACCGCAAACCGACACAGGTAGGCGAGGAGAGAATCCTAAGGTGTGCGAGAGAACTCTGGTTAAGGAACTCGGCAAAATGACCCCGTAACTTCGGGAGAAGGGGTGCTTTCTTAACGGAAAGCCGCAGTGAATAGGCCCAAGCGACTGTTTAGCAAAAACACAGGTCTCTGCGAAGCCGTAAGGCGAAGTATAGGGGCTGACACCTGCCCGGTGCTGGAAGGTTAAGGAGAGGGGTTAGCGTAAGCGAAGCTCTGAACTGAAGCCCCAGTAAACGGCGGCCGTAACTATAACGGTCCTAAGGTAGCGAAATTCCTTGTCGGGTAAGTTCCGACCCGCACGAAAGGTGTAACGATTTGGGCACTGTCTCAACCAGAGACTCGGTGAAATTATAGTACCTGTGAAGATGCAGGTTACCCGCGACAGGACGGAAAGACCCCGTGGAGCTTTACTGTAGCCTGATATTGAATTTTGGTACAGTTTGTACAGGATAGGCGGGAGCCATTGAAACCGGAGCGCTAGCTTCGGTGGAGGCGCTGGTGGGATACCGCCCTGACTGTATTGAAATTCTAACCTACGGGTCTTATCGACCCGGGAGACAGTGTCAGGTGGGCAGTTTGACTGGGGCGGTCGCCTCCTAAAGTGTAACGGAGGCGCCCAAAGGTTCCCTCAGAATGGTTGGAAATCATTCGTAGAGTGCAAAGGCATAAGGGAGCTTGACTGCGAGACCTACAAGTCGAGCAGGGACGAAAGTCGGGCTTAGTGATCCGGTGGTTCCGCATGGAAGGGCCATCGCTCAACGGATAAAAGCTACCCCGGGGATAACAGGCTTATCTCCCCCAAGAGTCCACATCGACGGGGAGGTTTGGCACCTCGATGTCGGCTCATCGCATCCTGGGGCTGTAGTCGGTCCCAAGGGTTGGGCTGTTCGCCCATTAAAGCGGTACGCGAGCTGGGTTCAGAACGTCGTGAGACAGTTCGGTCCCTATCCGTCGTGGGCGCAGGAAATTTGAGAGGAGCTGTCCTTAGTACGAGAGGACCGGGATGGACGCACCGCTGGTGTACCAGTTGTTCTGCCAAGGGCATAGCTGGGTAGCTATGTGCGGAAGGGATAAGTGCTGAAAGCATCTAAGCATGAAGCCCCCCTCAAGATGAGATTTCCCATAGCGTAAGCTAGTAAGATCCCTGAAAGATGATCAGGTTGATAGGTTCGAGGTGGAAGCATGGTGACATGTGGAGCTGACGAATACTAATAGATCGAGGACTTAACCATATAATATGAAGCAACGTTATCTAGTTTTGAGAGAATATAAAAAACTTATTGACTTTCTAAGTGAATCAAGTATAATAATGTTTGTCTCAATCGAATATAGTCTGGTAATGATGGCAGAGAGGTCACACCCGTTCCCATACCGAACACGGAAGTTAAGCTCTCTAGCGCCAATGGTAGTTGGGACCTTGTCCCTG
>NZ_JAEKEO010000004.1:0-22645 GCF_016651075.1 Bacillus sp. TH19 | reverse complement strand
TTTTAAGACGAGTCAGAATGACTCGTCTTTTTTGTATGCTTTCATACCTCTGTTAATTGCCTGCTTAACTCCTTCTAAATAGGCGAATCCATGCCTTTTATCTGGTTCTAAGTAAGTACCTTCTGCCCATTCATTCCACGCATTAATAAATAAAAACTCGCTGTTGTAAAGAGAATAGGTACGCTGGATTTGTTTGCTTAAATATATCGTGAACTTCCTAGGGGTAGAACCTAGGAAGATGCTGCTATTTAAGTCTTTGCGGCGTGCTGTATTGTCCCAGTCAACAAAGGCACCAGGAAATGTTTTTTTCTCTGGAGGAGATCGCTTTAGTATATACATCCACACTTTATCATAATCCCAAGCGTTTATTTGTTTACCAGACTCATATATTGTCTTATTTATGTCTGAAGAGCTATCATGAGCAATTGTATAAAAAGGCTCGAATTGAATGCTAGCATCAAATCCATTTATATTAGGAAGTGGAAAGCTGTTTAATGTTTCTGCAAAGTATATACCTTTCAAACCATTTTCTTGTGCGAGTGTATTCCAATAATGAAGCATTTGTTCACAATGAGGGATATGCCCAGGGCGATAAATAATGAATAGTGGTTTATCGTCTATACGGATATATCTCTCATCTTGGAAAGCTTGCAATAAATACTCAAAGTGTTCTTTCCAATCCGATAATTCTCCATAATTTTGAGGCATTAATATGTGACTATCAAGACCATCCCAAGTTTTTGTCCACGGTTCATTTGCCCAAGAAAGGCAAAATGGAAAATCTGGTTCCTTCATCTTAAGTACCTCATTAAAGGGTGCCTCCAATAGCCTCTTCCCTTTAAACTAGTAATGGTAATAACAAAAACCATATATGCCATGTGCTTTGGCGATTTCTGCTTGCCATTTTCTTACGGATGGGGTGGTTAAGTCATAATAAAAATCTTGATAAGGTTCTCTAGGTTGGTAATGTCCTGAAAATAAAGGTCGTGCACTTTTAGTATTTGTCCATTCAGTAAACCCTTTCCCCCACCATCGGTCATTTTCTTTTATTTGATGAAACTGTGGTAAGTAAAAAGCGATTATTTTCAAAATATATCCCCCTTATGTTCTTCGTAGTTCAAGTGGTGGGAAGTTACTTTTGATTTTTCGAATCTAGTTAAAACATGAGATATGTTATTTACTTACTGTGTTTATGCTGCATAATGAATTCTTTTGTGCAGTTTGCTTGATATGGAAATCTTTGATGATTTAATATATACGGCTGAGATACAAAATGATCTCCATTATAAAATGAGCGAAAAGAGTTAATCTTTTTGGAGAACAAATAGAGCTTGGGGTAACCGGTTTGTATCATCAAAAAAGTCCCGTAGCTTTAAATACTTCTCATAGTGGTTTTTAATATAAGTTCTAGGTATAACGGTTTCCCCATAGAAGCTACTGTTTCTAACGTCTCCAGCTCCCGTAGGGCTGTGGATAAAATTGCCGCTTTCATAATCCGAGATGGCACGATTTATATCTGGAAAAGCTTGAGATAAAGTTTTATGCCATCCCGTTTGAATTAATTCAGGGTGTTCCTTAAATTGTTGACAGAAATCGAGAAAATAGCGTGCTTGTGTTGTGGCGATGAAGATTCCACCTGGACGAAGAATTCTTGAAAATTCCTTTATCCAATTTTCTGCAGTTTCTTCGGATAAATGTGAGAATACAGAATAAGCGAATATGATGTCTAATGAATTGTCATTAATAAATTCTACAGGAGGTTGTGGGGGAGCTATTTTATACCTGCCTCTTCCTAACGTTTCGTTGCAAAGGTTAATCATTGCAGGATCTACATCAATACCAAGTAAATTTTTATGGCGAACATCTTTGAAAAAGAAGCGTATGATTCTTCCCCATCCGCAACCAAAGTCTAAAATTTTCCGTTCTTTATTCAAGGGAACGCCTAAATTTTGGGCATATGTTTTTACAAGGCTATAAAACAAATATGCTTCATAAAGAGCATGTTCATAGGAAGCACCTACAAACTGTTGTTGAATTTCTTCGGAGGGGAACATAGGTACTGGGATGCCATTTATCTTTGTTTGTGAGCAACTTTGTATAAATAGATTAAGAAGTTCAACATCAGAAAGTGGGCTAACAAGGTTATCAAAATTACTTCCTAACTTAAAGTTATTCATTTGTTAACCTCCAAATTATATAGTTCCTAAAAATCATTTTCGTGTTTTTTACTAATAAAAACATGTAGAAATTCAGCATCTAACCCCAGTGATCTATCCTTGTGTAAATAAACAATGGTATACATATTTGCATGTGTATAAATGTATTCAATCATATCTTGACCCCAATCAAATGTTACTAAAGACCCGTTCTCATCAATAGGATTACCATGATAAATTGGCTCCTCAATATATTCGATTCCTTCTTTATTGATTCTTGCTCTTTGTAAAGTCTTTGTGAGTGTATGATACCAAGGGACAGTAAACACATGAGCGCCGCCAGGCTTTAATACACGCTCTATTTCTTTAAAGGCTTTGTTTGGCTCCATTACATGTTCAAAGACATCTTGAGTAATGAATAAATCAAAAGATTCATTTTGAAAAGTCATGTCTTCTAAGTTCTCGCATCTAACCCCTTGAAAGTATTGGCCGAGAGGGTAGTTTTTAAAGTATTGAGAGTATGTATAGTTTTTGCAGTTTTTTATTAGTAGTTGAGTTGTAATTCCCCCAGGAGAGGATTCGTGGATATGATAGGAACCCCATTTTGGAAAAAATGTATTTAAAACATGGATTAGAGCGCGCTGCCTTGGTATAGAGTGGCATGTAGAACATAAGTAGTGATCTCTAAGCCAATCATTATGCTCTATAAATGTAGCTTTCTTCTCACAAATAACGCAATATCCATTATTGTGCTTCAAATTACCTTCCACATGACATCACTCCTGTGTAAAAAAATGCATATGACACACACGTCAACAACCAGCGAAATCAAAGAGAGTGGGTGGAAATTAGGGAACTCATAAAAGTGAGATTGGTAGAATGGAACAATTAGCGGGAGAGAACCCCACGCTAATTAAAGTTTCACTTTATGCTATGCGATACATTCGCTTTTATTCATTGAAGAATGTATCGACTTAGAATGTCCCTTTTGTGTACGGATACATTTCAAAGTCTTGTGCATATATTTCTGTAACTAAACCCATGGTTTCTTTATCATAAAAGCTTTCATATGTTGGAAAGCGGGGGAAGGATGCATCTGTAATGCTAAGTTCTGCATAGCTTCCCGTATAAAGCATCTTATGAGCACGATGATGATCTGAATTTGTAAGAAGCGCTAAATTTGATTTAGTCAAATCGTACGTGTGTTCTATTTTGGTGATTTGTGTATTAAAATCTTCTAAAGGAATATAGCATTGGATGAAGTTTTCTTCACCTGGGACGTATTGCTGACTAAAATGTATATCTATTGCTAGGGAATTGGAACCGAATGCTTGAACGTAATATAAAAATTGTTTAAATGATATTCCTTGATTACTATATTTGTCATTATAAAAATAATGCCGGATACTTTCCCATTGAGGGCTAGCATATGGATTGTCAGCAAGCAATAAAAAGGAGCTGACCGCCCTTGTATAGGGATTCCGTACAAGTTTACAAACATCTTTTTTTGCTGTTAGAATCCCATTTTGTAACGCTGGTATGTAGTTGGTGTTGTTTTTATACACCCAGAATTCATAGTAATGAATAAAGTCATGGTATTTCTTTGCTTCAGGAAATAATCCAATTTGAAAAAAGAACCAATTAGCTAAAGTAGTACATCCGCTTCTATGGCTCCAGAATAGTATAAGTGGAAAGTCTTTATGGAAATGTGGGATTCGATCTTTATGTAGGATTACATGATTTAAAAGCTCTTGATTTACATTCTTCATACATGTAGTGCTCCTTTTTGAAAGTTTTATTTATGGAGAAGGTTTTTAAATAGAATAAACGAGAATATGAGAAGGCAAGTTTTTACTAATCCAATATATTCATGGGAATGAGTAAATATTATGAGTGTTTTTGCGGTCATCTTAAATAAGGTATCGATTCTAAAAGGAAAATATAAAATAAAGATAATGAAAATTTATAAGGGGCATACAATTATAAGAGAATGAATAATAGAGGTGACCAAGTTCGTTTATTTGTATTTCTAGGTGTGATAAGCAAAAATCTTATTACTAGAGAGGATATTATGAGGAAGAATAATTATTTAATAGTAGGTGGAAATAGTTTCATTGGTATAAACCTCGCATTAGGTTTATTGAAACAAGGTCAAAATGTAAAAGTATTTTCCAGACATATAAATAATTTCCCTCAAAATATTATAAGTGAGGTTGAATTTATTAAAGGTGATTTAGCGAATGTTAAAGATATATATAAAGCTTTAGTGAGTGTGGATATTATTATTTATTTAGCTGCAACGTCTAATGTAGCAACTTCAATTGAAGATGTTTTCGGAGATATAAACAGTAGCTTTTTTTTCTTAACTTCATGGAAAGTGTTAAAAATTTTCCTGTTAAAAAAATTGTATTAGCATCTTCTGGAGGCACGGTTTATGTTGAACCAGAATATTTACCTATTGATGAGGAACATCAATTAAAACCACTTTCTCCTTATGGAATAACAAAAGTATCGCTTGAAAATTACTTGTACTTTTATAAGAAAAAATACGGAATTGACTATGTTGTATGTAGATATTCTAATCCATATGGAAAATATCAAAATCCTTTAAAGAAAGTTGGGGCAATAAATTGTTTTTTGTATCAGCATCTCAGTAATGAAAAGATTAATATATATGGGAATCCACAAGAGATTATTCGAGATTATATTTATATCGATGATTTAGTTGAAATCACTATACAACTATCGCAATTAAATCGTTTGAAATCTTGTGTGTATAACATAGGGAGCGGCAAGGGTCTCTCTTTAAAACGAATTATAGTAGAATTGGAGAAATTAACGGAAAGAAAAGTGGACTTTACCTGCTATAAACAAAGGCAAGAAAATGTTCAAAAAATCATTTTAAATATAGATAGAGTAAGACGAGAATGTAATTGGGAACCGAAAATAGATTTCAAAAGTGGAATTAGATTAAATAAGCTATGGATTGAAGAGTTCTTATATAGTAAAAAATAATAAGCCATGCCCTACTTTTGTATCAGTAGAGCGTGGTTTATTATTTTATTTCTTTTTTTATTACCCAAAGGTCTTGATGTTCCCACCAAAAACCTTCAGTGTATTTTTTGATGACAGGGTTATAGGGTAATAATTTAATTTTGTCACATACGTAAGAGGGACTAACGATCGTTTGCCCGTATTGATGAACATTTAAATCCAATTGTTCACTAGAAGGGAGAAACCAATAACCCTGTTTATTTAAATCTGGAAAGCTGAAGTACTTTTTACTTTGATAACCATGAGTTGTGAAAATGAGTAAGCCTTCAGGAGAAACAGCATTATACAATGTTTGAAGCCAACGAAACCAAGTTGTATCAGGCATATGAGAAAAAAAGGATAGACAAAAGACGATATCATACGTAGACGAGGCCAATTTTACTTGTTCAGGTTCAGGGTGAGATAAGATAGAAGAAGTATTTAATGTGTTTTCAATAAAAGTAATAGCCTCTTCATGTATATCACAGGTAGTTATACTTAAGTTCGTTTGTGGGTTTAATAAATGACGTGTTACGCAGCCATATCCGGATGCGAATTCTAATAATTTAATTGGAGTGTCTATAGGGGGATAAAAGGAAGTAATTAAATCTAAAAGTGTTTCTGCGGATTTTCTCCCATCTTGAAAATAATAATCTATCGCTTCTTTTTTAGATGGGAAGACTGGATTAGTGACAAGGAATTGAAAGATATGATCCTCTGGATGGATACTTGCATTTACATTGTAGTTGTGTGCAATTTGAGAAAGTAAATCTTTATTTGCTTCTATAAATTCTTTCAAAGAGTAACCCCCCTTAAATGATAGTAACGTTTTACAAGAGATACTGATGGCGAATAAAATATATCATTAAATCTTCAAATATGCTTTAAGGTACTTTCTATATGTGTACATTTTCTTTTTTGAAATGTCGTCGATAGTAAAGGTTTCTTTAATGAAATTCTGCATTTGTACAACTTCACTGTAATGGGAATATGAATCTTCTGTTCTCGTTACGCTATTTGTATGTCGTCTATGATAGTTTAGCGGTTTTGGATTGAAATAAACGTTCCCCTCTTTAAGAATAGAAACATAGAAAAACCAATCACCAGCTACTTTAAACTTTTCTAATTGTTTTTCTGTTGTTTTTATATCTATGTTTTTAAAACTACACTTGAGACATTAGGTATGGTGTTTTTAATAAGTAATGTATCTTGTATTTCATCTATCCCTTTTCGGAAATAAGAACTTTTCCATTTTTCTTTATCAATATCATTTGTGTAATCTAAATAATGATTGGCTAGGATATTTCCTTGTTCATCTATTTGTTTTGATTGTGTGTAGCTTAAGGTAACATCACCATTTATATGAAACCCTTGTATTACTTCTTCTAAAAATGTCTGATCACATAAGTCATCGGCCTCTGCAATCCAAATATAATCACCGGTTGCTGCAGAGATGCCTTTTATCCATTGTTTAAATACAGAACCAGAGTTTTTATCATTAATAATCTGCTGAACTTTTAGGTGGGGCTTATTTTCGTTTGAGAGCAGCTGTTCAAATATAGATACGCTATTGTCAGTAGAGGCATCGTCTAGGAAAATTAGTTCGTAAAGGGGATAGGTTTGGTTTAATATGGATTTAACTCGGTCAGATAAGTATTTTTCGTAATTATAGTTCGGTATGATTACGCTTATTTTTTTGTAATTATGATCAAGTAGGTTTAACAGTTGATAAATGTAATGAAGAAAGTTGAAATCTTTTTCAATAAGCTCTTGGCCAAAGCGCCCATTTTGTAATCGTAAGTCTTCATCTCCAATAAATTCATATATTCTTTCCAGCATCTGCGGTAAATTTAAAAAGTCTACTAAGGCGCCAGTTTGTTCCGTAACAACATCTTCAAAACCTCCAGCGTTTTTAAACCCTATAACAGGGACTTTTGTATCTAATGCCTCTAAAACAACGTTTGGAAAAGGATCTTCTCTTGAAGTTAATAAATATAAATCAGCCCCGGCGTTATATAAACCGATATCTGGAGTAGGCTCAACTAATGTGAAATGTGCTGTATATCTTGGGGATAGCGTGTTAAAGAAATGAACATCTGTTCTCCCAACCCAGATAAAATGAATATTCGTATGAACCTTTCTTACTGAGTAAGCAATAAGTGAGAATAAATCTATCCCTTTCCGATGATCAGCGAAACCTACTCCTAAAATGATTTTGCTATCTAGAGGCAGGTTGTGTTTTTTTCGTAATTCGCTTCTAGCTTTTGCAATATTGTTCTTATAAGGATTGTGGTTAAACAAGCCTTGAGGGAGGATGTGACATTTTTGATGATCTAATTGGGTGATTGTACAGAATTTTTCATACACGTACTGTGAAGGGAAGACAATTTTGTAAGCAAACTGGGCAATGTTTCTAGCTTTCCCCTCGGCAGAGTACTGTTGTATTAAATGCGGCAATTCATGTATTAATGAAATAACTTTTATATTGTGTTTAGCCAGCAATGCAACTATATCACCACTTATGACGGTACTACATATGGCGATGGTATAGTCTTGTGATAGTAACTTCTTTATTAATAATTCGACCCTTTTTTCTGTTGGGTAGTCTTCCTCTAGGCAATAAACAGGACCATACTTTTGAAAATCGTGGATTAAAATGCCCGTTCCAATAGAAATAATGGCGACGGAGTAATGAAAGTTTTCTTTAAGAGCTTTAATAGTATGTAAAGAAAGCAGCTGTGCTCCGTGGAAATGGGCATCATGGGATACATAAATGATCTTCTTATTAACATGCATTTCATAACGCCTCCTAAGTTAATTAGATTTTTAGTAAATGCATGGTGTATGTATAATTCCTAGAGAGAAGTGGTAGGAGATAATTGTGAATGCAGCTGGAATGTACTCGGAATAAAAAGTGCTACCTTTAATATATATTTGTTTGGCTTGCTATTCATTCTTTAGAAAGGTGTAAGTAAGAAAGTGTAAACTGTCGATTATGAAAGTGATTGCACCAGTTTATTAATCTCTAGGAACGGAGTATAAATGAAGAAGGTTCAATACCCTTTAGAATTTATAAAATAAAAAGGATAAAAGGTATTGACGATTAGGATATAGAGGTGTAATATAGAACAAGTCGCCGATGCAATAACGCAGAACGCGGCAAACAAAATGAAAAACCTAGTTGACATTAACTAACGAAGATGTTAACATAAGGAAGTCGCAAATGAGCGGCAAACAAGTTCTTTGAAAACTGAACGAAACAAACAACGTGAACGTCAATTTTTATTTTTAGATGCTAGACAAACTAACTTTATTGGAGAGTTTGATCCTGGCTCAGGATGAACGCTGGCGGCGTGCCTAATACATGCAAGTCGAGCGAATGGATTAAGAGCTTGCTCTTATGAAGTTAGCGGCGGACGGGTGAGTAACACGTGGGTAACCTACCCATAAGACTGGGATAACTCCGGGAAACCGGGGCTAATACCGGATAATATTTTGAACTGCATAGTTCGAAATTGAAAGGCGGCTTCGGCTGTCACTTATGGATGGACCCGCGTCGCATTAGCTAGTTGGTGAGGTAACGGCTCACCAAGGCGACGATGCGTAGCCGACCTGAGAGGGTGATCGGCCACACTGGGACTGAGACACGGCCCAGACTCCTACGGGAGGCAGCAGTAGGGAATCTTCCGCAATGGACGAAAGTCTGACGGAGCAACGCCGCGTGAGTGATGAAGGCTTTCGGGTCGTAAAACTCTGTTGTTAGGGAAGAACAAGTGCTAGTTGAATAAGCTGGCACCTTGACGGTACCTAACCAGAAAGCCACGGCTAACTACGTGCCAGCAGCCGCGGTAATACGTAGGTGGCAAGCGTTATCCGGAATTATTGGGCGTAAAGCGCGCGCAGGTGGTTTCTTAAGTCTGATGTGAAAGCCCACGGCTCAACCGTGGAGGGTCATTGGAAACTGGGAGACTTGAGTGCAGAAGAGGAAAGTGGAATTCCATGTGTAGCGGTGAAATGCGTAGAGATATGGAGGAACACCAGTGGCGAAGGCGACTTTCTGGTCTGTAACTGACACTGAGGCGCGAAAGCGTGGGGAGCAAACAGGATTAGATACCCTGGTAGTCCACGCCGTAAACGATGAGTGCTAAGTGTTAGAGGGTTTCCGCCCTTTAGTGCTGAAGTTAACGCATTAAGCACTCCGCCTGGGGAGTACGGCCGCAAGGCTGAAACTCAAAGGAATTGACGGGGGCCCGCACAAGCGGTGGAGCATGTGGTTTAATTCGAAGCAACGCGAAGAACCTTACCAGGTCTTGACATCCTCTGAAAACTCTAGAGATAGAGCTTCTCCTTCGGGAGCAGAGTGACAGGTGGTGCATGGTTGTCGTCAGCTCGTGTCGTGAGATGTTGGGTTAAGTCCCGCAACGAGCGCAACCCTTGATCTTAGTTGCCATCATTAAGTTGGGCACTCTAAGGTGACTGCCGGTGACAAACCGGAGGAAGGTGGGGATGACGTCAAATCATCATGCCCCTTATGACCTGGGCTACACACGTGCTACAATGGACGGTACAAAGAGCTGCAAGACCGCGAGGTGGAGCTAATCTCATAAAACCGTTCTCAGTTCGGATTGTAGGCTGCAACTCGCCTACATGAAGCTGGAATCGCTAGTAATCGCGGATCAGCATGCCGCGGTGAATACGTTCCCGGGCCTTGTACACACCGCCCGTCACACCACGAGAGTTTGTAACACCCGAAGTCGGTGGGGTAACCTTTATGGAGCCAGCCGCCTAAGGTGGGACAGATGATTGGGGTGAAGTCGTAACAAGGTAGCCGTATCGGAAGGTGCGGCTGGATCACCTCCTTTCTATGGAGAATTGATGAACGCAGTTCATCAATAAACGTTGACTTGTTTTGTTTCGTTCAGTTTTGAGAGAACTATCTCTCAAGTTTAAATGTATGTTCTTTGAAAACTAGATAACAGTGTAGCTCATATTTTTTTAATTTTAGTTTGGTTAAGTTAGAAAGGGCGCACGGTGGATGCCTTGACACTAGGAGTCGATGAAGGACGGGACTAACGCCGATATGCTTCGGGGAGCTGTAAGTAAGCTTTGATCCGAAGATTTCCGAATGGGGAAACCCACTATACGTAATGGTATGGTATCCTTACCTGAATACATAGGGTATGGAAGACAGACCCAGGGAACTGAAACATCTAAGTACCTGGAGGAAGAGAAAGCAAATGCGATTTCCTGAGTAGCGGCGAGCGAAACGGAATCTAGCCCAAACCAAGAGGCTTGCCTCTTGGGGTTGTAGGACATTCTATACGGAGTTACAAAGGAACGAGGTAGACGAAGCGACCTGGAAAGGTCCGTCACAGAGGGTAATAACCCCGTAGTCGAAACTTCGTTCTCTCTTGAATGTATCCTGAGTACGGCGGAACACGTGAAATTCCGTCGGAATCTGGGAGGACCATCTCCCAAGGCTAAATACTCCCTAGTGATCGATAGTGAACCAGTACCGTGAGGGAAAGGTGAAAAGCACCCCGGAAGGGGAGTGAAAGAGATCCTGAAACCGTGTGCCTACAAATAGTCAGAGCCCGTTAATGGGTGATGGCGTGCCTTTTGTAGAATGAACCGGCGAGTTACGATCCCGTGCGAGGTTAAGCTGAAGAGGCGGAGCCGCAGCGAAAGCGAGTCTGAATAGGGCGTTTAGTACGTGGTCGTAGACCCGAAACCAGGTGATCTACCCATGTCCAGGGTGAAGTTCAGGTAACACTGAATGGAGGCCCGAACCCACGCACGTTGAAAAGTGCGGGGATGAGGTGTGGGTAGCGGAGAAATTCCAATCGAACCTGGAGATAGCTGGTTCTCCCCGAAATAGCTTTAGGGCTAGCCTTAAGTGTAAGAGTCTTGGAGGTAGAGCACTGATTGAACTAGGGGTCCTCATCGGATTACCGAATTCAGTCAAACTCCGAATGCCAATGACTTATCCTTAGGAGTCAGACTGCGAGTGATAAGATCCGTAGTCAAGAGGGAAACAGCCCAGATCGCCAGCTAAGGTCCCAAAGTGTGTATTAAGTGGAAAAGGATGTGGAGTTGCTTAGACAACTAGGATGTTGGCTCAGAAGCAGCCACCATTTAAAGAGTGCGTAATAGCTCACTAGTCGAGTGACTCTGCGCCGAAAATGTACCGGGGCTAAATACACCACCGAAGCTGCGAATTGATACCAATGGTATCAGTGGTAGGGGAGCGTTCTAAGTGCAGTGAAGTCAGACCGGAAGGACTGGTGGAGCGCTTAGAAGTGAGAATGCCGGTATGAGTAGCGAAAGACGGGTGAGAATCCCGTCCACCGAATGCCTAAGGTTTCCTGAGGAAGGCTCGTCCGCTCAGGGTTAGTCAGGACCTAAGCCGAGGCCGACAGGCGTAGGCGATGGACAACAGGTTGATATTCCTGTACCACCTCTTTATCGTTTGAGCAATGGAGGGACGCAGAAGGATAGAAGAAGCGTGCGATTGGTTGTGCACGTCCAAGCAGTTAGGCTGATAAGTAGGCAAATCCGCTTATCGTGAAGGCTGAGCTGTGATGGGGAAGCTCCTTATGGAGCGAAGTCTTTGATTCCCCGCTGCCAAGAAAAGCTTCTAGCGAGATAAAAGGTGCCTGTACCGCAAACCGACACAGGTAGGCGAGGAGAGAATCCTAAGGTGTGCGAGAGAACTCTGGTTAAGGAACTCGGCAAAATGACCCCGTAACTTCGGGAGAAGGGGTGCTTTCTTAACGGAAAGCCGCAGTGAATAGGCCCAAGCGACTGTTTAGCAAAAACACAGGTCTCTGCGAAGCCGTAAGGCGAAGTATAGGGGCTGACACCTGCCCGGTGCTGGAAGGTTAAGGAGAGGGGTTAGCGTAAGCGAAGCTCTGAACTGAAGCCCCAGTAAACGGCGGCCGTAACTATAACGGTCCTAAGGTAGCGAAATTCCTTGTCGGGTAAGTTCCGACCCGCACGAAAGGTGTAACGATTTGGGCACTGTCTCAACCAGAGACTCGGTGAAATTATAGTACCTGTGAAGATGCAGGTTACCCGCGACAGGACGGAAAGACCCCGTGGAGCTTTACTGTAGCCTGATATTGAATTTTGGTACAGTTTGTACAGGATAGGCGGGAGCCATTGAAACCGGAGCGCTAGCTTCGGTGGAGGCGCTGGTGGGATACCGCCCTGACTGTATTGAAATTCTAACCTACGGGTCTTATCGACCCGGGAGACAGTGTCAGGTGGGCAGTTTGACTGGGGCGGTCGCCTCCTAAAGTGTAACGGAGGCGCCCAAAGGTTCCCTCAGAATGGTTGGAAATCATTCGTAGAGTGCAAAGGCATAAGGGAGCTTGACTGCGAGACCTACAAGTCGAGCAGGGACGAAAGTCGGGCTTAGTGATCCGGTGGTTCCGCATGGAAGGGCCATCGCTCAACGGATAAAAGCTACCCCGGGGATAACAGGCTTATCTCCCCCAAGAGTCCACATCGACGGGGAGGTTTGGCACCTCGATGTCGGCTCATCGCATCCTGGGGCTGTAGTCGGTCCCAAGGGTTGGGCTGTTCGCCCATTAAAGCGGTACGCGAGCTGGGTTCAGAACGTCGTGAGACAGTTCGGTCCCTATCCGTCGTGGGCGCAGGAAATTTGAGAGGAGCTGTCCTTAGTACGAGAGGACCGGGATGGACGCACCGCTGGTGTACCAGTTGTTCTGCCAAGGGCATAGCTGGGTAGCTATGTGCGGAAGGGATAAGTGCTGAAAGCATCTAAGCATGAAGCCCCCCTCAAGATGAGATTTCCCATAGCGTAAGCTAGTAAGATCCCTGAAAGATGATCAGGTTGATAGGTTCGAGGTGGAAGCATGGTGACATGTGGAGCTGACGAATACTAATAGATCGAGGACTTAACCATATAATATGAAGCAATGTTATCTAGTTTTGAAGGAATATACCTTCATCAGTTTGGTGATGATGGCAGAGAGGTCACACCCGTTCCCATACCGAACACGGAAGTTAAGCTCTCTAGCGCCGATGGTAGTTGGGACCTTGTCCCTGTGAGAGTAGGACGTCGCCAAGCAACTTTAAGACGAGTCAGAATGACTCGTCTTTTTTGTGTTTAATGAAATAAGCTTGTTATTAATGGCTCAAGAAATCCATTGGTAACAAGCTTATTTGTTTAAAGATAAATGTATTTATCTAATATGGACTTCCGGTAAAATCGTTATTTATCATATCTTCACTTTGTTTTTTACATCGATAAGCTTAAAACGTTCGCAAACGAGCAGCATATCTTCAGAAAAACTAAGACCAAGTTCGCTTAGTTCCTTTGTAAAAAACTGAATATGGGTATCTCTCCAGTAACTATAGGTACGATCGCCTTCGCCTTCAGCG
The DNA here is from genome assembly GCF_016651075.1 of Bacillus sp. TH19. Taxonomy (NCBI): domain Bacteria; kingdom Bacillati; phylum Bacillota; class Bacilli; order Caryophanales; family Bacillaceae; genus Bacillus; species Bacillus sp. TH19. Next base: position 9,047 of record NZ_JAEKEO010000004.1, on the reverse strand, counting down.
ATAGCGAATTCTCCAGTCACTTCATTCATTGGCATTATAGTTACTTCTATTGTCTTAATAATAGCTACAGGTTCCTCCTGACTATTGAGTACAATACTATAATCGTTAGTTGTTGGTAGTGGTTCATTTTCTAATTCATAAAAAATATGGCTGGAGCATGTTGCGGTTTTCACACCATCAATGACTAATTGAGCGAGATAATCAGGAGAATCACCAAATTGCCAAGCTGTAACAGATTCTGGTTTTTCATTGTTTCCCCAATAAGTATCCCAATATGATTGTGCTAATGGATTCATTTGTATATTTACCTCACTTTAATTAATATTTTAGTCTCTTTATAATCCCTGGGGAATTTCCTTATTTGTTAAATTCTTTAATTTTGAGTTTTAAAGTCTATTTATTAACAAGAATATATATAAGGTATTGCCCTCTGTAGCCTGTTCACACCTTCTTTTATTTCTTCAGTTGTTAAATGTCCATACCCCATAATAATTCGACTATGATGTTTTCCTTTTTCAATGGCGTGGTCTTCCACAGGATATACTTTAACCCCAAGTTGTTGGATTTTCTCAAGTAATTCTTTGTTGAATTGAACTTGATTGAATTCAACAATCAGGTGTAATCCTGTAGAATAACCGGAAATATTGATCTTATTTGAGAATACTAATTTTAATTGCTGGATAAGCAAGTCTCTTCGATTTTTATAGATTTTTTTCATCTTCATAATATGCCGTTCCAAATAATCTTCGGCAATAAATTTAGCAAGGACAAGCTGATTTAAAGAAGATGTATGTAGATCTGAAAACCATTTTACCCTGCGACATTTTTCAATAAGGTGTGAGGGAAGAACTAAGTATCCCATCCTAAGGGCGGGTGATAAAATTTTACTAAATGAACCTATATATATAACACGCTCGGGATCCAATCCCTGTAATGAACTTACAGGTGAGCCTTCATATCGAAACTCACTGTCATAATCATCTTCAATGAGATAACAATTTGTTTTTCTTGAGTAGTTAATCAATTGAACCCGTCGTTGAATCGGTAACGCCCCTCCTAAAGGAAACTGATGAGAAGGAGTAGTGAAGATGAATTTTGGGTTTTTATTTGCAGGTAGCAAAGATGTATCCATCCCATTATCATCAACTGGTATAGGATAAAGGAAGGCTCCTGAATTTTTAAAAATTGTTTGAATGTCATTGGTGATGGGATCTTCTATTAGTACTTCGTCGCCTGTTGACAAAAGTAACTTAGAAACAAGTGTTAAAGCTTGCGTTGCACCGGAGGTAATTATCAATTGTTCTGGATGACAAAAAACTCCTCTTGTTTTTAGTAAATAGCGTGATAAAACCTTTCTTAATTCAGGACGCCCTTCGGGAATATCGTATCCAAACGTAGAAGGAGGTGTCTCATTCCATATGGTATGAGATAACTTTGCCCATCCCTTACGTGGAAATAAGTCTAATGCTGGTATCCCTGAACGAAAATTAATGATGTTACTGTCTTTGTTTATTTCTTTGCACCAAGATAAAGAATCAATTAGAGGTGATTTTTTATGTTGTTCTAAATAAGTCCCTTCTGCAATGAATGTCCCGGCGCCCTGTCGAGCGACCAAAAAACCTTCGGAAAATAATTGATCATAAGCTTCTAAAATTACATTCCTAGACACGCTTAACTCAGAAGATAATTCCCGTGTTGATGGTAGTTTTTCTCCAGATTGTAGCTCTCCGTTTAATATTCGTTCACGTATTTGGTGATAAACCTGTCGTATTAAACTTATATCTAACGATCGATCAATAGGTATCCAAAGCATATAAATGCTCCCTTCATCAAAATTGGTACCATAAAAGTTTGGTTGAAATGGTACTAATATAAACCATTTTAGCATGCTATAGTTGGATCAAATGGTTCTAAAGGGGATGAAAATGTGATGACGAAACCAGAATTCCAAGTAGCTCAGGCATTTAAATCGATTGCACGAAATGAACATATAAAATCCTATGTACAACAATCCACTGAACTCTATGCGTTATTATTGCAAGCCGCGAAACGCTTTGTCACCGGAGAATCGAGACATGAGGGGATTATGACAGCAAAAGAACTAATTTCCAAAGGTTATCATACTTCACTAGAATACATAGGGGAAAATACTCTAGATATAGAGGAATGTTATAAAGCAAAAAATGAGTTTTGGAATCTTATTGGGGATATGGGTGCTCTATCTATGAAACAAACAGTATCACTCGATTTATCGCATATTGGATTATCTATAGATCCAGAAATATCTTATATTCATTTAATGGAGTTGGCAGAGAAGGCAAAAGTACATGGAACTACCCTTATGATAAGTATGGAAGAATCATCTAAAGCAGCAGACATTCTTTCCATCTATAAAAAAACAACTGAGCAATATCCTAATGTAGGGATAACGATTCAGGCGCATTTATATCGCTCAAACAATGATATTCAAGAACTCCTACATTATCCAGGGAAAATACGAGTTGTAAAAGGTGCCTATCAAGAAGTTTCGGATATTGCTATACCTAGGTCAACTGACTTAAATCAACAGTATCTTCAGATCGTAGAACAACTAGTTGAAAATAACCATCCTGTATCTATAGCTACACATGATGAAATTCTTATTAAAGAAATGGAGCAACGTCAATATTTTAGTCAATCTAATGTAGAAATAGAAATGCTATATGGAATTCGTCCGGATATGTTAAGTGATTTGAAAAACAAAGGACATAATACTAGGGTGTATTTGACTTATGGGAAAGAGTGGTACTTGTATTTATGCCATCGGATAGCTGAATATCCGGAAAATTTATATCATGCAGTGATAGATATGATACATGCATCTTCAGTACAGCAGAGTAGGGAATATTAAATGTGAAAAATATTTTGGCTATGGTTAGTATGAGGGAGTTCAGTTGTAGCGAGTAAGTTAAATAATTTTGGTTGTGGCCCAAAAATAAGAGTCGGATTTTCCTTAGAGTAGAAATTCCGGCTCTTTTTATATTGAAATTTTTTTAGTTTATATTTGCGTTAAATGCGGACAGGACTCCTATAGGTGTTGAAAAGATTATGATTTACAATTGTACAGCCGTAGTATACCTTGTTGCAGAATTTGTTTTTGTGGGTGTTTTATATGTGTTGGTTTCTTATTGTTATGTATTCTTAGGTTTATAGCTAGAAATAAATGAATTTGTAATTCTATATGTATTTCAAAACGGGGGATATATAATAGAAACAATAAAATTACATACTTTGTTAGTAACTCGATTCGCTCTTCTAGCGGTAAAGCGTAGGATAAACATCCTTAAATGTGATAAAAAGTAATAAAATATAAACAGAACAAACGTTCCTTTCGGGTGTATTAGGTACGCTCGATCAATTGAGGTACGTATTTTCAATCCAGTATATGTGTTTAAAAAAGAAATGCTATTAATTGGTTCGGACCTCGAGTATAGTTTATTTGTATATCTTAAATGTTTGTTAAGAGGATATAAAATTTATTACGACTAGGCCATATGGAAATGGATGCTGCTAAAGATGAAAGAGATATAAGTCTGCTATTTCAGTGACACAGGGATAGTTAGTAAATGTATTAGTATGTTTCTATATATTTACGAGTAAACAGGTAAGTAACCATTACTTCATATAAGGGAAACTCTATAACTAGAGTATTATATAAGAATTTCTGTATCGTTGTCTGTTATAAGAATACGTATATCTTCCATCGTTTCTAATAGAGTGCCTGGTAAACAAAGAGGTGTTAGGGAGTGTAATAACTTTTTAATTACATATTAGTATTTATTAAAATAAGGTTGTTAGTTTCGCTGGGGAAAAACTTCCGTACCAATTAAGTCTAGGGTATAAGTAAACTTGAATATATTTTGGAAGAAGAAATTAAAGTGAAGTCGAAGAGGCTTTTCGGATAATGCAATATTTATAGATTCTTCTCTAAATTAGAGAGTGTAAAAATATTAACTTGAATAACTTTATAAAAAGGTATTGACGATTAGTATATAGAGGTGTAATATAGGACAAGTCGCCGATAGCAACAACGCAGAAAGCGACAAAAGAAATAAAAAAACTTGGTTGACATTGAAATATGAAAATGTTAACATAAGGGAGTCGCAAATGAGCGGCAAATAAGTTCTTTGAAAACTGAACGAAACAAACAACGTGAACGTCAATTTTTATTTTTAGATGCTAGACAAACTAACTTTATTGGAGAGTTTGATCCTGGCTCAGGATGAACGCTGGCGGCGTGCCTAATACATGCAAGTCGAGCGAATGGATTAAGAGCTTGCTCTTATGAAGTTAGCGGCGGACGGGTGAGTAACACGTGGGTAACCTACCCATAAGACTGGGATAACTCCGGGAAACCGGGGCTAATACCGGATAATATTTTGAACTGCATAGTTCGAAATTGAAAGGCGGCTTCGGCTGTCACTTATGGATGGACCCGCGTCGCATTAGCTAGTTGGTGAGGTAACGGCTCACCAAGGCGACGATGCGTAGCCGACCTGAGAGGGTGATCGGCCACACTGGGACTGAGACACGGCCCAGACTCCTACGGGAGGCAGCAGTAGGGAATCTTCCGCAATGGACGAAAGTCTGACGGAGCAACGCCGCGTGAGTGATGAAGGCTTTCGGGTCGTAAAACTCTGTTGTTAGGGAAGAACAAGTGCTAGTTGAATAAGCTGGCACCTTGACGGTACCTAACCAGAAAGCCACGGCTAACTACGTGCCAGCAGCCGCGGTAATACGTAGGTGGCAAGCGTTATCCGGAATTATTGGGCGTAAAGCGCGCGCAGGTGGTTTCTTAAGTCTGATGTGAAAGCCCACGGCTCAACCGTGGAGGGTCATTGGAAACTGGGAGACTTGAGTGCAGAAGAGGAAAGTGGAATTCCATGTGTAGCGGTGAAATGCGTAGAGATATGGAGGAACACCAGTGGCGAAGGCGACTTTCTGGTCTGTAACTGACACTGAGGCGCGAAAGCGTGGGGAGCAAACAGGATTAGATACCCTGGTAGTCCACGCCGTAAACGATGAGTGCTAAGTGTTAGAGGGTTTCCGCCCTTTAGTGCTGAAGTTAACGCATTAAGCACTCCGCCTGGGGAGTACGGCCGCAAGGCTGAAACTCAAAGGAATTGACGGGGGCCCGCACAAGCGGTGGAGCATGTGGTTTAATTCGAAGCAACGCGAAGAACCTTACCAGGTCTTGACATCCTCTGAAAACTCTAGAGATAGAGCTTCTCCTTCGGGAGCAGAGTGACAGGTGGTGCATGGTTGTCGTCAGCTCGTGTCGTGAGATGTTGGGTTAAGTCCCGCAACGAGCGCAACCCTTGATCTTAGTTGCCATCATTAAGTTGGGCACTCTAAGGTGACTGCCGGTGACAAACCGGAGGAAGGTGGGGATGACGTCAAATCATCATGCCCCTTATGACCTGGGCTACACACGTGCTACAATGGACGGTACAAAGAGCTGCAAGACCGCGAGGTGGAGCTAATCTCATAAAACCGTTCTCAGTTCGGATTGTAGGCTGCAACTCGCCTACATGAAGCTGGAATCGCTAGTAATCGCGGATCAGCATGCCGCGGTGAATACGTTCCCGGGCCTTGTACACACCGCCCGTCACACCACGAGAGTTTGTAACACCCGAAGTCGGTGGGGTAACCTTTATGGAGCCAGCCGCCTAAGGTGGGACAGATGATTGGGGTGAAGTCGTAACAAGGTAGCCGTATCGGAAGGTGCGGCTGGATCACCTCCTTTCTATGGAGAATTGATGAACGCAGTTCATCAATAAACGTTGACTTGTTTTGTTTCGTTCAGTTTTGAGAGAACTATCTCTCAAGTTTAAATGTATGTTCTTTGAAAACTAGATAACAGTGTAGCTCATATTTTTTTAATTTTAGTTTGGTTAAGTTAGAAAGGGCGCACGGTGGATGCCTTGACACTAGGAGTCGATGAAGGACGGGACTAACGCCGATATGCTTCGGGGAGCTGTAAGTAAGCTTTGATCCGAAGATTTCCGAATGGGGAAACCCACTATACGTAATGGTATGGTATCCTTACCTGAATACATAGGGTATGGAAGACAGACCCAGGGAACTGAAACATCTAAGTACCTGGAGGAAGAGAAAGCAAATGCGATTTCCTGAGTAGCGGCGAGCGAAACGGAATCTAGCCCAAACCAAGAGGCTTGCCTCTTGGGGTTGTAGGACATTCTATACGGAGTTACAAAGGAACGAGGTAGACGAAGCGACCTGGAAAGGTCCGTCACAGAGGGTAATAACCCCGTAGTCGAAACTTCGTTCTCTCTTGAATGTATCCTGAGTACGGCGGAACACGTGAAATTCCGTCGGAATCTGGGAGGACCATCTCCCAAGGCTAAATACTCCCTAGTGATCGATAGTGAACCAGTACCGTGAGGGAAAGGTGAAAAGCACCCCGGAAGGGGAGTGAAAGAGATCCTGAAACCGTGTGCCTACAAATAGTCAGAGCCCGTTAATGGGTGATGGCGTGCCTTTTGTAGAATGAACCGGCGAGTTACGATCCCGTGCGAGGTTAAGCTGAAGAGGCGGAGCCGCAGCGAAAGCGAGTCTGAATAGGGCGTTTAGTACGTGGTCGTAGACCCGAAACCAGGTGATCTACCCATGTCCAGGGTGAAGTTCAGGTAACACTGAATGGAGGCCCGAACCCACGCACGTTGAAAAGTGCGGGGATGAGGTGTGGGTAGCGGAGAAATTCCAATCGAACCTGGAGATAGCTGGTTCTCCCCGAAATAGCTTTAGGGCTAGCCTTAAGTGTAAGAGTCTTGGAGGTAGAGCACTGATTGAACTAGGGGTCCTCATCGGATTACCGAATTCAGTCAAACTCCGAATGCCAATGACTTATCCTTAGGAGTCAGACTGCGAGTGATAAGATCCGTAGTCAAGAGGGAAACAGCCCAGATCGCCAGCTAAGGTCCCAAAGTGTGTATTAAGTGGAAAAGGATGTGGAGTTGCTTAGACAACTAGGATGTTGGCTCAGAAGCAGCCACCATTTAAAGAGTGCGTAATAGCTCACTAGTCGAGTGACTCTGCGCCGAAAATGTACCGGGGCTAAATACACCACCGAAGCTGCGAATTGATACCAATGGTATCAGTGGTAGGGGAGCGTTCTAAGTGCAGTGAAGTCAGACCGGAAGGACTGGTGGAGCGCTTAGAAGTGAGAATGCCGGTATGAGTAGCGAAAGACGGGTGAGAATCCCGTCCACCGAATGCCTAAGGTTTCCTGAGGAAGGCTCGTCCGCTCAGGGTTAGTCAGGACCTAAGCCGAGGCCGACAGGCGTAGGCGATGGACAACAGGTTGATATTCCTGTACCACCTCTTTATCGTTTGAGCAATGGAGGGACGCAGAAGGATAGAAGAAGCGTGCGATTGGTTGTGCACGTCCAAGCAGTTAGGCTGATAAGTAGGCAAATCCGCTTATCGTGAAGGCTGAGCTGTGATGGGGAAGCTCCTTATGGAGCGAAGTCTTTGATTCCCCGCTGCCAAGAAAAGCTTCTAGCGAGATAAAAGGTGCCTGTACCGCAAACCGACACAGGTAGGCGAGGAGAGAATCCTAAGGTGTGCGAGAGAACTCTGGTTAAGGAACTCGGCAAAATGACCCCGTAACTTCGGGAGAAGGGGTGCTTTCTTAACGGAAAGCCGCAGTGAATAGGCCCAAGCGACTGTTTAGCAAAAACACAGGTCTCTGCGAAGCCGTAAGGCGAAGTATAGGGGCTGACACCTGCCCGGTGCTGGAAGGTTAAGGAGAGGGGTTAGCGTAAGCGAAGCTCTGAACTGAAGCCCCAGTAAACGGCGGCCGTAACTATAACGGTCCTAAGGTAGCGAAATTCCTTGTCGGGTAAGTTCCGACCCGCACGAAAGGTGTAACGATTTGGGCACTGTCTCAACCAGAGACTCGGTGAAATTATAGTACCTGTGAAGATGCAGGTTACCCGCGACAGGACGGAAAGACCCCGTGGAGCTTTACTGTAGCCTGATATTGAATTTTGGTACAGTTTGTACAGGATAGGCGGGAGCCATTGAAACCGGAGCGCTAGCTTCGGTGGAGGCGCTGGTGGGATACCGCCCTGACTGTATTGAAATTCTAACCTACGGGTCTTATCGACCCGGGAGACAGTGTCAGGTGGGCAGTTTGACTGGGGCGGTCGCCTCCTAAAGTGTAACGGAGGCGCCCAAAGGTTCCCTCAGAATGGTTGGAAATCATTCGTAGAGTGCAAAGGCATAAGGGAGCTTGACTGCGAGACCTACAAGTCGAGCAGGGACGAAAGTCGGGCTTAGTGATCCGGTGGTTCCGCATGGAAGGGCCATCGCTCAACGGATAAAAGCTACCCCGGGGATAACAGGCTTATCTCCCCCAAGAGTCCACATCGACGGGGAGGTTTGGCACCTCGATGTCGGCTCATCGCATCCTGGGGCTGTAGTCGGTCCCAAGGGTTGGGCTGTTCGCCCATTAAAGCGGTACGCGAGCTGGGTTCAGAACGTCGTGAGACAGTTCGGTCCCTATCCGTCGTGGGCGCAGGAAATTTGAGAGGAGCTGTCCTTAGTACGAGAGGACCGGGATGGACGCACCGCTGGTGTACCAGTTGTTCTGCCAAGGGCATAGCTGGGTAGCTATGTGCGGAAGGGATAAGTGCTGAAAGCATCTAAGCATGAAGCCCCCCTCAAGATGAGATTTCCCATAGCGTAAGCTAGTAAGATCCCTGAAAGATGATCAGGTTGATAGGTTCGAGGTGGAAGCATGGTGACATGTGGAGCTGACGAATACTAATAGATCGAGGACTTAACCATATAATATGAAGCAACGTTATCTAGTTTTGAGAGAATATAAAAAACTTATTGACTTTCTAAGTGAATCAAGTATAATAATGTTTGTCTCAATCGAATATAGTCTGGTAATGATGGCAGAGAGGTCACACCCGTTCCCATACCGAACACGGAAGTTAAGCTCTCTAGCGCCAATGGTAGTTGGGACCTTGTCCCTG
>NZ_JAEKEO010000003.1:0-2343 GCF_016651075.1 Bacillus sp. TH19 | reverse complement strand
AAACCTAAGTCGTTTCGACTTAGGTTTTTTTGTGTTTATTTTTATTTACCGAAGGTTAAAATTCATAAATTTAATAACCCTAAAGACGAAAAAGGAATGAAATAGAAACGGTATAAAATAAAATTCGGATGATAAAGTAATACGTTTAAATATAAATTGAAGGTAAGGATTTCCTTTTTATGTTAATTTAGTTGTCGAATGAACAATAATGTTTTGGTTTAATATGAAAAGGTTATGTAAAAAAGAGCTGGATGGCTATTTTTTGCATAACCTTTTTGTGGTTTTAAAGGATTTTACCTAAGAAAAAATCTATAATTAAGGTAGTTAACATATATTTTTTGATGGGTGTGGGGGATTATGAAAGAAATATGCATGTTATTAGTGGCTGTTATATTATGGGGAACAGCCATTGCACCAACGAAATGGGCATTAGAATCCATTCAACCGTTTACTTTGTTATTTATTCGTCTTTTCTTTGCGGGTGGAATTTGTATGTTTTTCTCATTTAACGAACTACAAAAAGCAGTTATACATAAACATATTCCGTGGAAAAGAATGAGTTTACTGTCTTTTACTGGTGTAGCTGGGTACTTTATGTTCACATCCTATGGTATTTCTTTAACAAGTGGATTACATGTTAGTATTATTGATGCTGCATTGCCATTAGTTACAATTCTTTTTTCAGCGTTCTTTCTGAAAGAGAAAATTCAGATGGATTATTGGATCGGAATTATGTTGGGCGCTATAGGAGTGCTCTTTATTACAATTCCATCTAGCGATACTAATCAAGAGGTGTCTTTAATAGGAGATATACTTATTTTATTAAGTACCTTTTTATTTGCGTTCTACACAGTTTTGTTAAAACGGCCAAAACAAGAACGACGTTTATCTAATAAAGTTTTCACTACAGTAACACTAATGATAGGTGCAGCTATTGTGTTGCCATTTGCAATGATAGAAATTTTTTACTACGGTTTCCCAAAAATCGAAACATGGAAGATTGGATTTAGTGTAGTATACCTTGTTATCGGGGCAACAATTTTAGCATATTGGTTCTGGAATAAAGCGCTAGAGACGGTCTCAGCATCAATAAGTGGACTGTACTTAAATGGATTGCCGTTAATAAGTATCATTACTTCAATTATCCTATTAAATGAATCTCTGACATGGAAGATAATAATGGGAGGGAGTCTAGTTTTAATTGGAGTAGGATGGGCGGATAAGCAAAAGTTACGTAATCTATTAAAGGGTAATAAAATGGATAGTAGGGACTGTTAAATTGTACGTTTTATATAGTTTAAATGTTAAAAAGATACCTCATATATATGTATAAGGTATCTTTTTATATTTAGCGAAGATAATGGACTTAAATTAGTAGGGATATTCTTTGTTATATCTATATGTATCGAAATCTTTTTGAAATATTGTTTTGACGAGCTGTATACATTCATCATCATAAAAGCTTTCAAAAGTCGGGTGACGAGGGAATAAAGGATCAGTAATATCGGCATCGCTGAAATTCCCTTTATAAATCATGGCAGGGGTTTGATGATGCCATGATGTTGAAAACTCATTTATCGGTGCAGGTTTTAATTCGAAACGTTTTTCTAATTCTTTCATTTCCTGATCGAAATTTTCTAAGTATATATAATTGGTTACATACTCTTCTTCACCTGCTATATATTGTTGTGTAAAGTGAGCGTTAATATCATTTGCATGAGCACCTTTAGTAAATAGGTAGTATAAAAATTGTTTGAATGAGATTCCTTTAGGAGAATTTTCATTTTGATATAAAAACTTTCGAATGGGTTTCCATTCTTCATTTTCTACATAAGGAGGTGCAATTAAGGACACGAAAGAACTGACTGCTCTTCTAAACGGATTGCGAACCAGTTTGAAAGTTTCCTTTTGTTTATCTCGTAGTGCTACACTTAGCCGTATATTATAGGCCGGTGTACTTTTGTATATTTCATATTCGAAATTATGGATGAAGGGGTGATAGTTTAAAGCTGTTTGTAATAAATCAACCTGGTAAAAAAACCACTTAGCAAGGGAAGTACAACCACTTTTTTGACTCCAAAATAGAATGAGAGGAAAGTTTCTATGATAGTGTGGGCTTCTTGCATTAGTACTAATGATGTGTAATAAGGAAGGATCCAACAATTGATGCACTCCTTTCATGTATCTTGATTATATATACATATGTAAAATAAAGATGAGGTATGAGTGTGTGGAATTTTTTTTGTAGAAAATGAAAAAGAAATGTTGACTATTATTATATAGAGGTGTAATATAGGACAAGTCGCCGATAGCAACAACGCAGAAAGCGACAAAACAAAATGA
>NZ_JAEKEO010000002.1:0-8942 GCF_016651075.1 Bacillus sp. TH19 | reverse complement strand
CAATTTATTTATTTTAGATGTCATTTTATATTGACATCTTTTTTTTTATTATTTTTTACATTTTTTAGGTGTTCCTTTTTGGGTACACAGGTGTTCCTTTTTGGGTACACCCTATATCTTATAAACCCTTGTTATTACTGACTTTCTTTACTTTCCTCTTCTCACTCTTATATATAGGGCTAAAAGTTCCGCAAGGAACGGGTAGTATTTTTGAGAATTTCACTCAAAAATCTCCACCCTCAGAATTAAAAAGTCGGTTCGTTAATTCTCACCTAAAGGCTATTGCCTTTCTTTTTAATTCTGTCCTTGCAAAACTTTTTTCGGCTCGTGTGCTTTTCTCGCCAAGCCGACAGACAAAAAGCAAATTAATGGTTCTCGACTTGGACTAGCAAGTATACGAGCCGAACCGCTTAGATCATTCGTCCCAAGATAATTCTTATTCTAAAAATAGATACGTAATACGTGGGGTTTCGTCCCCACACGACGAGCCAGCACTCTAGCCAAAAAGCAAATTTCACACCAAAAAACCAGAACAAAATCACATTAAGTAAAAAAATAACTCGAAAATATCTTATTTTATCAGTTGTTGAATGTCTGAAAAAAATCTAACCAATGATATTGTTGAGATCCTTTGGTAATTTCTTACTGTGATAACTATTATAGTGACTTTTTCTCCAGCAACCACTATTAGCGGCTAGTTACCATAAGGACTTATTTTTGAAATTTGCTATTTTTTAGAAATTATGTTAATCTAAGAATGACCTATTTTTGTTCGGTTTGAGATTAAGAATAAATTTTGTTTTTCGTCTAAGGTATTTGAGCAAGGGTAGTAACACATGTGTGGGTATCCATACTAGGAGGCAACAATTATGGAACAAGGTAAAGTAAAATGGTTTAATGCAGACAAAGGTTTTGGATTCATCGAGCGTGAAGGTGGAGAAGACGTATTCGTACATTTCTCAGCTATCCAAATCGACGGTTTCAAATCTTTAGACGAAGGACAACGTGTAACGTTTGGAGTAGAACAAGGACAACGTGGCGCACAAGCTACTAATGTTCAAATAGCTTAATATTAGCTGATGAAAGACCCTCTTGTAGGGTCTTTTTTTGATTTTGTTGCAATATTCCGAATACAACTTTTTTAAGGGGATTTGGGGTGCTTAACTTTTAATGAAAAAGAAGACGTTAGAAATCATAATTTTAGCATTATGGGCTTTTTCTTTTAGTTATCTTGCAACTATATTAGTAATACCAAAAAACGGATTATATATAGTCGTAGGATTTCCAATCTTATTTGTTGGTGGACTTTTGATTGTGCATCTATTTCAAAATAAGAATGAAAATGGAAAATAACTTTGTTTGATTGTATATTTCATACACGTCTAGTTAACATAACGTCTCATTATCGGTAGCAAATAAAAAAGCAAAACCCTTTATATTAAAAGGATTTTGCTTTTTTATTTGCTTATACTCTATGCATGATTTTATACATTCTTGATATAGCAAGAATTTTAGGTCTACAAATGTTCTGTATTAGTACAAAAATCTGTATAGAATTCTGTATAAAAAAGCTCTGCATATAAGCAAGGCTTTTTCTATTTCCAGAATTGCCACCACTTTTTTTGTTGGGTGGCTGCAATCAATTTTTTAGTTTCCTGGTTTTCACGGATCATAGCCATTAGGTTTTGATCACGTTCATCCATTCTTTGAACCATAGCTTTTTGAAAATTTTGTTGTTGTTTTTGCTGTTCAGTTAACCATTCTTTTAAATTTTCTTCATGTTTTTCAAGTTGTTCAGATACTCTTTCAGCAACAATTCTATCTAACTCTTGAATAGATACAACCTCTTGTCCCACTTGGATTTGTTCAGTTTGTTGTTTAGTTGTTTGGATAGGTTCAATATCTATATATTTAGAGAATCCTTCTTTACTGAGGAGATCAATAATTTGTTTTGTTTGGAGGTTTCTTTTACTTCTCATTTTAGCTATAAATTGAAAAATAGGTATACATTCTTGATGGATTAAATACTTGTTCTTTTCACCTTGTTGGAATTTTAAAAAGCTACCGTAGGCTTGACAGTTTCGTTTTATAGTCATAGCTGATACTTTTATTTCTTGGGCTACTTCTTCAGCTGATAACCAATCTTTTTGTTGCATTGTTCAGGTCACCATCCTTCTAAACATCTGAACTAAACACTATTCAAACAATTAAACAATTCTATAGCTGACAAGGGTTTCCTTGTTTTTTTGTTCAGATGGCTGTTTAGGTAATATACAACTAGTTTAACACCTGAACATCTAAACAGTCATCTGAACAAGCAACATAGAAAGATTCGCATTATTATAGGAATGTATGAAATGGTGTATGAAGGATAGATCTTAAATCATGCACAGAGAATGTTAAGACTTCTTATCCTTAACGTTGTAAAAGCGTAAAATCCTGACGCTATCCCTAATATAAAATGAGAAGAATAAAAGAGAAATATGAGAATACATATACAACTGTGAGAAAAATGTGTTATTTGTTTTTTGTTGTAGATAAAAAGGAGGTATATCTGATGAATATCATTCATATAGAAACAAAAAATCACTATAAAAGTGAAAAAGAAAATGAAATGGAAACTATACCAATTATAAAGCGGATATATTATGAAAATGGAGAGATTAAATTCGAAATATTAGAGGAAAAAGATGTTCCTACGACATGGTTGGATAAATAAGGAGAAGGATCATTCTTTATGATAAGGGATGATCCTTCTTGTTTATTACAGCTAACGAATTTTATGTAAACTAAATTTTAGAAAGAAGGCATTGAAAATGAATAAGATATGTCTTAATTGTGGTTCTAGAGAAATTAAGCAAGGTTCATTAGATTCTCAAGTATATTTAAAGTCTTTTAGTACAAATAATCTCTTTAATCAATTTTCTAGAGTAATTATTGATGTTTGTATGGAGTGTTGTGCCGTTTTATCTATTAAATTAGAACATTAGGGGTGTTTAAAAATAGATAAATAAACACTACTGATAATATAAATTATGTGAAAGAAAAGTCCCTTCAGATCTTCTGCAGGGACTTTTCTAGTTTTTTAGATCGATTGACTGCTGATAAGTGGTGTTATGGTAACTTTGGTTGTGTAGAGAATATATATTGGGTTTTTTTGCCCATAAAGAAAGGACACTCTTATAAGAGTGTCCTTTCTGATAGTTTTTTTAGCAGAAACAAGAAGCTCCAACTATGATTAATAAAATAAATAATACAACTAATAAAGCAAATCCTCCAGCAAAGCCGCCGCTTCCACAACTACCACCAAATCCCATAATACTTCCTCCTTCAGATAAGAGGATTAAACACGGGGTCACTCATGTATTTTAACGGATTCACTTTACTTTATGTTTTTACGTATTAATTGAGCAGGTCCTTTTGAAAGTAAAGAAGGTATTGATTTATGATTCAATATCTTCTTTACTTATAGTGTTTTGAATGTATACTTTTGGTATGTATTTTGAGGTTATCAGGAGGATTGAGATGAAGCTAATGGTTAAGGGAATATGAATGTAAACTAATATCTAAAAGTTTACATTCGAAGGTATTAAAAAGAGTCCTAAATTAATAGGACTCTTTTTTAATTTAAATAGGGATATTAAATGTTTTAATTCATAAGGTTATATTGAGATTGTATATATTCTTGATAAATCTTTTGTGAATCTATTTCTGAAATGTTTCGTTTTTTCATTTCAGTTTTAATGAGATCTATTTCTTGATACATAGCTGTTGAAAGAATTCCTTTTGCTATGTTTTTATTAATTTCTATAAAAAAACCTACTAAAAGAGCATCTGATAATTGTTTATATAAAGACAAAAATGTTTCCTCCTCATAAAAAAATCATACAGATAAAACATTGTTATTTCCTATATATTCTATAAACTAAATTTTCACCCTGGTTTACTTAGACGGAATATTGGTGAACAAAATTAATAATTGTATCTGTGTATATAATATATCTTAATTTCATGATTTCAGTATATATATAATATATTTCAATTTCTAATGTAAACAAATATTTAAAAGTTTACATTAGAGAAAAGTAAAAAAGAGTCCTATGTTTATGGGATTCTTTTTTTAAGTTCTGATAACATTGTATTAATTAAATATAGAGGGTGATTTAGTAAGGATTTAAATATGTAAACCATTAGTTTACATGTATTAGATTAATGGTTTCTTTATTGATTAAGGGTTTATATGTAATGATTTCTTAGAGGTGAATAATATGAATTTAGGTTCGCAATTGAAAAAGCTTCGTGAATCAAAAAGCTTTTCACAAGAAGATGTGGCTCGAAAGATTGGAGTGACTAGACAAGCTGTTTATAAATGGGAGAGCAATAAAAGTTATCCTGATATTGATAATTTGATTTTACTTAGTGAATTATATGAAGTAACAATTGATGAGTTAATAAAGGGATCAGAGGATGCTAGGGAGGAGTTAGATAAAAAGGATAAGGATGAGTGTGAGGACGATGAGGATGAAAATGATTTTGGCTTTTTTATAGGTATTATTCTTATATTTATAGGGATATTTATTGGAATTGAAGGAATTTCTTTATTTATGACTATATTGGGAATGCTGATGATGGTATTTTATAGTGATGTAAAAAAAGCAATCATTAATGAATTTAAAATAAAAAGAAGACCGAACTAGATTGTTTTTCTAGTTTGATCTTCTTTTTATTTTATGTAAACAAATATCTAAAGGTTTACTTTCATTCTATAGGCGCACTTATAAGTATACTTACAAGTACACCTATAAGTATGTTTAATCTAGATAAAACCTTGCTATCCTGTCATTAGTCCTAATATAATAAGCCAAAAATTATACTAATCCTATAAAACCACAAATAAAAAAGTGCAAAATCTATCTACAGATTTCGCACCAAAAAACAGATAACAGATACAATCACTCGAAACATAGGAGAGTGTTTCAACACTTATTATAACCTATATATTTACATTTTTGCGTATTAATTTGAAAATATGTAAAAATTCATTATTTCATTTTGAATTTTCTTTTTATTTTAGTTATACTAAACAATAAAGAGACAAATCTCTCTTAGGCTGTCAATAATTATGCTAACGAAACACACCCAAAACCAAAAAACCAATTCAGTCAAACAGCAACTTGAACCCACATTTTCAAATGTAGTCTTATCAATTTTATCATAATTTTAAATAAATAAACGTAAAAAAAGCCCTTTATATAAAATATATAAAGAACTTTTTTAAAAGGATGAAACCCTTAAATTAACTAGTGATGAACACTTATTATATCATAAATCCCTTATTTATTGTATGATTTCTTTTTGCTATTGTTCTTCTAACCTAATTTCTATTTGTTCAATACGAAATGCTACAGGTGGGTGAGTCGCTTCTAAACGCGCTCGGAATTCCTCTTTTATTCCTACCACTCGAAACGATAAATCAGCAACTCGATGTAAAACGACTTGAATTACTTTTAAAACGACCGCTGCAAGAGCCGATAATACAGCCACAATTGGCACACGATTCGATAAAACAGATATAAAACCGTTTTCATAGCTAACTAATGGATGATTAGGGTTAACCCATAATAGACAATTCACTTAATAAAAATAGACGAAACAACAGAAACAATATTTATAAGCTCAATAAATTTTACCTTGAAATAAAAGTAAGTCTATGACCTATTTTTACACGTATCTCGGCTGGACCCTTTTAATATAGTTTCACTTGAACCATAGATCTTACACCTAAAAACAAGGAGGGACGGAAAAATGTGTTGTTACTAGATGCATATTAAAAAAGATAAGCATAAATTATATTACGTTTTGGTATAATCCTTTTATCTTTGAATAGGACTTAAATCTTAATAATAGATTTGAGTCCTATTTTTTATATCATTATTCTCTAATTATCATATACATATAATATATTTAGAATTAATTTTAAAGGAGAAATATGTTATATGACAAAATTGGAGGAACTAGAAAAAGATTTTAACCAAATGAATCTAGATTTAAAAGCTATACAGCATGATGTGAAAAATTTAGAAGCAAGAATACTAGTAGCTGAAAAGGATGTTTTAACTATTAATAAACAATTAGATAAAATCAGTGCAAATACTACATGGATTTTACGATTGATCGTAAGTGGATTGTTAACAGGAGTACTTAGTGTATTAGCTAAAAACCTGTTATAGAGAAAAAGGGTGTTGGTCAATCAAAACGGACCTAGCGAAGCAAAGGGAGTATTTGACTTGACCAACCGCACTACACCCAAACCCTCTTGGCACTGAACAAACTATCCGTTTGTTCCTGCCAACCGGCGAGGGAGCCCCTCAAGGATTGAGGGGTTGGGGAGTTTGATTGAGGGGGCCTGGGGAAGAGTTCCCCAGTGGGTTTGGGCAACGCCCAAGGTCTTGTTTTGCCACGTAGCACGTGGCTCGGCAGAGCCGAAGAGCGTCGCAGACCCCTATCTGTTTTGATGCGATAGTGTCAAAACAAGTATAGGGTTACGTTAATTGACATCATTTCGTCGCTTTGCTAGACTGATGTTATCAACTAATCTAGGGAAAGTGGTGGCACTTTATGTTGGGTTCTATCTCATTTAATCAATCCCACCAAAGTTCATTGAGTCATAATAACAGAGAAAATATTCATGGAAATCCTGGGATTGATCCAGCCAGGTTAGATGAGAATATTTACTTTGTTCAAAAGGATATCCGAAGTGTATACAAGGATGTCTTTAAAGAAGCAGTGGACAAGTATAACGAGAAACAAAAACGGAATGACCGTAAAATTGATGATTATTATGACAAAATACATAAAGATGATAAGACACATGAGCAACGAGAATTAGTCGTGGCGATTGGGGAAGGTAAAGACGACTCGAAATATAGGGAAGCCAAAAAAGAAGCGTTAAAACAGTATGCAGAGGCGTTTCAAGAGAGAAATCCAAACCTAGCGGTTTATAACATGGTTTTACATGATGATGAAGCGAATCCGCATTTACATATTAACTATGTACCAAATTTCGAAAGTAGTCGAGGATTAACGAGGCGTGTCGGAATGGATAAAGCTTTGCAGCAACAAGGTGTAGAGGGAACAGGAAGAAAGTTAATTGCACATTGGAGAGAATTAGAAACGGCCTATATTGAGAAATTAGCGAAAGAACACATTCCAAATTTTGAACGTGCCAATGTAGGTTCACATAAATACATGAAAGTCCGTCAATACAAGGAATATGCAGAAACAAAATCAATTGTTGAGAATCAAGTACAAGAAAAAGAGATGCAGTTACAAACAATTGACCATAACTTAAAAAATGTTGAAGAGAAAACAAACGAATTACAAGTAGTGAAAAAGAGTTTGGAAAGCGATGTCGTTGATAAGTACAAAGAATTAGAGGTAGTGAAACAACAAGTAGAGAGTGAAAGTGAAAAGCTACAGCTAATTGGCCAGTGTCATATAGAGTTAGAAAAAAGAGTAGAACAAATGCAAAAAGAATTAGATAGTGTTACGGATCAAGTACCCAATGAACCTGTTAAAATTCCATTTTTACGTAAAGAAGTAGTAGTAGAAATACAGGATAAAATGTTTGGAAAAGCTGAAATTACGAAGAAACAGACAAGAAATTATGTGTTATCACCAGAACACTATCAAGAATTAACAAAGCAAGTGAATGCAGCGGTTACTATCAAAAAGGATTATGAGCGTTTGAAAAAAACAGATTTTGTGAAAGAGAATGAGAGTTTAAAAGCGCATGCAGAGGGATGGATGAAAGAAAATCGAACGTTGAAACAAGAAAAAAGTAAGTTGCAAAAAGAAGTTGGTGTATTAAATATAGAAATTAGCTCATTAAAAGCTCATATAAAGGTTTTGCAGACGAATATAAGAGTTTTATATGTACAAACGAAAAAAGTTTTTAAGGAGCAATTTAAGGCGTTTAGAGAGATTGTTAAAAAAGAATTGGATAACAAGGGAGTAGATAATCAATTTGAACGTGAACATAAGAGAGAAATAAGAAGACATCGAGATTTTGATAGAGAAAGATAGGATTGAATGTTGTGTTTTTGCAAGAGATGGAAAGCTTTAACAAGGTGTTTCATGTTATTATAGAGAAAGACATACAAACGAGAAAAACCGCCCAAGCTTTGGTCGGCGAGGCGGTTTTTCATAATAGGTTGGAATCAGCCAATATATATTCTATATACATTCTAACATATAAAAGTTGATTCCTTCCACTAAGGGAGAGAATTATTTTATGACAAAAGTTGTAGATTTTGGACAAGCTGAAAAAAAAGCGAAAATAAGAGATAGTAAGATTGATAGCATTTATAACCAGTTGCAAACCGGTGGTTATTCAGAAGAAGAGAAAGCAATGCTCTTACAGTTAATAAGTAAAACAACTGGTGGAGATGAATATTTTATAGGGAAAAAGAAAAAACCTACAGATCGGGTGAGGTTTGTGCAAATAATTATGGATAATTACAATTATTTGAGTGAAATTAATTATTTATCTACAGCTGAAAAAGCGCTTTTAATGGATTTAATACCTTATGTAGAATTTAAAACAAATATTTTGGTTGAAAGAATAAGTAAAGAAGATGAATTTGATTCTGATAGTGCAACGCCTAGTTATCTTGCAAGAAAGTTAAATAGAACTAGAGGAAAAGTTTCAGAGTTAATGAATGGTTTAATGAAAAAAGGATTATTAGCGGTTGCAGAAACTGGAATAACTACCGAAGATGGTCGTATTTGTACAAGTCGTACATGGTTTGTAAATCCAAATATTATGTGTTGTTCTCCAAAAGACGGAGTAGATAAAGCAACTCAAAAAATCTTTAAAAAATCACTTAAAAATTTTGTAACTGAAAATGGTAAAAAACATAAATTGCCAATTTATTTATTTT
>NZ_JAEKEO010000001.1:0-548220 GCF_016651075.1 Bacillus sp. TH19 | reverse complement strand
AGTCACTTCACTTAACGTACAGGAATTCGACTTTTCGGGTTAAAATTCGCTTATCGTACAAAATTTCAAAAATGTTAGCTGTACCCCACGCCCATCAAGCTAAGGTTATATAAAGTTTAATCCAAATAAGATTATGTCTTTTTCAAAAAATTAATTATAGCCTATAATCGGCCGAGGATTTAAAGCATGCCGTTAATGAGGTGTTGCAGGATTCAACTTACAAAGAGAATGCAAAAAATTCAGTCAATCATTCCGTGAGGCAGGTGGTTATATCAAGGCTGTTGATGAGATTATTAAATTTACTCGTTAATGTTTGAAATTCCGCCCTACCTTCTTCATACAGCATTGCACAACATAACTGGCTTAATCTTTATACAGCTAAAATTTGATGTCAATATACATCTTTGTTTAACAACTTTACTTTAGTTTACTATGACTAACGCACCCGCCTGCGCCAAATGTATGGCAATGCTACGCCCTATTCTCCTACTAGCACCTGTTACTAATGCAACTTTCATCTTTAACGAATTTACCGAAAGAATTCTCCTTCCTCAAGCGTGTGAAGGGCGATAGCTCAACGGTAGGTGGGAGATGAATTTCGGTTTGGCATAGCCAAAAACTTTTGATAAACTAGCTATATGAAGTTCTTTGATAACTTGATATGTAAGGTTGCAGGAAGAAAATAGAGTGCCAAAACCAAGCCATTTGGTTCCTGCTTAAAATATCAACCGTACCAAGAGAGCGTCCAAGCGTTGGACATCTACACCCCGAAGTAACGCTCAGGGAGACGGAAGGTTACTTTCATCGTGGAACTGAGAAGCTCCCACTTCAAGCTTTGCTTAGTGGCGAGTAGTTCACAATTCAACTTAGTTATATCACAAAATGACCTTTAAAATATTGCGCTCTTATTTGGTATCTATTAAACAGAAAAAGCCGACTCACAAATATAAGGATCGGCTCTTTCACTTCAAATATACATTGGTTTTCCTTGCATTTCTCCTAACTGTTATATCCTTCATATTTTGCACCAAGTATAATGCAAATAACCTAATTAGTATCGATACTATTTTATTAAAAAACTTGCTTTTATTTTTATATTTTCTTTTCGTTGACTAATAATGCGCGATTCTAATAATCCCTATTCCTAAAGACCAAATACAAGTCATTCAGTAAACCTTTAGTTAAAAAGAAATATTAGCAAAAGCTGAATGTGGAATTTGAGTAAATAATGTGAAGGCTTGTTCATTGTTTACAAATTCACATATTATTTATGTAGGAGATAAAGGCAATGTAAATGAAGCAACCAGAGTAATAAAAATAAAATATATAACACCTAACAGAACCACCATTAATATCGTACAACGTATGTCTAATCTGGTAACGACTCAAATCACCTTATTTCACTCTCTTCGGTAAAGCTGAGCCTGAATGTTCAATTACTGGATGAACATGAACATTAATTTCAGCATTACTAAAATAATTTTCACCTTGATCCCAATTCTTACTTATTTTCTTCCATTCTTTATAATTATGCCGCTTATATACTTCTCCTAACGCTAATACATCCACCTTATGTTTTTTTTGAACAAGCTTTATTGATTTTTGAATCCTTTGCTCCATCTCTTTTGAAATGTCCTTCGTTAAGCGTTTTTCATTCATAACTTGTTTATGATCACTAAAATGCAACTCCGCCAAAGTACCTTCGAGAAATAAATGAACATCAAACTTCGGTTTTGTAGTATTTTCAGTAAATACCTTTATTTTTCGGTGTAGCTTATGAATTTCATATGTAATAAGCTGATTCTTTTTACGTATGGTAAAATAACCTCCTAATTTTTCACCAATTACAAAGTTCATTCCCAATGTTTGTTCTCCGTTTAACATTCCAACACACTTGTTATCCTTCCCACGAAACAACGCAGCCCCTTCCATTTCTATCCCTTGTTTTGTTAGCCCTAAGACAGGTAGTACAAAACTTCGTTTTGTATTTATCTTTTCCTGCACGTCACCAATTCTTGCTGCCTCAACCATCTGAGCATTTTTGGGAGGGTGTTCAGCTAGCATATCAATATACTGTGCCGGTAAATTTTCTGGTTTTGCATTTTGTTTCAAGATTGCTTCTGCATTTTTCTCAGAAACAAATAGACGAATATTTCTTCTCATTTCATGATCTCGAATGTATACATCTAACGTATTTTGTAAAACATTTGGATTCGAGAGTAATTCTTCAGAAAAAATGATTACTTGTATATGTGGAAAGAATAAAGTACGACTCATTTTTTTAGAGATTATTCGTATTTGTTCAAACACACTATCTGCTTTTGCACTCACATCAATATAATTATTCCCTACACCTTTTCCACCTTGTTGCGTTAACTTACTGGGAATTACCATCTGATACGTCCCTTTCATAATTGGATTGGATTTCTTTTTCTTTACAATATCGTAAGCTGCACCTACAACAAATCCTCTTTCTTCTATTTCAGTTAACTCAGAGCAACCGCTGATAGCCCCAGCTAAAAACGTAATTGTTATTACTTTAAGAAGACATTTCATTTCCACCATTCCTTCATTTTATCTTATATATAATAAAAACTAGTAAAGGCGTTAACACAATAAAGCTCATATCAATGCACTCAAAATCAAAATAATCCCACCGTCTGAAAATAAAGTTTGCATAGCGATATCTCGCGGCATAGACAACGCACCTATACCAAAATTAGTTGAAGATGCCACAAAACCAAGTTCCCATTTCCTAAGTTTTTCATCTCCATGCTAAAATGATTTCAATTATTTTTGCTCCTCTAGATTTATTATAGAATATTTCATTCGATATCAATCTGATTTATCTGTCAATATCGTTTTTGACAGACGAATAAATTCTTCTTTTCAATCTAAAAAAATGCAGGAGCAATAAGAGTTATATAAGGAATACCAACACTTTTTAAATTTGTTATATGAATCGTAAGTGCAATAAGATCTAAAATGATTCCATATAGTCCAAAATCAATCGCAGTAACTAAAACAATAATACTAAGAGCGGATTCACAATCCCTACATTCACCGCCGCTTCTCCAATTACAAGATCAACTGTTTGTCCCATCGATTTCAGAAGCCTAATTCCAAATTTAACAATTCCACTCACTTAGCTTCCCTCTCAACAGGTTTTAATTAGGTTCCGCTAGTAGAAGGAAATATATACTAGAAAAGAGCTATCTTTAAAGATAGCTCTAACAGATGAATTATTTAACTCGCTTGGCAAGTCTAACACAGCCTTAAGATAACTAGGTTCTGGTGCGAAAACTTCAAGATAATTGAAAGTAATCTCCTAAACTTGGACATACTAATAGTATTACTCTAAAAAGGTGGGTGATCGGTATGGAAAGGGAAAGTTTATTCAAATGGAAGCATTATCAGCCTGAACTCATATTATTAACAGTAAGGTGGTGGAAATGATGGAAGAAAGAGGATTATCCATCGCTCACACAACGATTATGCGATGGGTTCATCAATATGGACCTCAATTAGAAGAGAAAGTACGACATCATCTTAAATCAACAAATGATTCATGGAGAGTCGATGAAACCTATATTAAAGTAAAAGGTCAATGGACGTATTTATATCGTGCCGTTGATTCAGAAGGAAATACCATTGATTTTTATCTAAGTAAATCAAGAGATAAACAAGCAGCCAAGCGCTTTTTCAAGAAAGCATTGATTTTTTCGTATATTGCTAAACCTCGCGTGATAACAGTAGATAAGAATCCTACCTATCCTGTAGCAATTCAAGCGTTGAAAAAAGAGAAACATATGCCTGAAGGCATACAGATTAGGAAAGTTAGATATCTCAACAATATAGTGGAACAAGATCATCGTTTTATTAAGAAACGTGTGCGTTCTATGTTGGGGTTCAAGTCATTTAAAACAGCAATCTCTATATTGAGTGGCGTTGATGCCATGCATATGATAGAAAAGGACAGCTTGATTTAGAAAATCAGTCTGTCCAAAATCAAAAAGAGTTCATCCACCAACTATTCGGACTTATAGCATAAAATACGATTCCGTTGGGAATTTACTATTCTCCGTGTTATTCTTCAGATATTTGCACCAGAACCCTTATTTTTCACCCACTTACACTCTATAACTAATGAATTAGTAAACTCACAAGTATAGGAAAAAAACCTAAGAAACTATAAAAACAAGTCCTTATGTCACAATTATAAACCCATTCCATAATGTATAAAGAATATGTATTCATTCCAAATGGCTTTCAATATATCAAAGGGGGCTTGCCCCCCAGAATATTAATACTTGAGTTAGGTATAACCGTCTGAACTAATTTTAGTAAAATCGTTACTGAGCAAAATACTGATGTTATTGCCGTTCCTGTTGGTCCTGTTAATAAAATAAGAGGCGGAATAAATATCAATGTTGGATCAATTGTACTTGATTCAACAACACACAAAAAACCCACGATTATTTTTAGATCGTGGGTTTCTCAATGTAATAATATCCTTATAACTTAGTTTAAAATGTATCTCGGCTAAATCCCTTAATTTTAAACATACTGATTTAACTGTACAAAAAAGACAGAAATTTTAATTATTTTAGGGTAACAACCTTCAAACGTATGTAAAAAAATAGACCAAACATATTATATATATAAAATATGTTTGGTCTATTTATTATTATTCTGTTCGTAACGATTGTTGTTTTATCTTGCCTTACCTTACTCAACTAATAGGGCAGGTTAGTGGAAGAAGAACGACAAAAGGAGAATTCAGATTACTATATTTATCTCGAATTTGAGGACAAGTTTGATAAGACATACAAAGATACAAGCAGTTGGTTAGTTACCAAAATCAAAGAAAAAGCAAGCAGTTCAATGTTCTCAATTTGCTGGGGAGATGGTAGTTACCTAAGTTTTTGGGGCCTTGATGAAAATGGAGATGTAGTTTTTTAGTAACTGACTTTCTTATAACTGATTAATTCATAAGTGATGTAAGCTCCACTGTTTATTTTACTGAAAGACAAGTGAAATGAAGTTTAAGGCTTGAACTAGAAATTTGTTACAGAGGTTACACCCTTAGTTAGAATCAAAAAAAGGATTTACTTATATTCTTTCTAAATTATTTACGTTCTTTTTCTCCTACGGATAGAGTATGTTATAGAAAACAAAATGGGAGGTGTATGTAATGGATACACAGCACTCAAGTGTGTTCACTTCTAGTACAAATTCATCAGATTCGATTTCAAAAGAAGATAAAGCATTAGAAAGAGAACTTACAACTATGATTAGGGAGGTTTTATCTGATTTAAAAACAAATTTTAAACTACAAAAAGTACAAGTAAAAAAGAACGTTCGTGACATGGGAATTGCAAATAAACAAGAAATTCTAAAATACACACACGAACGTTTACAAAGCATCCTTACGGATGCAAAACAGCAGATCCAAGTGAGTATGGATAAAATAGGAACAACGGGAAATAAAGAAGAGTCGGTTGTTGTTCCCATTGAAGAAGAGAAGGAAAAGAATCAAGAAAATGAATAAAAAATAGGGGGAAAGAGAGTGAAGAATGGAATCCTTTCAACACTCTCTTTTTTATGATAAAGTTTGTGTGGGAACTGTGTAACCCGCAATCGAACATAAAGAAAATACATAAATCGTCGTTGGTGTTGTTAAATTATCTACAAAAAATGCAAGGCAATCACATATTTTTAGTACAAAAAGATTATCAATACTTGTTGCAAGACCACTAATAAACAAATTGATTTTCAAACCAATGGTTGCAAACGTCTCTAATTCGGAACGAAGTGTATTAAAACAACACAAATTTTGTTCACAATCACATTTCGAATCACAATCACAACATTTATTTTCTGTTTGGAAATTACTACAATTATTTGCGATACCCAGTAAGAAATCGAAAATATCATTAGTGCTAGCAATATCATTGACAGCACTAATTCCTGCAATGGTACTAATTTGTAGTGTGGTATTTGGAGTGGTAGTAACTTGACCTGCATTTATAAAAGTTACAGAAATGCAATCATTCACATTTGTTAGAACTTGGTTCGGAATCGGATTTCCGGTTGGTAGTAGGGTATTTGTATAAATTGTAATTTGTTTATCTATCGGAAGTGGAATGGCAGCCTGTGCGGTTTGAACCATTTGTAAGAGCGTAGCGATGGACGAAGTACAGCAATCACAACCTTCACATTTTTCTCGTTCACAATCTTTTTTGTTATTTTTACGATTTTTCTTTTCGTTACAACCACATTCAACACTTAGATTTACAGTTACACCACTCACAGTAGTAGAGATGGTTTGACTGTTGTTTAACGGAGAGTCATTCGTATGACCCTGAATAGTTTGTTGTCCTTGCGCTTGGAGTTGGTCTCCTAAAGTTTGTGTTTGTGTTTCACTTTGTTCCTGAGTTTGACCTTCTTGTGAAGTCATTTGTGTAGGATTTTGATTTGTTGTTTGGGTTGTCATGGGTGTGGTTTCTGTCGTGTTCGTAATAGTTGGAGTAATAGTTGTTGTAGACTCAGTATCTGTAATGGGCATAGTCACATTGCTAGAAGAGGTTTCCGTATCAGATGTGACAGTTGGTGTTACCATTGTATTCAAAGTTGATGTTGTGTCGGTATTTTGCGAAGTTTCTTGATCAGGAGAAGGACCAATGATAATTGGATTTTGTGTTGTATTTTGTTCTTGGTCAGTATCTGCACCTTCTTGTTTGGAAATTTGAATTGTATTTTGGTCCTGATCTTGATCTTGGTCTGAACCTTCTTGGATAGCGTTTTGTTCTTGGTCTTGCTCTTGATTTGCTTCTAGTTCTGAACCAGTTTGAATAGGAACTTGTGTTGCTTCTTGATTCTGTTCTTGATTTTGACTTTGGTCTTCATTTTGTTGTTGACATCGACAAGGTTGTGGTGCACAGACCACGCAACATCGACAATTCATTTTGGATTGTAAACACTTTTCACAAAAACCAATAGGTATTTTTTCACCCTTTTTCTTGTGACAATTCTCTTCCCTATGACTCATGTAGTTATCTCCTTTCATGCAGTATGTTTCATTATATTCGATGAAGGGTTTAAAGTGATATTTTGGTTAACAGTACTTCAGAACAACTAATTAAGAAAAAGATGTATTAACGTAGGTTTTATGTCATTGAGTTGGCGGAACACCAATGTAGTAATAAACGGGTGAGAAAAACATAAAAAAATAGGCGTATCTAACAAAGTGTTGGTACACATTAAAATTTATTGTTAAACAACATGTGTCATCGTGTAGTATATCTTATATATCCTGAATTACTTTAGAGTCAGGATTACATATTAGTGGAGTCTATTTAAACAAGATTGTGAAGATATGCACTTAAACTAACAGGTGCGTTAGTTTAGTAAGAGACAGCGATTGCTGTCTCTTACTATGGCTTATGTGACAATGTTCACTACCATAGCCTTTGTTATAATTTTTTATATAATTTGCTAGTTCTGTACTTTCTACTTTGCGCAATCCTTTGTTTTCATCTGGTTCTGTTGCAAAGTTCCCGGTACAGCTGATCCATCAATTGCGGCATCTAAATGTTGATCTGTGTTGCGTTATCTTTAATCCACTTTTACAAATAAAAATCCCCTTTAATAAAAAATAGGCCATTTTTTATTTGTAAATTATTTGTGTGACGCTTGGATAATCATAAATCTTTTCGCGAATAGCGGATGCAATAAATTCTTCAATAGAACTATTCGTTTCTTTTACAATGTTTGTGATTGCATGGTATTCACTGCTTGTTATCGTTACTGCCTTAGTGACACTACTGCTATCTAAATACACGCTATTATTAACACGTCTTGTTAATTTTCCTTCTATTATATATGGGGTTAAACAATCAATCCATTCTACCTGCATTTGCATTGGTAATTGAATAATGGATTGACGAACATCAAAATACCAAAAACCATCTTCCTCAGAAACCTTAATATTTCTTGGTGATACATACTGTAGTACTAAGTCAATTAAGTGAAAAATGTTACTTCGTAATTGATTTGATTTAGGAAAACGAAACTTTACAAACTTTTGGTGATGACTTCTTGGTTTATCGGATAAAATATATGCAGGCTTATACCCCATTTTAATTGCATCATCTAATGTCATATTGTTTCCAAACTCATCAATAAGAATAATATCCCCACGCTTCGGAATGGATATTATTCGTGCTAACTTATTACCCTCCATAAAGTTTTGGAACAATACTACATTATGCTTTTGTGAAAATGTGTAGAGAGTATTTGTCTGATCCAATTGCTGTACCAATTCTTGTATTTCATCTTCTTTTACAAATTTCGTTTCACGATTACGATGTTTCTGTATAGTATAAGTTAAATCCTTTTCTTCAATCCACTTTTCAAGTTGATACATACTCACATTATAACTTTTGGTTGCTTGATATAAGGTAATCCCTTCTATTTCACGTTCTTCTTTCAATTTTTCTATATCTTCTCGCTTAAATAAAAAACTACCATCTAAACGCCAGGTATCTCTATTAATTGGATTTAATTTGCCTTGCTTCATAAGAGTACTGAAAATGAAGCTACTAATTTCTAAATAAGCCTTTACTTCATTCGTATTCATATTCGTTTCTTGCATTTCAAACATTTTCTTTCCCCCTACGAGTATGATTCTTTTTTGTGATACTTATAATCTTATTATGTAAAGTTAAATTACTAAATTATATAATTCAAATTAATTATAACACAATTAACACTTAATTTATTTTTAAAATGATAAGAAATCCAACTACGTTTTCTAACTAAATTAATTTTTGCATCTTTAAAAAACATATATAAAATTACATTTAAAATTAATTTAATTATAATCATAGAAAATGTGAGATTTTCTATAGTCATATTGCACTTTCATTTTTATAAAATTTAATTTTACTATGTAAATAATTTTGAATGTAATTCAGTTATAATAATAGATATAAAAGAAATTAATAAGGAGTTGAATGACAATGAAATTTGAATTGATTACAATTCATAGTGAAACTTCTTTAGAAAATATAGAGAAACAAAAACAGAGTTTTGCAAACATAATTGCATTATGGAATCGTGATTATATAAATGAAGCTGAATTTAAAAAGGAAAATAACGAAAGAGAAGATTCATATACATATGAGGGATTTTCAGATGAAGAAATATTGTACTACTACTTAAATCGACAAACACATTTTGACCAAGAAAAACGTATAAAGGATTCATCCAGGATTCTATATGCACGCGATCTAAGCCAGTTCTATTTTTTCATCAAACAAAGCACAGAGTTTCTGCAGCAAGATGTTAAAGATTATGTAGTTGGCCAAGTTTGGAGAAACTTAAGAAAACGACATATCCGAAACTACCAAAAGTGGTTATCCCAGGAGGCAATCTCCTATCAATCAAAAGAAAAGTACAAAGCATCTACAATTAGTAGAAAACTTGGTGTAATCCGCTCTTACTTGAAATGGTTGTATGAAATTCAATATATCCAGGAACCCCTTCATGTGGAGATTCTTAGCACGACGGTAAATGAGCAACATAAACCAAAACGCGAATTATCTTACGAAGAAGTGAAACAGTTGCTACATTATTATAAAGATAATGAAATTAACTATGCTTTATTATCGGTTCTTGCTACTACAGGGTTACGTGTTGCAGAAGTGGCCCATGCAAAGTGGGAAAATCTTGAGTATGACGCTATACGAGGACGATACTATTTAACGGTTGATACAAAGGGAGATAATGAACGAATTGTTTCTATTAATAAGGAGATTTTTAATCGTATTGCCGCATTTCGAGTTCGAAGAAGATTACCTATAGACATTGGGAATATAAATGGTGGAACGGTATTTCAAACTAAGAGCCATACTGGTTATAGAGATAATTACTTGTCACAATATATTTCTAAAATCATAAAGGATACTCAGTTACCTTTTACAGAAAATATCCGAATTACTCCTCACTTCTTTAGACATTTTTATGTACAGTATCTGTATGATTACAAAGGATTACCACCTCATGTCATCGCAGCTGCAGTCGGTCATAAGAATGATCGGACAACGAAAGAAAATTATCTGAAGCAGAGATTGACGAAAGATAATGATGCCGGCAATCTAATTTCGGAAGATGAATTTTAATTTTATCGATTTATATTAGTATTACAGTACTTCAATAATACTGATTTTAGTTATGTAATTTTTATATAACTAAAATCAGTTTCACGCCTATTTATTGGTCTTTGTAAATATCATTGTTCTTCGCCAATATTCCCTGGAAATTTTCGTATCTATAGGAAAACGTGTAGAGCCTTCCTAGTATATGTTGAATTTTAAATTAACAAATCAGAGGGTTATAGCAGGATATTCAATTCATACTATGATCCTCTTTGACACATATATTTGTTTTATCGTTTTCTGAAAGAATACTCCTTCACACGCTTGAGGAAGGAGTATTCTTTAGGTAACCGGGAAATACCATGATATCAGTACTTTTGTTATTCCCTATGAATAAGAGTTATTCATAATTTTATACATCGGCTTAAAACCGCCATTTTCAACACCTAATCACTGTTATTTCCTGCATAAACTTCACCTTGTTAACTAACTCTATTTACTAATTTAATTGAGTTATTTCTTCTTGCAAGGAGACGTGGTCCATTCAATCGAACAGACCAACCCCCCCATTTGTAAAACGATCCGGTTTTAACATAGAAATCAAGAAATCCACATGACAGGTGTGTTTTTATTACCTATGAGTCCACAAATGAAAGGCGGTACGCTTATACACTCAATGAGAAGTAAAATATAAATAATTTCGGGAAGCTCTTATTCCCTCTAGCCTCCGCGTCACCGAGTAACGTTATTATAATGGGAACGCTATCCCAAAAACGTATTCTCTTTTCAAAGAACTGTTTATAGGAATAGCTTACTGTTATGTTCATTTGCAAAAACTCCCTAAAAAATATGCTATTTCTCTGCATTTTCTCTGCCATTTTCAAATGATCCCTAATGTAGTAGCAATCAATTTAATAGCAGTCTTCTTCTTCTCGTAAAAGTATGAGTTCTTCATCATCAATTTATTTTGTACGAATGAATCTTTAACTGATTTATTATCTAAGAACCTCATAGTAATGATGTTTCTTTCATATTCATCCAGGATATGATTCAAAGTCTTCTCTATTTGTTTCACTTTTAATTCGCTTACCCTTCTTGAATTTCGTATCTTTGGAAACAGACTGATTCCTTCTTGTTCCACTTCATTATTGAATCGCATCTTTAATGCACGGTATTCCTTTAAGATGCTGACTACTTACTTTTGCACTTTCTTGTCCTCGATTGCTGGTAATAAAGATAATTGTTCCATGAAGGAATCCCCTTATTTCTAAATTTTAATTTTCATATTTACATCAGGTACGTGAAATTTTATTGTCTCATTGTTGAATAAGGGAACCATGCCATAGCGAGTAGCCCCCACCATCCACTCTGCATGGTTCCGTTATCCATTAAGCCTTTAATAACTTGTATTTCTTGTTGGCCATCTTCTCTTTTGCTTCTTCAATGTTATTTGCTACTTTCTTATGGTCCTGATCAAATTGAATCATTCCATCAAACATAATTAGAGTAACTGCTTCATCAACGTATTGTAAGTAATCAATCGGTGCTCGTTATGTCTGTTCTACTAAGTACCCATAAATATCAACGTCTGCTCTTGGTATGGACTTCTTACCTTTTGGTTGCTGCGACATCCTTACATAATATTGAATGACTGATAGTGGTACCGCGAATACTGACTGGTCCTTGCTAAATCCGATAAGGAAGAAACATATTGCTCCCATCTTCTCTGCTTTCTCCAAGTAGCCTAACTGGTGCTGTGCAATGTTCTTTAAATCAAATCTATTTATCTCGTTTGTAGATTTCGCTTCAAATGCAATGGTTCGTCCCTTATATACACCGTCATAATCTACTGTACTTTTAGATTCGTAATATCCATCTTTCACACGTCCATAAACTATTTTTAACACCTTCACAGGAGTCGGACGCTTGTTTATAAGCGCCACGCCCTCTCTTTGATACATTTCATTTGATAGATTGATAAGCTCCAACGGTTTCCTTGTCCCATTGTTATTCCTCTCTTTCTATTCGTTGCGATAGGTAAGACTTTGAAGTTATCTCCATCTTTTCCCCCGCTTAACACTGTACGTGCGACTTTCATCGCATACAGCGTCCCACCTTATGCTTCTATACTATAGTAACTAGATTACAAGCTTTACGGAGTTTGTTTATTTTCTTCAATTGTTTATCGTTCAATTGACTGCACAAACATATAATATTTTGTGTTCCTTTCTTTATATATTGAAATAGTCTTTACAAATGGATAATCTCGTCACGAGAGCACTTTATTAAGTGCTCTTTTTGTTTTCTAAATTAATACAAAATGAAATTTTTATTAAAATGGCATTTCTTTATTTCTCAATATAAAGTTTGTTGATTTTTTATTAAAAATCATGTAGTATTTGAATAAAGAGTAAGGTAAGAGTTACTCTTTGCCATTTTAGGAGAGGATCTGCTATACATAGCAGGTCCTCTTTTGTTATGAGAAGTACTCATTAAAATAGCGTTTTTTGTTATAAAAATTATTTACTTGGTATTCCTTGTTTTCTATAAATCTCAATCACTTCCGGATGTGCATAACGAGCAGATGACCATCTTATTTCCTGTATTCTTTCCGAATCAGATTCTACATAATAAGCGAATCCCATAGTATCAACTGCAAATAACATTCCCCGTTCTGGGTTTTTGTGAAACTCACACTCTTCATTAAGACAAGTAACCTTAACACGATGTAAGATTCCTTCCTTTTTTGCATATTGTTGACTCCAGAAATATAAACCGCAGCAAGGACAAAAGAATTCCCTATTCATTCAAATACCTCCAAATAAAGATTTTGTTCAGAATTTGCACATACGCTAAAAACATACATATTATATATTGCTGTCACATTATCATTTTTGATATGAGTCTTGGTCAAAGAGCGCTTTCCCGGGCGCTCTTTTTCCGCTTAAATAAGGACGTTGTTTAAATTACTTCTAGATTTTACATAACCATTTTCTTTAGTGACAAGCTTCATAAATCCAAAGTAAGACATACACTATTAAGAATTTACTCATAAAACACTTTACTTACACCACTTATCTTTTTAAGAGCACACATATTTGTGTGTTCTATTCTTTTGTAACTGTTGCGATAGGTAAGACTTTGAAGTTATCTCCATCTTTTTCCCCGCTTAACACTGTACGTGCGACTTTCATCGCATACAGCGTCCCATCTTATCCTTTTATACTAAAGCAACCAGATTACAAACTTAGTTTTGTACTCACCAACGTATTCATTCCCCTTTCTTACGAAAGGTCACATCATCTTACTCGATCCTGTGAGTTACATCTAATTGATTTAGCTTTCAAAGAACAAGACTAGGGACTATCCCTCCACATTCGTTACATGCTTCGTCGGTACTGTGTCCCCACCTTCACAAGAATGGAGCAATTTCGGTTCGTTAGAACCTTATATGCATCTGTCCGCTAGTAGGCGTTGTTGACAGTTTCTTGCTTATCACGTTCCGTTTGACCTAGCTATACATATATCCTTAGGTGCTTGCTGTAAGCCTGTTACCTTTATATCCTCATTGTTAGATGTTCCGAATTTCATACTATTTAATCTTACTTTTCGATAGATAACGTTGTCATTAACGACATACACATTTCTGATGTATTAAACGTTTAGACCCGTACATTCGCAAGTTCGCCAGTCCTTTGTCGGACATTCTCACCATAGATATTTTGTAGCATCCCGACCTATCCATCACCATATGATTTCTCACTTAGGCTTTGTTCAGCCGACTTCACCTAGCTTCATACAATTTATGACTACTATCACGCCTTGCATGTAGGAGTATTAGATAAGTAGTTTCAGCTCAACCTGACGGCTTTCATTCCTATTTTCAGTCAATCAGTTATTGTTATCAAAGTGATAACCCTCCTATTTCGTGTTTACACACTTATAAGGAAACGTGTCGCGCAAATAGCGTTTTTGTTCAAAATGATGCCCCATTCATTTGGACGCATTTACCAGTATTTTTACCAAGAAATTCATGATATTGTTAATTAGTCGAGTACGTCATTACTTGACGATTACCCTTAGAAACCCCGCATAAAATCGGGGTTTCTTTTATTTATTTTTGTCACCTTTTTATAGGACGAGCATATGTTATTGTATGGAGACCCTCCACGCATAGAAATCTACCTTTCAAAGGGCACGCTTATATGTGTGCCCTTTATTTGTTTACTTAAAAGTTGCACATACACTAAAAACATACATACGATATAATCATAATCACCTTTTTTCGATATGAGTCTTGGTCATAGAGCGCCTTAAAAAGCGCTCTTTATCTTTAAAATAAGGATTTTGTATGCTGTATGGAATTTCCGTGGATATCTTATAGCTTTATTTTAAAGACACTCCAAAGTGTCTTTTTTTATGGGATCCCGCCAACCAAAAATGTCTTAGCGTGAGTTTTATATCATTGGGTTGGCGGGACCTCTAGTAAGAGTTGAGGAGTTTAAGATAGATGGATTGAAAATAACTTTCAAAATCCTTTCCCATTATTTATGGATTTTTTTTCACGCATAGCTGGAAATGACTATATGGAAGATACTATAGATTTAGCAGGTCTGGATGCATCCGTTGAAATTTGCCCTCAAGGTTTGGAGAACACAAGTGATATAGTAATTTAACTATATATCCCATTAAAAGAATTATCAGAAGAAATTCTTTCTGTAGTAAATTAAAGTATTAGTATTCGTTCATTTCTAGCAGAATGTATACTAGTAACCGGTTCCTTAACTTACAGGGAACCAGTTATAATGTGTCCAAAATGTGTCTAAACGTGCATTATTTTGATATGGTGCCCCAATGCCCATCAACTTAAGTAAACAAATCCACCCCAAAACGATAAAATGAGCTTTTGGGTTACAAGTTAGCACAAAATTTCGTTTTGGGGGTACTAAAAAATTTTAGCTTGATAGCGATGGGGTAGCACCACACATCCATCAACTTAAGAACGGAAACATAATGACTCTCATTCAAATAAACTAAAAAACTCTTAAAACACTATTTATCCTTAAAATGTAGCTCTAAAATATAGAATTGTTCACGTACTCTAGCAGTTGACTACATTCCCTCTTACAAAAGTAAGCCTGTATCTTTAGCTTTTTGCACGGCTTCTTCTCGATTTTTGACTCCCAGCTTTTCATAGAGATTGGAAGCGTAATTTCTTACTGTTCCGTTTGATAAGTAAAGCTTCGAAGCAATTGTTTTATAACGGCTACCTTGTGATAATAAATTCAATACCTCTAGTTCGCGTTTCGTTAAGCCAAACTCTTTTCCATCTGATTTTGATTCAACTGATCCTGTTTTTTCATCTTCTTCCCACATTCTATGAAACAAGTCCTGGTTTATCATTGTGCCTCCCCGATAGACTAGGCGAATCGATTCAGCTAGTTCACGTGAATTTATGGACTTCAACAAATAGCCGTCAGCACCGCTTCGTATGATTTCCTTCGCCCTTTCTATATCCTGAAACGTTGACAGAATGAGGACACGAATATCAGGACATTTCCCCTTGATTATTTTGGTCGCACGAATCCCATCAAGATTGGGCATCTCCAAATCCATTAATACCAAATCTGGATTCAGGCTTTCGCACAATTCCACAGCCTGTTCTCCATCTTCAGCCATCCCCACTACCTGCAAGCCCTCCTGTCCATCCAAAATTGTATGAAGACTTTCTCGAATAAAAGAATGATCATCGACGATACACAAGCGGATTCGTTCATTGGACAATTGTACAAGTCTCGGTAACACACATGAAATTAACGTCCCTTCTCCTTTTTTGGAGTAAACAATAACTCTCCCTTGTAATTGACTCACGCGCTCTTTCATCGCAGTTAATCCGAATCCATCCTTCCATTCCTCTACCCCACAGCCATTATCCTGCACGTCCAATCTTATCTGTTGTGGCTCAAAATGAAGTGACACAATGATTTCGGTGGAGTGTCCATGGCGAACCGCATTTGTTAATGATTCCTGCAAACTCCGGTATAATGTCATCTTTGATTGCTTGGAGACCATATACTCTTCCCCTATTATTCGAAAGCGTACATTTACTTTTGCATGTTTCTCAAATTCCTCTGTCAATTGTTGTAATGTGACAGTTAAGGAAAGAGATTCTTGTGGTAAATCCATTTGATGCAAATACATTCTTACTTCTTCCATACTATTACGGGCCAATTGTAATAATGAGTCGAGCTTTTGCTCTCCTTCTTTAGTCTTTAATTCCGTACGTAGTGTATCCATTCCCATAATAATTGAGGTATAGGAATGCCCCATCGTATCATGTAAATCTTTTGAGAGCCTGTCACGTTCCTCCAGTAAAGTAATCCGCTCAACTTGGGATACGTATTGTTCCAATACATGCTTCTGGTTCCTAATAGTTTCGCTTTGACGGTAATTGACAACCAGTAAACGAAAGCAAGAACCCATAGCAAAAGCTAAACCGATTTGTAGGATTATCACCCATAAATCTGTTACCGGAGAAAATATCGTAATGAGCAATGGGAATAAAATAATTGTGATTGAACCCGACCAACGGTATGATTTATCAGCACTATTTGCCGCAATCATGAAAGTTGGCATTAAAAAAGCAAGATACGCTGACGGAAATAATAAAGTTAAGTAGAAGCACACTCCCCCAAATAAAAGTATCTCAACAAATAGATAATAGCGATAACTGAACATTAAACAAATCCAAGGTACTGAAAATGACACAACTTCCCAAATAATAATGATCCAAAGTGGTACAGTCAAATGGTCTTGATGTTGGATAGTCGTTAACATCAATGATAACCAAATGATAAAACGTATACAAAGTAATGCCCAATCATACCAGAACCATAGTTTCAAAGTTTTAAACAAATTATCACCCCTTTATAGCTTTAAACATAGAACGCGTGTACATTCCAATTATTCGAACTAAGCTGTTTCCAATACAAATACGTATCCAGATGAGGATACAACCAATAATCATGACAAAAATAGCATTCTCCCATGAATTCACCGCAATTCCCAATAAGTATATATCAAAATATGGAAAAAGAAAGGGTGTAAAGATAAATACGAGCGGAGTTATGTACAGTATAAAGACACATATAAGGCTCATCATTCCAACAAAAAATTTCTGCATGAGCCAAAAAGCCGCCCTCCAATTGCTACTATTGAGAATTATTTCTCCCGATTTAATCCATCTATCCCCTCCACTTTTTGTCCTTGGCAGTAATGGTTCTATCGATATATCCGTATAAACCTTCGTCTGAATGCGTTCATACTGGACAAATGTGTGAGTTGTTTGCAACACCCTCGCCAACAAGGGAACCCCCAGGAAGATAACCGTCATCACTAATGCAAATGTAATGCTAACTAAATAGAAGCAAAAGTAAAATACTCCAGATCCAAAGGTAAACAACAAAAAATAGAAATCTTGCAAAACTTTTCGAGTTGATGTTTTCGTCATTAGAATCTCCCCTCATCTTTCATTGCTAATACGTAAAGAGCCGCCCTTTGATTCTAAGTATTTGTCTGTCACATACGGTAGTGTCAAAGTGTCATGATTTGTATGACATGACTATCAATACAGCCGTAACCTCTTCTATTTTTTGTGTCATATAGGAAATGACAGATGATCACTATCTACTATGACTTGCCGCTTGCTACACTCTGTTCATACACTAACGAGCTAATAACTCGTTGTGCCAACAAAAAAATTCCAATCGAATAAAGGAGTGTACAAAAATGAAAAAAGCGATTAACAAACTGGGTCTCGTCGCAATTTTTCTCTCTTCTTCAAGTATGATTTCTGCGTGTTCCCCACAGCCATTAGAAGTTGGAAAATCAAAATCATCGGCATCCACGACCGATATCCAAATTACGAAAACGCCCAATAATAAAAAAGAAGTAGAATCTTTTGCTGATCCGTTATTTGAGGAAAAAATGAAGAAGTACAATGTGAACGGTTCTAGTTTTGTCGTCGTTCATGATGGAAATGTCGTCGTCAATAAAGGCTATGGTTATGCTGATAAAGAAAAGAAAATTCCCGTCACTAAGGAAACGGTCTTTCAAATCGCTTCAGTTTCGAAAACTTTTACTGCCTTGGCTGTGATGCAACAAGTCGATAAAGGAAAGCTTAAACTAGATCAAGATGTACAACAGTATCTCGGTGGTTTGAAAATACCCAATCAAACAGGAAAACCCCTAACACTGTTTGATATGCTGACCTATACCAGCGGCGTAGACCTGCCCGATATCACCACGCTAATCGGGCCTGAATATGTAAATAAAAATATATCTATTAAGGAATTTCTACCCGAACATATGCCGACGGTGGTACGGCCACCCGGTGAAGCTTATACGTATGACAACTTCTCATTTTTACTCGCAGGACATGCAGTGGAGAATGTTACGGGCACATCTTTCTCACGATATATGGAAAAGAATATTTTTAAACCATTAGGCATGAAGTCTACCAGTGTGCGCTTTACGCCTGACCTTCTCAAGAGAATGGCTACACATTACGGTTCCACTGGCGATCCTATTCCAACAAATGGGCACGCTCCAACTGATGGACCACAAGGAAGTATTTTGTCCACTGGAGAAGACATGTCAAAGTACATGATCATGCAGCTACAGAATGGAAAGTTTGACGGTAAAGAAATAGTAAGTAAAAAAAGCATGGATATGATGCATACCCACCAAGTTTTCGCAGATAAGACGATTCCTATTGCGACAGTTGGATTTGAAACATATTTCAATGACCTCGCCAATGGTCAACATGTTGTATTAAAAGGTGGGAATATGCCTGGACATTCTTCATTAATGGTTTTGGTACCTGAACAGAAAACCGCATTCTTCATGTCTTACAATAATGATTCCATGATGAGTCGAGAAGTGTACGAAGTGTTCATGGATCATTATTTCCCTGCTCCCAAAGCGGAGAAAACAGTGTATCTCTCGTTAAAGGGAAAAGAAGCACAAAAATACTTGGGCTTGTACCAAAACACACGTGCGTTTGCGATTCGTACTCACTTTACCTATGCGAATGGGGCGTTGGTCATGGAAGATGAAACAACTGGCAAACAAGTCCTCAAAATGATTCACCCGTTGTTGTTTGAGGATTCGGAAGGAAATAAGATTGCTTTTCAAAAAAATGCGGCCGGAGAAATCGCATATTTTTATTACACCAGTCCTAAGGGTCTAGGCATTGTTGCTCAATCTCAGAAAATCAATATCAAACCAACTTTTGCAGACGTCCCGCAAAAGAGTAACTATAGAATCCACATCGACAATCTTTATGCTTTAGACATCATGAATGCTAAAGCAGGTAATCTATTCGATCCAATGGGCACCATGACACAAGGAGAATTTGCTGATGCCTTGTTGCTTGCACATGGATGGAGCATTTTTCCAGGAAAAACCGAAGAAATTAAAAAACAATTCATAGCAGGCATACCAGGATATGACCGCGCGACTCCGATTACCAGACAAGTTGCAGCAACCATGATTCAAAACTTGAAGCATATTCAACCTGACCAAGCCAATCATGTGAAATTGCTTGACACTGCGGATGCCTGGGCGGTCCAGTCCATTCAAGCCCTTGCCTCACAAGGAATCGTAGACCCTGATACTACTATTAATGCTGACGGATCTTTTACCTTCCGTCCAATGGATCTGTTACTGCGTCAAGAAGCGAGCGCCTTACTAGATTTGGCTTTTGGCTATTATACACTGCCTATTAAACAGAAGTAAGCATTCATCCAAACATGAATTATGGCATACATTTAAGGGTAGTATCCCATCAGCATCAAGCTAAAGTGAAATTGTATCCATAAAACGAAAAATACGCTGTTCTTTCTGTAGAATTATTGGAAAGAATGGCGGTTTTTGTCTCCCTGTTTCAGTGTCTGATGAGCTACAAGGGGTAGTACACGTATTCTTACAACCGGGGATAAAGTAGCATTTCCTATAGGAGAGATGCTACTTCATATTCCTTCATTATTTTATAAAATGTATTTTTTTCAAACCTAACATTTCCATAAAGATAACAGCTGTTATTTCTCCACTTTTCCATTTGGGGTAATTTGCTTCTATTATATGCATTTGTTGTTTGCTTAAGGTGGCAAGGTTCACCTGAGGACGTCCTAGGTGTTTTCCTTGAGATTTAGCTATAGTAATCCCTTCCATCAACCGACCCATGTCCCCCATTTCACGGAACTTACGGCTATCGAATAAAGTTTCATTTTCTAAAACAACAATATCAGCCTGTAATTCTCTTGTTATGTATTTCCACTCTGAAATTACTTCATCATAATTACGTCCCATACGATCTAAAGCATCTATGTAAAGAATATCACCTGTACTCAATATTTTTCGTAATAATTGATACTGAGGACGATCAAAGTGTCGTCCACTTGCTTTGTCGAAAAAAATACGCCGAGCTTCCACTCCTCGTTCCATCATCTTATGTAATTGACGTTGTTCATTTTGATCTTTTGTACTTACACGAATATATCCATAAATATTTGCCACGTTTGATAGTTACCTTACATTTTTTTACCATAATTATGCCACTTTCATTTATAAAGGTATTCATCTAAAATAAACGTTTATAAATTTTTTTAACAGCCTTTATAAACTTGATGTTTTAATATTTCATAGATGTTCTTTGACTGTTTGTAAAGATATACCTTGATAAACACTTAGGAGTCATTAAAATTTCAAAGGTAGAAAAATTATTTTCTAATAAATTCAATCTGTAGTCGTATATTCGTTACTTCGAACAACAACATTCCCTACATAATAAAAAATAGATGACTCAATTAGTTTCATTTCTGAAACATTTTAAGTCATCTATTTATCAATTCCAGTTTTGATTTCTTGTTGCTCTACATGAGTGAATTTCCTTGCCTCATACTTTTACATTTATTCATAGCGTTTTGTAAAAAATTAATTTGGAATCAAAGCAGTTTAAGAATTACTGCTACCAATTATTAAAATCAGTGTAATTTTTATATACATTTTCTATAACATTATCTTGCCAGACATTTTTATATTCATCTCTATCCACTTTAACATTATATTCACTAATATCACCATTGGCATTTAACCATCCAGGATTTTCGAGAGCATGTTTGTAGGTAAACGTTCTTACATGTTTCAATGTTTTAAATGTAATCGGAAAAGATTTTTTTTCCCCATCTTTGTAACCAAACACTCTATATGCCTTTTTTCGTCCACCAACAGTTTTAAAATATGGTTCTGTAAAACATTCTATTTGTTTGATATGAAGCTCCCACCTTTCTAGACGCCTTAAGTAATTAGTTTATATATTCGAAGAAAGATAAACTGCTACTGTAAGGTTGGACTACCAAAACAGCTCAGGGCTGTTTTTAATGTACTTCCGTATTCTTTTATTACTTTGTAGAAACTATTTTTCATCAGTTCAAATATTGAATAAATTGCACACTAATTATTTCTCTATTTGCCCATCTAGAATAGGTCTCTATTATTATTATTGATAACGTTCTTAAAATTAGCTTCTCTTTAGCAATCTTTTTTCTCTGATGGTTTATGTTTTACTCTATAAGAGAGAGCGGTAACTTGTTGGGAATATTTAAAACCTTTTTCGGATTTTTCGGAAACCCATTTTGAAACAGGTCTTAGTAAACTATTTATGCTGACAATAAGAATGGTTCCCGTTATAGCTATAAGTAAGTAGCCACTACCTGCTAATGTTCCTACAGCAGCAGAACACCATAAGGTTGCTGCTGTATCCAGTCCTCGAACTGTCAATCCATCTTTCATAATAACTCCAGCACCTAAAAAACCAATCCCGCTTACAATTTGAGAAGCTATTCTTGTAGGTGTATTATCAGTTGGAGTGAGTACACTTAATAGTACAAAAAGTGCAGCACCAACGGAAACAAGTACATTTGTACGTAATCCAGCAATGCAATTATGCCATTGACGCTCTAATCCAATTATTGCTCCAACAAGTATTGCTACAAGTAACCTGAGTAGAATGTCTAGTTCCATATTTTTGTCTCCTTAATTTCCATTCTTAATGATCATCATGCTCTAAATTGACTTGTTGTAATGGAATCACCTTTGTTTTTTTTATAATTTTATAGCCGAACCAAAATACAAGAAAAAGCAGTAAACCAATATAAGTAGCAAGTACTTCATACCAATCGACATGTGATCCTATAAAGACTGAATAATTCTGTCCTAAAATAATAATAGTACATATTACAAATGCCAAAATAGGACCGATAGGATACCACTTTGCTTGATACGGGAGCTTATTTAAATTCTTTTGCTGATGTAAAAAAGCCTGACGAAAACGATAATGGCTTATAGCAATCCCTAACCATGCAATAAATCCACATAGTCCCGAAGCATTCAAAAGCCATATAAATGCTTGCCCTTCTCCAAATAAAGAAGCTGCAAACGCAACGATTGCCACAGTCGTTGTCATAAGTAAAGCATTAATAGGAACACCTTGTTTATTTACTTTTTTTAAGCAATTTGGAGCTTTCCCTTCTTTTGCCATTACCCATAACATTCGGGTTGCAACATACATTCCAGAATTACCAGCTGATAGAATAGATACCAAGATAACTGCATTCATAATAGAAGCTGCAAATGCGAAGCCAATTTTTTCAAATACTAGTGTGAAGGGACTCATTGTAATATTACTAATGTCATTGTTAACTAGATTCGGATCTGTGTAGGGAACTATGACTCCAATTACGCAAATGGTAAGTATGTAAAATAAAAGAATTCTCCAAAAGATTTGCCGCACAGCTTTTGGAATATGCTTTTCAGGATCTTTACTTTCTCCAGCTACAATTCCGACCATTTCTGTACCTTGAAAGGAAAATCCCGCAATCATAAACACACTAAGAATAGAAAGAAAACCTCCATGAAACGGTGCGTCCCCAATTGTTAGATTGTGAAATCCAATAGGATTCCCTTTGAAAATTCCAAATATCGTGGCTATTCCTAACATAATAAACACGACTATAGTAATAACTTTTACAAGTGAAAGCCAA
This sequence comes from Bacillus sp. TH19, assembly GCF_016651075.1. Classification (NCBI taxonomy): domain Bacteria; kingdom Bacillati; phylum Bacillota; class Bacilli; order Caryophanales; family Bacillaceae; genus Bacillus; species Bacillus sp. TH19. The sequence continues at coordinate 524,957 of NZ_JAEKEO010000001.1, read as the reverse complement.
AACTCCATTTCTCCATAATGTTTCACTGAAAGAATATTAATTCCAAGCATAAACAGTATGAATAACGCACTCCAAAGAATAGATGGACTGTATGGAAACCAATATTTCATAAGAATAGCTCCTGATGAAATTTCAACTGCAAGAGTAATAGTCCAGCTAAACCAGTAATTCCAACCAATTGCAAAACCAAATGCAGGATCTACAAATTTAGAAGCATACGTACTAAAAGAACCCGATGTAGGCATATACGCTGCCATCTCTCCCAAGCTGGTCATCAACAGGTAAACAATACACCCCATCAACAAATAAGCTATAATTGCTCCACCAGGTCCTGCTGTATGAATCGTATTTCCGCTTGCTATAAATAACCCAGTCCCAATGCTTCCGCCTATAGAAATCATTGTTAAATGTCTCATCCCTAATTCTCTTCTTAATTTAGAAGGTTTGGAATTAGAAGGGAAAGAACAAAGTGGATTTTTCGTTTTTATGGGTGTCTCTTTCAAGTTTCTCATCCTTTTTTGAATTATTTTCCAGAAAAAGAGTATAAAAAAAGACACCAAAGTTCACCCAGTGTTTTTAAAAGTCACCATAGTATCCCCTCTCGAAACGCTTACGAGGTTAGCTGTCGGATTCGGGCCTTGAGAGTAGCCCTACCTTCATTTAAGAAGGATTCACCCCGAGTGCAATCGCACAAAATTTGGTTCCCCCGCTCCATATGGATTCAGCGAATAGTGATATGAATTTATGTACAATATATTACTCCTATGCCCTCTTGTTTGTAAACAAGAAAATTAACGTTTTTTCAGGGGCAGAATTTTCGCACTGTACACTCCATTTATAATTTGAATTCTTAAATTAAGTCACATACTAAAAAAAGTGAGAATTACAAGTATAGTAATACATGAAGAAGAGTTTGAATTAAATAAAAATAATAGACCTAATTTTTATTAGGTCTATTATCTGCTAGTGTCTTTACTACTTTTAATTACATGGACTACTGATAATAGGACGTTATGTTAACTTCACATGTATACCTTATGCAATCAAAATACCTTTCATCATTTATATTCTTGATGTGGTACAATCTGGATAAAAGATATAGGGAGATAGACAATGGAAGAAATCATTAAAGAAATTGTTTCCCCAAGCAAAAGATACAAAGTCCAAGTTATCAAACGAAATGATGGTTTTTTCAGTACAAAAGTTTTTGCGTGGTTTGAAGATTACGGATATGAATATTGGTCTCCTATTAAACAGGGGTTATCGTTAATTGATACAGAAAAACATGCGATAGCCATAGCAATGGAAGACTTAAAAGTGTATTCAGGTGAGAATGATTAGTAGGTGTGGACCATACTCCTCTCCGAATAGGAGAGGAGGTTGTTGTATTTAAATAAAAGATTTATAGATTTTTAAATATAAGACTACTGATAATGTTACGTTATGTTAACTTTACATGCATGTTTATTAATCACCTGATTAGAGATATGTGATCTAAACTTAACCTATTCGAGGTACTAAGTTTTTTAATAAGAATAGTCATTTATTATTATGATTAAATTTATAATATCTTTTAGGGAGGAACTCAATTTGAAGAAAACATTAATTGTTGGAGTATTATGCTTATCGATCGCTGCTTTAACTGTATTTGTTAATGGCGATGAAGAGACATACACTGAAGCAAACAAAAATGATATTGTTTTACACTTATATAAAGAAAAATCTAGAAATCTAGAACGATTTGAAACATTTTCTCAAAATGTAAAAGATAAAAAAAGTGACGAAATACAAATTAAAAATTATTTCATTGACGAGGAGGCAAAAGTACCGAGTTTAGAAACTGTAACTTATCAAGATGAGAAATTTACTTTTACTAGCAAGTACAAAAACTATAATAGAAAGGATATTTGTAAGAAGTTCGTTACTCCTCAAGAAACACATGGTGTGGCGTATATGCTAAGAGATTGTGAACAGTCAGAAGATGGTATTATACTTCATAATACAGCGAAGGACGGTGAAGGAGTACACTCCATAAAAGATAAATCTATTGAATTTATTGAAGTTGAGGGGAATAAGACTTACATATTCGTAAAACAATTTGATGTTGGAGCATTCGTGAACGCTATCACCCATATCGGGCATACACATTCAAATAAATCTAGTACACACAAGCCAAATTTCAAAGTAAATGTTCACTTTTTAAGTGGAACAACTCAAACATACTATTTGTGGATTGACAAAGAGAAATCACAAGGAATAATTATGGATTCAGAACAAACAAACCAAGGACATGAAATCGATAAAATATTTGTAGATAACATCATAAAAGCGTTAAATTAAAACGACTTATTTTAATACGCCTCGTTAAGATGCACTTTTAAGATGATTACATGAACTCCATTACTATGTTAAAAATCGACCGCCATCACAGGCGGTTTTCTTATACTCTCCTATACTTCCAACTCCACTAGTCATCTCGTTTAACACATTCTCCTTTAGGTACAGAAAGCATATTTTCAGTCTACAACATTTTTCTAATACAACAACATATAAAAGGAATTGAAATATTTAGGAATCTAAGTGTCCTCGATTGAACTTATAAGACGAATAAGCTGATATTAATCCACTTCCAATAACGATAATTATTGCAAACCCCTCCTGTTTGGAGGGAGGGTCAATCTTTGTTTTGTTTTTCTAACAGTTGAATAATCCTATCTAACTTTTGCTCAACTTGATCTTGCTTTTTGCGATTGCTGGTATGCCGAATTATACGTATAATCCCGCCAAACATTGCACCGATGATTACTAAAATAATAGCAACTTCTATGTAATAAATACGGTTCTGGTGCAAAAACTTCAAAATATCTAAAAAAAGTCTTTCAGACTTGGACATACTGATACTATTACTCTAAAAAAGGATGTGATTGGTATGGAAAAGAAAAATCTATTCAAGTGGAAACATTATCAACCGGATGTTATTTTATTAACCGTGAGATGGTACCTACGGTACAACCTCAGTTTTCGTGATTTAGTCGAAATGATGGAAGAACGCGGGCTATCCCTGGCTCATACAACTATCATGCGATGGGTTCATCAATATGGTCCCGAATTAGATAAGCGAGTACGACGTCATCTTAAATCAAACAATGATTCTTGGCGAGTCGATGAGACCTATGTGAAAGTCAAAGGTCAATGGATGTACCTATATCGTGCTGTTGATTCAAAAGGATATACAATTGATTTTCATTTAAGCAAAACAAGAGATCATAGGGCTGCAAAGCGTTTTTTCAAGAAAGCTTTGCAGTCTTTTCATGTTTCAAAGCCCCGTGTGATTACAGTGGACAAAAACCCGGCCTATCCTATAGCGATTGAAGAGTTGAAGACAGAGAAAAAGATGCCTGTGGGCATCCAAATAAGGCAGGTAAAATACCTTAATAACATTGTAGAGCAAGATCATCGTTTTATTAAAAAGAGAGTTCGTTCAATGCTAGGATTGAAATCTTTTCGTACAGCTAAATCTATTCTTTCAGGAATAGAAGCGATGCATATCATTAAAAAAGGCCAACTTATTTTACGGGACAAGTCTGTCAAAAATGAAGTGAAGTTTATTCATCAACTATTCGGAATGGCTGCATAAGAATAGATTCCATTAGGAATCTATATACCTCTTTCAAATAAATACAATCTTTGCACCAGAACCAATAAAATAATATCAGGCTGATAGTGCTTCCATTTGAACCAATTTTTCTTTTCCATACCGATCACACACCTTTTTAGAGTAATAGTATCAGTATGTCCAAGTTTTAGAGATTACTTGTAATTACCTTGAAGTTTTTGCACCAGAACCTTTTATTTCAATAAAAAAAGTTGAGGATTCCCCCAACTTTTTAATACATTTATTGTCTTATTAATCCTGTAGATGTAACCTGATATATTCTTTTCTTACCTATATATTCCTGTTTTCCATTCTCAAGGTTAGTTAAAGTCGCTCGCGTTTTTTCCTTTGCTGCTTCCCCTTCTATATGAGTAAATTCTATATAATCTCCCACTTTTATAGGTACTGTTTTGGTTTCAGCATTTTGTTGTCTATTTCCCACGATTTCCTTATTGTACATAACGCTACCGGATGAGTTCTGGACTTTAATACTTGCATATGTACTATTAAAGTACGAATGCGGTATGCCAGCTTCTAATTTTATTTTCAGCTCTTCTGCTGTTCTATTATAATCTACTTTTGCAATTTCTCTATCACTATATCCTTTTAATGACCATGCAAATTGTTTTCCGTCTAAAATTGTTGTCTCTGGCATTTTTTCTACTTTTTTTAAGCCCTCTGTTGTAACCTGATACCTTGCTGTCTTTCCAATAGTCTCATTTTTGTTATTTTCAAGATTCATTAATGTTGCGCGTGTCTTTTCATTTACTGCGTCTCCTTCTATATGAGTTAATTCAATGTAATCTCCCACTTTTACAGACACAATTTGGATTTCGGCATTTTGTTGTCTATTCCCTACGATTTCCTTATTGTATATAACGCTACCGGATGAGTTTTGGACTTTAATACTCGCATATGTACTATTGAAGTATGAATGCGGTACACCAGCTTCTAATTTTATTTTTAGCTCTTCTGACGTTTTGTTATAATCTACTTTTGCAATTTCTCGATCACTATATCCTTTTAAGGACCATACAAATTGATTTCCATCTAAAATTGTTGCTTCTGGCATTTTTTCTACTTTCTTCAGACCTTCTTTTGTAATTTCGTACATGGCTTTTTTTCCAAAGCTCTCTTGTTTACTGTTGTCTACATTTTTGAAAGTAGCTCTATGCACACCCTCTAAGTGTGTCAACTCAATATAATCTCCTACTTTGACTGGAATTTTTTGCGATTCAGCATTTTGTTGTTTGTTTCCATAAATATCTTTATTGTATACTACTTTTCCTGATGCATTTTGTACTTTAATACTCGCATATGTTTCATTAAAATAATGATGCGGTACGCCTGCTTTTAAGTCAATTTGCATTTCTTCTTTCGACTTATTGAAATTGATTTTAGCAAACTCGAAATCACTAATTCCTTTTAGGGACCATGCAAATTGATTCCCTACTAAAATATCAGAATTTCCATTTGTAATTGCTACTTTTTTCTATACAGTTCGATCAAATATATCTGTTAATGTAATTTTAGCATAAGCTGTTTGAGGCAATTGCATAGTTTGACTTACCTCAGTTTGATAGGACTTAATATTGTCGATTACTTTCAAAGCTTGTCCCGTTAACTTTTCATTGTCATAGATTTCAATTTCCCCTTTAAACTGGGGAGTACTTTGTTCTTTCAATTTCCAAGACACATTTAATTTTTCATTTTCAAAACGAATATTTTGAATATCAAAATCCAAATTTCCCATTTCTGGTTGACTAGGCTGATTTATATTAAAAGTCTTTCCAGTACCAATAGTTGATTGAGTATTTCCTCCCGACTTAACCCATAGATATTCTGAAGTTGCTCCTCCATCGTATTGATAAGAGGTATCATGTTGCCCAGAGATACGCTGATTATTCCAAGAATTCCATTGTTTATCAGAAACTTTTCTGCTATAGCCATTTTTAAGGCGTGCTTCTCTTACATCTTGTCCATTACCAGCCCAGTCCTCTTGAAACATCGATAAACCATAGTTAAATGGAACATTCGCAACTGGATGATCCATAATAGCAACTAACTTCCATTGATTTAATTTATTATCTTTTATCCACTGGCCAAACTTTGTATGACCATCTTCTTGCCAAGAACGTAGTGTCATTCGATACCATTCACTATCTTTCCAATTATAAGTTGTTTGTACCTTCAAACCTGTTCCTTCTCCACCAAATCTACTGGCTTCCGAAGTCGGCGATAAATATTCAGCTTTTATTGCTTGATTTGATGCTATTGGATCCCAAAGTGCAAAGTGAAGGGTACGTTTACCGGTTTGATCAAAACCGCTTTGTTGTTGGAAGCCGGCATAACCGCCACCCTCTCCTCCCTGATTCCAGTTATGTACAGCCCAATATGTATAAGGTGCCGTTTGGATTGGTGACCAGTCTATGCTAATAATATCTGAAGCAGCAGTATTTTGTGGTGTTACATAAACTGATGGAGCATGCGATCGGATTGCTGCCTCTGTACTAGAAATTGGTGCCCCATACATTGACATCATGGTACAAGCCGCAGAAATCATAACAATCTTTTTTATTCTTCCATTTGTTTTTACTTTAAACATAACTTCCTATCTCCTTTTAAATTATTTTAGTTACATTGAATAATAACGATATGCATACTATTAAACAAATTATGTGAAAAAATAACATTAGCTATATTACCTAGTTATGTTTAATGTTTTTTTCACTACTATTACTAATCAAATTATAGTATTTTGTTATAAAATGGTATGATTTAGGACTAGATATATACTAAAAATATTATAAAAATTCATAAATATGTAGTTTTAGATAATTATGCTGAAAGACTCATTTAATAACTTTATTGATTTTTTGATAGATTTATGTTTAATTACTCACACTATTAAACATAAATTTGTTTACCGAAATAACATTATGTAAATTTTGAATGTGACAATTGGATAAAATAGCTTATCAATTTGCCAGTATCTTATCATTAGATTAAAAGAGCCCACTAAAAAACGTAGACTCCTTTAGTTACCTAAACATTACATTTATTGCAACCGACAAAAAAAATTAACATTAGATTCTTCTGTTAGCTTATTTAATATTTAATGACGTAGATAATGTATTCCAAGGTGCATTTGTAGATGTGTTTTGATATTTAAATTGTCCATTTTGCTGTCCCGAAGCATCCCATTTATATTCCCATCCATCAACTGTTCTATCACCATTAATATCAATCATCTTAGAATCTACTTTTTTTAGTTTTTGACCACTCATTTGAGCAATCGAATTTTTACCATATCCCATTTCATTTGTATAAATGATAAATAGCTTCCTCCATGATCTTTAACTGTACTTAGATTATTAGGACCAATAAATTCAACTCCGCCTAATTGAGATTCAACTTTTACTACATTTAATGATTTTAATGGTGGGGCAGGTGCTGCGGATACATCTGTCGCTAAACCAACTGTTGCTCCCACTACTAATGATGAAACCCCTAGAATCATTCTTTTTAACTTACACTCATCCCCTTTCGATTTAATACAAATTGATTCTATCATACTAATTCCATACATTTCCTCCCCTTTAAAAGAGTTAACAAAAAGTATCTATTTATATATGAAATTGTGCATATTTATTGCTTTTTATCATTTATACTTAACATTAATCCTACTACAGCATAATTAGTTCTCTACTCTAATTGACTTACCACCTTTGGACCCATTTCAAGTTGGCTATTGTAAGAGCTAATAAGTGGTGCGTAGTTCACTGGTTTAACAAATAAATAATAGATTTGCAAAATCCAACTCAATTTAAGTCGGCTTTTCCTCTAGCATTATAAGCAAGATCCATCACTTGCATCGATTAACTCACCAGTTATCCAACGACTGTCTGATGATGAAAGAAAACCTACAATATCAGCTATATCATTAGGTTCTCCCCACCTATTAAAGGTCGATAAACCTGCATCATATTTTCGTCCATCTTGATTCCCCAATGTCTCAGCATTCATTTCTGTATTAATTATGCCTGAGAGAATTGCATTTACTGTAATACCACGGGCTAAAGTATAAGTGAGTATATTAATTGCCCCCTTAGATATACTGTAGGCAAAAACACTTTGGGAGGCTATCCGTGTAACAAATGACGAAATATTGATAATACGTCCTCCATCTTTTAAACGTGGCAAAGCCTTTTGAATAATGAAAAATGGAGCCTTCACATTAATATTCATAACCTCATCAAAAGACCCCTCTGTAGATTCCTCTAACGTTAAAATCTGCCCAATTCCAGCGTTGTTTACAAGTATATCAAATGTAGTATTACCTATATGTTTTTGAAGAGATTGATCCAACATTGAATACAAGTAATTTATACCGTTAAAAGTACTTAAGTCTGCACTGATTGCAAATGCAGAACCGCCATCTTGTTTAATTTTATTAGAACTCTTTACTTAGGAATCCCCCACTTCTAAACGAAGTGAAAGTGGGGGTAGTTCAAGCACTACTCTTTCTGCTTCTTCTTTTCTTTTACTATAGTGAACTACGACTAACGCACCAGCTTGAGCCAAATGTAAGGCAATGCTTCGCCCTATTCCCCTACTAGCACCTGTTACTAATGCAACTTTCCCCTTCAATTTATTCATCTCATCATCCCCTTGTTTAAAATTCTACTTAGTTATATCACAAGATACCCTTTGAAATGTTGCTTTCTAATTTGATATCCATAAAACAAAAAGGCCGACTCATAAGTATAAGAGCCGGCCTTTTCACTTCACATATACAGTAGCTTTACATACAGGTTCCCTAACTGTTATGTACCTTGTATCAAGTATAATGGTGTATTACCCAAATAATTAGCAATTCTTTCTTCCAGCCACGTAAGTCGATTACTGTCAATATGAGAAAGCACGACATGTTTAAATTCAAAAATGCTTAAATTTAATTTAGAAGATCATTTTTCTGGTGATAAAATAAAATGAAATAAGAAAACTTCACCTACAGGTAAAGCCTAAATAAACTAAAGTTAATTCATATATTTTGCTTAGAATTCCATCATTACCTACCTTTGAACATTTCGTTGAGGCTTCTATGACTCCATTCAATGATATTCCAGCAGTACCTGTATTTTTCACCTTTAATTTTTGGTTTCTCAGCCATGATTGTACTTAGAAAAACTCTAAAAACTAGTTGAAAATCTTTTAGAATCTAACTTTCTTATAATTCTATTTGCTATTTCTTCAATATTTTCATTTAGAAAGAAATGATTACCTTTAAAAGAGTGAAAAGTACACGTTTTACTTGTGTATTGCTCCCATTTTATTACTTGATTATATGTAGTAAATTCATCATTTTCCCCATTAAATATAAGAAAATCAATACCACATGCTTGCATATTATTGTCATGAATATATGTCTCAACAATTTTAAAATCTGCTCTTAGAATTGGGAGGAAAATCCCCATTAATTCTTCTGATTGAAGTACCCCGGACGGTGTACCTCCCATTGCAATAACTTCTCTTTTAAATTGTTCGTTAGAAAGATTATGTCGGATATTTTTCATTTTACTATTTGGGTGGTTTCTACCGGACAAAACAAGAAATTCAGGCAATACGTTTTTAGAATCTTGTATTTTTCTGGCTACTTCATAGGCAATCAAACTTCCCATGCTATGCCCATATAGAATATAGGGCGAATGCTCTATCTGCTTAACTATACTAGTGTAGACATCATTTACGGCCTCTTCCATACTTTGGTACAAGCTTTCTTCAATTCTATATCCTCTACCAGCTAACTCTATTGGGACTACTTCAATATATGGATTAAAGTAATTTTTCCATTTTGCGTAACTAAACGCAGATCCCCCAGCATGTGGAAAGCAAAAAAGTTTAGTCTTCTGCATTGATTTTCTCCTTACTTTAAAATTTGTTTATATTTTGGCAAATTGTATAAATATCTTTAATTATTATATCCTGCGGAAATTCTTCCCTTGTTGCACAAGCAGATATCTTATAATTCGGCTCAATGCTATATTGTCTAAAGTAAAAGTCTTTAGGTATATTCTTATATGAGATTAAAGTTCGTGACTCTTTTTTTATAGAAAATGAATTTAACGGGATATAAAGCCCTTTTCCAATCGTTTTTATATAGCTTTCTTTTAATGTCCATATATCATAAAAATAATTAATTTGTTCATCAGAATTCATACTAGATATATCATAAAATTCTTCATCTGAAAAAAACTCATTTGCTAATTTAAGAGCCTCTATTTCTGAAACTTTCTCTATATCAATCCCTACATTAGAATTAGCAGTGCCACAAACCACCCATTCTCCTGAATGTGAAATATTAAAATGAAAGTCAGAAAAGTTTTCAACAAAAGGTTTTCCATACTCATTATATATAAATCTAATTTCTTCATTACTAATTTTATACTTTTGGCAGACTAGAGATCGGATTAACAAATCTCCTATTAAAGTCCTATTAATATCACATAAATTTAATAACCGCTTCATTCGTTCTCTCTTCTCATTTGAAATCAAGTTACTAAATTGATTAAACAAATGATTTCCAATATTCTTTGGTATTTTCACAGCATGAATTTGTATGATAAATCACTTCCTTTTTAAAAGGATGGCTTCCTATGTATACGTTATAGAAATTCAATTTCATTTTCTAACTTGCATCTATTCAAGTGCAAATATAATAGAAAAGGTGCATATTAACATATCAATGAAAATATACACCTTTCCTCAGCAATATCATCAAAGCATTCGCTTCTGGTACAAAAACTTCAGATAATTTACAGCATACTATGAACAACTCATATATGTTTCTATGTCCCTATCAAGCAATTTTTCATTAGCCCCTTAAAAAGTAATGCTCTTGATATATACATAATCTCCTACACTTGATATGCAGTTATTGGACTGCTCTCTTTATTTACACTACTACTCACAAATAACAACTTTAATAATAACAATGTTTGTTTATAAAGTTGCCTATTTTGTGCTCTCTACTTTTCCGTTAGTGAAAGGGACGTCTCTTTTATTCCTTCTAATTCATTTAGTAGATACTTAGCTAACTTTTCAACTGCGGGGGAAGCTACTATTTCTTCGTGTGATCCAGGGACCGAATACATATTCACTCTTCCTTTTAATAAAGGCTTCCAATCCGTAAACAATTCTTTACCTTCCTCAGCACTAAAGTAAATGACTTCCCCAAAATATGGTGTTAAATCATGCTCTGCCATTAAATTCAGACATTTCCTGTGAGCATTGATAATTTGCTTCAAATTCGTAAGATTTGCATCAGGCGGGAGCACTCCTTCCACAATTAATTGCTCAACAAGCATGTCCTGTTGATGAACAAGCTCTTCTTCCTGATCCACTAACTCTATATTGATGAAATGCTCCAATATATAAGATAGCATTTCATCTTCTGTCTTGTAATCCCGTTCTGAAGGCACCTTGGTATCCAATAGTACCAACACCTCAACTTCTTCTCCCTGGTTCCGTAGCATAGTTGCGATTTCATAGGCGATGGCACCGCCCAGAGACCATCCTCCCAGACGATACGGCCCCTCTGGCTGAGCCCGCTTCATTTCCTCGATGTAGAGTTGAACTACTTCCGATAAAATCAACCCGTTCATTCCTTCTTTCTCTACGAGAGGATTCTGTAGACCATAAAATGAGCAGTGATCCTTGAGTAACCTTGCTAGCTGAATGTAACAGAGTACATTACCCATAAATGGGTGAACACAGAAGAAAGGTCTTTTCTCTGATTCTTGTAATGGAACCAGAACCGATAATGATTCTTCCATACGATGATTCTCACGGATGAGACAAGCGATTCCTTCCACTGTCGGATTCTTAATTAGTGCGGGCACCTTAATCTCTTTTCCAAATTTCTCTCTGACCTTTGAAATCAATTTGATTACAAGGAGAGAGTGACCTCCTATATTGAAGAAATCATCGTTTACATGGATATCTTCTAACTGTAGCAAATCCTGCCAGATTGTAATCAGCTGATACTCGATTTCATCCCGTGGGATGATTGGTGTAGAAAAGGTACTTTCTCTTTGAATCGTTAAGCTGTTCAGTGCCTTTCGATCAACCTTCCCATTTGTTGTAAGGGGAATCGCATCAACCTCAATAAAGTGTGCAGGAATCATATAATTCGGTACTTGCCTCTTGAGATGCTCACGCCATTCATGCATACTTCCTTTACCCACCACATAGGCAGCCAATCTCTGATCTCCTGGTTGGTCCTCTCTTATCAAGACTACCGCCTCTTTCACCGATGGATGACTTTCTAAATTCGCTTCAATCTCTCCAAGCTCAATCCGGAATCCTCGAATTTTCACTTGATTATCGATTCTTCCCAGATAATCCAAATGGCCATCAGCTAAATAACGGACTAGATCTCCCGTCCGGTATAACCGTTCTCCTTCATTAAATGGATGTGGAATAAAACGTTCTAACGTTAACTCTGGACGATTCAAGTATCCTCTCGCTAGGCCTGCTCCACCGATATAAAGTTCACCCGTTACACCAACTGGAACAGGTAACAACTTCTCATCCAATACATAGGCTTGAACATTTGGCAACGGACGCCCAATGGTTACTCTCTTACTATCTTTTTTGATACGATAGCATGTCGCATCAACCGTACATTCCGTAGGACCATATACATTATAAAAATGGATATGGTCATTCTCTACTAGTTGTTCCCACAGTGATGGCATAATCGCTTCTCCACCGACCAGTACCTTGCTTGGAACATGAACACTATCGTTTGTTTCTAACAACCCCTCATCTATTAGTAATTGGAGTAGTGAAGGTGTTATATCGAACATTTCCAACTTATTCTCCCGAATATAAGATATAAACTGTTGAGGATCACTGCGAACTTCTGTTGAAATAATATACAAACTAGAACCATACAAAAGCATTTGTAATTGTTTAACGGATGAATCAAAGGCGATTGAGGCATTTAGACCAACGCGCATGTTATCATGTGCCCGATGTGAAAAAACCTCTTTCTGTAAACCATAGGATAGATTTAATACCGAATGATGCTGCACCATAACCCCTTTTGGATTCCCGGTCGAACCTGAAGTGTAGATAACATACGCCAAGTTTTCTCCTGTTACTTTACATATTGGTGAAAGAGTGTTTTCTTGCGAAATCATTGCTTGATCTCGGTCCAAACAAACTGTTTCAACTTCTTCAGGCATCCAACCTTGTGATACTTCGTTCGTAACCAATATTTGAATTCCTGTGTCCTCCAGAATATATCGTAGGTGACTTTCTGGATACGATGGATCCAGCGGAACATAGGCTGATCCAGCTTTCAAGATTCCCATGAGACCGACAATCATCTCCACTGAACGTTGGAAACAAAGCCCGACCAATGACTCCGTCCCAATCCCCATTTTCTGAAGATAATGGGCCAATTGGTTTGCTTTCTCATTCAGCTCTCGATACGTCAACCGCTGATTTTCATCCACCACTGCCACCGCATCAGGTGTACGATCCACTTGATCTTCAAAAAGTTTGTGGATCACACTTTCACGTGGATACGCTGCTGCATTATCATTCCATTCTTCCAGTAGTTGTTTCTGTTCTATTTCCGTAACATACACCAGCTCCGACAGAGTTTGATCAACGTTCTCGATCATTTGCTTTAACACCTGGCTTAAATGCCCCAGCATCCGTTCAATAGTGAGACCATTAAACTTGCTACGATCATACTTCAACTTTAACAACAACTGGCTTTCTGGGACAACTGTCAATCCTAATGGATAATGAGTTTGCTCTACTCCTTCCAACCCACCAATTTCTAGATTTCCTGAGGACTCCTCTTTCACTGGGTAGTTTTCAAACACATACAAGCTATGGAACAGCGGGGTTCCTCTAGGAACTTCACTCCATCCTTGAATCTCTGTCAAAGAAGCATATTCATATTGTCTTCTTTCTATCTCTTCCTCTTGTATCTTCTGCAACCAATCCATTATTTTTATATTATCTATCAACTGAATTCGCGTCGGTGATGTGGTAATAAAAGGACCTACAATGTTTTCAACATCAATAATCTCCGTAGGGCGTCCTGAGCTAGTTACACCATAGACAATTTCATCTTCTCCACTATACCGGCTCATGAGATACGCCCACGCACCTTGAATTACTGTATTCAAAGTGAGCCTATTGCGCTTCGCCCAGTTTTGTAACGCTTGGGTTTGCTCTTCTGATAAATAAGTTACCTTCTCTGTGTAACCTTTTTCTTGCTCTTTACTTTCTAAGCCCAGCAGGGTTGGAGCTGTAAAACCTTTAAGTTTCTCTCTCCAGAATTGCTCCGCCTGCTCCTGATTCTGTTCTCTTAGCCATTGAATATATTTCTTGTATGGCGATGAATTAGGTAAATGCACGGCTTCTCCATTCATTCTCTTCTGGTACACTGTAAGCAATTCGTTAAAGACCAGTGGTAGGCTCCATCCATCCAACAGAATATGGTGATGTGTCCAAACAATTCGATATTCTTCCTCACCTTCTTGAATGACAGTCACCCGCATCAATGGCGCTTTATCAAAAAGAAAGGCTTGTTTTCGATCCAATGCCAAAAAGGCTTTTCTTTTCTCTTCTTTTTCTTCAGCAGTCAGCGTACGCCAATCTTCTACATTCACCTTAAATGGAACACTCTCATACACCACTTGTAAAGGCTCCTCAACTTCATTCCAAAGGAAAGCTGAGCGGAAAATTTCATGCCGCTGAATTATCGATTTCCACGCCAGTTCGAAAGTAGCAATATCCAATTCTCCTCTAATCATGAAACTTAATTGCACTATATACGGCGCTACATGTTCCTCCCCTTGGTCATGCAATGCATGGAAAATCATTCCTTCTTGCAAAGGCGATAGTGGATATAAATCGGTAATCGGATAATTATTTCCACGATTCATCTTGGTTAATACTTTTGTCAAACTGGCTTGGTCAAGATTAGCCATCACAAAATCTGAAACGGTCAGTGCAGATTCTCCATCCGCAGATTGAATCAATTTACTTAGTTGATGGAGCATATTCTCTGCAATACTTTGAATCGTTGATTTCGCATATTGTCCTACATTGTATACCCAAGTGAACTGAAGCTTCCCATCCGTTACCATTCCAATTACATCAATTAAATGCAATCGCTTGGAACCAGAAGCATGATCTAAGCGCTTAAATCCGTTCTCTGGAATAAGTATTGCATCGTCAGAAAACATTTGGTCAAATTGTCCAAGATAGTTAAAACTAATAGACGGTGTATGTTGAGACCCCCATTGCTCACACATTGTTGTGTTCAGATACCGCAAAATTCCATGGTCAACACCCTTATTAGGAATTTTACGCACTTGTTCTTTAACTGCTTTTAATGCTGCAATTGGCGTGTCGGCACCGGTAATATTTAAGTGAACAGGATAAATACTTGTAAACCACCCCACGGTTCTAGATAGGTCAACGTCTTCGATAATCTCTTCCCGACCATGCCCCTCCAAATCCACGGTCAGCGTCGGATGACCTGTCCATGCTGCCGTAGCCTGTACCAATGCTGTTAATAGTACTTCATTGATTTGGACACGATGAGTGCTTGAAATCTCTTTCAATAACGTACGGGTCTCTTTCTCATCCAGCACCACGGTAATCTCCTCGTTTCCTGTGTTTGCTGGAACTTCGAGGGTGGTATCCACTGGTAGCATAGCCACTTCTTGTTCGGATTGCTGCTCCCAGTAATCACGCACTTCTTGCACAATCCCAGCTTCAGCGTAATGATGCAATTTCTCCGACCACGCTTTAAAGGATGTACTCTTTGTAGGTAATTGGATCATCTGATCCTTGCTCGCTTGATTATACGCCGTTTGCAGATCCTCCAGTAAAATCCGCCAAGAAACACCATCCACTGCTAAGTGATGAATCACCCAGAATAATCGGCCTGCTCTTTTCTCACCTTCATCAAAATACACCATTCTCATTAGCGGTCCTGCGTGTAAGTGCAAGCTTGCTTGTGCAGTGTCAATCTCCGTTTGAATCACTTGATGCCATTCTGCTTGTGGCACTTCGTCTAATGAAATAACGGTCAGCGTCGATTGTTCTTCGATCCCTTCGTTCCGCTGTTTCCAAGCTCCATTCGGTAACCGTTCATATCTTAAACGCAAAGCATCATGATGGATTAGAAGGGTACTCGCAGATTTTTCCAGTATTACTATATCCAGTCGCTCTTTTGTTCTAAAAAACATGGATTGATTCCAATGGTGTGGGTTTGGATGATCTTGTGCAAAAAACCATTGCTGGATTGGTGTAAGGATCAGTTCTCCAGTTACAACTCCCTGCTCTGCTTGTACACCCCGTTCTTCATTGACTACTTGCGCCAACTCGGCAATCGTTTGGTGTTCAAACATTTGCTTTGGCGTCAATTGCAAACCTGCTTGCTTCGCACGAGAGACAATCTGAATGCTGAGAATTGAGTCTCCACCAATTTCAAAGAAGTTATCATGGATTCCCACCTTTTTAATCCCTAATACTTGCTTCCAAATGGTGGCCAGTGTTTCTTCGTTACCATTCCGCGTGGCAACACATTCACTTTCGATTTTCCTCTCCTCTGGTACAGGTAAGGCCTCACGATCAACTTTTCCGTTAGCAGTTAGTGGAATGGCTTCCATCATCACAAATCCTGAAGGAACCATATGGCTTGGTAGTTCCGCCTTGAGATAATCTCTCCACTCACCTACATTCCCGTCACCCACGACATATGCCACCAACCGTTTATCACCCGGCTGATCTTCTCGAACAATTACAACAGCCTCTTTTATGGAGACATGTGCGTTTAAAGCAGATTCAATTTCTCCGAGCTCAATTCGGAAACCACGGATTTTCACCTGGTGATCAATCCGCCCAAGATAATCCAGATTTCCATCAGGTAAGTATCTCGCTAAGTCTCCTGTCCGATATAATCGCGCTCCTGGGTCACTACTGAATGGATGAGGAATGAAACGCTCTGCAGTCAATTCGGGTCTGTTTAAATATCCACGTGCAAGTCCTGCTCCACCAATATATAGTTCGCCAGCTACGCCAATAGGCACAGGTTGTTGACAAGCGTCTAGTACATACACTTCTAAATCTGGAATCTGTTTTCCTATATTACTTCTTGAAGCATGCTGCACATCATCTTGAGTAATTGGATAATACGTAACATGAACGGTAGTTTCTGTAATTCCATACATATTAATTAACTGTGGTTCCTGCTCTCCATACCTTTGAAACCATGGTACCAAGCTGGTAGGATCGAGTGCTTCCCCACCAAATATGACATAGCGCAGATGCAAGTCTTTCTTCTCATCTTCTTGTTCACACACTTGTATCAATTGTCGAAATGCGGATGGTGTCTGATTAAGAACCGTAACCTTTTCCTTTACTAACAGTTGATAGAAATCCTTGGGCGATCGACTAATCCAGTAAGGAACAACAATCAATCTTCCGCCATGGAGTAATGCCCCCCAAATCTCCCATACCGAGAAGTCAAACGCATAAGAATGGAAAAGCGTCCAAGTATCTTTTTCATCAAACTGATACCAACATTCCGTCGATTTAAATAAACGAATCACATTTTGATGCTCTACCATAACTCCCTTCGGATTCCCTGTTGATCCCGAAGTATAGATTACATACGCCAAGTTTTCTCCTGTCACTTCACATATTGGTGAAAGGGTGCTTTCTCGCGAAATCATCGCTTTATCCCGATCCAAACAAACTGTTTTGATTTCTTCAGTTATCCAACCTTCTAATGCTTCGTTCGTGACCAATACTTGAATCCCTGTGTCCTCCAGAATATATCGTAGGCGACTTTCTGGATACGATGGATCCAATGGAACATAGGCTGCCCCAGCTTTCAAGATCCCCATGAGACCGACAATCATCTCAACTGAACGCTGGAAGCAGAGACCAACCAATGACTCGCTCCCAATCCCACATTTCTGGAGATAATGTGCCAATTGGTTTGCTTTTTCATTCAGCTCTCGATAGGTTAACTGCTGTTTTTCATCTACCACTGCCACCGCGTCAGGTGTACGATTTACTTGCTCTTCATACAGCTGATGAATCCCAAATTCCTGTGGATATGCTACAGCATTATTATTCCACTCTTCTAACTGCTTTTGCTGTAATCCTGACAGTATCGGCAACTTAGCTAATGATTTATCAGGATGTTCCACGATTAAATTCAACCAGTTTCCAAAATTTTCGGCTATGGATTCAATAGTTAAACTGTCAAATAAATCAGTCCTATAAACAAAAGTAAGCAATAAGCCCTCTTCCACTTCTGCGGCAGTTAAACTTAAATCAAATTTGGCGATTGAAGCGTGGCTGTCCATTACTTCTATACTTCGTCCATGTAGCTGTGGTAGCTCTTGTCCCGTATTTTGCAAAGTAAACATGGTTTGGAAAATCGGAGAATAACTTGTACTTCGTTCAGGTTGGATAACCTCCACAATTTTCTCAAACGGAACATCTTGGTACTCATATGCCTTCAATGCTTTTATCCGCACTTGAGACAACAACTCTTGAAATGCCGGTGCGCCACTTAAATCAGCTCGATAAACCAACGTGTTGACAAAGAAACCAATCAACCCTTCAATTTCTCGATAATTTCGATTCGCAATTGGGCTTCCAACAAGAATATCTGATTGTCCTGTATAACGGGCAAGGAAACTTTGATACGATGCCAATAAGGTCATGAAAAGCGTGGCCCCTTCTTGACGACTAAGTTCGTTTAATTTATCCAGTAATGAGCGTGACAACAACACATTATGAGTTAATCCATGGTGGGTTTGCACCGGAGGACGGGGACGATCCATCGGCAACATTAAGACTGGTAACTCACCAGACAGTTCTTCCTTCCAATATGCAAGCTGTTGGTTTAGTACTTCATCTATCAACCATTCTCTTTGCCACTGAGCAAAATCGGCATATTGAACTGGTAGTGGTGCAAGGTCTGCTGGTTTTTCACCAATCGCCTCCTCATAAAATGCCATCCATTCTTGGAGCAAGATTTCCATCGACCATCCATCCGAGATGATATGATGCATATTACACAGAAGAACCCATTCTTCTTCTGAAATTTTCACGATTTGTCCACGGAACAATGGCCCTTGCTCTAAGTCAAATGGGGATTCGACTTCAGTTTGAATCCATTGCTCCACTTCTCTTTCTCTCTCTTCTGGAGAAATCTTAGTTAAGTCAATTTGTGGAAGGGAACGGAAAGTATACGATTGAATCTTCTGCACAGGATGACCGTCCACTTCATGAAATACTGTCCGCAATGATTCATGACGCTCTATCAACTGATTCCATCCCAACTCCAATGCTTCTAGTAACCAATTTCCTGTAAGACGGCATACCATCGGCATATTATAAAGTGCACTATTAGGTGTAAATTGATCGATAAACCATAAGCGCTGTTGAGCATAAGAAAGTGGAATGGCATTTCCTCGTTCCATCGGCATCAATGGTGGAATTTCTCGTTTTTTGCCTCCCTTACGTAATTGATCTAATCGCTTCGCCAGTGCCTCGACCGTTGAATATTCGAACAGTTCACGTACCGGTAATTTGATTTGAAAGACTTCTTGCAAGCGTGAGACCACTTGTGTAGCAAGTAGAGAATGACCACCAAGTTCAAAGAAAGAATCCTGAACACCTATATTTTCTATTCCTAGCACTTGACTCCACACTGAAGCGATAAGTTCCTCTAGCGGAGTTCGTGCGTGAACGGTATTTTCCGTAGATAATTTGCTAGGTATTGGCAATGCCTTTAAATCAAGTTTTCCATTCGGTGTAAGTGGTAAAAATTCCATCTCAATAAAGTTTGTTGGGACCATATAATTTGGTAAATGTGTTTGTAGATGCTCTCGCCATTCTTGGACACTTCCTTCACCAACTACATAAGCTACTAATCTCTTGTCGCCTGGATCATCCTCTCGTACCAATACAACCGCTTCTTTCACAGAAGAATGTGCCTGCAAGACTGCTTCTATTTCTCCCAATTCAATCCGGAAACCACGAATTTTCACTTGGTCATCTATACGACCATGGAACTGGAGAGCACCATCAGAAAGATAACTTGCTTTGTCTCCGGTGTAATAGAGACGTTCTCCTGACTTGAATGGATGCGAAATAAATTTTTCCTTTGTAAGGTCCGGACGATTAGCATATCCACGAGCAAGACTTTTCCCTCCAATATAGAGATCTCCAATCACACCACTTGGTACTAGCTGAAGATGAGAATCTAACACATAAACTTCTGTATTCGCAATCGGTCGACCAATCGATGGCGTACCTGTTGTCACTCCTACAGGTACATAACAATCCGTGGTAACAACGGTATTTTCCGATGGACCATACTGATTGATTACCGCAAAAGGAATATCGTTAGATGGATACTGCGTTAATTGATCCCCGCCGGTAATGATAAAACGAAGATCCGTTTTACCTGGCCAAGATAATTTCAAGAGTCTTTCCAGAATAGGCGTAGGTGCAAAACTAGCTGTTATTCGCGAATCAATGAGCCAGTCTCTTAGTGCTTCTGGATTAATTCTCAGTTCCTCTGTTGACAAGTAGAGTGCTGCACCAGCAGTTAGATACGGCCAAATCTCCTGAACAGCCGAATCAAAAGCAATCCCTGCAATCTGAGTCGCACGATCCTCTGCTGTAATACGATAAACTTCTTGATGCCAAGAAACCATATTCATTAATGAGCGATATTCAATCATGACACCCTTTGGCTTTCCTGTAGAACCAGAGGTATAGACAATGTAAGCTAAGTTCTCTGGATTTATCTGCCGTGTAGGTGCGATTACGCTTTCCACTGTTAACTCTTCTAACCTCACCATTTCGACCTGTTCGAAAAGGCCTTCTTGTCCTTCCGCCGTCACTACAAATTGAATTCCTGCATCTTCAATCATGTATTCTAACCTTGATTTTGGATACAACGGATCTAAAACGACATAAGCTCCACCAGCTTTTAATATGCCTAGTAAACTTACCATGAGCTCAGCCGACCTCGGAAGATAAACTCCCACGACTGACTCTGGAGCAACTCCTTTTCGCTGTAAAACATTTGCCAACTGATTTGCTTGTGCATCCAGTTCACCGTAAGTCCAATCTTTTGTTTGATCAACTACCGCAATCGCTTCAGAACGCTTTGCTACTTGTTCCTCAAATCTGTCGCAAATAAGACCCTGTGGGAGCATTTCCATTACAGTGTCATTCCATGTTTCTAATAACAAAGTACGCTCAGGTTCCGATAGCATGCTCAGACTATGCAACGGATTTTGCGGGTAATGGGAAACTTCGTGTAGCCATTTCTCAAAGTGCCCTGCCATCCGTTCAATAGTTGTGGCATTGAATAAATCCTTATTGTATTCAAAAGTAAAACGTACTCCCTCTTCCGTCTCAGCTACCATTACACTTAAATCAAACTTTGCGATTGGACTATGGCTTTCTATCATTTCAATACTTCTACCAGATAACACCGGGAACTCTTGTTTCATATTTTGCAAGATGAACATAGTCTGGAAGATTGGCGAATGACTTGTACTCCGCTCTGGTTGTACAACTTCTACAATTTTTTCAAAAGGGATATCTTGATATTCATACGCCTTCAATGCCTTTTGACGAACCTGAGACAGAACATCCTGAAATGTCGGTCTACCACTCAGATTAGCCCGATAAACCAACGTGTTGACAAAGAAACCAATAAGTCCTTCAATTTCTCTATAATTTCGATTAGCAATTGGACTTCCGACCAGAATATCTTCTTGTCCCGTATAACGTGATAGAAAACTTTGATATGCAGCCAACAGCGTCATGAAGAGTGTAGCCCCTTCTTGGCGACTAAATTCGTTCAATTTGTCATGTAGCGCGCTTGGCAGAACCAGAGTGTATGTCGACCCGTCATGAGTTTGTATTGCGGGACGCGGGCGATCCATAGGAAGTTGGAGTACAGGAAGCTCCCCAGACAATTCTTCCTTCCAATATTGGAGTTGTTGATCAAGCACTTCCGCCTTCAACCATCCTTTTTGCCACTGCGCGAAGTCGGCATACTGAACCGGTAATGGTTCAAGTTCTGCTACCTTTCCATCCGTAGTTTTCTCATAGAATGCCATCCATTCTTCAAGTAGGACTCCCATTGACCATCCATCTGAAATGATATGATGTAGAGTACAAAGGAGAATCCATTCTTCCTCTCCCACTTGCAAAATACTTGTCCTGATCAGTGGACCCTCGCCTAAATCAAATGGCATTTCTGTTTCTTGTTGAATCAAACGTTTAACTTCTTCTTCTCGGTCTTCTGGAGAAAGCATAGTTAAATCCGTTTTCGGAATTAATCGAAAAGCATACGGTTCAATTTGCTGTACGGGTTGACCGTTCACTTCATGAAAGACCGTCCGCAATGATTCATGACGCTCTATTAGCTGATTCCATCCCGTTTCCAATGCCTCAGGTAGCCAACTCCCTGTAAGGCGGCATACTATTGGCATATTGTAAAGTGCACTATTAGGTGTAAATTGATCGATAAACCATAAGCGCTGTTGGGCATAAGATAGTGGAATAGTTTCCCCTCGTTCCATCGGCATTAGTGGCGGAATATCTCGTTTTCTATCTCCTTTACGTAACTGATCTAATCGCTTTGCCAGTGACTCCACCGTTGCATACTCAAATAGTTCGCGTACCGGTAATTCGATTTGAAAGATTTCTTGTAAGCGTGACACTACTTGAGTAGCTAGTAGCGAGTGACCACCGATTTCAAAAAAAGAATCCTGAACACTAATATTTCTTATACCTAATACTTTACTCCATACAGAAACGATGAGCTCCTCCACTGGTGTTCTTGATGAAGTAATATCTTCACTTATGAACTGTGCCTCCAATTCCAGTAAAGCTTTCCGATCCACCTTACCATTTGGAGTGAGTGGCATCGATTCAACTTGGAAAAAGTATGCCGGAACCATATAATTTGGCAATTGCTTCTTCAGATATTCACGCCACTCTCCAGTATCCCCTTCACCCACTACATAAGCTACTAACTGCTTATCTCCTGGTCGATCTTCCTTCACCAACACGACAGCTTCTTTTAAAGATGAGTGATCATGTAAAGCTGCTTCGATTTCTCCCAGTTCAATTCGGAATCCTCTGATTTTGACTTGGTTATCTATTCTTCCAATATACTCCAAGTTACGATCATTCATATATCTCACCAGGTCACCCGTTCGATATAATCGTTCCCCTTCCTTAAAGGGATGCGGAATAAAACGTTCAGTAGTTAACTCTGGTCGATTGAAGTAGCCACGTGCCAAGCCTACTCCTCCAAGGTAAAGTTCCCCCGCCACACCAATCGGTACCACCTGTTGATATTGATCCAACACATACAACTCTGTATTATCAATTGGACGACCAATTGGAATAAGCATAGGTTCTTTTTCTAAATCACAATCATAATAAGTCACATCCACAGTCGCTTCGGTAGGGCCATACAAGTTAATTAACTTTGTTTGCTGAACATCGTAAAATACCCCCTTAAACCGGCGAACCTGTTCAGTATTTAATGCTTCTCCACTAGTAAAAACCTGATTTAAAGACGATACATCCCTTTTCGAATTATATTGTTCCATATAATCCAAGAAAGTAGATAACATCGACGGAACAAAGTGCATGGTGGTCACACGATATCGTTCGATATACTCCTCAATCACCGCAGGATCTTTCTCTCCTCCTGGTTGAAGCAAACAAACACGCGCTCCTACAAATGACCACCAAAATAATTCCCAGACAGAAACATCAAATGAAAACGGTGTCTTTTGTAGGATTGTATCCTCCTCAGATAATGGATACTTTTTCTGCATCCACTGTAGGCGGTTGATAACCGAATGATGTTCAATCATTACTCCCTTCGGATTTCCCGTCGAACCCGAAGTGTATATGATATAGGCTAAGTTATTTGCTGTTACTCCACTCACCGGAGCCAAATTACTCTCTTTAGAAATCATTACTTGATCCCGGTCTAAACAAATTGCTTGAATATCTTTAGGTAACCAGTCCTGTAGTGCCTCTTTTGTTAACAGCACTTGAATTTGTGAATTCTCTAAAATGTATCTCAGGCGATTTTCGGGATAACTTGGGTCCAGTGGGACATAAGCCCCACCTGCTTTCAAAATCCCAAAGAGACCAATAATCATTTCAGGAGAACGTTCAACACATATACCGACCAATGATTCAGGTCCTATACCTCGTTTTTGTAGATAATGTGCCAATTGATTCGATTTTTCATTGAGTTCTTGATACGTTAGCTTTCCACCCTCATAAACTACCGCCACTGCATCAGGTGTACGTGCAACTTGCTGCTCAAATAGCTCATGAATCATACACTCATGATCATAAACTATGTCAGTATCATTCCATTCTTCTAGGAGTTGTTTCTGCTCTGTGTCCGATAACATTGACAGCTTTGTATATGATTCATCTGGATGATACGCGATTTCATTTAACCAGTTCTCAAAATGGCCTGCCATACGTGCAACGGTACTACTATCAAATAAATCCGTGTTGTATTCAAATGAGACAAATAGACCTTCTTCCACTTCGTAGGCAGTTAAACTCAGATCAAATTTTACAATAGACATATTACTTTCTACCATTTCGATACTTCTACCAGACAAATCTAGTCGTTCTTGTTTTATATTCTGTAGTGTAAACATGGTCTGAAAGATAGGAGAATGACTCATACTTCGTTCAGGTTGCACAGCTTCTACCACTTTTTCAAATGGTATATCTTGATATTCGTAAGCTTTTAACGCCTTTTTCTTTGTTTGGTTCAAAATCTCCCGAAAAGTAGGGGTGCCACTCAAATCTGATCGGTAAACCAACGTATTAACAAAGAAACCGATTAATCCTTCTACTCCCTTATGATTCCGATTTGCAATCGGACTTCCGACTAGAATATCTTTTTGCCCCGTATAACGAGCAAGAAAGCTCTGGTATGCAGCCATTAAAGTCATAAATAAGGTAGATCCTTCTTGTCGACTTATATCCTTTAATTGATTGAGTAATCTATAAGGAAAAATCACGTGATGCGTATCCCCAGCGTAAGTTTGCGTAACCGGTCGAGGTCGGTCCACTGGCAGTTGTAATATAGGAAGCTCCCCAGACAATTCTTCCTCCCAATACGTAAGTTGACGATTTAACACATCACCTTGCAACCACTCCTTTTGCCACTTCGCAAAGTCTGCATATTGAATGGATAGTGAACTTAATTTAGCAGGATTCCCGCCCGTTTCTTCTTCATAGAAAGTAAGTAATTCATTCATGAGTATACCGATGGACCAAGCATCAGAAATAATATGATGCATCGTACATAGTAATAACCATTCATTCTTTCCTAATTGAACAAGCTGATTACGAATTAAAGGGCCATTCATTAAATCAAATGGTTCTTGCGCTTCTCTCGCAATTAAACTATCTACCTCTTTTTCTTTTACTTCTAGAGGAAGTTGCGAGTAATCCCTTACAGGTAATGCTCTAGGAAGGAATTCGACAATTTGTTGTACAGGTTGTTCTCCTACTTCTTTAAAAACGGTTCGTAATGATTCATGACGTTCAATGAGTCGATTGAATCCCTTTTCTAATACTTCAGGAATCCAATTTCCTTTTAGATGCCATACCGTTGGAATATTATATAAAGAACTGTTTGGGTTAAATCTGTCCATAAACCACAAACGTTGTTGTGCATAAGACAACGGAAGTGCTTCTTTATTCTCCTTTTTTTGCATTTGCTTCTGAAGCCAAGCTCTTTTCTCAGGAGAAAGTGAACTCAGCTTTGCATGTAAATCACTTCTCATTTTTTTACCCCTTCCTCAACTAAATTACTCTCGAATATTCCTTGTGCTTCTTCCTCTGATAGCTCTTCTAATTGCTTAAGTAGTTCAAGTAATTCTTCATCACTACTCACTTCTGCTTCTTTTTGAATATAGTCTTGAAGACTTACATTCTCCTTACTATCATTCTGTATTTCTTGATTTTTGTTATAGAACAATTGATCAATCTGTTTTGCCAATTGTTGCACCGTATGAAACGTAAATAGATCATGCAATGGTAACTCGATTCCAAAAGCCTCTTTAAGATTGGAAACAGCTTGTGTAGCAAGTAATGAATGCCCACCTATTTCAAAAAACGAATCCTGCACTCCAATATTTTCTACACCTAAAACTTGATGCCATATTGAAACGATTGTTTTTTCCGTAGGTGTACGGGGAGCAATATACCCCCTCACTATCTCCTGTCTCTCTGGTACTGGTAAGGCCTTCCTATCAATCTTTCCATTTGGAGTGAGTGGAAATGCATTCAATCCGACAAAATAGGCTGGAATCATGTAATTTGGTAGCTGGTCCTTGAGATAATCACGCCACTTATGAGCATCCCCATCTCCCACAACATAGGCAATCAAACGTGGATCACCAAGATAATCTTCCCGCACCATCACAAGAACTTCGTTAACTAATGTATGCTTTAGCAATGTCGCTTCAATTTCTCCTAGTTCAATCCGGAACCCACGAATTTTTACCTGATGATCGATTCGGCCAAGATACTCCAAATTTCCATCTGGCAGATACCTTACTAGGTCTCCAGTCCGGTATACTCGCTCTCCTTCTTTAAACGGATGCGGTATAAAACAATCTTGCGTTAAGTCAGGACGGTTTAAGTATCCACGTGCTAATCCTGATCCACCAATGTAAAGTTCACCAACTACACCAATTGGAACCATTTTTTGTTCAGTACTCAATACATATACTTCTGCATTGAAGACTGGTTTACCAATTGGTGGTACCCTATACATGACACCCTTTTCTAATTCCATATATGTGGAATACGTAGTATCTTCGGACGGTCCATATAGGTTGTACACCTTCTCAATCGTACTTCTCTCGTATAAATCTTGAACGAGTGAATATGGTAATGGTTCTCCAGCCAAATTCATCACCTTTACCGAAGAAGGAATTGTTTTTGCGCGAACCAGTTCCTTCGCTGCCGATGGCACAGTATTGACCAAAGTCACACCCTTGGTAGACAACTTGTCTAGATGTAGAGCATTTTCAGCGACAATCACCTTACCACCCATCGCTAAGGGAACAAACACTTCAAAAACGGATAGATCAAAGGATAGCGAAGTTGAAGCTAATACTCCCGCTAATTCCTTTTGCGAATATGTGTGATGCGCCCAATGAATCATTGTTACTGTATTCCTGTGCTCAATCATTACCCCCTTTGGATTTCCAGTGGAACCTGAAGTATAGATAATATAGGCTAAATTATCGCCCGTCACTTCACTGGTACACACTGTAGTTACTTCTTGTTCTATTTCTTCTCGATCACGATCAATACAAATCACGGCAACGGATTTAGTTATAACCATTTTTTGTTGTAACTTTTCCTGTATCACCAGTACCTTTATTTGAGCATCCTCTAAAATGTATTGCAGTCGACTTTCCGGATACGCTGGATCAATTGGGACATATGCTCCTCCTGCCTTCATAATTCCTAAGAGGCCGACAATCATCTCGGATGAACGTGTAACGCAAATCCCAACCAATGATTCGCATGCAACACCATTTTTCTGTAAATAATGTGCCAGCTGATTCGAGCGTTCGTCCAACTCTCGATATGTTAGTTCTTCATCTTCGCACACTACTGCAATTGCTTCTGGTGTTTTTTTCACTTGTTCTTCAAACAATGTATGAATCGTGCTTTCTTGTATATCTACAACACCTGATTCATTCCATTCCTCTAGTAATTGCTTATATTCTGCTTTCGATAACATATTCAGTTCAGATAATAAATATTTTGGATGAGAGACAATTTGATTTAACCAATGTTCAAAATGACTTGCCATGCGTTCAATGGTTGTATCATTAAACAAATCAGTATTGTATTCAAAGGTTAGCGATAATCCTTCTTCCGTCTCAGAAGCAAATAAACTCAAATCAAATTTCGCAACAGAAGCATGACTTTCCATGAGTTCCATGTTTCTTTCAGATAGCTGAGGAAACGCTTGTTTCGTATTCTGTAAAGTAAACATGGTTTGAAATATCGGTGAATGACTTGTATTCCGTTCCGGTTTTACAGATTCCACCACTTTCTCAAATGGAATGTCCTGATACTCGTAGGCTTTTAGTGCTTTTTTTCGTACCTGCGACAAAAGTTCTTGGAACGTCGGATTTTCACTGAAATCTGCTCGATAAACCAACGTATTTGCAAAGAAACCTATTAATCCCTCAATCTCTTTAACATTTCGATTTGCAATTGGGCTTCCAACCAAGATGTCGTCTTGTCCTGTATAACGAGAAAGGAAGCTTTGATACGCTGCCATCAATGTCATAAATAAAGTGCATCCTTCTTGCAGACTTAAATCTTTGAGCTTTTCCTGTAGGGAATTCGCCACCGTTAAGGACTGACTTGCACCACGGTGGGTTTGAACCGCAGGTCGAGGACGATCCATCGGTAATTGTAAAACCGGTAGCTCCCCAGATAATTCTTCCTTCCAATATTGAAGGTGCTGATCCAAATTCTCTTCTTTTTGCCATTCCTTCTGCCACATGACAAAGTCTGCATATTGGATAGATAACTCCTTCAATTCCACCGGTTTTCCGCTTAGTGCTCCTTCATAAAAAGCCATCCATTCTTCAAGTAAGATTCCCATTGACCATCCATCTGAAATAATATGATGCATCGTACAAAGGAGAACCCTTTCTTCCCTGTCCACTTTCAATATTCGTGCTCGAATTAGAGGACCTTGTCCAAAATGAAATGGTTCCTCCGCTTCGTTTTGAATGAGCCGTTTCATTTCTCTTTCCCTATCTTCTAAAGAGAGATCTGTTAGATCCGTTTGAGAGATATGTCTGAATACATGAGATTGAACCTGTTGAAAAGGTTCACCCTCTTGTTTTAGAATTATCGTTCGTAATGATTCATGACGCTCAAACAACTGATTCCATCCGGATTCCAATGCTTCAATTGACCATTTACCTGTTAAGCGACACGCTGCATGAATATTGTACATCGCACTATTTGGCATTAATTGTTCAATAAACCATAGACGTTTCTGCGCATAGGAAAGTGGAATAGATTCTTCTCGTGTCATAGGTACAAGGGGTGGAACCTCTCGTTTTTTATCTTCTTTGCGCAACTGATCTACTCGTTTCGCTAATGCTTCCACTGTATCGTGCTTGAAAAGTTCACGTAATGGGATTTTGATTTGGAACAATTCTTGCAATCGAGAGACGATTTGAGTAGCAAGTAGTGAGTGCCCACCACTTTCAAAGAAGGAATCCTGAATACCAATATTTTCTGTCCCTAACACTTGACCCCAAACCGAGGCAATAAGCTCTTCCGATGGCGTTCGAGGTAGAACATTTAAATCTCCAATAGCTTGCTCATCAGGTGCTGGCAAGGCCTTTCGGTCAATTTTCCCATTCGGAGTAAGCGGGAAGTGTTCTAACTCTACAAAGTGAGCTGGAATCATATGATTCGGTAATTGTTTTTGTAAATACTCTCTCCACTCTTGGGTATTTCCATCGCTTATTACATATGCAACCAATCGTTGATCACCTGGACGGTCTTCTCTAACTAATACGACAGCCTCTTTAATAAACGAACATTTTTCTAAAGTCGCTTCAATTTCTCCTAATTCAATCCTAAAACCGCGCATTTTTACTTGATGGTCCATTCTACCTATAAATTCTATATTTCCATCAGTTAGATATCTTACTGAATCTCCTGTTCGATATAGTCGTTCCCCCAATCGAAATGGATGCGAAACGAATTTTTCAGCAGTAAGATTCGGACGATTTAAGTATCCACGTGCTAAACCAGCACCACCAATATATAACTCACCCTCAATTCCTATTGATTGCAAGCGTTGATTTTGGTCTAATACATATAATTGCGTGTTCTGTATTGGCTGCCCAATAGAAACAAATTCTTGATTAGGCTGAATATCAAATGCATTTACATAAATAGTGGCTTCAGTTGGTCCATAAAAGTTGGTTAATTTCACTTGTCCACTATAATTCCATTTCTGTTGAAATCGTCTAACTAACCCTGAACTTAGTTCTTCTCCACCAGAAAATACATGGCGTACGGACGAACAATTCATGTTCAATTCAATATGATTGAAGTGATCTAAGAAAACAGATAACATCGAAGGTACAAATTGAACTATAGTAACCTGATGTTTTTTAATCACTTCAGCTATAATAGAAGGATCTTTTTCTCCACCTCGAGGTAGGAAAGATACACTTGCTCCAACGTGAATACCCCAAAATAACTCCCAAACAGATACATCAAATGAGAATGGGGTTTTCTGCAAGACCACATCCTTTTCAGAAAGTGGATATTTATGTTGCATCCATTCTAGGTAATTGATTACTGAATGATGCTCAATCATCACTCCCTTTGGATTACCTGTAGATCCTGAAGTATACATAACATACGCTAAACTTCTCCCTGTTACACCACTTATACATGGGATTGATTCTTCTTTTTTAATTGCAGTATAATCTTTATTCATACAAATCGTTTCAATATCTTCAGATATATATAAATCTTTTGAATTTTCTTCCGTCACTAGTACTTCGATTCCAGCATCCTCTAATATATAACGAAGCCGACTCTCTGGATAAGTAGGATCAAGTGGAACATACGCCCCTCCTGATTTTAGAACACCTAATAACGCTATCATCATTTGTAATGAACGTTCCATATATACCCCGACTAGAGACTCTGAACCTACACCACGCTTTTGTAAATAATGTGCTAGCTGATTCGCACGCTCATCCAACTCTCTATAGGTAATTTGTTCATTTTCGTACATAGCTGCGATTGCTTCTGGATTTTTCTTGACTTGCTCCTCAAACACCGTATGAATCATGCCTTCAGCTGAATATTTTACTTGAGTATTATTCCATTCCTCTAGTAACTGTGTCTGCTCTTCCACTGTTAAATGAGTAATTTCAAAGAGTTTTGAATCTAAGCTCTTCGTCATCTGAATTAATATTTGCAATAAGTGACCCTGAATCCGATTTATTGTTTCTTCATTAAAATAGCTTCGATCATACATCAACTTTAAAGTAATTTTCTTACCGGGCATTACAATGAGTGTTAAAGGATAATTTGTTTGTTCCGCGCTTTTAACATCTAGTAATCTTAAATCATCATTTCTCTTACCTTGAATTGGATAATTTTCAAACACATACAAGGTATGAAATAAGGAACTATTCCGCGGAACCTCACTCCACCCTTGAATATCAACCAACGAATTATGCTCATATTGTCTTCGTTCCATTTCTTTCATCTGTATTTTACGAAGCCAATCTACTACTGATATATCATCCGTTAATCGAATTCTAGTAGGTAATGTGTTAATAAATAGACCTACCATATTCTCTGCTCCTATCAAATCAGTAGGACGTCCAGAGCTAGTTATGCCAAATACGATGTCACTTTCACCGCTATACCTACTCATCAAATAGGCCCATGCGCCTTGTACTAACGTATTCAATGTTAATCGACTATTTCGTACCCACTCTTGTAAATTCTCAGTGAGTTCCTCAGATATCTGATAAACACACTCTCCATAGCCCTTCTCCTGTTCTTGATCCTTTCTTTCCATCGCTAATGGCGTAGGTGCATAAAACCCCTTTAATTCTTCTTTCCAAAATTCCTCTGCTTGACTTTGATCTTGTTTATTTATCCACTGGATATATTTTTTATAAGGAAGAGATTTAGGAAGATTCAACACTTCTCCCTTTATCATCTTGAGATAAACTTCCATCACTTCACTAAAGACCAATGACACACTCCACCCATCTAGCAAAATATGATGATGTGTCCAAATGATTCTCGTTTCCTCTTCTGCTTCTTTAATCGCAGTGACTCTCATCAACGGTGCTTCATCCAATAAAAATCCTTTTCTACGATCTACAGTCAAAAACTGGTGTAATTTCTTCTCCCTCTCCTCATGCGAATGGGCACTCCAATCCTCTTGATGAATAGTAAAAGGAAGACGTTGGTAAACTGCTTGCAGAGGTTTTTCTACTTCCTCCCACACAAATACTGAGCGTAGAACTTCATGTCGATGAATAACATATTCCCAAGCCTTTTCAAAAGTAGCAACATCCAATTGCCCCCCGAGCAAGAAGCCTACTTGTACAATGTAGGAAAAAGAATGTTCATCATCTTGATCGTATAAAGTATGAAACAATATTCCTTTTTGCAAAGGTGATAATCCATATATATCTATAACGTCTCCCATCTTTACACCCTCTTCTTTGTTAATTTAAGTAATACTTTGCTCAAGCTTTCTTCCGTAAGATCCTCAGCATCAGCAAAATCTGATACTGTAAAAGCTGACTCTGTTGTTGGTTTATTAATAAGTTGAAGAAGATGCCTCAACATACCATCTGCTATCGCTTGAATTTTTAATCTAGAAAACTGTT
Organism: Bacillus sp. TH19; assembly: GCF_016651075.1. Lineage (NCBI taxonomy): Bacteria > Bacillati > Bacillota > Bacilli > Caryophanales > Bacillaceae > Bacillus > Bacillus sp. TH19. The sequence continues at coordinate 492,716 of NZ_JAEKEO010000001.1, read as the reverse complement.
CTCTACTATATATCCAAACAAAATGTAACTTCTCATCTTTTACCATACCGATAACCTCAATTAGATGAGATGGCTTGGAATCTGGAGCATGATCTAAAAATGTAAACCCTGTCTCTTGCATAAACAAAGATTCTTTTGAAAACACTTGATCAAATTGGCCCAAATAGTTAAAGCTTATTGAAGGCTTTTGCTGATAAAACGGAAGTAATTCTTTTTTCAAGTAACGTAAAATACCATAATCAACTCCGCGATTCGGAATTTGACGCAATTGATCTTTTACAGCCTTTAATCCTTCAATAGGTGTTTTAGTTCCTTGAAAATTCAGATGAACAGGATAAATACTCGTGAACCAGCCCACTGTCCGTGATAGATCAATACCTTCAACCATCTCTTCTCTCCCGTGTCCTTCTAGATGAATAGAAACCGTTTGCTGATTTGTAAAATCGACGATAGCTTGTCCTAATGCCGCCAATAGTACCTCATTTATCCTTGTCTTATGAGTCACTGGAACTTCTTGTAACAATGCATGTGTTTCTTCTACTCCTAAAGTCCTCGTCACTTGATCAATCGATTCTTCTGTTGTTTCTTGCATTGGATAGTCCATTGGAATTTTCATCGTTTCTTTTTCTACCCGTTCATTCCAATAATCTTGTACTTCTTTTGAAATACCAGAATCACTGTATGCCTGCAGGCGTTCCGACCACTCTTTAAAAGATGTACTTTTCGCAGGTAGGCGAACTCCTTGACCTTGTTTCATCTGGTTATATACCACCTGTAAATCTTCCAATAGAATTCTCCACGATACTCCATCTACTACTAAATGATGAATCACCCAGAATATTCGATCATTTCCAGACAAGGTGTCCTCAAAGTAAACTACTCTCATTAACGGACCTGTAACTAAATTGAAACTAGTTTGAGTAATGTTCATCTCTTCTTGTATTACTTTATTCCACGCTTGTTGATTAGCTTTGTTCCGTTTTACCACATGAAGTACAGAATGCTCATCAGTCCCTTCATTTCTCTGCCTCCACGTTCCATTTGGTAACTGTTCGTACCGGAAACGTAAAGCATCATGATGTTTTAGTAAGTTTAAGATCGCTCCTTCTAGTAACTTCACGTCCAATCTCTCTTTTACTCTTAAAAGCATTGATTGATTCCAATGCTCCGGACGTGAATGTTCTTGCTCGAAGAACCAGTACTGAATTGGAGTAAGGGGCACTTCTCCTGTCACAATTCCCTGCTCCGCTTGCACTCCCTGCGTTTCTATAGCCACTTGTGCCAACTCGGCAATGGTTGGGCATTCAAACATTTGCTTTGGAGTAAGTTTTAACCCCACTTGACTTGCTTGAGATATGATTTGAATACTGAGAATCGAGTCACCACCAATTTCAAAGAAATTATCATAGATTCCCACCTTTTTAACACCTAACACATGCTTCCAGATGGTAGCCAGTATCTGTTCGTTACTATTCCGAGGGGCAACAGCTTCACTTTTAATCTGCCTTTCCTCCGGCACAGGTACGGCCTCACGATCAACTTTACCGTTAGCTGTAAGTGGAATAGCTTCCATCGTCACAAATCCCGAAGGGACCATATAGCTCGGTAGTTTCGCTTTAAGGTACTCTCTCCACGCACCTACATTTCCATCTCCTACAACATATGCTACTAATCGTTTATCACCCGGTTGATCTTCTCTTACAATTACAACTGCCTCTTTTATAGATGCATATGCATTTAAAGTAGACTCAATCTCCCCAATCTCAATTCGGAAACCACGTATTTTAACCTGATGATCAATTCTTCCACGATAATCCAGATTCCCATCCGGCAAATACCTCGCTAAGTCTCCTGTCCGGTATAATCTTGCTTTCGAATCACTACTAAATGGATGAGATATAAAGCGCTCTGCTGTTAATTCAGGTCTATTTAAATACCCACGTGCAAGCCCTGCCCCGCCAATATAAAGCTCACCATCTACACCTATAGGAACAGGTTGTTGATAGGCGTCTAGTATATACACTTCTAAATCTGGAATTCGTTTTCCGATATTACTTCTTGAAGCATGCTGCACATCATCTAGAGTAATTGGATAATATGTAACATGAACTGTAGTTTCTGTAATTCCATACATGTTAATTAACTGCGGTTCTTTCTCACCATACCTTTGAAACCATGGTAACAAGCTAATAGGTTCTAACGCTTCTCCACCAAATATCACATAACGCAGCTGCAAGTTTTTATTCTCATCTTCTTGTTCACACACCTGTATTAATTGTCGAAATGCGGAAGGCGTCTGATTTAGAACCGTGACTTCTTCCTCTACCAATAGTTGATAGAAATCCTTAGGCGATCGACTAATCCAGTAAGGAACAACAACCAGTTTTCCACCATACAATAATGCTCCCCAAATTTCCCATACTGAGAAATCAAATGCATAAGAATGAAAAAGCGTCCAAGTATCTTTTTCATTAAACTGATACCAACATTCCGTTGATTTAAATAAACGAATAACATTGTGATGCTCTACCATGACGCCCTTCGGATTCCCTGTTGATCCCGAAGTATAGATTACGTAAGCTAGGTGTTGAGGATTTACATTAGAAATCGGTAAAGTCTTACTTTCTTGCTCAATCTCATCTCGATCACGATCCAGGCAAATCGATTTAATATTTTCTGGTAACCATTTCAATTCTTTTAAACTTTCTTGCGTTACGAATAACTGAATGCCAGCATCCCCTAAAATATATTGAAGTCGCTGCTCTGGATATGTTGGATCAAGTGGAACATAGGCTCCACCAGCCTTCAAAATCCCTAAAATACCTACAATCATTTCTAGAGAACGTTCAACACACAGCCCAACTAAAGTATCAGGTCCTACTCCTTTTTTCTGCAGATAATGAGCTAACTGATTTGCACGTTCATTTAGCTCCCTATAAGTAACTTTTCCTTTTTCATACGTAACTGCAATAGAATTTGGATAAATCATCGCTTGCTGTTCGAACAATTCATGAATAGTTACTTGAGGTGGAAAATCAAGCTTAGGATTGTTGAACTCTACTAAACTTTTTCTTTTATCTTCTTCTGAAATAATTTCAATCTCAGAAACCTTTTGCTTTGGGTTTTTAAATGTATTTTCTAATATTGCTAACATGGTTTTAAAAAAGCGGTTTATCTCTTCTTTAGAAAATAGCTCTTTACGATAGTCAATATGTACTTGTAAAGAGTCTATATCAGTCAAATTCTCAATATGTACTGCAAAATCTTGCATTTCTTCACCATTTGGAATCCAAAGTGAGTCACCACTTTCATCACGATCTCTATAATCAATCGTAGTTCCGAAAAGTCTAACATTGCTGTTATTCTCTTTATTAATCTGCTTTAATAACAAATCAAATGGGTATTTCTGATGTCGTAATGATTTACTTTGTTTTCTGGACACCCTACCAATAAATGAAAGTACTTCTTCTTCTGGATCCATATCCATTCTTAGAGGAACCGTACTCACCATCATTCCAATTAATTCCCGTTCCATTTTAGTCATACGATTGCCATAAGCCATTCCTAATGCAATATCAAGCGATGAGGTCCACCGATACATAGACAATGAGAAAGCAGCAACAAAAAGAGAATATACACTTAATTTATAATCTTCAGAAAATAACTCTATCTTTTTCTTCAAATACTCCGATAATATAAACGTTTCACGTGATGCTTTGGTACTAACTTGGTACGTATTATAAGGCTTCAATCCCGTCACAGATGGAATTGTTTTAAATTCCTCTAACCAGAATTTTTGATCTTTTTGAAAGCGAATACTATTCAAGTATGTTTGTTCATTGGCCAGAAATTGAACATATGAATTTCTAATTTCGCCTTCCTCAGTCTCGTTATGCATCTCATAATAATATTTTGCAATCTGACTGGTAAATATTTGGATTGATAAACCATCCATGATAATATGATGAACATTCCCAAAGACTGCACATTCATTATCGTTTAATTTTATTAAAGCGAAATAGTATAAATCTGAATTAAATAATGTAAACGTTTCTTTTGTTTTCTGCTCAATCCATTTCTCAAGTAAATCTGAATCCTCCACGGAACTGAAATCGAAAAACTCAAATTCTTGTTCTTCATGTTTAATAAAATATTGTTCAGGTTCCTGATGCCCATTTTCTTTTAATCTGATGCAAAGACCATCATTTTCACTAATAACACGATTCACAACTCGATTTAATTTTAAATAATCCATTTTTCTATGAAGTTTAAACAAAAACCTTAAATTACATATCCCTTTACCGGAATGAATAACTTCTGTATACCATATTCTCCTCTGTGGATGACTTAACGGATAACATTCCTCATTGGCCATAAAAAATCTTCCCTTCAAAAATTATTTACTCTTACAGGTTCTTGTTTATGTGTAACCCATAAATATTTCTGTAGTGCAACCCCAATTACTGCAATGATGATGAGCCCAATACCCACATAAAAATAGAGTTCAATTACTCCGAAGAAGTGAACCAGTGGACCGCTCATAGCAGGAGAAATAATGAGGGCTGCATTTGCTAAACTGCTTTGAATCCCAAATACTCTTCCGACCTGTTCTTGATGAGATTCTATTTGTAGAATGACTTGATTGGATACAAACATAAGTCCACTTCCAATACCAGCTATAAAACTGATCAGATAGGCAAAAATGAGGGATGCATCAGGACTTATCAGAGTTATCAGACTGATTCCTCCAAAGCCAATTCCCATTAAAGCAATACCTCCACATATTATCCAACCATATTGAAAATGTTTTAATTTCTGAGTTAAGAATGCGCCAATTATTCCCCCAAGACCAATAATAGAAATGATGTATCCCATTTTACTCTTATCATTTGGGAACAAGCTCTTAAATAAAGTAGGGAACTGTGAGTCTACTAATTGTAATACTGCCATAGCTATTGTAAAGAAAATCATGGTTGATAATATCATCCGATTGGATAATACATAACCCCAGCCTTGTAACCAAGCAGTCCAAGTACTTTGCTGTTTCTTTTCTATATGTTCTCTTGACAGAGATTCCTGTAACCTTATTGTGGGCAACAGAACCAAAGCAGCTAGTAAACAGCATATTGCCCTTATAATCAGACAAAACTCTGGCTGAAACCAGCTCAGCAACATTCCTCCTATAAGTGGGCCCAGTATCTTGGTTCCTTGCTCAACTATCCCATTGATACTTACTGCTTTGGTAAGCAGATCAGGAGAAACAATCTGTCGTGTTAGTGTTTGCTGTGCAGGATAGTAAAAAACGGTGAAAATGGAACGAACCATTAATGCTAACAAAAGCCAATGAATATTTTGGACAAATAAAAGAACAATTGTTAATAAACCAACCATTAGATTACAAAACATCATAATTGGAATTTTTCTAAAGCGATCAGCAATCACGCCTGCCCATGAACTAAATATAATCCCAGGAAGTGCATACGCAACAGGAATTAATCCAATCATGATGGGGTCTACTTCCCATTCAAAACTAACAATGGTCATAATGGCTAACATGTCAATAAATACTCCGAGCATAAGCAGTGAATATGCAGAGAAAACTTGTAAATAAATTGTATTTCCCCATAGACTTTTTGATTCGGTAGTTTTCATAAAAACGAGCTCCTTAAGTTTACTAAATAGGGACGATAGAAACTAATTGGGTGGAATAAGAGACTTCTCCCGCCTCTTCAACCCTATTCTTTTTTTGCAGTTCGTTTGTGATGGTAATGAAATCAATAGCTTGCTTAGACTTTCTCAAAGACACTAACGCTCTAAAAGTGAGATATTGACTAACAATTAAATCATAACACTCCTATTAATGGGATTATTTTCTAAAAATAATATAGAAAACAATGAATATTCCGATTATTATTTTCTGAAAACCAGAAATATTTCTATAAAACAACTAAATTAAGATTAAATCGTATCGCAGATTTTAAATAATATTAATAAATAGAATCTATTTTGAACGTAAGAAATTTGTAAGGAATGGGTAAGGAAAAAGAGAGTTTCATTGTATAGGATAAAAATATTACGAGGCGTGAAAGGCGGAACAGATATGACTTATATATGAAAAACAAACTAGTAACAAAAGTGTTTCAAGGAAAAGAAGTAATTTCTGTGGTTTACAAACATGTGGAAAAAGAGAGATTTACCGTTTGTTAGGGCAGAATGGCGTTGGTAAAATAATACTTATGAAGATGATTACAAATTCAATGTTGACCTTTTGTAATCGGTGAAGATGATAGCTGTGTGGTTAGTATGAAACAGCAAGCAACCACCTATACAATATGAATAGAGGAGAGGAATGCCTTATGAAAACACGTAGTCAAATTACATGTGCAAGTCTTGCCATTTTAATAGCTGGGAGTTCCCTGTTATACACAACACCAACATCAATTGTAACAGCAGAGTCCACTGAAAATGTATCTAGTTCGTCACACACAAGCACTCAACGAGATCGTAATTCCGTCAAACAAGCAATGCGAGATACATTGCATCTTGGATTCCCGGGGATACTTGTTAAAACCTATGAGGGTGGAAAAACGTGGGGTTATGCCGCTGGGGTAGCGAATCTGAGCACCAAGAAACCAATGAAAACAGATTTTCGCTTTCGTATTGCCAGCGTAACGAAGACGTTCACCGCAACGGTTGTACTTCAATTAGCTGGAGAGAATCGCCTGAATCTAGACGATTCCATCGAAAAATGGTTGCCTGGTGTTATTCAAGGAAACGGATATGATGCTAAACAGATTACTATCCGGCAGATATTGAACCATACAAGTGGTATCGCTGAATACTCAAGGACAAAAGAAGCTGATTTTTTTAAGAATAGAAATAAATCGTTTACTGCTGAAGATCTAGTGAAGTTTGGACTTTCGCTGCCCCCAGACTTTGCCCCAGGAAAGGGCTGGTCTTATTCAAACACAGGATACGTATTACTGGGTATCCTTATCGAAAAAGTAACTGGAAACAGCTATGCGGAAGAGATTGAAAATCGAATTATTGAACCACTTGAATTGTCAAATACATTTCTACCTGGCAATTCAAGCGTTATTCCAGGCACCAACCATGCCCGTGGATATTTCCAACCAGACGGAGCAAGTGAGCTAAAAGACATTACGTATTATAATCCAAGTATAGGTAGCTCGGCTGGAGATATGATTTCTACTGCTGACGACTTAAACAAATTCTTCTCTTACTTACTCAGTGGTAAATTACTGAAGGAACAGCAACTAAAACAAATGCTTACTACAGTTCCTACAGGAAGTGCTGAAATCGTCGGATATGGTCTTGGAATCTATGAAACTAGGCTTCCAAACGGTGTCTCGATATGGGGGCACTCAGGTGGCATTCCAGGGTTTAGTACTTTTGCTGGAGGTACACTTGGAGGTAAGCATACGTTAGCTGTCAATTTTAACAGTTTAGGAAAAGCTGACAATCCTGATCCTTTTAAAAATATTTTACTTGCTGAATTTAGCAAGTAGGAAAAAAGGAAAAATTTATCGTAGTTTTCATAGTTAAAAATATACTTTTCTGGTTCAAGAGCCCTAATTTATTTTCAAGAAAAATTTGGGGCTTTTTTTGTTTTGGTGGCGTTTATTCTTCTTAAGTTGATGGATGTACGGTGCTATGCCCATCAACTTAAGAAGTTGGTTGTTCCCCAAAATGAAAAAATGAATTGAACTTTCATAAATAACTGTAGGGATATAAAATTTTCGTTTTGGGGGTTATTTCAAAATCTTAGGTTGATGGGTATGTGGTAGGGCCCTGTATTTGACTCTTTTTCTACACCTAGATATTCTAGTGTTCGTTCTAACACAAGTGCAGCCTGTTGATGTGTGAGTGTGCCATGTTGGTTAAACTTAGTAGCCGAAACACCTCGGATAATTCCTGCATCGTATAGGGCTTGTACATCATAATGCCGGCTGCGAACGTATTTACACCGAGAAGATGAGTGGGGCAAAAGATGATTGCCCAGAACTGGTATGCTAGCTGTTCTTGCAGAGTTTGAGCGTGATATTATTCGTGGAAAGCCTCTTCGTAAAGATCATACGTAAATACAAACAAAACCAGCAAAACACCTCTTCTGTGTCGTACTGGTTTTGTTGAAGTCCATCTAGAATTGTAGCTAGTTCAACGTGATTGCAAATTCCGAGTTCGGCGCGCCAGCAAATACAACCGTTCCGTTCTTCGGCAGTTTTACTTTGTTATTGCCGCTCACAACGGTAAAATTGACACATACTCCCTTCTCATGATTCTGGTGCAAAAATAAAATATAGGAGAATAAAGCACATATATTCCTAACGGAATCGTATCTTATGCTGCAAGTCCAAACAATTGATGGATGAATTCTTTCTGATTTTGGACAGACTGGTCCCGTAAATCAAGCTGCTCTTTTTTAATCATATGCATGGCTTCTACTCCAGAAAGAATGGATGTAGCTGTGTCAAACATAGAACGGATTCGCTTCTTTATAAAGCGATGATCTTGTTCTACTATGTTATTCAAGTACTTTTGTTGTCTAAATTGCATACCATCAGGTATTCTTTTTTCTTTTTTCAACTGTTCAATTGCTATAGGATAAGCCGGGTTCTTATCGACTGTTATAACACGTGGCTTTGAAACATGAAAAGACCGCAAAGCTTTCTTGAAAAAGCGCTTTGCAGCCTTCTGGTCTCTTGTTTTGTTTAGGAAAAAATCAATTGTGTTTCCTTTCGAATCAACAGCACGATACAGATACATCCATTGACCTTTTACTTTGATATATGTTTCATCGACTCTCCAAGAGTCATTTGTTTGTTTGAGGTGACGGCGGATTCGTTTGTCCAATTCAGGACCATACTGATGAACCCAACGCATAATCGTTGTATGAGAAATGGATAAACCCCGTTCTTCTAGCATTTCCACCAAATCACGAAAACTGAGGTTGTACCGTAGGTACCATCTTACCGTTAACAAAATAATATCAGGCTGATAACGCTTCCATTTGAATACATTTTCCTTTTCCATACCAATCACGCACCCTTTTTAAAGTCATAGTAACAGTATGTCCAAGATTTATAGATTCATTGCAATTGTCCTTAAGTTTTTGCACCAGAACCAACGAACGCGTTTTGAGAGAGTATCTCCATGTTTTAAATACCTTCGTTGCCTTAAAGAAGCTGTTCTTTATTCAAGAATAGCTTCTGGTTGTTTAATAATTTTTATCCAAGAACAAAAGTAGATAACTACCTGCACAAAGAAAAAATGCAACTCGGGTTATGATATAAATTGAAAATTCAAATGAAGTTAGTATTCTTTCTCTCTTAATCTTTTTAAAATGCCTGTAATAATAAAATGAACATAAGAGTAGTATTATTGCTGATAATTGGAATGTATTTTCCAATAGATTAACCAAAAAATCAACTCCTCACAATGACGGTAGAATATGTCCTATTACAATAATCCACTCGTAAAATCCTGCTTATTTCTAATCTAGTCCTAAAATAAGCACAATATAATAAAACAAATGAAATTACAAATATTGTTCGTTTAGACCAGATCTTAAGTATTAGGGCGATTATCCCTAGAATTAAACTGCTAATGCTTAAGGCTAATTCGATGTATGCAACCGCATATATACTAAAATGCTGCGAAAATAAACTTTTGAATAGAAGTTTACTTTCCAATAATCATTAAAACGGACGTATACGTCATATGTATCAAGCCTTTCTTTTTTGGTGTAAAAATTGTTTTATCACATTAAGAGCATCCTACACAAGGATTCTCTTAATGTGATAAGGAGTTAGATATGAGTGAATAAGGAACAACGTAGGGTTGTCCCTATACTTGTCCTTATCAAAAGGTGACATAATAACAGCACTCGTTTCCGCGAGTACTTTGGTAAAAAAGGGATTAGATGAAATATAACTTGTTTTATACTATATGCTTGTCTCCTTTAAAGTGTGAAAATGAAAAAGAGCACTCTCCTTAAGTGCTCTCTCGCAAAGAATATCGGTAATTATATTTGCAACCGTTCTATATAAGTGTATGCCTCTGAATTATCTTTATGTCTGAAATTGTTATTATATAATCCATTACGGCAGGTGATATTTCGTATAAAAAAGAGCAACCATACATCACTTGCTCTCATACTGTTTACTTTTAATATATATTATTATATTTTAGTAAGCAAAACTACTAAAGGAGGAAATCTATGATTAACGCAATAGGTATAGCTTTCATTATTTCCTACGATTTGGCTAATACAGATAGTTTTCAAATCGAACAAAGTAATGCGCTTATTGAATCCATCAGTTCTCGAAAAATGATAAATAATGAAGGAAAGCCTGTATTAGAAATAGCATGTGAATATAACATTCTAATGAATGAAGATACTGAATGCATAACTATTAATGATTACACAGGAAAGATATCACCTTTTCTTCGTTCAATAGTAGGACCAGGTCTTGTCATAACTGAAAATTATTATTTAAACCATGTTGATAAGCCCACTAAGCATATAAAAGAAATTATAAAGGAACTTTTAGAATAATAAGGGCAACCATGCATTCGGTGCCCTTTCGTCAAATGTCTATGTTATTACTATAAATCATTTTTTCAATAGGTAACATTCACGGAACCCAACATTGGAAAACCACTTTATTTTATTGGCTGTAATTTCCGTTTTGGAGGCACTTCAAAATGTTAGCTTAATGGGAATGAGGGAAACCCCATAATTACCCTCAACATTTGGGCGTAGTTTCAATATATATTAGACCCCTATGTTAGTGGCTTCCATAATGCCAAAGCGAATATCCAATTTGAGTCACCATTTCCTTGATGATTTTGAACAGCTTCATACACTTCCCCTTGATGTTCTACTTTGTCGCCCTTTGTATATGCCTTCCTCGGATCCCATTTTTCATAAGATACATTTTGATCTTTTGTTTTTATCAGAAGAATGTTACTTTGATTTGATGTATTTCCAGCTGTATCTACAGCCTTCACTGCATATTTATATTCCTTATTAACTTTTAGGTTTTGATCAGTAAACGTCGTTCCTTGTACCGTTTGAATCAATTGTCCATCACGTAATACCTGATATTCTTTTACACCTACATTATCTGAAGAAGGATTCCATTTTAGCTCTACACTGTTAGAAGTAACATTGCTTGCATATAATCCTTGTGGCTGTGTTGGAGCCTCTGTATCTGGCTTAGGATTAACAATTTGATTTACTTTCTTCAGGCCATCCTTTGTAACCTCATACATTACCTTTTTATCAAAGCTTTCGTGCTTATTATTATCTAAATTTATTAACGTTGCTCTCTCTTCACCTTCTAGGTGTGTAAGTTCAATAAAATCGCCCACTTTTACTGGGACTGTTTTTGATTCAGCATTTTGCTGTTTATTCCCATAAACCTCTTTGTTATAGACCAATTTACCTGATGTGTTTTGCACTTTAATACTTGCATATGTGCCATCAAAGTAATGGTGTGGTACACCTGCTTTTAGGTCAATTTGCATTTCTTCTGTTGATTTATTTAAATTTACTTTTGCGAATTCAAAATCTCCAATCCCTTTCAGTGACCATGAAAACTGTTTTCCTTCCAAGATATCATCTGTATTTGGTACATGGCTTTTTATTTGAGTAAGAAGATCCATCATCGGTCGCGGTTCATTCGCAAAAACAGAAATGATACTGTTATTTAATTCTTTCCACTCAGCATCTGTTACATTTGGATTTTGTAACATAAGAGAAACGTAATCTTTCCATACTAAAAAATTGATTGGTAAAATATTGGTGGATATTTTATAAATTGCAATTTTATTATCTGCTGAAGTGATCGCTTTCGCTAACCAGCGTAATCGCTCTGATTGATCTAGTTTTACTGGGTCACGTTCAGCATTTTCAAATAGTAGCATATACGGTACTTGATTTGTCGGGCTATTATCTGACCAAGGAATAACAGTTGCATCATGACGGCTCGATTCACCCCATCCGGATATATCATTTCCTAAATTCCAAGAAGATGGTTTGTTATTCCATATGAGTGCACAATGTCCAGGTTGTCCAACAGGCATAGCTGCCACTCCAAAGGCTTGGCTTACTTGCGTACCAAACTTCGAAATATTACCGCATACCCCGCCAAATCTGTAAATGGAAGAAAGATTCCAACCTAAACCGTAGAATGCATCATTTCCAGCGTGAATGCTAACTCCATCTTTGTTATGGGTTACATAATTAATCAAATATGCACTTTCCCCTACCTTATCTTGATTTTTAAGTTCTGGATGTTCCGTATTAATCATATTCCTTGCCCAAGTTAAATCTTCTTCTGGTGACCAAGTATTCACTACTAACCTTAAATGCCAAACATCATATGTTCTAAAGCAAGGAAGTAACTCATTATTTTGATCTGCTGATTTATAATGTTGGTACCTTGTTAATGGATTAATAGGTTGATTGTTTGTCCAATATTTTATAGGTTCAGCATGAGCTAACGATGTAGCTATCGCTAGTTTTAAATACAATCCTTCGTGAGAATTTGCATCCGCATTCCAGATTGTATTCCATATCTCAAGTGCATTTACAGGATTTTTTCCAGTTGGACTACCACCTTCAAGATAGGTATTCATGACACCTGTATTTTTCATAGCCCAGCCAAGAAATTTCTGATGGTTAGCATCTTTTTTAGCAAATGTAGCCATTGTTGCAGCACCTGTTTGTGATATGAATTGCCACTGAGCCAAAGCTGCTGCAAATACTGGGTCTGCAAGCTTCTTTTTCAAGTTCTCTTCAGTCATACCCCCAACATTTCCATTCAAATATGCTGTGAGATTATTCAAATGAGCTTCAAAATTACCATTTGTAATTGCTTGATCCGTCTGTTGGTTCAATGTTTCTAAAGTGAATGTTTCTTGATTGAATGATATTGTTTCAGCTGAAACCTTTGTATGCGGAATCGTAGCAATACTTCCTAAAATAATCGGCATTGTTAATAATAAAGATGAAATCCTTTTCAAAATAATTCCCCCTTTTTTGTTTTTGACCTTTGACTGCTGCATGATTCTCGTTTATATAAAATAATTTCCATACTTAAAGGCATGAGGAATTAAACAGCCAACATGAATATAATTTGGTAGTTTCCTAACCTTTCGCAACTGGCTGACATAGTGGAATACACCTTAGTCCCTATAACTTTCACTAATTTTACCTTTATCGAATTTCATTTTATAACGTGGTATTCCCACGCCCATCAACTTAAAAATTCAAAGTAAGTGGTTTCCATAACGATAAGGCAAATATCCAATTCGGATCACCATTTCCTTGATGATTTTGAACGGCTTCATACACTTTCCCTTGATGTTCTACTTTGTCGCCCTTTGTATATGCCTTCCTCGGATCCCATTTTTCATAAGATACATTTTGATCTTTTGTTTTTATCAGAAGAATGTTACTTTGATTTGATGTATTCCCAGCTGCATCTACAGCCTTCACTGCATATTTATATTCCTTGTTAGCTGTTAAGTTTTGATCAGTAAACATCGTTCCTTGTACCGTTTGAATTAGTTGTCCATCACGTAATACCTGATATTCTTTTACACCTACATTATCTCTAGAAGAATTCCATTTTAGCTCTACACTGTTAGAAGTAACGTTACTTGCATATAATCCTTGTGGTTGTGTGGGAGCTTCTGTATCTGGTTTCGGATTAACAATTTTATCTACTTTCTTCAATCCCTCTTTTGTAATCTCATAGACCGCTTTATTCCCAAAACTTTCCTGAATGTTCTTTTCCATATTTGTAATAGTAGCTCGGTTCGCTCCTTCTAAATGTGTGAATTCGATAAAATCACCTACTTTTACCGGAACTTTGGCTTGCTCAGCATTTTGTTGCTTATTTCCATAAATCTCTTTGTTATATACTACTTTACCTGATGTGTTTTGCACTTTAATACTTGCATATGTACTATCAAAGTAGTTATGTGGTACACCTGCTTTTAAATCAATTTGCATTTCTTCTGTTGATTTATTTAAATTTACTTTCGCAAATTCAAAATCTCCAATCCCTTTTAGCGACCATGCAAATTCGTTACCTTCTAAAATGTTTGGAGATTCATTTTTGATTTGTACCTTTTTCTCAACAGTTTGATCAAATAAATCTGTTAATATAATTTTTGCATAAGCATTTGTAGATAATAGTATAGATTGACTAATCTCACTTTGATAAGATTTAATATTATCAATTATCTCGATTGGTTGTCCTGTCATATTTTCATCATTATAAATTTCAATTTTACCTTTAAATTGTGGTGTGCTATTTTCTTTTAGTTTCCAGGATACATTTAATTTTTCATTTTCATAATATATAGATTGTATATCAAAATCTAGTTTTCCTATTTCAGGTTGAGTAGGTTGATTTAGTGTGAATATTTTTCCTGTTCCAATGGTAGATTGAGTATTACCTCCTGCTTTGACCCATACATATTCTGAAGTCGCTCCTCCATCATATTGATAAGAAGTATCATGCTGTCCAGAAATACTTTGATTATTCCAAGAATTCCATTGTTTATCTAATAACTTTCGACTATAACCATTTTTTAGGCGTGCTTCTCGAACATCCTGTCCATTACCAGCCCAGTCTTCTTGAAACATTCCTAATCCATGATTAAATGCAACATTAGCAACCGGAAAGTCCATAATTGCAATTAGATGCCATTTATTCTTTGTTACATCTTTCATCCATTGTCCAAATTTAGTATGACCATTTTCTTGCCATGAACGCATTGTCATTCTGTACCAATTGTGGTCTTTCCAACCATAAGTTGTTTGAACCTTCAGTCCTGTTCCTTCTCCTCCAAAGAGTCCAGCTTGTGAATTCGGAGATAAGTATTCGGCCTTTATTGCTTCTTTAGAGGCAATTGGATCCCATAAGGCAAAATGTAAAGTACGCTTTCCATTTTCATCAAACCCACTTTGTTGTTGAAAACCAGCATATCCTCCAGCTTCACCACCTGCATTCCAGTTGTGTACAGCCCAATACGTATAAGGTGCAGTCTGAACTGGTGACCAGTCTATACTAATAATATCTGAGGAAGCTGTATTTTGTGGACTCACATAAACTGAAGGAGCAGCTGAACGTGTTACTGCTTTAGTGTGCGAAATAGACGTTCCAAACATAGAAAACATGCTACATGCTGCGGTAATTATAATAACTTTATTAAATCTTTTTTTCGTTTTCTGACTAATCACTAATCTACTTCCTTTTCTAATTTTTATTTTTAAATAATAACTTAGTAGAGAAATCTATCAAAATTCAAGCAACATCCAGTAATTCTTTAAAATACTGCCCCAATCTATGATGTTCTATATTCACATCTGATTCTTACATATTAATTGATTGTAAGTGGTTTCCATAAAGATAACGCAAATATCCAATTCGGGTCACCATTTCCTTGATGATTTTGAACAGCCTCATACACCTTCCCTTGATGTTCTACTTTGTCTCCCTTTGTATATGCCTTATTCGGATTCCATTTTTCATAAGATACATTTTGATCTTTTGTTTTTATCGGAAGAATGTTACTTTGAATTGATGTATTTCCAGCTGCATCTACAGCCTTCACTGCATATTTATATTCCTTGTTAGCTGTTAAGTTTTGATCAGTAAACGTCGTTCCTTGTACCGTTTGAATTAGTTGTCCATCACGTAATACCTGATATTCTTTTACACCTACATTATCTGTAGAAGAATTCCATTTTAGCTCTACACTGTTAGAAGTAACGTTACTTGCATATAATCCTTGTGGCTGTGTGGGAGCTTCTGTATCTGGTTTCGGATTAACAATGTTATCTACTTTCTTCAATCCCTCTTTTGTAATCTCATAGACCGCTTTATTCCCAAAACTTTCCTGAATGTTTTTTTCCATATTTGTAATAGTAGCTCTGTTCGCACCTTCTAAATGTGTGAATTCAATAAAATCGCCTACTTTTACCGGAACTTTTGCTTGCTCAGCATTTTGTTGCTTATTTCCATAAATCTCTTTGTTATATACCACTTTACCTGATGTGTTTTGCACTTTAATACTTGCATATGTACTATCAAAGTAGTTATGTGGTACACCTGCTTTTAGATTAATTTGCATTTCTTCTGTTGATTTATTTAAATTTACTTTCGCAAATTCAAAATCTCCAATCCCTTTTAGCGACCATGCAAACTGGTTTCCTTCTAAAATATTCGAAAAATTCGGTGTATCCGGTTTAACCGGATTAGAATCTGTACTTTTCCAAATTTCAGCCGTTAAATTTGGATACCCTAGTGCCGCTACTTTTTGGATTGTATCATTATTTGGGCGTAATCCCCATTTCTCAAAAAACGGAATTAAATTTTGTTTTGCTGCCTTTGATGCTGAAATCATAAATAATTGTTTTTTCGTTTCATCAGTTTGTGGAATCTCATTTGAAGGCATGTCTCTATACAGCTGATGCAACTTAGGATAGAAGTCTTCTCCGTACGCTAGTTGTAATTGCCAAAGCATTACAACTTTAACAAAAAGGTCACTAATGTCATCATAATTTTTATTAGGTTGTTCTAAGTATTGAAATGCCTTAGTATAAGCGCCCTCTTGTTGCAATCTAAAAGGTTGATTAGATGTAAATGCTTTTTCTACAGCAAGGCTGTAAAGATTGACTTGTACCTCTGTCATATTTTTAAAGTTCCAAGGCGTTTGTTGTCTCATATGTCCTGCCTCATGCCAAGGTCCCCATCCATCATTTGTAAATTTATTAATGTCTAATACATGTTGGATTGCATCTCCTACATATGCAGTTCTGTGAGGATATGCATACATATAATAATCCAGAGAATGGTTATCCTCCACATAATGCAGATAATGTTTATCTACTTGTTCTTCAGATAATCCAGATATTTTATCTTGAATTCTAGTAGCCTCATCCATTTTTTTTAAGAGTTGTACAGGATCTGTGTTAGAGTCTATCAAATATTTTTTAACACGAACTGGGCTAGCAGTAATCAATACGCGCTCCCCTTTTAATTCCACCGCATGTGCATTTGGATATTGATTGAGCATATTTATTAAATCTTGTTTCGTATGCTTTCCAAGTTCAAAGAGAGGAGTAGCCGTTCCGCCTGTTATTACTGTTGTTTGAATGGTACCACCTTGTTGTTTATTATAAAAATAAATCATTCCTCCATTTGGAGATTGAATTGTGTTTGTACCTGGATTTAAAGTAAATGATTTAATTTTGGAATCTTCCCTCCAAGAAGCATCGAACGAGAAAGTTCCAATATATGCTTGTATACTTTGATTTCCTTGTACCTGAATTGTTATTTGTTCATTTGGCTTAGCATATAACCCTGTTGGCTCGTATGCACTAAAATTTCTTTCCCTTCTTTCAATATTTTGAAGTTGGGAGACATCTCCTTTTCCTGGAACTGCAAATACTCGATTTTCCACATTAACAGAATTTTCATTCTGTAACGTTGTAGATACTTTCTTTTGCTGTGCTTGTTCTTCCGCAAAGACTTCTAATGAAGGCGTTATTCCAGTAGCAAACATAGATAATGTGGCAGTTATCATCACTAATTTTTTTGTTTTTTGTTGCTGTCCCCTTTTCATAATATCCCTCCGCTATATTTCCAAATACTTATAATATGAATATATAAGTAATAGATATTACTTATATATTCATATTATCTATTGACACATATTTACACAATTTAACATAAATATACTCATTTATATAAGATAATGAACATATTTCAATTCACTTGATAAGAAGAATAATCAAATGAATGTATGAGAAAAAGAAGGATTTTAATACGTTTATTATTAAAAACGTATTAAAATCTTTAAAAATGTCAAAATATTAATACATTATGTTTTGGTACAAAAACTTCCAAGCAGTTGTAACTAATCACCTAAACCCGGATATACCAGTACTTTTAACGAATTCCTCGAAAGAATTCTCCTTCCTCAAGCGCGTGAAGGGCGTAGCCCAGCGGTAGGTGGGTGATGAATTTCGGTTTGGCGTAGCCAAAAGGCTTTGCTTTTTATTTTGCCTCTGATATAATCAGTCTTATAAAGTATAAGGGTTGGTATATCAATGAAATTAGATAGCAATAATCATTCAGTGTTCTTATTGTATTATCATCTGGTGTTGGTCGTAAAATACAGAAGAAATGTGTTTGATGATGATATGTCAGATTATGCAAAAGACATGTTTATCAGGTTATCCGAGAATTACAACATAACACTGGTAGAGTGGCATTATGATGTTGACCATGTACATATCTTGTTCAAGGCACATCCGAATACAGAAATGACAAAATTCATTAATGCTTATAAAAGTGCAAGTTCTCGACTAATCAAGAGAGACTTTCCACAAGTGAAAAAGAAACTCTGGAAAGAAATGTTTTGGTCAAGAAGTTTTTGTTTACTAACTACTGGTGGTTCGCCAATAGACGTAGTAAAGGAATATATTGAAAATCAAGGTGAAAAGTGAGGTGAAATGATATGACAAAGCATAATAAAGCATATAAATTCCGTTTGTATCCAACAGAAGAACAAGCATATCTTATGCGTAAAACCTTCGGTTGTGTACGTTTCGTGTATAACAGAATGTTAGCTGAACGGAAAGAAGCGTACGAAAAATACAAAGATGATAAGGAACAACTAAAGAAACAAAAGCTTCCAACTCCTGCGAAATATAAAACAGAATTTGAGTGGTTAAAAGAAGTTGATTCATTAGCTTTGGCAAATGCTCAATTAAACTTGCAAACTGCCTATAAGAATTTTTTTAGTGGTCAAAATGACTTTCCGACATTCAAAAGTAAAAAAGACAGAAAGTCTTATACAACGAATGTAGTAAACGGAAATATTATGTTGCTTACTGGTCATATCAAATTGCCAAAACTGAAAATGGTACGTTTCAAACAGCATAGAGAGATACCACAAGACCATATTATCAAGTCATGTACGATTTCTATGACATCTACTGGTAAATACTATGTGTCTATCTTGACTGAATACGAAAAAGAGATTGTGCAAAAAGAAGTAGAAACAGTTGTTGGGTTAGACTTTGCGATGGATGGATTATACGTTAGTTCTGAGGATGAGAAAGCCAATTATCCTAAGTTCTATCGTAACATGTTGGACCAATTAGCAAAGGCACAACGAGTATTAGCAAGACGCAATAAAGGCTCTGGGCGCTGGAATAAACAACATATTCGTGTAGCTAAGTTACATGAGAAAGTAGCTAACCAACGTAAGAATTTCCTTCATCATGAGTCTAAAGAGTTGGCTACTAATTTTGATGTTGTAGCTATTGAAGACCTAAACATGAAAGGAATGTCGCAAGCACTTCATTTTGGAAAAAGTGTCGCTGATAATGGGTGGGGTATATTCATTTCTTTCTTAGCTTATAAACTAAACGAACAAGGAAAACAACTTGTGAAAATAGACAAATGGTTTCCTTCCACAAAAACATGTAGCAGTTGTGGGAATGTAAAAAATATGACATTGTCTGAACGAGTCTATTCTTGTATATGCGGTGTAAATCTCGATAGAGATTATAACGCAGCTATCAATATCAAAAATGAAGCAATACGCCTATTAGCGTTAGCATAAATAGCAATAAAATAACCTTTGGAACAAGGGAGTTAGCTCGGCTGTCTTAGGACGAATTCGTTAGCTATCAAAAGTAACGACTAACCGAGAAGCCCCCACTTCAAACAGTCCGTTAGGACGTTAAGTGGCGGGTAGTTCACAAGAACGTAATCCTAATTGGGGTCACCATATCATTTCGATAAATTTGTACGCTAAGAAATTTATAAAGGTTGTAGATGTTTAATAAACGTTTAAAAATATTTTATAACACATCTTTAAACATGATAATCCTTGACTATATAAGTAATGTCTTTAAAGGTATACTTCTATAAGAATTTTTGAGGGAAATGAATAAGTTGTGATAAACCTAATTAAATAAATGATTTGAAAGTAAACTAAACGGCTAAAAGTTTACTTTCATTTTTATTAAAAAAAGAACATGTAGAAATTACTACATGTTCTTTTTGAGTTGATGGCAATATTACAACTTGTTTATATTAGTTTGCTACTTTCATACTTTTGTAAAACTCGTTTTCACTATATGGTGCCCCTAATATCCTGTTTACATTTGTACATATTAACAGATTGGTATTGCATAGATCGTAAAATTTGCCTAGGTAGAGCTAAATACTTTATGGTATTACTTAATGATTGTAGAGATGGCTTGTTTGTATACCAGTTGTTGTTTACCATGAACCATCATTAAGACAGTAAATTTATCTGTTGCAAGGATCTGCCCACGTACTGGAACGCCATTCTTTAAAAATACAGTAACTTCCCCTTTTTTCTCTTTCAATTGTTCATACATATCTTCTTGTAAATTAAACATGAAATGCGCCCCCTGGTTTGTTTGTATTTACTTTTCTTCTCATACCTGCTGCTTTTCACTGTTGGATATATGTGATTCCCATTCACTTTCTATTTTTCTAAACCATTTTCCTATTTTGCTTAGATAATATCTTTTTACTTCACCATAAAGAATCCAAATTTCACGTTCCTGCATTTGAATCATCACTTCATGAAGAATCTCATCATGTTCATACTTTCTAGGTTTTCTATGATGTGTTTTTAACGAATTCCCCGAAAGAATTCTCCTTCCTCAAGCGTGTGAAGGGCGTAGCCCAACGGTAGGTGGGAGATGAATTTCGGTTTGGCATAGCCAAAAACTTTTGATAAACTAGCTATATGAAGTTCTTTGATAACTTGATATATGAGGTTGCAGGAAGAAAATAGAGTGCGAAAACCAAGCCATTCGGTTCCTGCGTAAAATATCAACCGTACCAAAAGAGCGTCCAAGCGTTGGACATCTAGGGGTGGAACACCCCGAAGTAACGCTCAGGGAGACGAAAGGGTACTTTCGTCGTGGAACTGAGAAGCTTCCACTTCAAGCTTTGCTAAGTGGCGAGTAGTTCACAAACTGTGTATATTCTCTACGTAACCAATTAGAAATATGTTCTTTTTGTTTTCGCTTGAGATGTGACCATTTTTTATTTGTTTGAAGGATTTTTCCATTTACTTTTTTGTGGTTTTTCATCGAAACTCATCTCCTTTTACTAGCAAAACGAATATATAACTATCGTATCACATTTAAATTGAAATACTGCTTTAGGGACATATTTCGCAAGAAATCTATGCAAAATAAACAATACATGATCCATTTAGCGGATTAATTCAACATAAAAGTAAATGTAGACTATTTGTGTGGTGTTTTATCTTTTATTAATTATTACGGTACGTGAAATTACAATGTTAAACCTAAAAAAGCCCCTTGAAAGGAGCTTCTTATTTTACAAGGTATTGTTCTATTTCTTTTATTAATAATTCTGCACCTTCTGGACTTAATGCTATCTTACCATTTGCTAATGATATGTTACGATTTGACACTTCTTCTGTTAACGCACAAACACCACCAGGCTGATACCTCTGTAAAATAATGTCTTCACCTTCTACAAAGATCTCTAATGGTGATTTTTCTTTCATACCTAGCGTATTTCTAAGTTCCTTTGGAATTACCACACGCCCTAATTCATCTATTTTTCTAGTTACTCCGGTTGCTTTCATCTAATATCTTTCCCCATTTCATTATCAATTGTACCCAAGTTATTCTTTACTATTGTAACAAGCTTTTCCCATACATGAAAATTTATTTGCATTTACAAAAGAACAAGTAAAATAAATAGAGGATTTTTGGCACGATAACAAGATAAGTAATTGAAATGAAGCAATTCGTCAGCTCGTAGAGAAAGCGTTACGTCTTAAATAATGACTATCCTTTTTATTACCCCTGATTTCTCCCTGTTAATCAAAACTTCCACTGCAGCATCTGCAATATCCCGACAGTCAATAAAAGATGAATGTTGAAAAAAGAAAAGACATTTTATACTCTTTTAAATTACTTATAGTATGGTAATCCAGACTTTCCCCATGCAAGGAATCCTCCTTTTAAATTGACTACACCCTTTAAACCAGCTCTTTGCAAAATACTAGCAGCTATAGCAGAACGTAAACCCGTCCGGCATTGTAAAACTATAGGACAACCTGTAGGAACTTGATCTAGCTGCTCAAATAAATTACCTAAAGCAATATGTATTGCATCCTGAAGGTGTCCTTCATCCCATTCTTTTTTACTACGCACATCGATAACCTTAACACTTCCATCCTTTATTAACGGATATAATTCATCTGATGTTTTTTCCTTATAACTCTCTAAACTATGGAATCTTTGAATTACTTTTGAAGGTGCAAAAGCAATAATATTATCTAAGCCAATAGACTCAAAGTCTCTAATAACTTCCTCCACATTAACTTTTTCCATATCTAAAATCATTAATGTTTCTTTTTTATAGTCTAATAACCACCCACACCAAGTTGAAAAAGAATTGTTATACGGAATATTAATGGATTTTTCAATGTGACCCGCAGCAAAACACTCTACATCCCTTATATCAACAATTTGCTGAACTTTTTTAGTGATTTCTTGGAACTCTTCAAATGTATTAATGCTAATAATATCTCTCTTCTTACGAATTGGTGGACCCAATTTATTTAAATACTTCATTAATGAAAAATACTTCGGAGGATCTGGCTGTCCCGTCAATAGAGTAGATATAAAATTACTTTCTTCATTACACTGAAATGCCCAATTGAGCATCTTTTCATAACCTAATGTAGAAGTTGGAATTGCCCCTAATGCTTTTCCACATGCACTTCCTGCACCATGCGATGGCCAGATTTGTAAATAATCAGGTAGTTTTTTTATTTTTTGTATAGAATCAAATAGTTGCTTTGCTCCTTTTTTAGCAGTGTCTTTAATACCAACAGTTGTTTCTAATAAGTCTGGTCTTCCTACATCGCCTACAAATACAAAATCACCCGTGAATATTCCAATAGGTTGTTCATTTGTATAATTATTCTGGCTCGTGTCAGTTACTAAAAAAGAAATGCTTTCAGGTGTGTGGCCTGGAGTATGAATTACTTTAAATTTTATATGACCAATTTTAAATTCAGTTCCCTCTCTGACAAGATGGTATTGAATCTCATTAAGATACTGATATTTCCAATCACAATCACCTTCATCAGATACATATAAATTTGCTTTATAAAGATGAGAAAGTTCTCTAGCCCCAGAAAGAAAATCAGCATGAATATGTGTCTCAGCCGCAGCAATTATTTCCATTCCCTCTTTCCTAGCATATTCTATATATTGTTCTATACAACGGCTTGGATCAATTACAATTGCTACTCCTTCCTTCTGACAACCAACTAAATAGGAAGCATGTGCTAATTTTTCATCATAAAAATATTTTAAGAGCATAGCTATTCCCTCCAAATGCTTATTTCAAATTACTTCTCGGTTGTTACAACAACTCTCTATCTTTCCTTATAGAATCCCTTTCAACATCAAATTCCAATACATATATGGCAACATATATCTTTTTAGCAAAAACATGCTATACCGTTCTTCCGCTTGATTAAACGGAAACGTTTCTTGAGGCTCATGTTCATAGTTAAATTCAGCTAGTATAAGACTTTTATACCCTGTAACAATTGGACAAGATGTATACCCATCATATTTAGCCTGCATATCTCTTCCATTCAGTACGTCCATAATATTTTGTTTTAAGACAGGTACTTGTTTTCGAATTGCCGCTCCAGTTTTAGATGTGGGTAAATTTGTACAATCCCCTAGTCCAAAAATATTTTTATAACGTACATGCTGCAAAGTATAAGGGTCTATATCAACCCAACCTTGATGATCGCTTATTTCACTATCTTTTATAAAACTAGGCGGTCCCATTGGTGGAACAACATGTAACATGCTATATGACACACTTTCTTTTTTTAGTGTTTGCGTATCCTCAAAAATAGCTTCTCTCTTTTCGGCAATAATTTCTACTAAATTTTTATTATAATTCGTTATAATTTGCTTTCTTTTTAACACCTTATCTAGTGTATCTGCATATCGTGGAACCTGAAATATGTTAGGGTTTGCAGAATAAAACATAACTTCGCTATTCTTTCTTACTTCACTATTACAAAAATGCTCCTCGGCTAAGTACATAATTTTTTGTGGGGCA
This sequence comes from Bacillus sp. TH19, assembly GCF_016651075.1. Taxonomy (NCBI): domain Bacteria; kingdom Bacillati; phylum Bacillota; class Bacilli; order Caryophanales; family Bacillaceae; genus Bacillus; species Bacillus sp. TH19. Next base: position 468,480 of record NZ_JAEKEO010000001.1, on the reverse strand, counting down.
CCACCGCATTTAATAGGGGTGTTTGGGTGGGTAAAAACAGCATTTCCTCCTTTAAATCTTTCAATTTCTCTCCAAGTAGAATCAACATATTTATAGGAATAGTTACTACAAACACCATTAGTCCCAATAGATTCTTTCAACCCTTTAATACCACCCCAATTTATTTGTATACCGGCTGCTACAATAAGAATTTCATACTCAAGCATAGTTTCATCATCTAAAAGAATCTTATTTTCAGATGGGAACAACTTAACAACACGTTTAGGAATCCAGATCGCACCATTAGGAACAAGTGATTCTTGATCACGCATCGTAGACTCCTTTGAAACAATTCCACCACCCACTAAACTCCACAGAGGTTGAAAATAATGTTTTTTAGATGGATCAATAATCGCTATACTTTCTTTAAATAGGGATACATTACGTAATAAATGTGCAGTAAAGGACAGTCCCGCAGTCCCGGCACCAATTACAATGATTTTATAACTATCTTTAGTCTTCATTATCCTCTTCCTATCTAAACTTAACTGTTATGAAAAATAGTTATTAGCCTTTTTAATCGCATTAACATAATTGTAAGTTAAAATCTTGTCATTTTTATCTGATTAAAATGAATTTTTTGTTAATTTTAGCCATTAACATTATTATATGCATGAAATCCTTACATTACTTCTATATTTCGTTTAAAACACAAAAAACTTATGTGTTTCAATGTCGCACTGTATCCAACCTCTCTTACATTGTATTTCTAAAGACGATGGGGGTTTCTTGTTCGAAAAGAGCGATAGGGTTACTCAATCCGCATCCATATATGTTTTATTCTTTTTCTTTACTAAATTTGAACTACTTAATTATCTATGAATACCGTATAAACAGAAAATTAGTCACCAAAAACAAGGGCATCAAGCCGTACATGCGAGAACCATTCTATAAAAATCATATATGTAAAAGGAATTTGGACAATTTTATCGAATGGATTTATCTATGAAAACAACACTTTCACATCCAAATCAACCCACAATTGAATCACTTCAAGCTCAAATAGAGGAGCTCACGGCAAAAGTGAGTTGGTATGAAGAACAATTTCGTCTCAGTCAACAAAAACAGTTTGGTACGTCTAACTAAAAAAACCTAATATACCTTATAATATAATTAGTATATATTGGTGATATGATAATTGAACAAGTTAGAAAAATCCTCTAAAGTCTTTGTAATTTTTTTTATTTTGCATGTGATATTACTTATATTTTCTCCAAATAGAATAGTAGGTAGGTCAGCTATCCAAAAAGATGACATAAAATTACACGTATACGCACAAGCCACTACGGGAGCACCTCAAAAAATAAGTAAAAGTGATTTAGCTATATTAAAAGAAAAAATTAAAGATACATATCCTAATATAAAATCTACGGACATTGAGCTTGAAGGTGACACACCGTTCCGTCATGTTGATGATCCAGCTTATATCGGAGAATTTACTGTATACAGAAAAGTTATAGGTACAACACTAAATGAAACATCGAGAGAAAATACAGTTGCAGTTTTAAAAGTTTCATATTGGGACATGCCGATGATTCAATACCTGTTTTATGAAGAGGCTATCGCTTATAATTTTGTTACCTATATTTTTTGTTGCACTTTGCATCCTTTGTTTATGTCCTAAGAAAAGCGACCGCCCGTAATAGGCGGTCTTTTTACGTTTACCTGTAACGCCTGCCTTTCGAGTTCGTCTAACTTTTTTAGGAATGTCAATTCCGCTTCTAAAAACGCAATACGTGCTTCCTTTCCCACGGCGTTCTGTATAAAAGCCTTCCTCACCAATCACAGCTAAGTTAAACCCATTCTCTAAAAAGATTTGGATAGGACCTTTTCCTTGTTGATTTTCTTTTACCGCTCTTACTTTGAAATCTGAACAATAGCTAATCTAACATTCCGACATTTTTAATGCATTTTTATTTTTTTCTAGCTGTTTCATTTGAATTTCGTTAAAAATAATCTTACTCATTCTCCGTACCTCATTTCTATCGTTGGTTCCGGTTTTTTGATAAAAATACAAAAAAAACCGAATCATGGGGCTTTTTTTAAGTGTCCATGATTCGGGGTACAGTTCATATAATTATTAGTCTTGGATTAGTATTAGGTGTATTTTTATAGAAAATCATTGAATTACCTAAGAGTCCTGGTCTCAATATCACATCAGATTTGCATCAAAAATGTAAATCAGTATTTTTCTGTTGTTGCTCTTTATTAAGACTTTGTCTTATAAATAATTCGGCAATAATTAAATTTGGCAACCACGCTAACCAAGCAAACAGGTCACCACAAAAATAATGATAAAATGAAATTTTTTGTTTCAAGAAGGCTTTAAAATTTCGTTCTGGGGTGCCACAAAATTTCAAGTTGATAGCGATGTGTTGCTATCCCAATGAATAAAATTTGATTATATAAAAATAATAAAAACACGACCGTTATACGTAAAGAGGTGTAAATCATGTCTTTAAATGAAAAGAACTTAGAAACCATGGAAAATACCATTGTTGAAACTATCCAGACAAATAATTTACAAGAAATTAAGAATACATTAGAACAGATCTTTGATATTTGTGCCGATTTAGTTGAACATCCATTACAATTAAAAACAAAAACGAATATTTTACTATATTATTTTGAAGGTCTGACAGATGGTTTTGCACTAAAAGGAAATGTCGTTACACCATTATTACAAGAAGTAAATGAAGACAGGCAGGTATTTAATTCTAATATTATTGCTACTTATACAAAAACAGTATATACATGGAATGAAATTAAAAAAGGGCTGCTCGAGGGACAATGTGTACTGTTTATGGAAGGGGAAAAGAAAGCCCTTCTCATAAATACAAAGGGATGGGCAGAAAGATCGATTCAGGAACCTATTTCAGAAGTTACCATTAAAGGTTCTCATGATGGGTTTATTGAGAATGCCACTAAAAACATAGGTCTCATTCGTAGATATATTCCTTCTACTGAGTTAAAAATCAAAAAATTGACAATCGGAGAACGGGCCACTACTTTTGTATATTTACTTTACTTAGGCGATGTAGCTAACGAAGATGTGGTACAGGAAGTGGAGACAAGAATCTGTAAAATTAAAACTGATACAGTATTGAGCATAGGAGAATTGTCCAACTTTACAAAAGATCAAAATTGGACTCCCTTTCCACAGGCTTATTTAAGTGAACGCCCAGATGCTATTTCTAATCATATTCTTGATGGTAAAGTAGCAGTGTTAATTGATAGATCTCCTGGTGCAATGATCGTTCCAATGAATTTAATTGGATTTTTTCAGACTCCCGATGATTATAATGTACATTGGCTGATTGCATCATCTTTTCGCTTATTACGATTTTTAGGATTTATTATAGCTATATTTTTACCCGCAATATATATTGCAATGGTTTCATTCCACTTTGAAATCATTCCTTTAGATCTATATACTTCTATTGCAACGTCAAGAATTAAAGTCCCTTTCTCGCCTTTACTAGAAGCATTTATTATGGAAATCACATTAGAAATGCTTCGTGAAGCGGGTATTCGTCTACCACAACCAATTGGACAAACAATTGGAATTGTTGGAGGTATTGTAATTGGACAAGCAGCTGTTCAAGCAGGACTTGTGAGTAACGTTATGGTTATTATCGTATCTATTACTGCCATTGCATCATTTGTTGTTTCTAATTATGATTTATCAAGTTGTATTCGGCTTATTCGTTTTCCAATGATGTTATTTGCCTACTTTTTTGGAATTGTAGGTATTGTTAGTGGATTAATGCTCTTATTTGCTCATTTTGTTTCATTAACTTCCTATGGTTCACCATATGGATTGCCAATTGCACCATTTCGTCTCCAAGAGTTAAAAGATTCTTTTGTAAGATTTCCCATTTCTATGATCACCACCCGCTCGAGCACGGGACAGCCGAAACAAAGAAAGAAAAAAGAAGGTGGTTCGCATGGGGAATCTTAAATTCCAAAGTATAACCTTATTCGAATATATTGTTTTCATTCATTCACTGCAACTTGCATCAGGTATGTTAATTATGCCAAGCCCTCTTGCCACTACCGCTGGTACAGACGGCTGGATTTCTATCATTCTGGGATGGATAATTACTTCTATAATTGGCGTAATTATTATATTAATGTTACAAAAAAATCCTAACAAAAATTTCTCTCAGATCTTAAATGCATACTTTGGTAAATGGCTAGGGACAATTTTTCTTCTTTTATATGCCTTTTATCTATTTTTTGCTGGTTTTAATACTTTATTAAAGGCAACTGATATTGTAAAAGTGTGGATATTCCCTTCCACTCCTGCTTATCAAATTTCCATATTATTACTATTACCTTTTATTATTTTATCACTGAGTGGGATAAGGGCTCTTACTAGTTACTCTATGCTTGTTTTCTTCTTCACTACTTGGATGCCAATCTTTCTCCTTTTCTCATTACAGAGTATTTACAATCCTTTACACCTACTACCTATTTTTAAAGATGGCTTATATCCTATTGTAAAGGCAACAAAAGAAACCATTACTCCTTATGCGGGCTTAGAAATTGCATATTTTATTTATCCGTTCTTACAAAAAAAACAAAAAGCCATAAAAGGAATACTAATAGCGAATACTGGAACCATGTTTTTCTATCTATATGTGACTATTCTTTCTTATATATACTTTAGTCCGGAGGGGATAAAAGAAGTAATTTGGCCAGTATTTCATCTGTTAAAAGGAGTTCGTTTTTCTTTCATAGAACGATTAGAAATTTTATATATCGCTTACTATTTGATTGTATTTTCCACTACAATATATCCGTATTTATTTTTCAGTTTCGAATCTGTGACCATTTTATTTCAAAAAACCGTTCGCAATTGGGTGCTGGTTGGTTTTATGGTATTAATAGTCGGCTTATTCGTTTTTCTAAATCCCGATGTGGATCAATATTTGTTTATATATTCTCTTATGGATATCTTAAATATCATTTTCTTTATTCTATTACCAATCTTTTTTTTCGCATACAGCATTCTTTTTACTTGGTTTACTAGGAGGAAACAGCTTTGATTCGAAAATGGATATGGATTGTAATCTGTTGTGTATGTTTAATTGGTTGTGGTCAGAGAATTCCTCTTGAAAAAGTTTCTTTAATCCTTTTAATCGGCTTAGATAGTACTTCTAATGGAAACATAAAAGTGGGCACAAGCATACCACTCTTTCATCATAAACAGCAAAGCAGTACTGTAGAGCATTGGGTTCAGGCGTCAACCATATATGATGGATTTAGCAAAATGGATACGAAATTAACAGGGTATGTGACATCATCCAAAGCTGAAGTTATTTTAATTGGGGATAAATTAGCACAAGAAGAAAATTGGATACAGGCGCTCGATTCCTCTTACCGTGATCCTTACGCTACCATCAATGCTAAAGTGGTGCTTGTTGATGGACCGGCAGAAGATATGTTTAAAGTTAATAGGCCTGATAAGCCATCACTTCCATCTTATATAAATGGTGTAATCGAGTCTTCAATTCAAAATAATCAATCCGTCTCTTCTACAATTCAACAATTAATGAGAGAAAAAAATGAACAGGGAATGACGCAAACTGTTCCCATTATCAAGAAAACAAATAATGAAATTGATACGGTAGGAATTGCATTTTTAAATCATCAAGGAAAGTACTTAACGAAGATTCCTAAAACCGATGTGAAGTTTTTCAACCTTATTAATAAGTCAAAAAATACAGGTCGGATGATACTACACCTTGTTCTTTCTCCAAAAAAATCTGATAAAAAGCCAAATACGTCTGTTTTCGTACAAAATGCAAAGAGAAAAATTAGTGTTGATTTCCAAAAAGGTAAATTTATTTTTAATATAGATGTAAGTATGAATGTATCCTTAATTGAAAAAACCAACGGAAACTTAACTAAAACTCGTTTACATGGTAATAAGAATATAGGTAGATTGGAACATGAAATCCAGGAAGAGTTCAATAAAAAATTACAAGGCATGTTACAGGATATGCAGAGAAATAAAATTGATCCAATTGGTTTATCGTTACACGCTAGAGCTTTTCAATATAAAGAATGGAAAAAGGTAAAAGAAGATTGGTTGCGCGCTTTTTCAAAAGCTAAAATACGTGTGAATACACATGTTAAAATAAAAGATACAGGAACAATTAGGAATTAAACTATCTAGATTATTTTTAGCCAAGAAAACTTCCCCCTCAATTTGTGTGAAGGTGCAAAGTTTCTCAAGAGATAAACAGAGGCATGAATATATGAGGAAATATTATGAGGCTACTAGTAATTCCTGTAATTCATGATATACCGAAAAGGCGAAGTCTCCAAAGAGACTCCGCCTTTTCAACGTACAATGAACTTCAACAAAATGGTTTAGTTTTAAAGCCATCGATTAAACTTCCTGATGTATATTTTCTTTATAATTTCAGTAACTAGAGCATATATTGTTAAAATTCCAAATAACCACGGGAAATAATACAACGGAAGTGGAGTTAAGCCAATTTGGGTACTTAACCTGGTAAATGGAAGGGAAATCCCTATAATCATAACTAAACCTGTAAGTATCAAAACAGGTCTAGCAGCCGTACTTTGTAGAAAAGGAATATGTTGAGTACGAATCATATGCACAATTAATAATTGTGTTAGTAACCCTACTACGAACCAACCCGTTTGAAATAAGGATTGCATTTCAGGAATATTTGCACCAAATATATTCCACATTACAATAAAAATGATTATATCAAAAACACTACTTACCGGCCCAATAAAAATGATAAAACGAAATAAATCTTTTGTATCCCAACTTCTTGGTTTCACTAAAAATTCATTATCTACTTTATCCCATGGAATTGAAAGTTGGGATAAATTATATAGTAAGTTTTGACATAATATTTGAATTGGTAACATTGGAAGAAAAGGAAGAAATGCGCTAGCAATTAATAAACTTAATACATTTCCAAAATTTGAACTTGCTGTCATCTTAATATACTTCAGTATATTTCCAAACGTTGTCCGCCCTTCCACAATAGCATCTTCTAATACATGTAAATTCTTTTCTATAAGTATAATATCTGAACACTCTTTAACGATATCATCTGCTGTATGGATAGATACACCAACGTCAGACTGTTTTAAAGCAAACACATCGTTAATTCCATCCCCCATAAATCCAACTGTATGGCCATTCATTTGAAGTGCCTTAATAATACGAAATTTTTGACTAGGATTTAATTTTGCGAACACACTTGTTTTACTTGCAAGTTTTACTAATGCTTTATCAGGAAGACTATCAATTTCATAACCCAGTACTGGTTCTCCTATATACAAGCCCATTTTCCTACATACATTTCTTGTCACGGACTCATTATCACCAGTTAAAATTTTCACTTGTACCCCTTTCTTTTGTAGAGTATGCAGTGCAGCCATAGCCGATTGTTTGGGTGGATTTGAAAAACCAACATATCCAGCAAGTATCATATCTGATTCATCATCAATAGAGTAACTCCCCACTTTATCACTCTTCAACTGCTTATATGCAACTGCAACAACACGCATCCCCCGTTCCTGCCAGAGTTCAATTAAGTGTTTATTTTTACGTTGGATTTCATCTGTAATAGGAATTATCTTATTATTTTCTTTTATATAACTACAAATTGATATAACTTCTCTAACAGCACCTTTACATAGCATTATTCGTTCGTTAGCATTTGTTTCTACAACAACTGAAATTCGTCTTCGATTAAAATCAAATGGGCATTCATCTATTTTTGAGTATTGAGATATATCATATTCACTACAATCTCTTACATAACGCATAACCGATAGATCAATTTCATTTTTATATGCTGTATGAAAGTAACTATTTAAATACGCTAATTTCAAAACCTTATCCGACTTTTCTCCATTTGTATCTGTATGACGTACCAGGTCCATTTTATCTTCTGTCAACGTGCCTGTCTTGTCGGTACAGAGAATATCCATAGCTCCGAGATTATGGATAGAAGATAGTTGTTTTACAAGTACCTTCTTTTTACTCATATTAATAGAACCTTTAGCCAAATTAGCGGTTACAATCATTGGAAGCATCTCTGGAGTAAGTCCAATCGCTACAGCTAAAGCGAATAAAAATGCCTCATACCAATTCCCATTTATAACTCCATGTATCATCATAACAATAGGTGTCATGATAATCATAAATTTGATTAATAGCCAACTAACTTTGCTTACCCCTTTATCGAATCTAGAATCAGATTTCTTGTTCAGTTTAAATTGATTCTTTGCTATTGAACCAAAGTAAGTATCTGTTCCAGTACCCACAACTATTGCTTTTGCGGTACCACTTATAATATGAGTTCCCATAAAACAGAGATTTTCCAATTCGATCAAATTTTGGATTTTTCTAATTTTACGTTTTTTGTACATATGGAAATACTGATTTGTTTTAACAATGGGTAATGCTTCCCCTGTTAGTGATGATTGATTTACAAGTAAATTTTCCGATGAGATGATTCGTACATCTGCAGGTACAATATTCCCGGCAGATAATTCTATAATATCCCCTGGTACAAGATTCTCAAGAGCAACTTGTACCTTTCCACTTTCTTCTAATACCGCCCTCTTATTTTCCTTATATAAAACATCTCCCCCCCTCAGAACAGTTACCTTTTCATATACAAGATTTTTTATTTTTTCTATAGACTTCTGAGAACGAATTTCTTGTATGAACCGAATTAATACACTTACAGCCACCATAATCCCTACAATAATAGTACCCTTTATATCATTAGTAAGAAAAGATAACATCCCTAATATTATTAGAAGAGAAATAAACGGACTTCTAAAAGAATTAAATAATGTTATATACCATTTTATTCTTTTTTGATAAATCACTTTATTTTCCCCATATACTTCAAGCCGCTTAGTAGCTTCTTCCTGAGAAAGTCCATGAGACGATGTTTTAAAAAAAGCTAACGTCGACTCAACATCACTTTTTGCAATTTCACTTAGCATTTTATAATTTTTTCCTAGTACTTCCTGATTATAAAAAGATTTTTTTTTATTAGATCGCAACAACTTAACCTCCTACCCATTAAATAAAATCCCCCTGTTTTTTCAAAATATAATTTTAACGAATTCCCCGAAAGAATTCTCCTTCCTCAAGCGTGTGAAGGGCGTAGCCCAACGGTAGGTGGGAGATGAATTTCGGTTTGGCATAGCCAAAAACTTTTGATAAACTAGCTATATGAAGTTCTTTGATAACTTGATATATGAGGTTGCAGGAAGAAAATAGAGTGCGAAAACCAAGCCATTCGGTTCCTGCGTAAAATATCAACCGTACCAAAAGAGCGTCCAAGCGTTGGACATCTAGGGGTGGAACACCCCGAAGTAACGCTCAGGGAGACGAAAGGGTACTTTCGTCGTGGAACTGAGAAGCTCCCACTTCAAGCTTTGCTAAGTGGCGAGTAGTTCACAGCTACATTTTTATAATCACCCTGAATTTTTAATCAAATTTAGAAGTGCAATTGCACTTAAATAGTATTATTCTCACCGTAAAAAGTAATTTTTATTTATAAGTTTCCTATTATTAGCAGCAAAACTTTTGAATATAATGTGGTCTGTCGCAAGTATAATAGTGTAGACGCTTTATTTATTATTTTTGAAGTTAGTTTTAACTATATAATGGATTATGAAGGCCCACAAAAATCCTAAAACAGCTCCTATTAATACATCCAGCGGATAATGTACTCCTACCCAGACCCTTGAAAAAGCAATTAAAAAAGCTAACAATAAAAATGCTTTCCCTAAACGTTTTTCATATAAGCATAAAGTTATAGCTATTGCGAAGGCACTTGTAGCATGATCACTAGGAAAAGAAGCATTAGCGGTATGCTCAACAAGTTGTTTTATATTCAACTGAGAAACAAATGGTCGTTCTCTATAAAAAAACAATCCAATAATTCTATTCAACACAAAAGCAAAACAGCATGCTATTATAGCTTGAATTACACAGGTTCTATTTTTATATTTTTTGTTTAACCAAAGAATCATAAATAATAGTATGAACATATACTGAGCATATTCAGCAAAAAAGATCATTAAATAATCGATGTATACATTTCCTTTCACATGCTCATTTATATACCGAAATCCATTATAATCTAGATTGTTTATTAAATTTAACATTTCTCCTCCATAAGCAAATATATTATCTGTTTTTTTTATTGAAAATTGAGATATTTATTAACAGTCCCATTGCTATTAAATTAGCCATTAAAGAACTTCCACCAAAACTAATAAATGGAAGGGGGGTGCCTGTAAGAGGGAACATTCCCGTGACACCTCCTAAATTAGCAATAGATTGAAGACCTATCATACTCCCGATTTCTATTGATATTAGACTTCCAAATTGACTTTTACACTCTTGAACAATCTTAAAAGAGCGAAGTACTATAGTTAATAAACCAGTTAATATGATTAGTACCCCTATAATTCCAAGCTCCTCAGATACAATTGACATAATAAAATCAGTATGAGGCTCAGGTAAAAAACCTTCCTTTTGAATACTATTTCCATATCCACGTCCACTAACTCCACCAGATCCTATGGCAATAAATGAATTTACAAGTTGGTAACCATCCCCTTTTGCATCAAGAAATGGATTGAACACCGTTGTAATACGTGCCATTTGAACATCAGATAAACCAAACCTAAAAAGAAAGTATAAAGTCGGTACCCAAACAATTGAAGTAACAGCTATCCATTTCATTAAAATAAAAATGTTTATTCCAGAACATATAAACATACTTGCCCCTATTCCTGAAATTAATAATGCAGAACCTAGATTGGGTTGTTTGTATATCAAAAAGAACGTAAACATTAAAAGCAAAATAACTTTACCACTGCCTTGCCAATATGATTTTTGCACCTCTTGACGCTTTGAAAAAAAACCTGCTAGTACAATAATCACACCCATTTTAATAAGTTCTGCAGGCTGTATTCCAAATATCCAAGATTGTGCATTATTAACAACTTTCCCTTTCCATAAAACTAAAAATAGTAATACAATACTTACAATTACAATACACACGGAAACTATGCGTTTTTTCCATATATGAAAAGGTAGTCCTATACAAATTATTAACCCTATTACTCCTAAAAAAAGTTTATTTAATTGAGAGCGAAAAAAGAAATCACCACTATAACCATAATTTTTTACTGCAACAATTGAGCTAACACTATACATCATCAAAATTCCAAATATAATTGTAACGATAAGCGAAAACACCAACGGATAATCCAGTAACTTGAATACTTTTTTCATTTCTATTCTCTCTTTCTCCATGCCTCCCACAATCTTGTCTACAAACTTTACGGGAACGAACCTAGGTATAAAAACTTAATATAAATTTTTTATAAGCCTAATAACATTTTTGCAATGGTAAAGTACAGAATTAACCCCGTCCCATCGACTAATGTCGTAATGAACGGACCTGAAATAACAGCTGGATCCAACTTTAACTTATTTAGAATCAAGGGTAATACAGATGAAACAATAGACGACCAAATAACAATGAATAATCCAGTTATAGCTACAACTTGTGCGACTTCTGTACCTACGCCTAAAGTGTACGCACGAATTAATGCCGCAACGGCTAATGTAAGCCCGAGTAAAATACCTACTAATGCTTCTTTTTTCATAACACGAAATATATCTTTAAATTTCACCTCATTTAGAGCTACAGCACGAACCAATGTAGTTACGACCTGTGTGCCTGTATTTCCACCAGTTCCAATTAACAATGGAATAAAGAAAGCCAGTGCAACTACATGAGTCAAAGTTTCTTCATAATGTCGAAGTACAGAACCAGTATATGCTTCTGCTACAAACAGAAGTAATAACCAACCTATACGTTTACGGTATATTTGCCAAATAGAGGTTTCGAAATACGGCTTATCTAATGGGGTGCTCCCTCCTAATTTTTGAATATCTTCAGTTGCTTCTTCTTCGAAAACATCCATTGCATCATCGAAGGTTATGATACCTATCATCCGATTATCCATCGTTGTTACAGGTATAGCGGATAAATCATAATCCATTAGCTTTTGTACAGCTTCCTGTTGGTCTAGGTCCACTGAAACTGAAATAACATCCGATGCCATTATTGATGATAAAGTTTTATCATCTGAAGCTAGCAATAATTCACGAATAGAAACAATTCCATTAAGCTGACCACGCGTATCAAGAACATAAATATACGAAATTGATTCTACCCCTGCCCCAATTTTTCTAATATGCGACAGCGTATCTTTCACTTTCCAATTTTCCCTGGCAGCAATATAGTCAATTGTCATCAAACTACCCGCTGTTCCAGATTGAAAAACCAACAGACTTCTAATTCTTTGTTGAGATTCTTTAGACAAAAGTTGTATCAGTTTCTCAGCCTGTAGTGGATGAATTGAAAGAATTACATCAACAAGGTCATCAATAGATTGCCTAGCTAATAGCTCTTCCCCTTTATCCACAGGCACGTTGGTGCAAATATTATATTGCTCCTCTGGAGTAAGGTAACTAAGAATTTTCGCACCTTTTTCAGCAGGAAAATATTTCATTAAAGATATCTGATCTTTATGGTGAAGATCTTTCATTTCCATCGCAATATCATAGGATTGAATTTTTATTAGCTCTCGCACTAAATGTATATCTTTTGTTGCTAATAATTGTTGTAAACATTTTTTCATCGTAATTCCTCCTTAAGGACAGTAGTACTATTTATTCATTTTCCCACTTCTGGGAAAACAAATTTCTTAATAAATATGGGATCAATATCATCAATCATTAGTTTTCCCCCCTTTTTTAAGAGATTTATTACAAATAAAATTTTGCATATAAAAAACCTCCCCTAGTGATTCAACTAAAGGAGGTTGATTTAAAAAAGACATAGCTAAATAAAGCTCATTCCCCCTAGTTGAGTTTTGGCACTATACAACGTAAAGGATGAATCATTCATCACTTAGCTATCTTAAGAAGAGCCTTAATCCGACAATTCCTGTTCTACCCATTGGCATCTTTCGATATTTTTGGGCAATAGCCTGTGTTTGTATAGGAGCCTCACCTAACAGGTTATAAATATTTTAAATTTTTGTTCGTTTCGTGTTAAAGCATATCCACTATTTTTGAGCTTGTCAAGTAATAATAAAACTTATTTCTTCATTTTTTGATATCATACCATTCCCAAATCATAGATATAAACAACTGTATACTAATTTATATTTATACAACGAACTTTACAATTCATGCGCTAAATTTTCTAAACTATAAACTATTAAATTAATTTTTTTATTATTACACGTGTCCTGACGCTTTATAATTGAATATTGGTGTAAAAATAAAATATTTAAAACAAAAACGTCCGATAGATAACAAAAATTTCAACTTGATTTCCTCTCACTTTCGATATAATCTGTATCTTGAAAAGGGATGAATTTTAAACTTATTATTTTCACATTAGATAAACACACAACATTTAATTTGCTTATTAGTGCAAATAAAATATGTCTCTGTTAGGTGAGGCTCCTGTATAGAGAAACGCTGCTACCCAAAAATGTCGAGAGACGCCAATGGGTCAACAGGAACGGTCGAATTAAGGCCCTTCTTAAGGTAGCTGGTTTTAAACCTATGCTGTACAGTGCTAAAACTCAATGAGGGGGACCTTTATGATAAAACGACTTGTTTAGCTTTTTCCTAACAAGGTTTCTTTGTCTTGAAAAAGGCCTTTACTCATATGAGTAAAGGCCTTTTAAATGTGAATATAGTACAAAAAGAAAGGGTGAATCTTCATGAAAAAAATTGAATCTATCAAAATGAAATAAAAGTTCTCCCTCCTCTTCCCATATTCATATTTCTAATAATTACACGCATTTTAGAGTAGCGTATAAAAAAAGAACTACAATGATAAAGAATAATTTACCTCTTGAATTTCAGAGTTTAACAAAATTTTATGCAGTGAATATGGGGAAATTATGTCCGTTATTCGAATTCTAATATTTATTTATAGTAATTATATATTCAAAATAAAATTAACTTATTCAAAACAATATGTAAAATTATTCAAAAATATCATAACCACATTTTTTACTCAATACGTGTGAGAATTGCTCAATGTTTAGAATTAATAATTGAAGTACATATTATCTATGAGGTGCCTGTTCACTCTATTTAGTATGTTTTTTGATTTTCATTATTTAGAGACCTCATAAGCAAGTGGTGATAACGATCACTTGCTTTTAACATTATTATATTCTTAATATGTGATTTATCACATTGATGATACTGCTCACCAAATGTTCACAAAAATACTTACACAGTATTTTTCCGTTCAACTGGGCTTACAAATAAATATATAAATAATATCAATTTTCCATCCCAATTTATTATGTCATTTTTACTTAATCACTTAAAGAAAGCGAAATTACAGCCAACTAACCAATCCATTGAATTCGCCTCTTTTTGCTCGAAAATTGTTCTACAACTATTACTCAAAATAACGTCTATCAAAACATTTCATTATCGAGCAGTTACATTCTACATGAAATTCCTTTCTAATATTCCTCGGTATTGTTTTGTATTCTTCTGCTATAATTCCTTCACTTATGAATGTAATTATCCGTTCTAATTTTAGGTTTTTTTGTAAAAAAACAAAAAATAAGAGCGTATATTGCAAAATAATTCAACATACACTCTTATAAAACCTTATGTGTTTTAATAATTTCAATAATTTAAGGGTATACCAAAATTTTACATTTTAAATCCACCTATTAACTCCTGTAATTCTTCGGCCATTTGTGCTAATTGAATTGCTGAAGAATTTATCTCTTCCATGGAAGCATGTTGTTCTTCGGATGAACCAGCTATAGTTTGCATACTTGTGGTGTTCTCTTTTACAGCTACTGCTATTTGATTAATAGATTTATCGACTTGCATTGCATCAAATGTCATCTTATTTGATAGGTCCACCATACCATGTACTTTGGAAACGATATCATTCGCTGAATTTGAAATCTCATAAAAACTTTGTTTTGTATCATTCGCTACCTTAATTCCCGACTGTACTTCTATTCCTACTTCATTCATAGCTTTTACAGTCTCATGTACATCTAATTGTATTTCTTTAATTAATTTTCCAATTTCCATTGAAGATTGTCCTGATTGTTCCGCTAATTTCCCAACTTCATCCGCAACAATTGCAAATCCACGTCCCTGTTCTCCTGCCCTAGCCGCCTCAATCGCCGCATTTAGTGCTAATAGATTTGTTTGTTCAGCAATATTTTGAATCGCTTCTAATATAGTGCCTATTTGCTGCGATTTCTTATCTAATAATTTAATTACATTATCGGATTGGGAAACAGAATTATGTATAGACTGCATTTGTGTTACAGTTTGTTCTACTAATTGTTCCCCCTCATATGCTTTTTGTTTTGTGTATAAAGATGAGGTCGATACTTCAGAAGCATTATCAGCTACACATTGAATATCTCGTGTTACATCACCTATTAATTTAGCTCCGGACTCAACTTCATTATTTTGAACTTCTGCACTATGTGAAATTTCTTCCATTTCTTTTGTAATTTGTTCTGTTGCAACACTTGCTTGCTCTACACTAGCAGTTAGTTCCTCAGAAGAAGCTGCTACATGTCCTGCAGATGTGTTAATTTGTGAAATAATATTGCGTAAAGACTCTGCCATTGCATTGAAACTATCACCCAATTGACCAAGTTCATCCTTTGAACGAATATCAATTTTCTCCGTTAAATCTCCTCGACTAATTCTTTGAGCTGAAATAACTAATTGTCTTAGTGGATTAATAATAGATCTAAGAATGAAGAAAATTATAATTCCACCTAATAATAAAGAAGCTCCTATTATAGCAAATGTTTTATAAAAAATAGGATTGGTAGCTTCTTCAATTTCTTTCGTAGGCATTACACCAGCTATTTTCCAACCTGTTTTTTTATTTGTCTTAAAGCTTATGCTTCGATCCTCACCATTGAGGCTATACGTAATCTCTCCATCTTCTTTCTTATAAAGTTCATCTGCTAAAGATTTCTCTAATTTTTCACCAGGTTTTAATGTTGGATGAACGACTATAGTTTTATCTTGCCCCACTATAGCTACAAAACCTTGCTTTCCTATTTTTATCATTTTAGATGTTTTTACGATATCATCAATATTCAAGTCCATACCAATGACACCACTTTTATCTTCATTTTGTTTAGCAACTGCTATTACCATATTTCCAGTAGCCTTTGATTTATACGGAGATGAAACAATAATTTCACCATTTGCTTTTACAGCATCCTTATACCAACTACTTTCTAACGGACTAAATCCTTCTGGTATTTCTCCAACAGGCGCATGAATAAATTGATTGTTACTGGATGCGGAATAAATTGTTTCTATCTCTGGATGTAACTGTATATATTGTTCAAATTTACTCTGCACATTTTGTAATTGATCAGGATTATAATTGCCTTGTGTGAGTAATTTTGCAAAATAAGTTACATCTATATATTTGTTTTCTAATTCATCATCAACAATCTTATCTAAAATACTTACATTATCTTTTGCTGTTTGTAGAATTGTTTCATTAAGATCTGTTTTCGCCTCATCATAAGATGTTATTCCTACAATAAGACTAGGTATAATTAATATTGCAATAAATGCCATAGACAACTTCGTTTTTAGCTTTATTTGTTCCAATCTTTTTTTTATATTAAACACGATTTTCTTCTCCTTTTCATTCTTACAACTCATATTATTTATTTAAATGTTTACTCCTTTATCTTTTTCTACAATTATTTATGGTATCATTTGAAATGAACTTACTACTATATCCTTTTACATGCATCTTCAGAGATAGCAATTTAGCTTTCACAAGCGGAGTTTTATTTATCCCCCTTTCAAGTATGTTATTTTTCTATTTTAAGCAAATATAAAAATAAGAATTATTCCAAATAAACCGTATTAAATATATACTTCACTCTATTAAAATAGTTTTTAGTTTTGATTGGATAAAAGGTTTAATTTAGGCCTAATTAAATTGTATGAAATCCTTACCATAAGAAATTCTCTAAAACTTAACTAAGTGAATATATCCCCTGGATAATTCTACTTAATGGCTTTTTAAACTACTCTACATTCTTCACTTCATTAATAAATCTAGTTACTACAGCCACTTTTTTATTGGATTACTGAACCATAAATTCTAAATAGAAGAATACAATAAATTGGAGAACTATATTGTAACATGTATACATAAGTTTTAAATATTAAAATCAAAAAATATATAAATTTTTAATTATACGCATCTTCATATATTACAAATTATTTAGTATGAATTTTAATTTGCTACCATCTATATAGAAAAATACTAGCATTAGAATATATAACCGCAGGAACCAATATGTATTTTGGAGAATGGAACACATCGCTAGCAAGCTAAGGTTTTGAAGTACCCCCTAAACGAAAATTTTCCTTCTCTACAGGTAGCTACTTTGAGAAGTCAGTTCATTTTTTTCGTTTTTGGGGCGTTTATTTTTCTTAAGTTGATGGGCATGGCCTCACCATATCCAAAAAAGAAAATTGTACGTTTATACACAAAATTAACACGTTTCGATTAGTTCCCTGTACGTTAAAGAATTAGTTTGTATAATTGAGGAGATGTATAAGACAGGTGTAAATGTAGGGGAATCCAATATTTTCTATTCAAATATGATAGAATAGAAAGAAATCTAAAACGGAGGAAAAACAACTGAACTCAAACACAAAACAGTTTATTTATGATATCAAGCAAAGAAAGAACAATTATATGGAAGATATAGTGAACTACTCGCCACTTAGCAAAGCTTGAAGTGGGAGCTTCTCAGTTCCACGACGAAAGTACCCTTTCGTCTCCCTGAGCGTAACTTCGGGGTGTTCCACCCCTAGATGTCCAACGCTTGGACGCTCTTTTGGTACGGTTGATATTTTACGCAGGAACCGAATGGCTTGGTTTTCGCACTCTATTTTCTTCCTGCAACCTCATATATCAAGTTATCAAAGAACTTCATATAGCTAGTTTATCAAAAGTCTTTGGCTATGCCAAACCGAAATTCATCTCCCACCTACCGTTGGGCTACGCCCTTCGCACGCTTGAGGAAGGAGAATTCTTTTGGGGAATTCGTTAAAAGCAATACAACACCCTAAAAAAGAGCAAGCTGAACAGGTCATTCAAAATATAGTAGAGAACATGGATATGATGATTAGGTTAGTTACTGCTTACATGACTATTGAATCAGAATCTATGAAAGAATTAAAAGAACTTCAGGAAGACATTATTCATGCTAAAGCATATATTCAAGAACGAAAATTTGAAGAAACAGAGAGATAAAACCCTGTGTTTTTATTTGGTGGTCTATGACACCCATCTGTTATGAATCAAATTAGATGTAAAAGGTGCTGAAAAGAGCTTAAACTTATATACGCTTAGCTTAATAGCAATGTGGCGTGATCCCTATTATCTTGCTTTTATTTTTGCTTATTGCCTTTATTCGGATCATATAATACCATTTGAACTTAAAAAATATCACTGTCCGTGAAACCTAAAACATTCATTTCTTCTTTCAATGAACGCCATGGTTCTATTTTAATGAATTTCGTAATTTTGTCCTTTAGCACACATGCAGATAATATGCTTCTTCTTTCTTTTTCAAAATCCCCCCTACTGCAAAATAATAAACCATATATCTATATAAAAATTATATAATTACTAAGTGCATTATGAAGTAATATGTGTTAGTTAGGTGGTTCATACTTTACTTTATTTCTTCTCTTTATACTCTTTAATTATAGATTCCAACGAAATAAACAAAGACGAAGTCTTCAATCAGACCTCGTCTTTTCGTCGTGTAACGTATTACAAAATTAATACCGGCTTCATAAAATTCAATTGTAATTTCCTCACCGTTTTATGTGTTAAGAAACTTTACAACAGAACCGTTTCTAGTTTATCAGAAATCTTTTGGCTGCACCAAACCGAAAGATTTCTCCCACCTATCGTTGGGCTATCCCCCTGTACACGCTTGAGGAAAGAGAATTTTTTCGGATAATGTGTTAAAATTTAATTTCAAAATGAATCCAAATTATCACCATTAGAGGCAATAACATTTTTATACCATGCAAAACTTTTTTTTCTATAACGTTTTAGGGTTCCATTTCCATCATTATCCTTATCTACATAGATGAATCCATAACGCTTTTTCATTTCTGCTGTTGATGCACTTACTAAATCAATTGGTCCCCATGTAGTATAACCTAATAAATCGACTCCATCAGCGATGGCCTCTTTCATTTCTATAATATGAGATTTCAAATAATTAATTCGATAATCATCATGTACTGTACCTTCTGTATTTAGTACATCTATTGCTCCAAAACCATTTTCAACAATGAATAGAGGTATTTGGTATCGATCATATAACAAATTCAAGGCTATGCGTAAACCTTTTGGATCAATTTCCCATCCCCAATCTGAGACCTTTAGGTATGGGTTTTTAACACCGCCAACCTGTAAGTTACCGGCAGAAGTTTCATGTTTATCAGGAGAAGCAGATGCCGTACCGCTATTATAGTAGCTAAAACCTAGGTAATCTACTTTATGGGATGAGAGAATTTCCTCATCACCAGGTTCCATTGTGATTTGTATTTGATTTTCAGCGAAATATTTTTCAGTATATGACGGATAATACCCTCGAACTTGAACATCAGTAAAGAATACTGTTTCACGATCTAACATCATGGCTTTCCATACATCTTCAGGATTACAAGTATGCGGATAAGTTGGCGCATAGGCAAGCATGCAACCTATCTTACTATTCTTTATCGTTTCATGACCTGCTTTTACAGCTAAAGCGCTTGCGATAAATTGATGATGAGCCGATTGATACTGTATATTTTGCTTATGATCCCCTTCTTTAAACTCGAGTCCCCCACCAGTAAAAGGAGCATGAATTACAAAATTAATTTCATTAAACGTCAACCAATATTTCACGTGTTTATAGCGTTCAAATAAAGTAGTGGCAAAATTTAAATAAAAATCAATAAGTTTACGATTTCGCCATCCTCCATATTTTCTCACTAAATTGAGAGGCATTTCATAATGAGATATTGTTACGATAGGCTCAATGTGGTATTTTTTCAATTCGGCAAATACTTGATCATAGAAAGCTAATCCTTCTATACTTGGTTGAGACTCATCACCATTTGGAAAAATTCGAGTCCATGCTATACTCATACGGAAGCATTTAAATCCCATTTCTGCAAAGAGAGCAATATCTTGTTTATAGTTATGATAATAGTCAATTGCAGTATGATAAGGGCAATCTCCATTTAGTAAGAAATTTGGTGGGCTAAAGACACCATTTGGTAGTACATCTGCTGTAGAAAGACCCTTTCCACCTTCTTTATAAGCCCCTTCAATTTGATTCGCTGCTGTTGCTCCACCCCATAAAAAATTTTCAGGAAACGGTTTAGTGAATGGTTTCATATTTAATACCCCCTATTTAACTATTGTTAATAAATTAGCATTAGTTGAGACGGATTGATTCGTCGTTTGAATAATATCTAGAAATTGATTGCTATTTGTCACAATAATAGGTGTCGTTGTTTCATATCCAGCTTCTTTAATTTTATCGATTTCAAATTGAATTAAAGATTGCCCCATCGACACTGAATCTCCTGTTTCTACAAGCTTAGTGTAATACTTTCCATCTAATTGAACTGTATCAATTCCTACATGAATTAAAATCTCGATTCCATCATCTGAGGTAATTCCCACTGCATGTCCAGTTGGAAACATAGTAGTCACAGTCCCGTTTACTGGGGAAATCACCTCACCCTTATTAGGATCAATGGCTATACCTTTACCCATTGCTTCGGATGAAAATACTTGATCGTTTACTTGTGATAATGGGATGACTTGTCCAGATAATGGACTGTTAATTATTTGTTTGTTTAATACTTTTTTCGTGTTATTAGGATTACTCAGCTGCTTAGGTTCCCCTTCCATCTTTCCCTTCTGTTTTGAAGGTTTATCTTCATATCCAAAGAAATAAGTAAGCAGTGTAGCTCCACCAACTGTAAGTAAGATCATTAAAAAATAAGGTAACCATGGAGTGGTAGAACCACCTAGTGTAAAAATACTATGCAGCATAAACGCTTTCGCTTCGGCTTTAAATGACCCAATAAATGCGCCTCCGATAGCACCAACAATAATGACGTAAGCTAGGGTACGTTTATGAGTTAAAATTAAGCCATAAATAATTGGTTCTGTTACACCTGAAAGTAAACCAGTAATTGTAGTAGATCCTGCTAGAGATTTTAGTTTTTTGTCTTTCGTTTTCAGGAAAATCCCTAAAGCGATTCCCATTTGTGCAAATGTACTTGCTGCCCACATTGGATCTATTGGATCTCCACCATTCGTTAAGTTTTCGATACTCATTGGAATGAGTGCCCAATGAAGTCCAAAGACAACTAAAATAATCATTGTACCTCCAATCACAGCACCAGTCAGTAATCCACTGTGTTCGCTTAAAAAGTTAATACTAGAGGTAATCATTTTTCCTACATAAATTCCGAATGGCCCAAACGCTAGTACTGTTAATGGAACTATAATAATCAATGAAATCATTGGAGAAAGAAATAATTGTAAATCTTTATGGATAACTTTTTTTAGGAACTTCTCCAATTGTGCATAAATAAGTACAGCAATAAAGGATGGAACGATACTTGAAGAATAATCCATTAATAGGACAGGAATTCCCAAGAATGAAGTTGTATCTCCATTGCTCATTAGACTAGTAAAATTCGGTTCTAATAATGAAGCTCCAATAATTCCACCCATATATCCATTAGCACCAAGTTTAATAGCAAGAGTAATACCAATCATAACAGGTAAAAAGTATAAAATAGCATTTCCTGCTGCTGCTAGGATTCCATACGTACCACTTTTTTCAGAAAGAACACCAAACATAACTAATACTGCTAATATCGCCTTTAACATCCCAGCTCCAGCAAGTGGTGCTAAGAGCGGTGTAAACGTACCAGAGATTAATTCGAAAATCATTGCTGTGAGCTTTACCTTTTCTTTTGGTTGATTATTTGATTGAACAGATCCACTATTAAAGTTTCCTACTTGAACTAAATCATTGTACACATCTGCAACATTTGAACCAATTACAATTTGAATTTGTCCTGTACTCTCAACAACACTAAGTACCCCTTCTAAATGTTCTAACTTTTCTTTGTCTAAAAGCGTTTTATTATTTAGTTGGAAGCGAAGACGCGTAGCGCAATGGACAACGCTTTTGACATTCTCCTTTCCTCCGATTCCTTGTATAATCTTTTTTGATAATTTTTCATATTTCATTCTACACACTCCTTTATTATTAAAAATTATTATATATATCAAGATAGCCTGAATTTCCTTAGAGATTTGTACTCAAAAGCTTAACCCCTTGGACACAAAAAGAGGAAATTGGAGAAACAAAAGGTTTCTTCTAAGAGAATTTCTTGGTTTTTGATTAGATAAGGATCAATGCTATAAAATGTAGCATCAGAAATATAAAAAACCTGAGTTGAAATTATGTATATACATAAGCTTCAACTCAGGTTTTGCCTGCCAAACAGTCACAATCCTGTAAATTAATCATTTTAATTTTATTTTCTTTGAGTAACACGGTTTATATGAATAACAAAATAAGTAATCTCATTTTTTGTAAGTTTTTGATTGTAGTTAGATTTTAAAAGTGCCATTATCTTCTTTGCACAACCGTAAGCTTCCGGATAACTTTCCTTAACTTGTTGAAATAATAAGCTATCTTCTTCTACTATTTGTTCATTACGAGAGAGACGATAAGCAAAATACCTTAAATGTGTAACAAAACGATTATAGTTCAGAGATTTTTCATCTAATTTGATTCCAAAATAGTAGTTTACAATTTTTAAAATTTCTCCTACTATTTTTGTTACCATAATGGTTTCTTCCATTACTATATTATCTTGTTGTGCATTAATTACATGCAAGGCAATGGAACCAGCTTCTTCTTCTGGTAGTTCAAATCCAGTATGTTCTTTAATTATTGTAAGAGCTGTTAAACTAACATTATACTCTTCTGGATAAAACTTTTTTATTTCCCAAAATAAAGGATTCCTAATAATTTGACCTTGTTGAAATCGATTAATTGCGAAGTTAATATGATCAGTTAAGGTAAGATAAATATTATCACTAATTGAGTTAGAAATTTGTTTCTTTATATATTCCACAATTTGGGTAGTAAGCTCGAAGTGTTCCGTAGGAATCTCATTAATTAATTGTAATAATTTATTCGATACTTGACTTTCCTTCTCTAGCACAAATACTTTATCCACTATGGATTCATCAATATATTCACCTACTTTTTTTTGAAAAGCAATTCCTTTACCCATGACAATCATTTCTGTTCCAGTTCGGTTTACCAAAGCAACATTATTATTAAAAACTTTTTTTATGAGCATATATCATCACCTTATTAGGTTTTTAGATATTGATTGCTCAGCAGCAGCTACATACTTTAGAGTATAAAAAAACCTAAATTAATTAGAATCCAGTATTTCAAAATCTGGTTTCACCATAATTTAGGTTTTGCCTGCCGAACAGTCACAATCCATTTGAAGTTTTATACCCTGATTATAGCCAACTATGTTAGCGTTTTCAATAAGTTTTTATAATTACATATTATTTCCTGTTTTTTTAACTAGTTTGACAGTACATGTTGACCATAAGGTTCGTAGCATAAATTGAATACGAATCATAGCTAGCAATACTTCACTATGCTTTGATTTGAACTACTCACCGCTTCAAACAGTCCGCGAGGATGTTAAGTGGTGAGTAGTTCAAAGAACCTTACCCTTATTAAAAAACTTTACAATAAAACCTTAATTTGTAATAGCGTATATTTTCACTGTAAATTTGCTAGTTGCGCCACTTGGGTTTGCAATATAGTATTTAGAATTTGTATATGCTTCAGTCTTAGATCCATTCGAAATGTTTCCCCAACGAACAGAATCCGTCCCCAGAGAAACATCGATCATAACATTGAAGGAAATAGTAGATGCATTATCTTTTTCTGTAGGCTCGATAACCCATTTTAACCCCTTTGTTCCTGTAGGTAAATTATTAATGCTAAAGTTTTGACTTGATCGATTTTTTTGTCCAGATAATGGCTTCGATTCAGAAGAAATTTGGGAAATTAATATTTCTTTTTCACTTGAGTCTATCCCATTTAATCTGATAATACTATCTATTAAACCTGGTCCAGGAAAATCAACAGCAATAATACCAGAATGCTTAATACCACCTTGTTGTATGAAATCAGTTCCAAGTGTATTCATTCCCCCATAAAATACTTGTCCATTTATGTCTCGAGGGAAATCTCTCCATTCATTTGTTACATTTTTTTGAATCAGTTTTGGATTACTATTAGTATTTCTGCTCTCTTTTCCGCTTGCGACAAACCAAGGGTAACAATTATTCAATAATGCTGCTGCACCACCCGTGCCACTAAAATGGTTGAGATAGATCTTACCATTGTTAAAGTTATTATTTGCATTTAGAAGATGGGTTTTCACCGCATTCCATTTTTCATACATTCCGTCTGGTCCAGTGCCAACTTCAAACTTATCTTGGGTATTCAAAGATTCATAATTAATACCATATTCTTGAGATGACGAGAAATTTTGTAATATTACAATTTTCCCTCGAACATCTCCTAACTTAGGATTATTTTTTTCTGAGGATGGTACAGAATTCGGATCCCAAAAATAGGAAGCATTACGGTCTTTATAATTTTTAAATATTTCCTCGAATGATAGCGAGCCACTTTCAGGATCAGTATCTTCCTTTAAACGCATTAAAATAGTTTCTTTAGGATTATCTCTTAGAAATTGAATTGTCTCTTTTAATACATCTTCAAACATTGCTTTTTGATTTACAATTCCATGGTGCATCGCAAAAGAATCTTTTACACGTTTAACACGCATGTCTACATAACGAATTCCTGCATTGAATTGTTGAGATAGGGTCATTGTTTGATTTCTTGTCAAATTTTCATCAATAAAACTTGCCCCATGTAAAGCCATTGAACCATGAGTCCCCGGGATAGATACTTCGCTTATTCTTTTTGTATCTTCTAGTTTTGACATCCATGTTGGATTTTGATAGCCTATATTGGATTCATAGGAATAACCTGGATGACTATCAGCAAATACTGTAGAAGTCGTACATAAACTTGCAAGTGTAAAACAAGTAAGGATTCCACTTTTTAAGATGTTTTTCATTTTTATTTTCTTCATTATATCTCTCCTAATTTTTAATAGATTCGTCTCATAAAATAAGGTACGTTTTTTTACAATATACATTGCTTCTTTTCCCAGAATAATGAGATTTTCTGCTTAAAAATATTTTTTGATAGCGGTCTGTTACTTGAAATTTTGAAGGGCCATAGCGGTTCATCCAACAACCATCAGATTCATGCATATACAAATTTCATAGAGCCGAACCATAGACATGTAAAGACACCATTCTTCATCATACTTCACGGATCTTAAAAAGAATCGAAGCCACTCATTTTTTATACAAACAAAACAGAAGTCTTAAACAAGACTCCTATTTTGTGACATATAATGATAGACAAGATGGTTAACAAATTAAGAAAATATAACAGGTGTGTTAATACATGTTTTATATTTATTTAAAAGCTTTTTATAACAAGTATACTTACGAAAAATGGGCTTCTGCAAAACTAAACAAAAACTTATTTCCCCTTCAATTTCTACTCATTAAAAGTTAAACTAACTACAGTGGCAATAGATTGTGCTGCTTGTTCCCAGCTTCCATCTATAACTTTTCCCATCTGTTGACCAAGTGAGTTTAAATCGTTTGGATTAACTGGGATTCCATTATACGCAGCAAGAATTGATAAAAGCGGAGCCACAAATGGTGTAAAACCACCCCTATCAATATTAAATACAGGCTTATCTATCACCTTTCCATCTTGTACTGTAAACTCATAATAAAATTGATCATCTGGACGAAAACTTAAATGATGAGAAATTTGTCCCTTAACATATTTTTTACCGCCAGCTAAATTTACAACTTCAATTGGTTTTACATTAAATTCGTGCTCGAATACTTTGATTTTTTTGACTTCGGGACCATGTAAAGCAGCATTAACAGCTGTTTCCAAATTATTCTGTGCAAACGGTTGAATACTAATTTGTGACTCTTTTTGTTGAATAGGTGCTTCTTTTTCTGCAGCAAATACCGATGTAGTAGGTAATGCACCTGTAGCTAAAGTAGCTGCAAGCGCTGTTGTCATGATCATCTTACTCTTCATTTTCATAGTTTTCTTCCCCCTTTAAGTTATGATATATAACCTTTTAAATACTGACACCGTACATTGTATTTATCACAATATACGCCAAAGATTATTATAAGAATACCGATAATTAATGTCAGAAAATTAAAATGAATTATATATGTATTTACAATAATATCTATCTACACACCTTTTCGCAATTTTCAGATAAATGATTAGGTAATAGCCTTTTATAAGATAGTTTATCATCTTAAATTTTTATATATACTCTATAAACATAGTAAAATCATATTGCTAATACTATAATTGAAGCGAAAAATCATATTAAAGTTAATAAATTAACACAAATTTTCATATTTATTTTTAGGTTCTGTTACAAACTTTCTTAACAGATAAAAGATGAGAGGGTTTACAAGGTGAGTATCGTGAACTACTCGCCACTTAGCAAAGCTTGAAGTGGGAGCTTCTCAGTTCCACGATGAAAGCAACCTTTCGTCTCCCTGAGCGTTACTTCGGGGTGTTCCATCCCTAGATGTCCAACGCTTGGACGCTCTTTTGGTACGGTTGATATTTTACGCAGGAACCGAATGGCTTGGTTTTCGCACTCAATTTTCTTCCTGCAACCTCATATATCAAGTTATCAAAGAACTTCATATAGCTAGTTTATCAAAAGCTTTTAGCTATGCCAAACCGAAATTCATCTCCCACCTACCGTTGTGCTACGCTCTTCACACGCTTGAGGAAGGAGAATTATTTCGGGGAATTCGTTAAAAAGATTACCTCATCAAATGTATTTTCGATTTCTTCTATTAAATAATTTTTTACACCATAACACAAAAAAGACATGAGTCTATACTTCTCAATGACTCATGTCTTTTCTTTTTAAAGTTTATTCTACCGTTTTTATTAAAAGCAAATACTTCTACTTTGTGCTACTATATCGAAACACATACTTTATTTTATAAAAAGTATTATTTTAATTTTGTCAATTCCCAACATTGAGCATCTGTACCATTGTCTGGCCATTGTTGAATATTAGCACCATTGTTTTGTATACTACTCTTCAGATCAAGTAATTGGCCGCTATGCTTAGCTATCAATTTAAGCGTTCCATCCGAATTTTTTTCGATTTTCCATTTTTGATTATCTCCACCAATGTCTTCCCATTGTTCTACATTCGCACCATCACTGTTTGAAGCTCCGGACACAGTAAGCAATTTCCCACTATGAACTGCTTTGATTTTATAATACCCATCTGCCATCTTCTCTAGTTCCCATTTTTGATGATCTCCGCCGTTATAATCCCATTGTTGGACGTTTACACCATTATCCATTGAGGCGCTAGATATATCTAATACTTTTTGACTTCCTTTATTTTTGATGATATAGACACCACTGTAGTCAATCCCTTCAATACCATCGCAACAAAGTATTTTTGCTTTTTGCAATGTATCTTGTTGCAATTTTTCGTCTAAAATTATTTTTGTTAGTTTGTGGGTCAACTGTTCATTCTCATTGAGTAATTCTTCTGCACTCTGCTTCCCTTCGTTGAAGGCCCGAATTGCATCTTGTATTTTTAATTTTTCTGCTACGATTACTCCTGCAGCCGCTAACTCAGCTTCTCCAATACCTGTCACGATTTTCTTCTGTGCTTCTTTACAATTGCTTTCGTGAATAGCTGTCACTTCATTCGTCATTTCTACTTTACGATAAATTTGTCCATCAGGAATAAGCTTATATTTATAATCAACTTTTGCTTTGTTTGTCACTTTCTTAGGCACTGGGTTATCAATCAACACTTGGAAGGTGACTCTTGTCGTCGTCCCGGGCTCTACCGTACCAATATTCACGCCACTTTCTATATTGCCTGAGAGAGGGCGCCCATCTATCTGTAAACTGCCTGGAACCAACTTCGTTCCATTTGGAATTTGATCCTCAATTACGACATCGGTCAGTTGTGTATCACCTGTATTAGCAACTTCAATGGTATAGGTTATAATGTTACCTGCCTTGACATAAACTGACATGTCTTGCCGTTTCACTACCTCTACCTCTACTTTTCGAATGACCGTAATGGCTTCATTACTATCTGCTGTACCTGAAGAGACCGGTAAGCCTGGGGCACTTTGGAAATCATACACGACAGTAGCTTTATTCACCGCTCTATTGTCTGGTGGCACTTTTAATACTAAGGCTTGAAAGGTAACTTCCGTCGGTCCTTCGATAGATATGGAACCAATGTCTACTCCTTTTGTCGGATCTCCACCAGGTATAGGAACGCCATCGACTTGTAAGCTGCCTTCAACAAACTTTAATTCTGGTGGAAGAGTATCTTTTAAAATAGTTTTTTGTGCTTCGGTCATTCCACTGTTTTCAATTAATAGAGTGTAAGTAAGGATTTCACCCACGATAGCTGCTTCTTTATCTACTTCTTTATTAATTTTAATTTCTGGACTATTCACATCAATTTGAACACCCAGACCTGTCACGATATAACCATCTGATTTCGAAGTCAGTTGAACTAATGCCTCCGTTTGTGAGTTCTCCATAGCTGTAGAAGCGTCCACATTGGTAATATCCCAATTATAACGAACTGCTGGTCCGGCACTTCCTGGTGTGACATTTACATTCCCATAGGTACCACTCGTATCTAGATTCCCTGCATCATCATTAATTTGTGAAGCAAAGAAGTTGTCAATCGGATTATTGGGACCTGAGATGGGCTTTAAAGAAGAAGCATCTTTTCCAAAAAGTAACTGATCTCCTGGAATCTTTGAATCTCCTTCCATTGCGGTTAGCAACAATCTTGCTTTGACATCACCAAGTTCAGGCGTAGAGAAGCCAGAAATTTTCTGGCTTACTGATCCCGTTTTCTCAATCGATGCTGTTCCGACATGAATGTTCATATTTCGAAGAGGCAGTGTAGGATCTTTATAAACCACAGATAAAGTCCATCCCCCCACGTTGTTCCCTTTATATCTTTGTACTGTCGCTGGTACACCACTGACAGTATAATTACCAGCCCCACCTGCATCTATAAAACTAGTAACATTGGCAGAGCGAACATAAAATATTTGGTTCGCCTGAGCTACTTGCTGACTCGTAGTCGGATCTGGCGTAATGAGGGTACTCCCTTTTGGCGAGATTAACGTTATGGCCCGATCTATTTCACTCGTCACATCCTCGGTACTCGTTTTTGTTGATCCACCCCAAATTAACTCTGCATATAATACTATGCTTCCCGTTGGTAAGCGAAGCTGTGCAGCAGAAGCATTTTCTTTCCAATCCAGTGTGGTACCTGCAGGATATCCTGGTACCTGCTTAGACAAATCTAATGTGATAAATGCACCAATATCTGTATAACTGATATTGGTATTACTTAGACCCAGTGTGTTGCCAGTAAAAGTAACCGCTCCGTTAGTCGTGGTTGAATATCGCTGAATAAACGCCATGATTCTCACCCTTTCTCTATTTATCTATTCCTATCCCTACTTACAACCACAACATAGGTCTTTAACTTGATCTAACTTTTTCTTCAACTCTTTTTCCAGATTAGCAATTTGCTGAACTGCTTTCTTTGCACTCTTGTTAATTGCTAGCAAATCCGTCACTTTAATCTGGCCACCTCGAAATGAATTAATTGCTGCTTGAATCTTTTCGCCTTCCATGTAAAGAATCGTGGCTAGGCCTTTTTCCTCTTGTGCGATGGAATGAATGATTAAGTCACGTGACCATTCACAGGTTGTTCGTCCTGCTGGCACATTGGTTTGTACTTCGTTACTGACCGCATCTACATAACCACCTGAATACTGAGAACCCATGTAAGCTTTATTCCTAATCACTCCACTAGAATGAGGTTTAATCACTTCAACTTTAAATGTAATGATGATAGGCCCTTCAATGGATAGTCTATCAAGTACAATCGTTTTCGTTGGATCTTCACCAGGTTTTGATTCACCGTCAATTTCCACACTATTCGGGACAAACTGCACCTCTTCTGATAGAAAATCCTTAAAATGACAATTAGTAACATCAATTAGACTATCATTGGAAATGGTAAACGTATATGTTAGAATATCTCCTACCACCGCATCAATTTTGTCTACTTCCTTTTCTATACTCACTTTCGGAAAATTAGACATGTGCCTCTCCCTTTCTTTTCTGTAATTCATACCTTATTAGTGATGAATCAGATTCCCTATTTTTCAAAAGCATCTGAGGGAAAGTAAGACATCCTCTTCTTCTCTACTTACAACCACTACATAAATCCTGAATCGTATTTCTCTTGTTCTGTAGTTCTTGTTTCAATGTAGATAATGTTTGAGAAACACTATTTTCACTCTGAATAATCAAATTCTGTTCATTTTTTGTAATCCTGCCACTATTAAAGGCTTGATTTGCCGTCTTTATTTTTTCTGCTTCTGCATCCAGTAACTCCTGAATGGCCTTCTCTTCCTGTTTAATTGAAAATTCAATGGTACTTTGATTGTTCTCACAGTTAGTAGGAGGACGCACAATCACTTTTGTCTCTGTTATATTACTGGCCGCTTCTCCTTTTTTGATAGGCGTTCCAGAAGCACTTTCAAATTCATAATTTAAGGTGGCTTTATTTTTCACTAGCTCATCTGGAGGAATATTGATTACTTTCGCTTGAAATGTCACTTCAATCAGTTCTCCTGTTCCTACCATTCCTAGCTTAATCCCATTATTTACACTCACACTAGGTTGAGGCACACCATCCACAAAAACACTACCTGGAACAAACTTCAACTCTTTTGGAAGGATATCTTTCAAGATAGTGTTTTGTGCGTCAACCGGATCCATATTTGTTACAAGAACGGTATAAGTCAAAATATCTTTTACTTTTGCCTCATTTTTGTTTACTTTTTTATTTA
Source organism: Bacillus sp. TH19 (assembly GCF_016651075.1). Lineage (NCBI taxonomy): Bacteria > Bacillati > Bacillota > Bacilli > Caryophanales > Bacillaceae > Bacillus > Bacillus sp. TH19. The sequence goes on along the minus strand of NZ_JAEKEO010000001.1, from coordinate 437,089 downwards.
TTTCCATCTTCAGACTATCCTCCATTAATCTATTCGCCTCAGTTTTCATATTTACATACCCCCGACTTTGAGACATATTTCATCACCCTTTCCATCATCGAATCAAATTATATATGGATGTTATGAGCAAAAATCACAAATTTCTTGGGTAACAGCGAGTTTATCTTTAAGCACTGATTCTAGTACGATTAGGCTGTCTAACATATCCTCCACACTTTCATTGACAGCGATGAGATCTTGGACTCCTATTTTCTTATCTCCAAACGCACGAGCAGCTACTTCAATTTTTTCTGCTTCTGCCCGCATAATCCTAGCAATGCTTTGTTCCGCCTCAGCAATCGTTTGGATAATCTGATTTTTCCCTTCTTCACAGGTAGGTGGCTCAATCACTTCAATCCCAGGTTTGTTACTAATACTCGTCGCTGTCGAAATAGGTAAATCTGGTCTACTCTGAAAATCAAAGATCATCGATGCTTGATTATGCACCACTTTATCATCAGGCTCTTTCATGATTTTCGCTTGATACGTGATGAGGACTGTTTCTCCTACAGCCAAAGTACCAATGTTCACACCCTTAGCAATATCTTGTCCTGGCCATGCCGCACCTCTGATTCGTAAACTATCTGGTAAATATTCAAGTTCTGGATCTAAGTAGTCCTGAAGAATCACATTAGTCGCATCTACATAGCCATCATTTTTTACTTCCAAAGTGTAAGTTACTATTTCACCTACTACAGCTTGTTTTTTATCCCCCGACTTATTCATTTTTACGATTGGGCTATTGGCGTCAATCTGTACTCCATATCCACTCACCAAATAGGTATCTTGCGCCGTCGCAATACGGGCGATTGCCTCGGTTTGACTATGATGCAACGTGTGAGAAATATCTACATTCGTGATATCCCAACCCGATCGTACGCCAAATCCGTCTGATCCAAGAGGCTTATTGAGCGTTCCAGCAGTTCCACTAGTATCTAAATTTCCTAGATCATCGTTAATCTGCGACGCAAAAAAATTATTTCCAGGATTATTCGGACCAGATATCACCGAAAGCGACGAACGATTGGGACCAAATTCAAAGCGATCGCCAGGAAGATTAGAGTTTCCTTCCAGTGCCGTAAGCATGACACGTCCCTGGATATCCCCACCTTCTGGGGTTTTAAAATTATAAATCAACTCATCCACTGGAGGATTAGACATAGAAATCACTTGAGACCCAACATAAATATTCATATTTCGAATTTTAAGTAATGGATGTTTATAAGCGACAGCCAACGTCCATCCCACTGTATTGGTAGAAGCTAGAAAAAAAGTACAATCTCTTACCGTTCCGGGAATACCACCTACTATATAAGTTCCAGCTCCACCTTTTTGTACAAATTCAGTTACATTCGCAGAGCGAACATAGAAAACTTGACCGCCAAAGACGGACTCTTCTCGTGCAGTGAAGGCATCTGGTGCGATGGATACAGTAGCAGCTGGGGTAGTAAAAGTAATCGAAGTATTGATAGCTGAACGAACATCAGTATATTGATCTTTAGTCGATCCACCCCAGATCAACTCGGCATACAATATTTCACTGTCTGCAGGGATTCTCAGCATAGCCAAAGAGGAATTTTCTTGCCAGTTCATTGTACTTCCAGCTGGATAGCCTGACACTTGTTTAGAACTATCTGTTGTCAAAAAAGCCCCAATATCTGTACTTCCATCTGCATAACCTAATGTATTTCCTGTAAATGTAATCGCACCATTGGTTGTTTGGGTGAAACGATGAATAAATGGCATATTCTTCCCCCTTTTCAATCTAAATAAAGCTATAAATTCTTGTGCTTCTTTCTCATTAATCTACTAACAACAAATCTGCTTAGCAATTTCTAATTTATCTTTTAATAATTTCTCCAACTGTGTAGCTTTTTGGACTACTTTTTCGACACTCTGATTAATCCTAGCAAGTTCTTGGGCAGAGATTCGTTCTTCTTCAAATGCCTTTACCGCTTCTTGTACTTTTACACTTTCTGCTTGAAGGATTTTCATCAAACCGAGCTCTTGTTGTGCTACTGATTCAAAAATCTGATTTTGTGCTTTTTGACAATCGGTCTCCAACCACGCCGTAATTAGGTTACTTGTTACTATTTCCTCACGCACATTGCTACCTGGTTTCAGCTGAAATTGATAAATTGCCTCTGCTTGGTTATCTACTTTCACTGGCAACGGACTCTGTAACGCTACTTGAAATGTAATCACAGCTGTTTGGCCAGGAATTAATGTACCAAGAGGAATTCCTGTTGTTAAATCATCAAGCACCGGTGCACCATTTACTTTTAAACTCCCTGGAACGAGTACCGTTCCTGTAGGTATGACATCTTTAATAGAAATTGCATTTACTGAAGTATCTCCATTATTGGTAATATCGAGCGTGTAGGTGATAATATCTCCCTTTTTATCGTAAACCGAACGATCTTCACTTTTCACGAGATCGACTTGTACATGCTTAATGATAGTATTTACTTCATTTGAGCTACTAGATCCTGATGTGAGAGGTAAACCCGCTGCACTTTGGAACTCGTAATCCAGCTTACCCGTATTAGTCACCTTTCCATCTGTAGGGACCGCAATCACTTTCACTTTAAATATGATCTCGACTGGCCCTTCTATGCTTACAAATCCGATATTGACTCCTTTAGCTGGATTTTCTCCGGGTTTGGCTTGCCCATCGATAGTTAAGCTGTTCTGCACAAATTCTAACTCATCTGGAAGAATATCTTTAAAAATGGAATTCTGAGCTTCTACTAGTCCACTATTTTCTACTAAAATTGTGTAAGTTAACTCATCTCCGACTATTGCTATATCTTTATCCACTTGTTTGTCTATCTTGAGCTCCGGACTATTCACATCAATTTGAATCCCTAATCCAGAAAGGATGAATCCGTCCATATCTGTTTTGAACCGAGCAATCGCTTCAGTTTGTGAGATTTCCATGGCGTTTGAAATATCCACATTCGTAATATCCCAGCCATAGCGCTGTGTAGACTGTTTTTGCCCTGGGGTTACATTACTATTTCCCGCTGTCCCACTAGTATCTAAATTTCCACCATCATCATTAATCTGTGAAGCGAAAAAGTTATCCACTAAGTTATTCGGTCCAAAAATGGCTTGTAATTGGCCTGGGGATGGACCAAATAAAAATTGGTCCTTAGAAATGAAACTATCGCCTTCGATAGCAGTCAATAAAGCTCTTGCCTGAAACGGCTTGGATTCAGGTGTCCCAAAACCTTTAATTTTTTGATCCACTACATTCCCTCTTTCAACAGATGCCACACCAACATATAAGTTCATATTTCGTGAAGGTAAAGAAGGATTTTTATATATAACAGCAAGTGTCCATCCTGCTGCATTACTTTTACTTGGCCGTTGGATTGTGGCTGGTACCCCACTTACAGTATAAGAACCTGCCCCACTCGCCTTTATTAGTTTAGTAACATCAGCTGTACGAATATAAAATGTGTGATTTTCATGCACTACTACTTGGGCCGTTGTCGCATCAGGAGATATTGTTTGTATTGAACCTTGTGGGTTAGTTAAGGAAATGGGAACGTTAATATCTCCTGTAACATCCACTGCATTAAATTTTGAGGTACCTCCCCAAATCAACTCTGCATACAGCACTTCACTAGCTACAGGAAATTTCAGAACTGCTTGAGAAGCATTCAATTTCCAATTCAATGTACTACCTATTGGATAACTTGGGACTTGTTGGGTAAGATCCAACGTAATGAATGCTCCAATGTCATTATAGCTAGGATTATTCGAACCAAATCCTAGCGTATTACCTGTAAACGTCATCGCACCATTTGTAGTCGTTGTATAACGCTGAACTATTGACATTCTCTTCGTCCTTTCTATAACAACTAGAATAATAACTATTATTTTATTTTTTAATAAAACTTAAGCGGGGATTTTAATTCATATAATTGCCTCCTATGTAAATATTTGATAACACAAATTATATTTCACTCACTGAAAAACTATATCTATAATTAAATGTTCTTTCTATTTATCATTATTTATCTGATTTTTCAGGTAAATATATTTCAAATCCAGTTCTGCTGTTAAAATCATTTAATAGGAATACCACCACATCTCTATTAAGCTAATAATAAAAAAATGATATCATTCAAATTTTTCAGTTAACAATTATAAAGGTTTTGATATTTGGACAGATTGTAACTCCTAGTATTTATCGTTTGAAGGTTGGAACAATACAGACAAAAAAGCAACTAATTGAAATTGGTCGCTTTTTTGTCTTCTATTTACTTGGCCTCTTATAGTGAACAGCCGAGATATGTGTAAAAATAGGTCATAGACTTACTTTTATGGTTCTGGTGCAAAAACTATATGACTTATGTAACTAATCTCTGAAACTTGGACATACTGATACTAGTATTCTAAAAAAGGACGTGATTAGTATGGAAAAGCAAAACCTATTCAAACGGAAACAGATTATTCAGTATTTTCTTTAGGGGATTGAACAAGCATGCACGATTGCCCAAACTGTTCAATTGGACAAAACATTGGAGGAATGGCCTGGTGAAACCCCGGGCGGTGTGCTACGCAATATTGCATCTCACAACTCCTACCATTTAGGAGAAATTGTGCTGATTCGCAGATTATTTAGCGCTTGGCCACCGCCAACAGGCGGATATCCGGCCTAAACAAGGAAAGGGTTCCACCCATCCCCATCAACTTAAGAAAAATAAACGCCCCCAAAACGAAAAAAATGAGCTGACTTCTCAAAGTAACTACCTGTAGAGAAAGTGAATTTTGGTTTTGGGGGTACTTCAAAACCTTAGCTTGATGACGATGGGGTACCGCCAGCATTTCGGAAAAAAACCATGCTAAGAGCATGCAAGGTTTTATACAGTTTTTCGGCTAATCCAGTAACAAACAAGAACCCTAAAACCGCGCCAGGATAGGAATGTATAAAAAAATGCATAGATCCGTAGAACAAAAAAAGGAGGTTCCCTTGTGAGAGTAGGGATCCGCCTTTTTCTTTCTACCCATAATAGGACTTTATGTTAACTTCTATGAATACAATATACATCCATCTCATAAGAAAAACCGCTAGGAAAACATCTTGACGGTCCTTTTGTGTATAAATCCCATGAGGAGTGATAGATATAATCCGGCACTCGTAACCATGTATAAATCGGTATGTTTTCGTTTTCCAAGCAGGTCAAACATATATAATTCACTGTCTGTTTAGACTTGCGTAATGGCTAAATTCCTTATTGATTATTTTATCGTGAGCTGGCGCTACTTGTGGACCTACCGAGTTGATGCACGTTACCAGAATATGCTTCCCGTCTAGAGATCCGACGGCTCTCGATTCATACCCGAAAGTACCTCCGGCATGCCCCCAGTAAGATTGCCCGTCCGCTGTTTTAAATTCATAAATCCCTAGTCCGACTTTACCAAAAGGTCCATCTACTGTTGTGTGCATCTGGTCCATCATCTCTTGAGTCAGAAGCTTCCCGCCCAACAACGCACTGAAGAAGGTAGTCAAATCATTAACTGTTGAGACTATATCTCCCGCCGCATTTGCCCATGATTGATTCATTTCTGTTAAATCATACAAATGACCCGATCTATCCATATTATATCCTGTGGCATGCTTACCCGGAATTTCGTGACTATTTCCCATCACAAATGTCCCTTTCATTCCAAGCGGTATGATAAACCGTTTCCTGATCTGCTCCGCATACGTTTCTCCTGTTACCTTTTGAATAATTTGACCGGCTAGTACAGTATTCATATTGGAATAATTCCAGCCCTTCCCTGGTGCAAATACAGGTGGCTTTGAAAGTCCAAGGTCGATAAGCTCATCGACGGAATAGTAACGGTATGGATTTTGAGGCAAAGTAATATCTCGGAAATCCAAATCTGTATAGCTAGCAAGCCCACTTGTATGATTCAATAACTGACGGATCGTAATTTTGTTGCCATCATACCCTTCACCTTTTATGACACCTGGCAGCCATTTTTCAACCGAATCATCCAGATTCAATTTTTTCTCGTCAGCCAACTGTAATACAACGGACGCTGTGAAAGTCTTTGAAATACTTCCAATACGGAATGAAAAATTGGACTCCACCGGGTTTGGTACTTCATAACTGGCTGTACCTGTAGCGTAAGACCAGCGTTTCCCGTTCTGTAACCCGCCAGCTATGACACTTGGGACTCCTTTGATGGTTACCACCTCATCAATGACGTGTTTGACTTCATCCCGATGCTTGCTTTTCTTTTCCTTCTCTGTCTCCACTTGTACCGCGCCTTCAGTCTGTACCGGGTTTACAGACCCATAAGCAGAAAATACCAGTGTACTCGCCGATATAGCTGTTAATGCAAGTACAGCTCCTTTTTGAATCTTGAGTAATTTCATAACGTATCGCTCCTATTATTTTGGAATGTTGTGTTGCTTTACATCCTCACCTTATCCCCAAAATTGTTAAATCGGATAGTGATGAAACCGCCAAACTTTTGTTGACACTCGAAATTGGACTTGTCACATATACCATATGACAAACTGTCAAATATCTCATGTGACGTGCTTGTTACAGTAAATTCTAACTGTTTACCCTCTCTTTCGCTTGACGGATCAGAAGTTTATGGTGCATGATAGGTTTGATTTATTCAGAATTTATTTTAAAAACTACAAGTAGGTGTGCATAATCCGTGTTCTCTATAATAAAAAAATGGTTCTGGTATGATTGGATATTTGTGGCCATACGAACGCTTTGGATGGTCATTATCATAAGCGCTAGTTTTATCAAACCGTCATTAATCGATGCGTCTTTTTGGGTCTTATTTTCTTTTGCTTTCGTCGTTTATCTCGTTCCATTAATCGCCTGGTGTAGAAATGCAGATTGGTATCTTGCAGTCGACGTCATGGCAGCGGGGGTTTTTCATCTTTATTTAGCCTATACAGCACCGGATTTACTTTGGTCTTTCGTTTTACTTGTGATGAATATCGGCTTGGCCAGCAATCGAAGAACCTATGTATGGACAGGTATCCTCTGTGGAATCATATTGCCGGCATTGAACGGTTGGATCGCTGGTCGTCTCCCGTATGAATTTATCGTTAGCAACGGTTTTGGATTCGCCATCGGCTTCACGTTTAATATATTAATTCAGTCCCATAAGCAAGCCCTAATTATTCATGAGCAAAAGCTATTGTTGGAGCAGCATATTGAGCGGATTGAGGAACTTACGCTGATGGAGGAGCGCAGCCGGCTGTCACATGAGCTGCATGACACGATTGGCCATACGCTTACCTCACTCATCGTCGGCGTCGAATCGCTGCGATCGTCCGTACCGAATTCACAGATAGAGAGGATCGATTCGCTTGTCGGAATCGCCCAACACAGTCTGGTTGATATCCGAAAACATCTGCATCAGCTCTCTCATACTCCATTGAACCATTCGTTAAGTGAATCTCTACGGCAATTTACCGAAGATTTTATGAAGTCAACAGGTATAATGGTCAAATTCCGTGTGATCGGCAGCGAGACTCTCGTTATGCAAAAAATAAACTTTTGTCTATATCGTTGCCTTCAAGAGTCTCTGAACAACGCGGTTCGGCACGGTTCGGCGAGCTTGATATCCGTTCAGTTGTATTTCGAGAGTCAGCAGCTCAGGTTACAGATCGAAGATAACGGCATCGGAATGGAAGAAATCCAATTTGGATTTGAACTTAATGGGATGAAGGAACGACTTAAGCTATTTCACGGCACGGTGTCCGTGCATTCCGAGCCAGAACAAGGAACTTTCGTCATATGTAATATTCCGTTGCAGACAGAGCCTGCACATGATACAATCCGCCTGCTGCTCGTTAACGACCAGGTGATCATTACCGACAGTTTGAAGCAAATTTTGGATCAGCATACTGATTTTAACGTAGTTGGTACAGCCAGTGACGGTGGCGAAGCATTAGAACATTGTGAGCGGTCCCAACCGGATATCGTGCTAATGGATATTAGTATGCAGGGAATGAGCGGGATTGAAACTTTACTTGAGATGAAACAACGATGGCCTGATATGAAGGTTGTGTTCATGACAACGTTTGAGGATTCCTTGCAGGCAGCAACTGCATTGGAGCACGGGGCGGAGGGCTACATGCTGAAGTCGATTCATCCGCGAGAGATGAAGGAAGCCTTGAAACTAATTTATAACGGAGGAATCTGGATCGATCAATCGGTCGCTACGCGAATTTTCGAAGAGATGAAAAGTCAACGCGAGCAATTGGAGAAGATCGGTTCAAGTCAGGAAAACTTCCCGTACGGGCTTACGAAACGTGAAATGGAGATTCTGGAGCATCTGTCAGGTGGACTGCGTTATAAGTCTATCGCCGCCAAATTATTTTTATCGGAGGGAACGATCCGCAATTATTGCTCGACTCTCTACTCGAAGCTCAGCGTCAACAACCGCGAAGAAGCAATAAAAAGGGCCCGAAAGGAAAATATTGTGTAGATGGTACTCAATATATAATCATTTTTCCGTATTCGGGCACGGCAACGATTACTATTTTTTGGGCCACTCATTATTTTAAGTAACAGAATTAGAGTTCCGTTAACTTTTGGAATGAATTTAACAAAATTTGTTTACTGAACACCTGTAAATATTGCCGGAAAATAAGTGGACGGAATACATTTAAAGAAAATCTTCTTGAAAACTTCAAATTTAATTACCTTAAAGTCATTGTTTTATCATACATTTCAAAGTTTTTTACAAGTGGTCCGAAAAAGAACGAATCGTCGTTTTCCCCCATGCCCATCAACCCCCAAAAAAACAAATACTCTAAAACGAGAAAATTGGCATCTTTAGGTGAAAATGTACATTTTTTTTGTTTTTGGGGCGTTATAAAATTCTTAAGTTGATGGGCATGTGGTGCTACCCCTACCAGGAGTAACGTTAGGGAAATGCGGATTTACAGCGTTAAGAAAACTGTAGCAAAAAAAATCGATTCCTTTACGTAAAGGAGCCGATTTTTTTAATTTGGTTTATTAAGCTAATGCCCCCGTTAGTTTAATTAAAGGACATTTATTATAGAAAACAGATGAATATTTTATTGGATTCTCATATGAACCATCATTAATTTACAAGTACTATTTGCCCTAACTCTGATACCAATATAAAGCTAGGTCATTCATTGTTGAAGCGTGCCCCTGTTGTCTTAGCATGGCTGTTATGTTACTCGATGATAGGTACCATGGTTAGCAACATGAAATAAAATTTATGAGTATGCAGTCTCTCTAGCACCTGGCCAAGGATTATTCAAATTAATTTTTTGTTCTAAATCTTTTTGGCTATTCATCCATTCTTCATACTGTGAAGCTAGTTTTCAGTGTTATCAGCCGTGATGAGAAATACCATGTTGAGCATTTAACAAAGCTCTTGATCAGTTATGATTCTGATTCTTACAATGGTCTGAATTAGATTACAAAACGGAGTAATTGGAAAATAGGCGCGAATGGAGAGTGTAGCTATAATCAAAAAGTGAGGGGGGTGGGGGTGTTTGTCTGTACAGTTTAAAAGCAATTAAAAACAAGAGGATGGTTAATAAAGTGGAATTGTTGTAAAAATAGTAGGATATATACTTTGGGGTGTATATTCTATAGAGGGATGATATTGTATGGTTTCATAATAAGGTATAGCTGGATGTTGATAGTATGGCATATGCTGCATTGCATGATATACTGCATGCATTGTTGCTTGAGCTCCATGGGTTGTATAGACTCCGCCTATTGCCCTGTTTTTAATACAGTAAGGATTTATCATAATAATTCACCTCAGTTAATAATTAAATAAACATTTATATTATATGTCTAAAAACTAAACGGGGTCACGTCAGGATTATGCAGATTTATAACGATATTGAGATAAACCTAGTCATATCAAGCATTATCAATAGAGTATACTCTATTAATAATATAGCAAGTTGTTTATTTTAAAGGCTTTAGAAGCTCTAAAATGGATTTATCAAAATTAAATTGTTGAATTTAATCCTAGATTAGCCCCTGAAATCCATAATTGTTTCCGTACCCCTTTTAGGCTAAAAAGCCTTCTTTACAAAAGTTACCTTTAATCTAAGTACATTCACTTAACCAGTGCATAGGATAATTTTATAAAATCGTGAAGGGTTGAGAAAAATGTACTATATTCCTTTTATGTATCCATATCCTTATTATGTTAATGTACCTATGTATAACTATGGAAGACCGTCTGTTTACTGGACTTTCCCCAATGAGATAGAGTATGCAAACAGATTTGATTCTTTTAGTTTTTCCGATGGTGCTGGAAGTATTTCGTTAACAGATTATGGATCAGAACCATTTGTGGTTAATATAAATGAAGCAACAAAACAAAACAATACGTATCGTACTGCTTTATGGACAGGTAAACATTTACAAGTCACCTTAATGAGTATCAATGTTGGCGAAGATATCGGTTTGGAAATACATCCCAATGTTGATCAATTTTTACGTATTGAACAAGGTCAGGGGATTGTTCAAATGGGCAAGAGTAAAGATAATTTAGACTTTAAAAGAAATGCCTATGATGATTTTGCAATAATGATACCTGCCGGAACATGGCATAATGTAACTAATACAGGTAATATTCCACTAAAACTTTACTCGATATATGCTCCTCCAAATCATCCATTTGGTACCGTTCATGTTACTAAAACAGATGCATTAGCTATGGAAGAAAGTTATAGTTATAGTCATAGTAATAAGAATACAGTTAGTTATTAATCAAGCTTTATTATAAAATCTATAACTGTATTTTAAAGAGCAATGAAATAACATATGTACTGTGAATAAAAAAAGAATGCACATTTTAATCTGTGTGCATTCTTTTTTTATTAATATATACCCAAAGACTTTGCAAGAAAATCTAATAAAGTTGTATTTCCAAAAGTAATGATATTATTTTTTCGCAATTACATCGAAATTCAATCTCTACTTCTTCTGACGGCTTCTTATACTTTATAAAAATCAAAGTATGTCACCTACTTCTGTAAATTGTAGGCGCCGGAAGAACGACATGTCTTGATATAAATTAAAAGTTTCATTGTATAAAGGTTATTTTTGTTATCTCATATTTTAAATAATTCCGCAATAAATGCAATACAAATGAACAATTGAAGTATTAAATTTTTAAAACCGTTTGGAATAAACATTATTTAAAGTACATAAGTAGTGCCTTAGTTGTTCATTTTACATCAATAATATCTATAAACTTCAGTATGAATCTATTGTAAAATTCATCTGTACATACTACAGCACTATTTAACGGATCAATATCAACAACAGTCATATAGCTAGTGAGTAAATAATCGTCTTCATAATATGTAATTAGTATTTCTTCTTCAGATAATAAGGAACATAATAGCATGTTCTCGATCAGTTCTTTTTCTTCAGTGGTTAAGATCGGCCAAGTTAGTTTATTTTTCTCTTTGATGATTTCACGAATAACAGCACACTGTTCAGGCATTGCTGCGAATGGTTATCAAGACCTAAATTGTAAAAATCATAAAGAATAAAGGTTACTACATATTATATATGACTAATATGTAGCAACCTTTTACTTCTTGTTCAACAAACATTACCATTTTGTTGAATCAATAAACGTATTGAACCAAAAATCAATGTCTGAGGATTTATCTGTATTTTTTATGCATTTATAAAAATTCCATGCATGTTTTATTATAAACAGACCGGGTTTTTAATAATAATGGTGACTTACTATTAAGTTACTAAAAATATGTTTCATTCGTTAATCTAATAAATAAACCGAATGGAAAGTTTAACATAACATAACATATAGGAGAAATGACAAAGTCATCTGGTGTCTTGTAGATAAGAGAGAAAACTGTTTTATTTCTCGTTTTTCATAACCTATTCGTATATAGGAAAATTGGTGAAACTCCTCTACATAGACTAATGTAGAGATAAAAGCTATTTCCTCATCCAAGGAATGAGTGTATTCTGTTTGGAGGTAATAATATGTTCGAAAACCAAAATGAGAAAAAGAAATGGGAGGGAATTCAGGCTGCGGCCTTTGATCCTAATCTAGTGGGGCCAACACTTTCATCTATTCCTCCCTTTACTTTTCCAACAGGAGCAACTGGACCTACAGGGGCAACTGGACCTACGGGAGTAACTGGACCTACAGGGGCAACTGGACCTACGGGAGCAACTGGACTTACGGGAGCAACTGGACTTACGGGAGTAACTGGACCTACAGGGGCAACTGGACCTACAGGGGCAACTGGACCTACAGGGGCAACTGGACCTACAGGGGCAACTGGACCTACGGGAGTAACTGGACCTACAGGGGCAACTGGACCTACGGGAGTAACTGGACTTACAGGAACAACTGGACCTACGGGAGCAACTGGACCTACAGGAGTAACTGGACCTACGGGAGTAACTGGACCTACAGGAGTAACTGGACCTACGGGAGTAACTGGACCTACAGGAATAACTGGACCTACAGGAGTAACTGGACCTACGGGAGTAACTGGACCTACAGGAATAACTGGACCTACAGCGGCAACTGGTACTACGGTTTTAACAGGAGTTGGAGCTCCAACATGTGCTATTGGCAATTTGGGAGATATTTATATTGATTTATTAACAGGAAGCACCTATTATAAGCTATCTCAACCAGTTTCCCCAATGATTAGACCTATTCCTGCTCCAACCGGTGCTACAATACTTGTAGGTTCATCGCAGACTTATACTACGATTGATGCAGCTTTAGCTGCCGCTAATAATGGTGACAGACTATTACTTGATGCTGAGACCTTTATAATTACAACCACTGTTACTGTTAATAAATCGGTAACGATTGAGGGTCAAGGAATAGGGGCAACTACCGTCATTACTACCTTGAATACTGTAATCTCTATGTTTAATGTTACAGTATCCAACGTTATTTTTCGTAACATGTCAATCATCCAAGATTTCCCTTCTGTTTTAAGTGTTGAGTCTGTTATTTCAATTAATAATTTGTTAGCAACAGGAATATATGTTGATAGTTGTGAAATTTCAGTATGCGAACTTGGCATCGCCATTAAAGCAACTGAATTTCAGATAACAAATTGCAATTTTACCTATGCCCCCGCTGCTTCACCTAACAACGGATACTTCTATATCATTATTTCCTCAACTTCTGGGCAAAGCATTATTGACGGTAACACCTTTGTGTCTGACTCAGGTAACACGCGATGCAGATTTATCATCATCACCAATATAACCGTTAATTCAGGCACACTTCAAGGGAATTTAGTAATAAGCAATAATACACAAGATAACCTTTCTCCCGCTACATTAAGACACCTGTTAGATATCGAGGAATTTGTGGGTACAAATTTTGGTTTATTTCTTCTAAACAACACAACAGTAAATGAAGGGAATGTACCTGTTTTATTGTTTAACGCGGACCTTACTATATTTAAATTCATAGAAGTTGTTGGTAACAGTATTCAAAATACTGCCGGAAAGGGACTTATCGGCATTGACTCGAGTTCTATCGGTCAAACACCTATTTTTAGTTCTGGTAATACAATTGCAAACCAATTTTTCACTTTAGGGTGGGCTTCTGCAACTGTTCCACCTAGTTTTATTGTGGGGTATAATACAACAGTAATCCCAGTGCCACCTAACCTTCCATTAACTAATTGTTATTGGCTTATGTTGATTTGATAACGTATAGATGAAATATAGAAGTTTAATATATCTTTTGATTTTTTGTTTCTTACGATTGGCCATTACTGCTATTCCCTTTTGCTACAAAATAAAATCAATCTTCATTATGGGGTACAGCCGAGATACGTGTAAAAATAGGTTATAGGCTTACTTTTATTTCTAATCTGGTTTTTTATAAAATTCCTTTATTCGTCTAAGCTTTCATTTTCGCTTGTCATATAAACAAACGTTTAGGTGACAAATGAGAACCAGGATAAAATAATCATATAAGGGTGTTTTTGCCCATCCCCCGAAAAGTGGGAATAAGTGGTTTATGTAACAATAGAACCAAATAGTGTTGGTTATCATATAGGATTTCTTGTACCAGGGATAACGTGAGGAAAATACGGATTTACAACGTTAAGAAAACTACAGCATAGAAAAATCGATTCCTTTACGTTTAGGAACCGATTTTTAATTTGGCTTATTAAGCTAACGCCACCGTTAGTTTTATTAAAGAACATTTATGTAGAAAGCAGATTAATATTTTATTTGTATTCTCATATGAACTATCATTAATTTACAAGGGTTGCCACCACATCACCATCAAGCTAAGATTTTGAGGTACCCCCAAAACGAAATTTTTATCTCTTGGCAGTTATTTATGTAAATTTAACTCGTTTTTTTCGTTTTAGGGAACAACCGATATCTTAAGTTGATGGCTATGGGTATTAATTTTTTCTTAGCTTGATGGGCATGGGGTATTTGCATTTCTTAGGTTGATAGCGATGTGGTGCTACCCCTAAAAGTAAATTATATAACAGAAATAAGATATACATAAGAAATAGAGTCCCTTATTATTAGGACTCTATTTTTATGATTGCTCATGTATTCTTTCATGAGATCACACTTCCATTAGCAATTGTTTAAGTTTTTAGGAAGCCTGTTTTTTATAAGAACGAATTTTTTTATAGCGACCATATTTTACAACATGACGAACGTCTAATTCTTTATAACCCTTATTTTGGATAGTTTCTGAAACATCTACGATAATTGTGTTAGTTAAATATCATATATCGGTCTTTGACGATCGGATTAACATATTCATAAAGTCCTTTATAGACAAGGTTGCTAACTTCAAGATCAGTTTCCTCTTTAACTTCTCTAATGGCACTATCAACAATACTTTCCGGAAATTCCAAAACTCATTACTAAAAACACAGTATCATACGGAACATTAAACACCGTTTATTGATTGTAGTGCTAGTCCATTTATTATTTCCAAACCCATTTAGAATGATCAATAAATGGGGGCAGATTATGTTGATATTTCGTATAAATAATATCATTACATTAATTTTCTTTCGGAAGTACAATTCTTTTATACAATTGAACTGTAATAAAATAGTAAATCGAGTAAATCACTACGAAAATAATAATTGGTAGCCAAATACGAAAGTACGGATCAACCAAAAGAACTCTGAACATATTCATACCAACTAATACGTGAACAATACCCACAATTGCTGGGACTAAAAATATAAAGAATAACTCCTTATAAATCGATTGTATTAATAACTCCCGGCGAACACCGATTTTACGAAGCATTTGATAACGTGTGCTATCTTTGGATGCACCAGATAGAATTTTAAACATTAAGCAACTTGCCATCATTGCTAAGAACGCAATTCCAACGAAGAATCCCATAAACATTATTCCGCTGGTGAAATCACGATTATTATTATATGTTTGATACTTACTATTCAGTTCTTCAGATTTCATATTTTTATATTTAACTACCTGTAATTCATCAAGTTGTTTCCATTCTTTTAAGAATTTCTCAAAATCACCTGTTTTCCCAATAAACACAGTATTTTCTTTACCCTTCATACCATCGTATATGTTTTGATCTACAACTTTTATTTCATGATCAGGATACATATAATCTGGCTGGATTGTTCTGAAAGCCTGGATCCATTGTTTTGTGTTCCTCTCTCCTTTAACCCATTTTATTGAAAATGCACCAATTGGTAATCTCTCTGAAACTTTTTCTATTTTCATACCTTGTATGAAAGGGCGATTTTTCTCTATATCTTCTTTTAGATAATAAACATACCTATCATCAACTTTGTAATGATATTCAAACTTTTCTTGAAATAGGATACCACTCAAAATTTTCTTTTCTTCCGCTGTTGGATTATGAATGACTGAATCGTAAATTCTTATTTGATCAGTCATTTTTAGAATGTTGTTTTTAAATGCCATACCACACGCAATTCCACCAGCACCAAGAGCCACTAAGATTGCTACTGTTGCAAGCACATTTGTTAGGCCATTAATGCGGAAATTTAATTGTGCAAAAGTAAAAGCATTGAGGCCTTTTTCACTACATTTTTTATTACTCTTTAACTTGTTAATCATAACTGGGAGAAGTGATCCAAATATAAGGTAAGTACCAACGGTTGCTGTGATTAATCCAATGGCCATTAATCCCAGACCAATTAGCGGGTTTGCATATGACATATAGATCAGTGATCCATAACCAATACCCAATAAAATCACACCAAGGGATGCAACTACAACTTTCATTTTTCCTTTTATGGCGACACGTTCTGTTTGTGCATCTGCATGTACAAGTTGTAATACAGAAAAACGCGCTAGCTTAATACTACTTATACTTGCTGATAGTACAAATAATACAAAGAAAAAGATGCAAGTATAAGTCATAGATGGCATGTAAAATGCTTGATAACCACTAACAGGAAGTTCTAATTGTTTCATTAATAACTGACCGACACCTTCTGCAAGCCCTACACCAACTGTAATTCCAATCACAAGAGACGCGGCACCTAATATGATTGTTTCGATAAACATAAGTAAGGTAACTTTATGCTTTTTTGCTCCTAACATCATATACATACCAAATTCTTTTTGGCGAAGAGCTGATAAGAAAGAGTTTGCATATAAAATATAGAAAAATGTGATAACTGCTAACAAGAAGGAACCAATTTTAAATATAAATGCAATATCCCTAATAGAAGAGTTAGATTCAAGGAACGTTTTATTGGATGCTAGCGTTTGAAACATATAAAAAGTTGAAATAGAGACAATAAGACCAACAAGTAAAACAATGTAATCTTGCAACTTACTTTTTAGGCCTGACATGGAAAGCTTAAATAACATGATTGAACTTCCTTCCTTACGCTTTTTGTGTGCCTAAGTTTGCAAGCACGTCTAAAATTTCTTTATAGAATTCTTCACGTGTACCACCGCGATGAATTTCTTTATATAGCTCACCATCTTGAATGAATAAAATACGTTGACAGTAACTTGCACTATATGGATCATGCGTAACCATCATAATCGATACACCTTGTTCTTTATTTAAGTTTGTCATTGCATCAAGTAAACTCGTTGCATTTTTAGAATCTAGAGCTCCAGTCGGCTCGTCTCCTAAAATAATTGCTGGTTCATGAACTAACGCACGTGCTGCTGCGGAACGTTGCTTTTGTCCACCAGATACTTCAGAAGGATACTTTTGAAGTATCGCTGTAATGCCTAACATATCAGCTACTTTTTCTACTTTCCTTCCAATATTACGAGATGAAACACCTTGAAGTGAAAGTGGAAGTGCAATGTTTTCATATATAGATAAATTCTCTAATAAGTTAAAGTCTTGGAAAATGAATCCTAATTTTTGCGAACGGAAATCAGAAAGCTCACCTTGCTTCATTTTCGTAATATCCGTACCTGCAATTTCAACAATGCCGCCCGTTGCTGTATCTAACGTTGAAATTACATTTAATAATGTTGTTTTACCAGAACCAGAAGGCCCCATAATACCAACAAACTCTCCCTCTTGAATCGAGAATGATACGCCTTTTAACGCGTGTGATTGATTCTCACCTTTTTTACCGTACAATTTTTGAATGTTTTTTACATCTACAACTGGTTTTATCATATATATCCTCCTACGTTTTTTTATTTCATTACAATAAGCTACTATGTTTGTTTACTACTAACAAAATAGTCATGTTGCATCCACCCTTAAGCTACAATGAAATCTTTCCTTTTATCTTCTTCACTCACCTCATCATTTTGAATACATTCATGATAAACTATGAAAATTAGGAAACACCCCGTAAAATCCTTAAGATTTCTTAAGTTTTTATAAAAAAAAAGCTTATGGAACCTGTAATTCCATAAGCCATTCTATTTAATTGGATGTTCAACAATAAAGGACATCCAACCATCTTTATATTCTGCATATATATTACCATGATGAAGTTCAACAATTCTTTTTGAGATAGCAAGCCCCAAACCATTTCCCTGGTCATCTTTTCTTGCCTTGTCCCCCCTGAAAAACCTTTCAAACAATTTATTTGGATCGCTAACAGGCGGCTTCTCGACTTTATTTGATACTTTCAAAATCGCTTTGTTATCTATTAATTCAAGACATACGGATAATCCGGAAGGTTTCATGCTGTACTTTATCGCATTCATAAACAGATTTTCATAAACACGTACCATTTTTTCTACATCCATGAAAATAGGTATTATTTCTTCCGTGATTGATTTTTGAACGATTAAACTTTCCTTTTCAAATATAGGAATGTATTCTCCAACTATTTGCTCCAACAAACCTGATAAATCGACTTCATTAAAGTTTAAATTAGCATCTATGCCTGATAAACGAGTATATTCAAACAGCTCATCAATTAAATATTTCAGTCTCTGTGACTTTGAATACGTGGTTTCAAGGTATTCCTGTAATTGTGTTTTACTGTTGTATTGCCCTCTTTTTAATAAATCTATATAGCCAATAATAGATGTTAACGGTGTGCGTAAGTCATGAGATACATTGGTTATAAGTTCATTTTTTGTACGTTCTAATCGTCTTTCTTGTTCAAATGTATTTTCCAATTCCTTGGACATATAGTTGATATTTTGAGCAAGTTGGGTCAATTCGTCCTTCCCCTTAATCCCAATTGTCAGACCTAGTTTTCCATTGGCAATATCATTCACATTATCAGAAATGAGCTTCAAATATACTATTTTCTTTCGAACCAATATCAAAAAAAGTATTATAAAGGTAAAGATTGCGAACGCGAATAAGAACAACATTGCGATATTGAATTCAAACAAACCCCAATGGTCGTATTTTCTAAATAATGGATCTAAAATGAATAGAAAAGTGAGGATTGTAAAACCAAACGAGATAAAAAAACTTACTGCAACAGCAACCAAAAGCTTTATAATTATTTTATTTCTAAAACTAATCTTCTTCATATTTTATACCCAATTCCCCACACAGTTTTAATATAAATGGGATGTTTAGAATCCTCTTCTATTTTGTCTCTTATTTTTGTAATATGCACCATGACGGTATTATCTGATTTATAAAAAACCTCTTTCCAAACAGCTTCATATATTTTTGCAACGCTCAGGACAACCCCTTTGTTACGGGCAAGTAGTTCGAGAATATCAAACTCTTTTGGAGTTAACCTTGTTTGCTTTCCTCTTACCCATACTTGACGTGTATCTGTACTCACGGTTAAATCACCAATTTCTAGGATACTTTTATTATGATCTATTGACGCATTGTATTTTTTAAACCTTCTTAATTGGGATTTTACCCTAGCAATTAATTCCAATGGGTTAAACGGTTTTGATAAATAATCGTCTGCACCAGAGGCTAGACCCTGAATTTTGTCTATATCCTCAGATTTTGCAGATAGCATAATGATAGGCATATTGCGGTCTTCCCTAATCTTCATACACGCTTCAATACCATCCATATTAGGCATCATAATATCTAATATAATCAGATCAAACTCCTTTTCTTCTAACAGTTGTAAAGCTTCGATAGCATCTTCAGCCTTTTGAGTTTTCAGACCTTCATTTTCTAAATAAACAGAGATAAGATTTCTAATCTCTTTATCATCATCAACAATAAGAATTTTTGACTCCATATTATTCCTCCACATTTTTTCTAATATTGAACAATTAAAGACATTTGCAGGTGAGACATGTCTATCGTCGCTTTATTGTTAACTTGCAAACGGAAAACAAGAAATAACATAATGAATATAGTGATATCAATCCCCTAATATATTGTTCAATATATACTGCTAAGCCATTTTACAATTCATAAGATTCCTTCTTCTTATAATTAATTTCCCTTTTAATACACGTGTGCTTGGCCCATATTTGACAATGTAATTTACTTTCTTCAAATCAATTCCTTCAATCATTTTATCTCCAATAAACCTTAAACTAGGAAGGGCTGCACCAACTGATTTTTGGCTCATTATATACAGAAATAAGAAAGTGAATTGTATTCATACTTAATCACCCCACTGGTAAGAATTCATACTCATACTCTAGAATCCAAACCTTAAGAAAAAGGGGCAAAAGTTCTTAAGAATTCTTAATCTTTCTACAGCAGTTTGTCTTAAAAATATATAGTCACTCTTGAAATGTTCACTATTAGCTTCTCATTGTAATAATATTTATTAATAACACCTAAAAAATAAAGTAAAGTATTAGATTCAACTTCCAATAATCCAAGAGGGAGTCCATAGTAATTTATAGAAGATTCTGGGGTAGGCATTACATTAAATAATATCGTAAAGAAATTCGTAAATTTAGAAAGATATATACGCTAGCCCAAAAGGAGACTGGTGCAAATTTTCTTAGCAGATAAAAAGTTGGTATGATTGCAAATGGATTTTATGCGATCGTTAGTAATTGATGTAATTCATCGTACACTAAAAAAACGAAATTTCGTTGTTGCAAAAGGATTATGAATATCTAATCCAATTAGAAGAATACAATAATCAATTATCGAAGTTAACTTCATACAAAACTAATAACAAGCATTAAAAAACTTTGCCTACTCTTTAAAATGGAAACATAATCTATTTATCAAGTAGTCAATAATGAATAGAAATTTTGTTTAGGGGGTACTCCAAGGCCATGGCTTGATAGTGATGGCCTTGGAGTACCCCCTAAACATAGAAAATTGGACATTTATTCACAAACTCTACAAATTTTAGGGCGCTTTACAAAGAGACTCCGCCTTTTCAGCGTACAATGAATCTCAACAATTACTAGCTACTTCCTAAACATTGTTCCTCATTTACCAACCTGTTTATGCTTTTTTTAAAATTTGCACAGAACCAACACTTTCTTCATATTACTTATTATCCATTATCGGCTGGAGCCTCTCCTGTATTCCCATTATTACTTGGTTGCGTTGGCGTTCCATGGCCACCCCCATTGTTTGGCGGCGTTGTATTTCTTTGGCCACTACCATTGTTTGGCGGCGTTGTATTTCCTTGGCCACTACCATTGTTTGGCGGCGTTGTATTCCCTTGGCCACTACCATTGTTTGGTGGCGTTGTATTTCCTTGGCCACTACCATTGTTTGGCGGCGTTGTATTCCCTTGGCCACTACCATTGTTTGGTGGCGTTGTATTTCCTTGGCCACTACCATTGTTTGGTGGCGTTGTATTCCCTTGGCCACTACCATTGTTTGGTGGCGTTGTATTTCCTTGGCCACTACCATTGTTTGGTGGCGTTGTATTCCCTTGGCCACTACCATTGTTTGGTGGCGTTGTATTTCCTTGGCCACTACCATTGTTTGGTGGCGTTGTATTTCCTTGGCCACTACCATTGTTTGGTGACGTTGTATTTCCTTGGCCACTACTATTATTTGGAGTATTTTGCTTTTGCTCTTCTTGTTTCTTTAATTCCTCTTGTTTCTTTTGCTTTTCTTGTTGCTTATTTTGATTATTATTACTTGGCTTTTCAGTCGTATTTGGAGAAGAATCACGTTTCTCACCTTTAATACGTAATTCGCTACCTTCTTGAACTACACTTTTCGGCATTTTAAATTGCGACTTATCTGTAGCCATCTTGCTCATCATTTCTTTAAAAATCAACTGAGAAATTTTCGTATTTTTACTACTAATATAATCGTCTTTACTATCTTTTATATATCCAGTCCATACTGCCATCGTATATTGTGGTGTATAACCAGCAAACCAACTATCACGAGTTGCACTTTCTGGTAGATTATATTGTGCTATTTGTTCTAAAGAATAGTTTGTTGTACCTGTTTTACCCGCTACATCTAAAGAATCTATATTAGCTGCTGTACCCAATCCAGATGAAACAAAAGTACGAAGCATATCAGTAATCATATATGCTGTAGAATCCTTCATAACTCGTTTTGGCTTTTGCTCAAAGCTTTTTGATTTACCATCTGGATAAACTACTTTCTTAACAAAATGCGGCTTCGTATACTTACCATCATTACCAAATGCCGCATAAGCACCTGCAATTTCAGTTGGTGACGCTTCATTAGTACCAATCGCTGTTGACTCGGTCGGTACTACATTAAAGGTAATACCTAACTTTTCAGAGAAAGCTTTTGATTTATTAATTCCTACTTCTTTTGCAGTTTTAATAGCCGGGATATTTCGGGATGTTTTCAATGCATCACGCATTGTAATTGGTCCTAAATGCTTTCTATCTGCATTTCTAACTTCTTGTCCTGTTGAATACTTAAATGGAGAGTCATCAATTTGATGGTAAGTAGCCCATTTTAAATATTCAATTGCAGGAGCGTAATCAAAAATTGGTTTCATTGTTGAACCTGCTGAGCGATCTAATTCAATTGCTATATTATGTCCTTTAAATACAGCTTTATTTTCACCGCGTCCGCTACCAATTGCACGAACTTCTCCTGTTTTCGTATCCATAAATGTGAAAGCCCCTTGGAATTTCTCATTTGGATAATTTATAATATTTTCATTTAAAAGCTTGTCCGCAAAATCCTGTGCCTTTGAGTCTAATGTTGTATAAATTTCTAAACCGTCAGATCCAATATTAGCATCTGGTAATTCTTTTTCTACTTCTTTCACAACCGCATCCATAAATGCAGGATATGGCATTGCTTGAAGTTCTGTTGCAGATTTAAGCCCATCTGTTACTTTAACCTGTGAGGCTTTTTCCATTTCTTCTTTTGTTATATAACCATGTCGATTCATTAATTCTAGTACAACGTTTCTTCTTTCTGTTGCCCTTTGAACATTTTCTTTTTTCGTTGGATCATAGTTATTTGGTGCTTTCGGTAAACCGGCCAACATTGCAACTTCTGGTAATGTTAAATCTTTCAATTCTTTACCGTAGTAGTTTTGTGCTGCTGTTGCGATTCCATATGAACGGTTACCTAAATTAATTTTATTTAAATACATCTCTAATATTTCATGTTTTGAATATTGTTGTTCTAGTTTATACGCCAAATAAATTTCCTGAACCTTACGCTTTGACGTTTTTTCCATCGATAAGAAGTAATTTTTAATAACTTGCTGCGTAATCGTACTTCCACCTTGAGAGCCGTAATCCCCTTTTAGGCTGACTAAAACTGCACGTGCAGTACCTTTAAAGTCTACGCCACTGTGCTCATAAAAACGTGCATCTTCTGTCGCTAAAAAGGCATTTTCTACTAATTTAGGAATTTGATTATACATAATATTCGTTCGTTTTTCTTTCCCATATTCATATATCAATTTTCCATCTTTATCATAAATTTTTGAGGATAACGGATTAACAAGTTTTGCTTTCTCAAGTTTTGGCGCATCCTTGATCATAACGAAAAAGGTAGCAACCCCTGCGACTAATCCTACAATACCAAGTAGTAAGCAACTGATTAAAAATTTGCGAAAAAACGATGTTTTACCTTGTTGTTTTTTAGAAGCGGGGTGTTTTTTCTTTTTAACTTGTCGTCGCTCCTCTCGAGAACGATAATTTTCTGACATGCTACTTTCTCCTGCCTTTCAATTCTCCCTTTGATTTACTTAAAATTATTGAGGTCACCTTCAGAAATATACTTATATTTAAAAAGTGTTTTAATCGGAATCAGTCAATATTTTCCTAATCTATAGACTATAAAACTAAGATTAACTCTTGAACAAACTATTTTCATCTCTATTCTTTATAATAATGCTGCCCCTTAAAGCAAGGAAATTGTGAGCTGTTCCTCATCTCTTTGTACTATATCTAATATTTGTAATAGTGAGTTCTTGGACCACTCGTCTAATATAATGGTTCTTGTTAGCATAATCGTAATGAAATAAAAAGAATGTAAAAAACGATTCTTTTGATGTAAAAAGAATCGACTTCTAATTTTATCCTATAGATGGTATGGAATATAGGGAATCAGAAAGCAAAGGTAAAATCAATACCCTCACTAGAGAGCATCTATTGTAACCTTGGCAGTCTGCGCGATTAGCTCAGTATCATATATAGCATCTTGACTGGACAGAATTGCAATGATAATCGGTTCTCTGGTTCTCTATTCGGTGGCTAAACGATGGCAATATCATTAGGTGTTCCGTAGCTTCCGGCTCCAGATTTATCATCGACTTCCCAATCTTTTGGTACACCAGCATGGATGAGTTCGTCTCCTGTAGCGTTTCCGCGCATCAAATCCGTAGGGGTTTTACGTTTATCAGTTTGGAGTGCATCTCTGACCGTGAAAGCCTTAAGATTGGTAGCAAGTGTTTTTGCTGTACTTGTATCACAAATGTCTCCCGGAGTAGCTTCGTTCAAATCCTTTAGGTCCGTCTAATTTCTTGGATAAAGTGTTCCCCGCAGTGTTATCACTGTAACGAATAGCAGCCTCCGCAATTTCCCCAAGAGTCATACCGCTATCCACATGTTTCTCTGTAATTGGTAAATACTCTACTAAATCATCTTTTGTATAAGTGATAACTTCGTCTAATTTGTCAATTGGATATTGTAGTAACAATATCCCTGTAACCAGAGCCTTAAAGGTAGATGCGTAAACAAACCGTTCATTAGGTGATCGATAAGTAACTGCCCAGTTTGTACCGGTGTCGATTTCATAGACACCCAGTCGAGCGTCAAACTTTTTCTCGAGTTGTGCGAATTCTCAATGAGCCGCATGATTTGTATGTTTAGTTTTCTCTACTTTTTCTTTTGCTTCCACCTACAATGGTTCACCTGTAAAAAGTTTTACACTTGCAAGACTTAAACTTAGTATTCCAACACACATCCCTATTTTTAACATCCTTGTACTTTTCAAGATAATCAGTCCTTTCGTATTCTGCAGTACTTAAAATAGATGTCAAACCAGATTCAGTGTATTAAGTTTGGGCACTAAGTTTTTAGGATTACACTTAATAGACAATCTAAGTAATAAATTTGTTCCACATTTACAAATACATTAAATTTAACGAATTCCCCGAAAAAATTCTCCTTCCTCAAGCGTGTGAAGGGCGTAGCCCAACGGTAGGTGGGAGATGAATTTCGGTTTGGCATAGCCAAAAGCTTTTGATAAACTAGCTATATGAAGTTCTTTGATAACTTGATATATGAGGTTGCAGGAAGAAAATTGAGTGCGAAAACTAAGCCATTCGGTTCCTGCGTAAAATATCAACCGTACCAAAAGAGCGTCCAAGCGTTGGACATCTAGGGATGGAACACCCCGAAGTAACGCTCAGGGAGACGAAAGGTTGCTTTCATCGTGGAACTGAGAAGCTCCCACTTCAAGCTTTGCTAAGTGGCGAGTAGTTCACAGGAATAACTTATTGCCACACAACAGTTCCCTAGTCTATCCTTCAATTCAGATGTTCTTTTCCTTTTTAGTATAAAAATACCCCTTTAGATAACCACCTAAAGGGATAGAGCATCGTATCTTTTTTATAAACATCGCGAATTTATTTTAAAACCATAGTTAACTCTGCCTTCTTGTTATAATCTACTTTTGCGAATTCTCGATCACTATATCCTTTTAAAGACCAAGCAAATTGATTTCCGTCTAATAGTTCATTAATAGGTTCTGTTGAATTGGAATCCCCTTGAACAGTTTTAATTAATAAATCTATGCATCTATAAGTCAATGGAGCCTTATCTTTTAGCTCTTGCTTAGATGATTCGCTAAAATAATAATATGTAAAACATTCCGCAAAATATTCTTCCTTATTTTCGTAATATTTATCCGGGAAAAATTTCTGTCTCTCTTGACTGAAAGTAACATCAAACAAATCAGTATGACTTATATTAAAAAAAACCACTCGATCAATTGCATGCGCTATTTCATGAAGTTCTAAATTAATGGAACCATGCCCCTTTCCTCTTTCACTAAAACCTATTCTAGCCATTACAGGTTTTCCACCAATATCAGATCCCACACCTGGTACATCATCCCAGGTCAATTGTTTTCCTTCGGCATTGGTTTGCCCTTCCCATCCTCGTGGAATTAACCCTTTTAGGTCCCTGTATTCGTCAGACTCAGTGATAGGATAATTAACAAGTTTTACATATGTTCCGTCTGCCACTAATTTATCAAGTATGCCGCTTTTTATTTTTTTTATTCTATCAACCATATGTTGTGCCTCTTGATATTCTTCCACATTATTTCCTCTTATATCAATATGAATAAGCCTTTCATTTTTAGTCTGTTGTTCTTTTATAAACTCAAGGTTGTTTAAAGTTTCGGCTGCAAGGGGATGGTTTGTAAGGGAAATAGACAGAATAAATATCAATAATATCAAAATTGTATTTTTTTTCATATAAATCCTCCCGTTATATGATTTTTAATAACCCTTTGATTAAATAGGGATATTTCAAAAAACAAAATTGATAGTGATTGAAGAAATAAGCATTCCTTTTAAAAGCCTCATTTCATGATTCCAATAATTCTGGGTTAATTTTATTTTCCATACTGGCTTGCCTTTTTATATTGTATGTATTGAAGGTCTTTTAAATGAAAACAACCTAAATCTCGGATACATAAATCATTTGCTGTTACAGTTGGGACACACAGAGAGCCGTAAGTGCGATCATGTTGTTTACCTGGACCTGTATGAATATGTAGGAACTGTCCACCTGGATAAACCGATGAAAATACATCTGGGAGTTGAAATGCAGTTGAATCTAAAATACGAGTATGCTTGAAAACAGAAGTGTATGGAGAAGAAATCGGCATAGATGCGGCCAATTTTTTTCTTAGTAGTTCGGCTAGTAGGGGGTGTAAAAGTAGGACGGCCGCCTTATTAAACCGTTGATTCAGTCCCTCAGGACTTGATGAGTGCTTCGATTGATGCGACTTACTTTAAAAACGGACTCAAGTTCATTTAGTGAATAATTACCATCCTCCCATTCTTTCAATATGTTAAATTTATCCTCCGCAGAGTAAACTTTTTTAGACATTAACAAAACTCTCCTTCAAGCAAACAGATTTTTATTTTTTATCTGTCTACCTAAAGGAGAGCATATCAGTTTAGAAAGAATAACGTTTTCTTGGTACTTAGGGGTATTGTTGATGGGCATGTATGGTGCTCCTATCAGTATATCCAAGTTTGATAAACCATTTTTATATGTTTCAAAGTTTTTACATCAGAACCCATATTAGTTTAGCTTTTTTTTGCACCTATAACTTGGACATCATCAAATAATATATTAGATGTTCCATTTGACGTTAGAATCCCAACATGAGTGTTTGCTAAATCCCTACTTGTAATAAATTCTAGTTGTATTTCTTGATAGCCTGCTTTCCCCTTAAGCTCGACTGTTTTTGTTATTCGCTCATGTTTCAAATTATCTGTGAATATCGTTACCTTTTGTCGCTCATTTCCATCATTGGAATTCAATTTCACTTTTATACTCAAGGTATATTTAGAGAATGGTAATACTTGATCTTGAATATAAGTCCAAGTATCTCCATTTGTACCAATCATACCAGCTTTCCCTGTGATACCTCCATTTACAATACCACCTAGGTTAATCCAATTTAACCGTTGATCGTCAAAATTATCCCGCGCTATCACTTGATCCCGTTCCACAGGTTCTAATTCAATTTGATCTAAGGAGAATTTACCTTGTGAATTTTCCAATTTCAAATCATGTGCACCTTTTGTTAACTTAACAATAGGGCCTTCTACAATCTTGTAAGAACCATATTCTCCTTTAACAGTGTCCGCTGCATTTCCAGTAATAGGAATAGTAGTGTCATCTATTTTTGCATAGTTACCACCAGGTTTTCTATGTGAAAGACTGATTTTAGAATTCTCGTTAGCTGCAACCTTATATCTAATTTTATATTCCTGTTCTTTAGAAATTTCGACGCCATATGCTAAATAAGAATTGGTAGTATCAGTTTTCATCGCTTTTTGCTTAGCATGTATAGATTCCACTTGTGGTTGAAAATTGCTCATTCCACGGTTATACTTTGCAGCTGGGATTGTTGTTATCATATTTGTCATTAGATAAGTGGACGACTGTGTAAGATTCTTGTCGACAAACCCAAATACTACTGCATCAATACCTTCAAATCCTGGATAGGTACTTCTGTTAAATGCGTGAATTTGAGAAAGTTTTTGATTCGGATATTCAAAAATATCTTCTTTGTATGATCCGCCTGAAAAATATCTACCAAAGTAAGGGTTATCTCCCCCAGTATCAAATTTAAAGTCAATATAATTAGGAGTACGGCTTGATTGCGCCTTAACTCTAGTAATCGGATTATCAGAAGGATTTATAAGAGTCTTTAAAGCCCCCCCACTTGTATTTCCAGTCCATCCAGGAGTAGTCCAATTGGAACCACCATTCTGCTTATCAGAAAACCATGGTTGAATAGCATCAATACGATCAAAGGATCGTATATCAAGCTTGTGCAGATCCCCTTTATATTCTTGAGAATCTAGGATCTTTTGTATGTTTTCCCATGTTGTTCCTTCCCCTGTTCCTCCTTGTGGTATGACTGCGCCTTTAATAGAAGAATAAATTTGCCTAGAATTTTCTTGCATTACGCCTTTAGAATATGTTTCAGGATTTGTTGCTGGAAACAAGTCTACAAAATCTAAAACGCTTAATGTATATTCCCTTACATAATCATTAATATGATTCCATCTGTCAGTATTTCTATTTGGTTGTTGCGTATTAATCTCTTCAGCTTCTTTTTTCCTTTTTTCCAATCCATCATTATATACTTTCATAGCATAATTCGTATATTCTTGAATAAGTTTTTTCTGATTATCCTTATATCCTTGCCATTGATCTTTATCCATTCCCCATTCTTCACCATATAAAATCATATCTCTCTGTAATAAGAGATGAGCATTTGCAGCTTGCACAAAGATTGGAGCTGTTATTTGTTGATATACAGAATCATTTGATTTTTCAGGCGTTTGAATAACAGCAATAAATTCTTTCAACTTCCTATCTGCTGCTCGGACAGCTTCAATCACTGGTGTGCCAGGCTCTTCTACTCTTTTTAAGCTATTTTTACTGTCATTATATATTTGGAGAACCCGTTGATACTCTTTTATCGCTGACATAGCCCCATTAAATTCAGCACCCATAAGATATTTATGATAATCATTTATTTTACTATCTATTTTTTCATCGATGTATGTTTCTAATTGCCTCCACATATCCGTTCCGTTAGCATCATTAGTAGGAATAAACACACTCCAAATACTTGCTAAAAGACTAGCTGGTGGTGGTAATAATGATAATCCTGTTGTCATCATGCCTTTTAGAAAAGAAATAGTACCCGAACCAGCATCCCCTTTGTTCTTAATATTGACTAATAAAGGTTGCCACTGATTGTTATTAAATGCATCTATAAATTGTGAAAAAGTTACTCCCTTATAAGGGTTCTCAAACCAACCATATGAATCTATCGGAAGGCTATTTTGATTAATATTTTTTGTTTGATTTTCTTGTAAATCTTCTTTTTGTTCATTTTCTGCAAATGCCGTATAAGCAGTTGGAATGTAGGTTCCAGCAAATACACCTGTAGCTAATGCGATAGATAATATTTTCTTTTGTTTCTTTGTCATAAAATCCCCCGTTCCCATAAGTAAATCCCCTTATGCTTTGTTCTTTGGGTGCTTCTGATACAAAAATTCAGAAATATTTTCTTATCAAATTCATGCCTATAGTCTTGAAAATAGAAGAAGTATACTCTAATTTCATTGGGATATAGTCTTAATAGTAATGATTGACACAACATTTAGCAATTCTATGAAAATCCCCGCCTTTGATAGCTATTATGTTTATTTAAAAGTGTATTTTTAAATATTCCTCTTAATAAACGTAGTAAAAAAAGAAAATTTAATGTGAAAATCATACACTAAAGGTTAACTATCATTTAAAAAAGACATAATATTATAACTTTTCTTACATTTATTGAGTTTTAATAAAAGGGCTAGCGACTCGTTGACTAATCCAGATATAAATGGTGGCTAAATCTGAGCCAGAAAACTTACGTTTCTGCTTTACAAACCCAAGTTCTCTTGCAAGTTCTTCTAAAAATACAGGTGTCACATATCGTTGTAATTCCTCTGCAAATGGTTGTAGTTCATCTTGAATCGAGAGATTCATTAAAAAAAGTCATCCTTTCTAAATAAGCTAGATTAGAAAGGATGACTTTTTTTGGTACTTGAGGGTATTAAAATCTCTTAAGTTGATGGGTAAAGGGTAGCACCACATGGTCATCAAGTTAAAATTTTAATGTACCAGCAATTAGGGGGATTTTATTTTGTTAGCTTGATAGTGATAGGATACAGTCAACATTTCGGAAGTTTTGTATGCTAGACGAATTTCAACCTAATAAAGTCGAATTCCGGTACGTTAAATGCAGTGATATTTCATTCACATAATCCGTATTATCTGAAGTTAATAAAGTCTGTTACACTCTCTTCTTTAGGAATGTTTCCATAATATCCTTCTTGAATCTTTCATAATCAAACTGAAAAACTACATTATGTGTTTTATAGCCTGGATTAGTAACAAAACGAAAGTCTGCAATGCTTTGACCAAATCCCTCCCCTTGATCAGGAATGACTTTAATGGGTACCCTTGAAAGGCTAACAGCCTCTTGATTCAGCAAATACCACACTGTTACAAAATCATGCATAGGACTTCCACTTATACCAGGATTAGACTTAGAATAGAAATTATAATAATAATCTAACATAGGTTTGATGATGAGTCCTGCAAGATCCTGTGTATTCCGATGAAACTCATCTATTTTCTGAACCATTTCGGGTGTAACAATCGCATGTTGAGTCACATTTAAAGGAATAATTGTCAACTTCTTCGCATGCTGCAGAATTAAGTTTGCTGCATAAGGGTCTGCGTAAAAGTTAGCTTCAGCCACGGCAGTTACATTACCTGGATAGAAAAAAGCCCCCCCCATGCAAATACATTCTTTAACATTTCGCATTGTTTCTAAATTCAATACAAAAGTCGTAGCTAGCGAAGAAAGTCTTCCTAAATTGATAATTGTAAGATCTTCTAAATTTGATTCTATAATTTGATAAATATCATTTAAAGGATAAACTGGATATGAAATTTCAGGGGGAATGATAGGTCCTAATCCGACTTTTCCATGTACCTCAGGGAAATACTGAATCAATATACCTGTCAACGGTACAGAAGCACCAAGGAATACAGGTATCTCTTCTCTTCCCGCAATGTACTTCAAATAGTTAATATTTCTTATTGCATTTTCTCTTGATACATTTCCATAATCGGCTACAATTCCTACAAGATGAATGTCTTTACGAAAAAAGGTATACAGTATAGCAAACGCATCATCAATCCCCAAATCTGTAAACAGGAGAACCTTTTTTTGCATATCTCTTCCTCCCAAATCTATAGAATCCTACTTTCACTAATGATGTAGTGATCAGACTAAGCTTGTATGTATATATTTTATGTATTCTTAAAGAGTGGATTCTATTCACTTGAAATAGCTTTGCTCATCTAAATTTGATATTATGTCAAGGGTTCTGTTGCAAAGTTTCTTAACAGAGAAAAAGTTGGTATGATTGCAGATGGGTTTTATTCAATCGTTAGTAATTGTTGTAATTCATTATACGTCGAAAAAACGAAGTTTGGTTGTTGCAAACTTCGTTTTCGTTTATATAAAGCATGAACGGTTTCAATACCTTTCAAGGTACGTGAAGCATGACGAAGGCTTTGAAATCCTGTGGATTTGGCAAAACGCCTTTTTACATGTCTATGGTCTTGTTCAATGAGATTGTTCAAATGTTTGACTGTACAATGAGTTGTACGTCTATAAAAACCTTGTTCTTTTAATTTGTTAAACGCGCAAAGTAGCGCTGGGGCTTTGTCCGTTGTAAGAACCGTTGGTTCTCCAAAAGCCTTCACCAATCTTTTCATAAAGGCATATGCTGCCTGATGATCTCTTGTTTTTCGAAGTTGAATATCCAATGTATATCCATCCTTATCGATCGCACGATATAAATAACGCCATTTTCCTTTCACTTTTATATAAGTTTCATCTAATTTCCACGATGATTGTACCTTTTTGTTTTTCTTTTTCCAGATTTGATAGATCAAATTTCCATATTCATGGACCCAACGCATAATAGTTGTTGGATGAACCGATATGCCACGCTCTCTCAAAAGTTCAGATACATCGCGATAGCTTAAAGAAAAACGACAATAGTAGCTGTTTCTTTTAAATAAAGTTTGATTCAAAACATATTAAAAAGTTGTTTGTATTAAAAGAGAACCCTTCATACTTTGAAAAAAGATTGATTAAAAATAGAATTACTCTTGTGAACTAATACACAATTTTTATAAAAAAGTTTGATTGAAATTCATCATAAATCCTGCTACAACAACATTTCTTTTAAAATGTATTCTTTAAAACGGTTAAACTTTTTTCAAAACGGTACGACTTTATTTCAAATCCACACTTAGAAATTGTTTTTTAATTTTCAACACCTTATATACCGTCTTAGTGCTTGTATTTTAAAAATAGACTATAAAAAATGCACCTCTAATTGTCAATTATGTGACTAACAATTAGGGTGCATTTTTTGATCAAATTAGTTAGTTTTTTCAAAACCTATAACTTTGATTAGAGAAAAGATGAATTGTGTTGATATAAACTTTTTTACACTCAAAATGATGAGTCAATTTCAAAACAAACTGGTACGAAGCCTATATAGGCTTCGTATTAAAACCATCTTATTATAAGATTAAATAGGCTTTGGTACAAAATTTAGATTTAAGTTGATTGCTCTATATAAAAATACAGCCATTTCTGCTCTTGAAACATTCGCTCCTGGATTGAAATTTTTATTTCCTGTACCACTTGCAATCCCATTGCTATATAAAGCTTTTACATATTCATTCGCCCAATGATCTTTCATATCATTAAATTCATAATTAGCTTTGATTTTCAAGTTAAATGCTTTTGTTAACACTACTGCAATTTCAGCCCTTGTCGCAGCGTTTTTTGGATTAAATGTCTTTTCCCCATTTACTGAAAAAATACCGCTCTTCGTTAAGGACAAAATTTATTTTTTAAATGGGCTATCATTTATATCTGTAAAAGGATTATCACTTGTATCCGGCAGTGATAAAGATTTATATAAGACGGCTGCTAATTGTTCACGTGTAAGATTATCATTTGCACCAAAGTAACCATTCCCATATCCATTTATAATTTTATTTCCTGCCATATATGATATTTGTTCCTATCCCCAATGACTTTCTGGAACATCTAAAAATACATTAGGAACTTTAATGCCATTTTCATTAAAATAATACCATTTATTATCTACGTCTTTCCAATCTGTAACCATAGTACCATTTTCGTTAAAATAATATACTTGTCCCTTAATAGTTTGTAAGCCTGTTTGCATAACACCATCTTCATTAAAGTAGTATTTGTATCCATTTATAGATTGTAGGCCTTTAACCAGAGGGCCCTCTTTATCACGATAATACCAGTTTCCATCTTTTTGAAACCATTTAACCCAAGGATATTTCTCACTAACTTCTTTTATATTAAAATATTATATTTTTAAAAACAAATAACATCCAGGCTAACTAAAAAAGATAAATGTAAGTTAATATACTACTTTTACGTTTTTATATAATTCTAGTTTTTTATTAGTCCAAACATTTCATATTGTTACCACATACAATATGAAATGTTTGAATTGAATTGAATTATATTAATCAAAACTTAAAGTTAGGAGGGCTTAATATGGCAGAATGTACAGGTTTGGCTTGTTTTTTATTCTCTTCGTGGCCAACAGGAACGGTTGTTACAATTACCACTAAATCAGGACAAATTATTGGACCTGCTACTTTTTCATTGTTCTTTCCGACTATTTGTGCGGTTGTATTAGTTGAAGAAGATGTGATAACCCCCTCTTCTACCAATACCATATTCATAAGTTGTGAAGATATAGAAAGTGTTACTTTAACCACCCCTTAAGATGCTTCAAGTGGTTAAAGTTCAATCCATAGTTAAGACATTCTAATGAATGTCTTAACTATGGATAATCTAATCAAAATGCTCCAAAATGTATTATTCCATTGTATCTATCATTTCAATAAGTTGCTTTAAACTGAATTTTTTCCCTTCTAAAGGTTACTTGTCTACACATCCCTCTACATACTTTCATATGATATAGTATATTGTTTAAAGGAGGGATAAATTTGTTCTTATGTAATTTATTTCGTTGTTCAGGTGGAGTCTGTAGTATTTTTAAAAAT
Organism: Bacillus sp. TH19; assembly: GCF_016651075.1. Lineage (NCBI taxonomy): Bacteria > Bacillati > Bacillota > Bacilli > Caryophanales > Bacillaceae > Bacillus > Bacillus sp. TH19. The sequence goes on along the minus strand of NZ_JAEKEO010000001.1, from coordinate 402,752 downwards.
TTACAACCAGGCGAAGTCGTTACTGTGACTGGTAAATCTGGAAATATTATTGGACCTGCTATTTTTACAAATTTTAACCCTAATACTTGTATCGTCACATTAGAAGAGGAAAATTCAGTTACTCCTCCTACTACAAGTATTACTAAGATCAGTTGTAAAGAAATAGAAAGTGTTACATTTATCTCATAATATATTTTAAACCTAAAGCAGGGATTGAAATATGAAACTCTTATACATTACTTCTGGTTACTCAAAAATCTATCAATATCTAGATCAAAGCATACAGAGAACACTTATCGATCAAAATTTCGAATGGTTAGCAGTACAGCCGAGTGAATTAATAGAGCAATTGGATTTCATTATAACAACGTTTCATCCTGATATTGTTTTCACATTATTAGGTAATCATCTACCACAAAAAGCAATTCAATATTTTAAAAAAAGGAACATTAAATTAGCTGTCTGGTTAACAGAGGACCCATTTTATATAGATACCTCTCTTCTTCTATTAAATAACTTTGATTTTATATTTACTATTGATAGTGAAGCACTTAAATATTATTCAGGTTTAGGATATACCAATGTATACCACTTACCATTAGCAACTAATATAGATGTATTTAAGCCTGGTCTAAGAAATTCGAAATATAAAAGTGAAATATTGTTCATTGGATATCCTTATCCAACTCGAGTAAAATTGATGCAGTTTCTTTTGGAAAAAACCCCTTATCACTATACTGTTATTGGTCAACACTGGAGAAATAAGTTAATTAAAAAATGGAAAAATCACCGAAGAATTAAAATTATAGAAGAATGGATTCCACCTCAAGAAGTTGCACTCTATTATAATAACGCTAGTCTTATATTAAACCCTCATCGTAGTCATCTATTTTCACAGAATAAAAATAAAAATAAAGTAAAAAATAATACCATTAATAATCGTACGTTTGATATTGCAGCTTGCCAAGGCTTTCAAATTATTGAAGAAAAATCTGACCTTTCATCTTTCTTCAATAAAGATGAAATTATATCCTATAATAGCTTTGAGGACTGTTTAAATAGAGTATCTTTTCATTTGAATGATACGATTTCGAAAAGATTAATGGTCAAAAAAATTCATACAAAAGTTATTACACAGCATACTTTTCATGAGAGAATCCATTTTATTACGACTATTTTACAATCACAACTTCATTAGGTTATTAAATTAAAAATATCTTTTCTTCTATAATCATTCTGAATAAATTAAAATGCCTTTTCATTAAATTGAAAAGGCATTTTAATTTATTCAACGAATTCCTAGTAGTATCTAATTGTACCCTATCAAATAAGATCCCACGAAACAGGTGTTCCTTTTTCAATGTCCTTATTCGCTTTCTTTCCGATAATTTTGGATAGGTGTTTTGGTAATAAGCCATTACCTGGTCTAATAGCTTTAATATTTTCTATCGTGAAAGCCTCTCCCGCTTTTATGTTTTCTACAACATATAATGACCTTCTAAATTTTAAAGAATCTTTTTCTAAATCAGTAGGGCCATAATATACTTTCCCCAAAGATTCCCATGCTTTTTCAGTTTCGCTTACTAATAATTTAAATTCAGCAGGTTCCATTGAAAAATCAGCGTCAACTCCTCCATCCGATCTCGAAAGCGTTAAATGTTTCTCAATTACTGTGGCTCCCAAGGCGACACTCGCTACAGATACTCCTACCCCAAGTGTATGATCAGACAAACCTACTTCACATTTAAATAACTCCTTCATATGAGGTATCGTAGCTATATTTGTAGATTTCGGAGATGCAGGATACGTACTTGTACATTTTAATAGAATTAATTCTTTACATCCCTCTTCTCTCGCAGCTCTTACTGTTTCATCTAATTCAGCAATAGAAGCCATACCTGTCGAAATGATTATTGGTTTTCCTGTCATTGCTACTTTACGTATGAGGGGAATATCAGTATTTTCAAAAGATGCGATTTTATAACAAGAAACATTCAATGATTCTAGAAAATCTACAGCAGTTTCATCAAATGGAGTACTAAATGGTATCATTCCTAATTCTATACAGCGATCAAAAATGGGTTTATGCCACTCCCATGGTGTATATGCTTCTTTATATAAATGATAAAGTGTTTTACCTTTCCATAAGCTTTTCGTATCCTGAATTAAAAAATCACCATTTTCTATATTTAAAGTCATTGTATCTGGTGTATATGTTTGAATTTTAAATCCTTGTGCTCCAGCCTCTGCTGCTGCCTCTACAATTTGCAAGGCTCTATCTAATGATTGATTATGATTCCCTGACATTTCTGCAATAATAAATGGTGGCGAGCTATTGCCAATCTCTCTACCCCCGATATATAAATTACTCATATTTTTCACCTTCAATTTCTTTTTTTATAGCTTCTTTCCTTTCCATCCATCGTTCATAAAAAAGGGTCATTGTAATAACGTCGATAAATTCATTATCCCTGAAAATATGGTTCACATATCTTCCATCTTCCTGGAAGCCGAGTTTCTGATGAAAGTTTAAACTAATACGATTTGATTCTAATATTTCTGCACATACTTTTTGTATGCCATTTGTTTCAAAAATATAGTCTAATGCTACTATACCTAATACAGTTCCAGCACGCCTTACACTCTGTTTATCTCCTATATAAAATCCCCAATTACAAGTTCGATCTATTTTATTTATTTTTGTAAAATTAACAAATCCAATTGGCTTTTCTTTATATATTAGTAATCTTGCAATCATTGTTTCATCATATTTTAGTTTTTCAAACCATTTATAGTGTTCGTCTATTGTTATTTTATGATCTTCGTACATAACAGAACGAATTTCTTCTGTATTCCTCCACTTTAAAATAAGATTTAAATCTTTCTTTTCTATACATTTCAAATGGAATTTTTCAATGTTTAACATACTATCCTCCTAAAATAATTTTTGTTATTTCATCCGAATTACTGGCACACTTTATGGCAAGAGCTTTATTAGACATTTCTCTCACTTTATCTGAATCTGTTAAAAGTTTGTTTAGACATTTCGTAATGGTTTCATCTGAAACACTTTCAGCTGTACCGATATTCCATGTAGCTCCGGCCTCCGCCACAGCTTTGGTTACTTCTATTTGATTTTGTGCAGTTGTAATTGTTATAGAAGGTAATCCAAGAAAACAGCGCTCCCATGTTGTTGTGCCCCCAGCTCCTATCCCTAAATCCGCTCGTATCATAAACTCTTCAATATTCTCTATTTGACAATAAAATGAAGCGTTTGAAATGCTCTTGCAATAATTTTGAATATCTTTCTTATGAGGATTTTGGCTTCCTACCACTACATCTATTTTTAAAGTATCACTATTAATATTTTGTATAGCTCTTAACGTTTTTAATGTCTCATTCGTTACATCGTGCCCACCAAAAAATATAAAAATATGTTCAACCGCACCCGTTCTTTTTCGTAAAAATTTCTTAGCAGAATGGAACTCTGGCCGTAATATGGCATATTTAGGTCCTAATTTTATTAAAGAGTGCTCTGGTATTAATTCTTTATAGCGTTCATTAAGACTCTCGTATAGATTTTGATCTAATAACAATTCACAATCATGTACTCGATCTGCAAGATCATCGATTACCATAATCTTTTTTACAGTTTTTCTTAAAGCAGTTTCCCACTTTTCATCTAATCCATAATGATCAACAATTAACCAATCAAAATTGGGAAGTTGCGACAAAATATCATTGGTCTGTCGTGCATCAACAAACCAATGACATTTTAGCCAATCCAAATAACTCCCGTGTACTGTACTTAAGAAATTCGTATTTTCACCATCTGCATCTAACAAAAACACATGAAATCCCTTATTTAAAATATATTGCTGCAAATCACCTTGCAGCTTACGACAAATGAAATAAACTTGAGCACCTTTATTCCGTAACTCATGGGCCAGTGTTAAGCAACGCATAATATGACCGGTACCTATTTCAATAGATGCGTCGGCGCGAAAGGCAATTTTTTTCTCAAGCAAGTTACTCCCTCCTCACTAAAAGCACTACAATTTATTAATTTATAATTTCGTTTCTCTATTTAACTCATCCACTAATGATTGTTGATTTGCCCATTTCAATTTCACATGACTATTGATTTGAATAAGTTCAGGATTTCGAAGGATATAATCTTTTATTTGATGAAAAAATAAAGGTTTAGATTTTACATTCAGACTTTTATAAAGTTCATTGAACATATCTAAATCTGGTTGTTCATCTAATGTTAACCTCCAAGTAGGGTAACAAAATGGCGGAGGGAGTTTTACTATATTGACCCGGAATAAATGTGGATTATTAATAAAATAAAACGGAAGGTATTCTGCATAGGTTAAAGTTTTTGGGGTTTGTAGCAATCGTTCGATTGCCTCTAAATTAAAAATATCGCCTGCTGTTCCGACAGGTAACGTACTTAACTCTGCCTGTGTATAGTCTGCACCGCTTTTCAAATGTTGATCTAGTAAAAAAGTATTAATTTCTGGTGATACAACTGGGCAATCTCCGGTAATCCGTATTACAATATTTGCCTTTTCTTGTTTTGCAGCTTGGAATATGCGATCAGCGGTATTTTCTGGATCACCCCTGAAAATCTTAACTTTCCCATCTAAATCAAATTTTTCCAAAGGATCATCTTGTGCAATATCTGAAGTAGCAAGTATGACCTGGTGTTTCCCTGGAATAGCTAATGTATTTATAAGACATCGTTCAATGGAAGGAACTCCATGTATTGGCAATATTGCCTTTAAAGGTAACCTAGTAGATTTTAACCTACAAAGTACAATAATTACTACTTTAGGAGGTTCAATAACCTCTTTCGTTAATGGAGTTCCTGCTTGCAAATTATATAAAGCTACTTGAGGTAATAATTCCTCAAACTGAAGCTGGTTCAGTGCATTTTCAACGATACCTAGTTCCATATCAACTTTATTAGCTGTAATGATTTCTCCTTTTTTTATATCAACTTTTGTTACTGCTCTTAACAATTTTTTGTTTCGCAATTCTAATAACACCCCTTTCATTTAATGTTTAGCAACTCTATAAAACGAAAGAACTTTTCTTACTGCTTTTATTACATCCCCTACATCACCTTTTGTCATTTTAGGAAATAGAGGAAGTGTAATAATTTCCTCATATAAATTTTCGGCTTGTGGACAAAGGCCTTTTCTATAACCCAAATTTTGATAAAACGGTTGTAAATGTACGGGTATATAGTGCACATTCACACCAATATTTTCTTTTTGTAATGCCTCATAAATTTCTTTTCGATTACCCTTTAATAATTTAGTATTTAACCGAATGATATAAAGGTGCCAACTTGAGTGGGTTTGGGGCAATTGCTTTGGTATGATGATTTCAGGTAAACTATTAAATTCTTTATTATAAATGTCTACATATTTCTTTCTAATCTTAATAAAAGAATCTAATTTACTTAACTGTGATAAGCCAAGAGCAGCCTGTATATCAGTCATCCTGTAGTTGTAACCCAAAAATTGCATTTCATAATACCAAGGCCCATGATTATCAAGAAGTTTTTGAGGATTCCTTTCAATTCCATGTGTACGAAATTGAACAAGCTTTTCATAAAGCAAAGTATTATTTGTAGTAATTACTCCACCCTCTCCTGTTGTAATATGTTTCACAGGATGAAAGCTAAACATTGTCATATCACCAATTGAACCAATCTTTTGGTTTTTATAAGTGGCTCCTAATGCATGTGCTGCATCTTCAATGATAATCAAGTTATTCTCATTTGCTATTTTTTTTATTTTATCTAATTCTACAGGCTGCCCAGTAAAGTGTACGGGAATAATAGCCTTTGTTTTGTTTGTAATCTTTTCCTCTATAGACCTAGTACTGATATTGTATGTTTCATAGTCTATATCAGCGAAAACTGGCTTTCCACCCTGGTATAAAATACAATTTGCACTTGCTACAAATGTCATTGAGGTTGTAATTACTTCGTCTCCCTCTGTGATTCCAGCTGCATAGCAGGCAGCATGCAAAGCAGCTGTACCACTTGAAAAAGAAACAGCGTATTTTGCCCCAACATATTTTGCTATAGCCTCCTCAAACTGTTGAATCGTTGGTCCTGTCGTTAAAAAGTCTCCTTTTAATATATCTATAACTGCCTGAATATCATGGTCATCAATTTGTTGTTGACCATAAGGCAAATATGTTCCTCTAACAGGATTTCCCCCATGTATACCGAGAATTTCCCTGGCCATTATTCTTTCTCCTTAGGGTTAGTTTTTAAAGATTTAATCCACTCTTCTGTTTTAATAACTCCATCTTCTAAAGAAACTTTCGGTTCCCAATTTAATATTGTTTTTGCTTTTTCATAGTTACATAATAATTTTTGAATTTCACTTTGTGGATGGATATGAGTTACATGTTGAATACTTACTTTATTTCCCGAAATCAATTCTGCCAATTTATTAATTGATATATCTTGTCCTGTTCCTGCGTTGATAATATGACCATTTGCTTTAGAAGAATAGCCTGCTTTCACAACGAAATCTGCACAATCTTCAACGTATAAAAGGTCTCTCGTTTGTTTCCCATCTCCATAAATATTTACTGGTATTTTATCTAATTTATTATTTATAAAAATGGCAACAACCCCACCTTCACCACCAGTTTTCTGGAATGGGCCATACGTATTAAATGGGCGAATAACCACAACAGGTAGCTTATAAGCATAATAGTAAGATAAAACCATGTTTTCAGCAGCGATTTTTGATCCAGCATATGGAGAAGCTGGTTTAATCGGGTCTAATTCTGATATCCCTTGTATATTAGTAGCTTTATCATATACCATACAAGTACTCATAAAGACCATTTTGACATGATACTTAAGACATTGTTCTAACAAATTAAAAGTACCTATTGTATCATTTTCAAAAGTTGTTCTGGCATCATCTATACTATCTTGAACATTGATACTTGCTGCTAGGTGATAACAAAGGTCAAATGAATGATCTTTAAATAATTGGTCCACCAATTTTTTATCTTTAATATCTCCTTGTATACATTGCTTCAAGTTTAAATCATGAACGAACTCGATAATATTTGCTGTAGTTGAATTCGCTAAATTGTCTAATATCCATACTTCATGCTTATCTTGCAATAATCGATTTACAACCCACCTACCAATAAATCCTGCACCACCAGTTACTAATATTTTCATAGTTTCTCCCCTCCTGTTAGTAATTGCTGGTTTATAATCAAATTTCTAAGTTCTTCTTTTGAAATCGCATCTTGATGATCTGAGCGATAAAATCCTTGCTTCGCTCTATTGGCATTTTCATATTGAGCACCTTTTTTTAGTGGACTTGGTATGATAAACATATCCGGTAATTCAAAAGCCTGTAAAGATTCATCATGTGTCATAAGTTCTTCATACATTTTTTCACCAGGTTTTAATCCAATTTCTTCAATCTTAATACTATCTTTGGACAAACTATACAACTTTGTAACTTCTTCTATCATCACTTCACTTAAATCTTTTAATGAAATAACTGGCATTTTCAATATGAAAGTTTCACCGCCCTTTGCTATTTTCATTGCTTCAATGGTTAACATCGTTGCTTGTTTCAGTGTCATCATAAATCTGCTCATACTAAGATCAGTTACAGTTATTTTGTGATTTTCTTTAATTTGATTTTCAAATAAGGGAATAACAGAACCTCTCGATCCCATAACATTTCCGAAACGTACACTTGCAAATATTGTTTCACTAGATCCTTTTGAATATTCCGCTGATGTTATCAATCTTTCAGCTGTTAGTTTTGTTGCACCGTAATTATTTGTTGGTGAAATTGCTTTATCAGAGCTTGTGAAAATCACCTTTTTTACTTTCTGGGCAATTGCTGCTTTTATTACATTTTGTGTTCCAAAAATGTTGGTCAATACCGCTTCAAACGGATTATATTCACAAAATGAAACATGCTTCATCGCCGCAACATGGAACACATAATCAATATTTTCCATTGCGCTATATAGGCGATCATAATTTCGAATATCCCCAATTAAATAGCGAATATTTTGATTTTTACCCCTAAACTCTTCTTGTAATACAAATTGATTATATTCACTTCTACTAAAAATTCTTATAACTTTTGGCTTTCCCTCTAAAACATTAGAAAGAATGCTTTTTCCAATTGTTCCTGTTCCACCAATAATTAAAACGTTTTTATTTTTAAAAAACATAGATATGAATACCTCCTCTTTTTAAAATAATGTTTATCCTTGTGCGCTTTGAATTAAGCCTTGCAACTTTTTGGTGCTTACTTCTTGTGGATAATTTTCACTAATAAATTGTTGTCTTAATTCTTTTGCTAGACTTGACTGCAAAGAATCGTTTAGGACCTTTTCAATCGTGCCCACCATATCTTCAATAGAGTGATTTACAAGCCAATCTAATTTATCATAATACTTATAATCTCTATCCTCTAATAACGATTTATAAACAACTACAGGTATATCTAATAACATTGCCTCTAACCCAACTGTTGAATTAGAAATAACCACAAGATTCGCATGTAAAATAACATCATACATGTTCACTTCATTTGTTATATATTTAACATTAGGATATACGTTACTTAACCGAACATATTCTCCCACTAGGTTACGCCCTTTTTCCCAAGGATGAGGCTTTATAATAACTGTGATATTTTTGTTTTTAACTAATTCTTCTGTCAATTCGATATAAAATGAAGTTTTAAATGGCTGGGTTGCAATAAAAACCACTTTTGTAGAGGGGTCTATTTTTAATTGTTTAAAAAGATTCTTTTTATCCATATATACCCTATCGAAGATATCATCATATCTGGGATGCCCTATAATCTCAATTTGAGATTCACTGACCCCTTTTTGAAGGTACCAATCTCGTTCATATCTTCCATATACAACCTGTTTTGTAGCGAAAACTGGAAAGTATGCTTCTTCACCCATTATCGCACCATGCTGAAGACAATAACTCGGTATCCCTTCACTTTTAGATAGAAAAGTAAGAGCTCTGCTTGCTATATCCTCCGTTGTGCCAACAATCACACCAGAAATAACTTGTTCCTTAAAAATGAAATAAGCCATATTAAGTTTCTCAATCATAATAGGGAGGTCGCTGAGTAATTTTTTTTGAAAAAACATGTTTGAAAATAGTGGATGTTTATTAAACTTTGAATATATTTTTTTAGCCTTTTCGATGAAAACATGTGCAGTATTAGGGGCTTTATTTATATAATCTGGTGCACAAATTGTAGGAAGACCATAAAGTTCTGTCTTTTTTGATCTAGTTAATATCTTTGTATGATTTGGATTAAAGTGAGTAAAATTACTTACTGAAAAACGGAGATAATCTGAATTCAGGAGAATCACTCCATTTTGATTTATTCTTTTTATCTTTGATTGAAATGAAGACATTCTTTTTTCAAACTCTAACTGCAACTGTGTTTCCTCTATAGGTTCAATTGACAGTTGTTTATAAAAATCTTTTTCTTTCATTTTATTTTTTACATCTTCGTCCAAATATTGATAGAAATTACTCAGTAATGGTAAAGGAACATTATAATGCTTTAATTCAGAAAAAACATTTATATATTCTAGATTTAATAACCAGTAATTTTTCAAATAGATGTCACTCAATATTTCACCCTCTTTTTTTCTTAAGTCTTCTCTTAATTCTTTACATGTTCTTTGTGATGGTAATAATTGTACAAATTCATTTTTTTCTTCCGCAAATAACTGCGCATGTATTGAATGTGAAGTAATATAATTGATATCTAAAATTTCATCTAAAGGATAAAAATCCCAATAATGATTTAATCTCCAAAAAAAGCGTGCATCTCCTATACGATAAAACTGAGGGTCTTCATCCCAGTAAGTACTCCACCTTTTTTCAAGAATCGGCAAAACAGATGCTCTATGCATTATAGAACAATGATCAATTGCGCATGGCGCATTATTAGTGACTTTTTTTGCAGGCCTTTCAACAGTTTTGATAGGTAAATCTGATTCATCTAGATGGATCGTTTTTGATGCAGAATATACAATTTGAACATCTTTATTCTCATCAAGATAACTAGACATCATTTTAAGTCGCTCTTTTTCGTATTGATTATCATCTGTAATATAAGTAATATACTCCCCTTTTGCATGTTTAAGTGCCTCGTTAATTAAAGCAGCATATCTGACTTTTTTTGTTCGTTCAGAAATATGGGCTACATTACTTTTATAAAAGTGTACATTTTTCTTGTTTATGAATGGTTGAATCACTTTCTGAGTCAATTCGTTAGAATCATCATCCATAATAAAAAGTTCAAAATCTTGGAAAGTTTGGTTTAATACACTTAATATCGATTTTTCTACAAATGTGGGCTTATTATAACTCGTCATAATAACTGTAATTTTAGGCAAATATTACTCTCCTCCTTATCATTAAATAAAAAATAGTTACGTTATTATATAAAGAGAAAGGACGAACCGTTCCAATAATCTTAAAAAAGATTTATATATGTAATAAAATGATAAAGTAGCTATTTTATTTGCCCATGCGTCTTTTTTATAATCCGCTATAGTCTATACCATATCTATGAACAAGTAATAAACTATTTAAGTACAAAAAAGAAAATATCAATAGATAGAAACAACTAACTCCAAAGATTCAATTAATATCCACCTGAAAATATTAAGCTATTCAAAATTCTCACAAGAGGTGACAAATTTGAAACCCCTAATTTCAATTATCCTCACTAGCTATAATAAACCTTCTTTAATTAATCAAGTTATTGAAAGTGTTCAGATGCAAACTTTTAAAGAGTGGGAACTTTTTATTATGGATGATAACTCTTATCCAGATACTATAAATATCATAAAAAAGTATTTAGATGACCCTCGAATTTATTATAAGAATAGTTTTATACTAGGTAATGAAAGATATAAAACCACAAGATATGCAACGCTCATTAATGAGGCGCTTCCATTAACATGCGGAGATTATATTTGCTATTTAACCGATGATACTATGTACGTTCCAAATAGATTAGCTGAAATGTTATCTTTCTTACAAAAAAGTCCTGAAATAGATGTGGTGTATTCTTCTCAGCACGTAAAATGTGTTGATTATAATCTACAACCTACTCATGAATATGTAAGGAAAGCCTCGGAAATTTTATATACAGCTGCAAATGTTGTGGATCACTGTTCAGTTATGCATACAAGAAGAATTTTATTAAAGGTTTATCAAAAATACAGTAATTATTGGGAGACCGATCCTCTATATTGGTTTAACGGAGATGCAATGTTTTGGAAACGTCTAAATACATTCCAACCTTTCTATCCTATTAACAAAGTGCTCGATATTACTTTCAAAACACCTTTTTCCTTCCAAAATCTATATGCCAACCTCCCATCTAAAGATTTAAATGGTATATTGCTTAGAAATTCACAAGGTGACGTATTTTTAGTTGATAATTATAAACGTAGGCCCATATCAAAAGAAATGCTTTCTTACTTCAAATATAATCAAAATCAAATTGTCCCAATACCTGAACCATTTATTTACAAATACACAGAAGGACCACCTATATCTCTTACAGAACCCATTCCAAATTTACGTGTTGTAAAAAATGAAAAAGGAGAATTATTTTATATAGAAAATAATCAAAAACGTCCATTTATTAACACTACAGCATTTCGCAAGTTTAAATTTTCAGCTCAAGAAATTATTAAAGTTTCGCAACGTAGTTTAGATGAATTTTCAGATGGACCACCTATTTACCCGAAATTATCTAATTACACGATTCTACCTGAAGGGAAAGTATTTATCTATCATCACAATTATTTCATTATGACAGATCGCATGCTTCACCCAATAGATAAAGACATGTTACAAAAACTGTATCTATTAAAGAACTGTATACCGATTTCAAAAACTAGCTTATCCTACTTTAAAATTGGTCCTCCTATTTCATCATATCCATCTCACTTAGCTGAAGAGTACCAAGAAGACTGACAAACGAGATTGTGCCAAGAAGGACTATCCCCATGCCCATCAACTTAAGAAAAGTAAGCACCCCAAAACAAAAAAATGAGCTGTTTTCTCAAAATATCTACCTGTAGAGAAAGAAAGTTTTCATTTAGGGGGTACTTCAAAACCTTAGCTTGCTAGTAGGGGTCACCATCTATCAATATTAGTAATGCAGATAACATCATCCTATCGAATAATAAGAAATATATATAATGCCATACTTCATCATTATTGCATGCTTGTTTCTTTCATCTTTCACAACAAATTCTATATGATAATAGGTGCACTTCTTCTCTTCATGAAGTTTTGATGTACCATTATGACTCTCTCAATTCTGTCAAAACAGTCACTTCTTTTTTTTATTTTTTCTTTCTCAAATAGTTCTGATTTTCCCATTGATTCTTTTAGGTTCTGGTGCAAAAATAAAGTAAAAGAGAATAAAGCATATATATTCCTAACGGAATCGTATCTTATGCTACAAGTCCAAACAATTGATGGACGAATTCTTTCTGATTTTGGATAGACTGGTTCCGTAAATTAATCTGTTCTTTTTTAATCATATGCATGGCTTCTACTCCAGAAAGAATGGATATAGCTGTGTCAAAAGATTTGAGCCCTAGCATAGAACGGATACGCTTCTTTATAAAGCGATGATCTTGTTCTACTATATTATTCAAGTACTTTTGTTGTCTAAGTTGCATACCATCAGGTATGCTTTTTTCTTTTTTCAACAGTTCAATTTCTATTGGATAAGCCGGACTCTTATCGACTGTTATCACACGTGGCTTTGATACATGAAAAGACCGCAAAGCTTTCTTGAAAAAGCGCTTTGCAGCCTTTCGGTCTCTTGTTTTGCTTAGACAAAAATCGATTGTGTTTCCTTTCGAATCAACAGCAAGGTACAGTTACATCCACTGCCCTTTAACTTTTATATATGTTTCATCAACTCTCCAAGAGTCATTGGTTTGCTTAAGGTGACGACGAATTCGTTTGTCCAATTCCGGGCCATACTGATGAACCCAACGCATAATCGTGGTATGAGAAATAGATAAGCCCCGTTCCTTCATCATTTCCACCAAATCACGAAAACTGAGGTTATACCGTAGGTACCATCTTACCGTTAACAAAATTATATCAGGCTGATAATGCTTCCATTTGAACAAATTTTCCTTTTTCATACTGATCACACACCTTTTCTAGAGTAGTAATATCAGTATGTCCAAGTTTTATAGATTTTTTGCACCAGAACCAGCCAACCCGTCCCTAATCCAAGTGAAAATACTGGAATCCCTATAGGAAGTAGTGCTTTGAAAAACTCCCACTTGTAGTACCAAATAATCTCTAAAACATCCTTAAAACTTGTTGGACCCCACATTCCCCTCACCCCTTATCATCCCAAGACGGCAGCGCCTACGATAATTGCTATTGGTTTAATCACTACTTCACCAACAATCCTAATTCACGTAGGATTCCTGAGAACTAATAACCATACGCAAAACCTACAATACTAATTCCTGGAGTGTATCTATGTTCTAAATCTTCATTGTACGTTTTCTTATAATAAGCTAGTTTAGAATCAATGTTATGTTTGTCGTTAATAATTACTTCATCGCTAGGAAATCCATCCATTTCAATCTGAACAGCTACATACTCTGCTTCTTCATTTACAGCTTCATTAAAACACTTTTCTAATTCCTCTAATGTTACACCCACCATTAACCTTCTATTTAAATGTACATTTTGCTCAATAAAAAAGAGCACCCACTTCAGTAGATGCTAAAATATGTGAATGGACTTCTCGATGAGCATTGAATAGGATATAAGCGGTTAACTTGTCCTACACTATACTATATGATTTCTTTATCAAAATAGTTCATCAAAAAGGCACCTTATCCAGGTGCCCTTTCGTGAACATAGAGGTAACACTAAAACGCAGCAATAAACTTGATATCGTGGTGTGTCATGTCAATATCATTCTATGCTTGATATTCCCTAATATGCTTAATGGTTAATGTGTAATTTCTATATAACAAAGAAAAAAGCACCCGTTTTGGATGCTTTTTTTGTATTTAATCCTTCTTCTCTTTTACCACTAAAGAGAATACATTGTCCAAATTAACCATACGATCTCCAAATCTGAAGAATCTAGCTTCTCTTGCTTGTATAGAATTTTCTATAGCAGCAACTGTTACTGTCTTTTTATACTCAATTTCAAATTCGTGTTGTTTACCATCGACTGCTTCTATGCTTATTAGAAATTTTTTCATTTACTTATTCCCCACCTCTCCCAATCTATCTATTCGACAGAAAAGAAGAATATCCTACAAAACAAAAAGCCATCACCGAAGTGACAGCTCCTGAAGGGGAAGAGAGAGAACAAATGGCAATAAGTATCTCTTCAAGCCTCTGCTATTCTAGATACTCTCAGTCTTCTCGTTTATACTCCGTAGAGTCGGCTACTTAATGTCATTTTCGCCAATGTCGAATTATAAAAGATTTATATCCAGACGCATATGTTTCTTCCTACGCCTTGTTTGAACCAACACATAAAACTGAGGGGAATGTTCAGCTGTATTGGCTCAAACAAAGAGCGGAAGCTCTCTGCTCGGTTAATCGTTTAAGAAGAACAGCCTGACTTATATCGGTGATTGTCGGTAGCAATTACTAATATAATTTATACTTTCCTTCTTTTATGACATGCAGTTCATTCAATCAAACCATCATATCCAATTGGTGCCAATCTAGTTTTAACATAGAAATCAAGAAATCCACATGACAGGCGTGGTTTTACTACCTATGAGCCTACAAACGAAAGGTGGAACGCTTATACACTCAATAAGAAGTAAAATATAAATAATTTCGGGAAGCTCTTATCCCCTCTAGCCTCCGCGTCACCGAGTAACGTTATTATAATGGGAACGCTATCCCCAAAACGTATTCTCTTTTCAAAGAACTGTTTATAGGAATAGCTTATAATTTCCGGCATTTTATTTAGTCCCCAAAAAAGTTCGCCTTTTGTTCGCATTTTTTAGATAATCCCTAATGCTGTAGCAATCAGTTTCACTGCACTTTGCTTCTTCTCATAGAAGTAAGTCTTCTTGAGTAGTAGGTCATGATAAACATCTGAATCTTTTACTCTTTCATTCGTTAAGAACTTCATTGTAATAATGTCTCTTTCTTCCTTATCTAAGATATGCTCCAAAGTCTTCTCCATCTGTTTTACCTTTAATTCGCTTATTCTTCTTGAATTTCGTATCTCTGGAAACAAACTGATTCCTTCTTGTTCCACTTCATTATTGAATCGCATCTTGAGTGCTCTGTATTCCTTTAATACGCTCACTACTTCTTTTTGTACTTTCTTATCATCGATCGCTGGTAATAAAGTTACTTGCCTTTCCATGAAGGAATCCCCCTATTTCTGAATTTCTCTTTTTAACATCACATAAGATACGTGAAATTTTACTATCTCATTGTTGAATAAGGGAACGATGACTACAATACAGCCCCCTCCACACTGTTAGTCATTGTTCCGCTATCCATTAAGCTATTTTCTTCTTAGTTGTAATTCCACTACTAAACTGCCACCCATCATTTAAATGATCCATTAAACCCTGATACACAAATACATCAAACAACCAAACTTTTTGATTATCTCCAAACCCTGGTTCTTTTCGAAACAACATATATTTTCGTGTACCTTCGTATCTTTTTATAACACTCACCCCTTTATGATCTTGTCCGTTCACCTAACTTCTTAAGTAACGGAAATCCTTCATTGATAGCTCGTTTACTTCCTTTCACATCAACCACTTCTACACGCCCATCTGAGTACGTTATTTTAAAGTCCGGTGTAAACTTCATAGCTGCCTTTTTCGACTTCCCTGACTTTGTTATACTGCTCTTAATCTCAAAAGAAGGGATTAATGTATAGCTAGGGTGGCACTCTATACAAGTGACTTCACCCTTGCCTTTTAAGTACATGTAATACTCCGACTCAGTTTTAGAATCAAACTATATACCATCAATCATGATCGGCTTGCTCTTAATCTTCGGTTTCCTCTTTTTCTGTACTTTCACTTTTTGTTTATTTTTAAGAGGTTTAGTCTTTTTCTTTTTAATCAACTGCTAATCTCACTTTCTAATAGTTGCGATAGGTAAGACTTTGAAGTTATCTCCATCTTTTCCCCCGCTTAGCACTGTACGTGCGACTTTCATCGCATACAGCGCCCCATCTTATCCTTTTATACTAAAGTAACTAGATTACAAGCTTTACGGAGTTTGTTTATTTTCTTCAATTGTTTATCGTTCAATTGAAGAATTCTCATATATGTTCTAATCGTCTCGTCATTTGTAGCGTGAATCAATCTGTGGACAAATTCATGTACAATAATCAGGTTATTAAACTCGTCAGTTCCTCCCATACCTTTCGGTATTTTATGGTGACAGTGCACATCTTCAGCTATTAAGAAGATTCCGATGACAGCGCATTTACCATTTTGCATGGAATACCTGGATATTCTGTTATCTGTATACTCCATGCTTTGTCCTTTATTGGAGGATAGCAACATCTTTTGCATTTCATTGGCAATGTTACCTTTTAGGATTTTGATGAGTTTTTGTCTTCCTTGCTTAGTATAATTGCATATGTCTTGACTAAAACTTTGAGGGAATCGTGTTTGTATGTCCGCTAGTGGATATACATGATTGCCTGCTATTTCAAAGGTTCTATAATTGTTCCTATGAGTTCTTTTGTATAATGCATTCGCATTGGTAGGAATCTTATATTTCCCTATTGATTTTAGACGATTAAACAAAGTTTTCGAGAGACGAAAGGCTATTTCAGCAAAGTCTATAGTTACATGTGTTGCAATTTTGTAATAATTTTTTATACCAAGCACATAACAGTTATAGTCCTGTACTGTTTTCCCTGATGGGCTTTTTTGAATTGCTTTAATCCTTGTCTTTGCTTTTTCAAGGATATCCTTTTTCTTTTTCTCGCTTACATGTGTGTTTGCCACATATCTTTCGCGCTTTTTAACAGATTTGATAGAGAACCCCAGAAAATCGGAAGATTTTCTTTTTAGGTTAGTTATAGTCGATTTTTCATTAGATATATTAAGGTTTAATTGATTTTTAAGATAACCTTCTACTGCATGGAATATTTTGATTGCAGATTGATGATTGTTAGTAAATATTTTAAAATCATCTGCGTATCTAACGATATGCATTTTCTTCAATTTTGTTTTTATCAGCAATGGATTTTTGGTTGCTGTTGTGTATGGTCTTCTTGTTTTAATATTCTCCCATTGCCTAGATATCCACCAATCCAAATCGTTTAATACAACATTACTAAGTAATGGGCTTAGGATTCCTCCTTGCGGAGTTCCTTTTGTAGGAATACCTTTTCCTTTGATTGGTGCTTTTAACATTTTAGAGATAATTGTCAGCACCCTTTTATCAGTTATGCCTATGTTGTATAGTTGTTTTAATAACTTGGAATGGTTCACGTTGTCAAAGAAACCTTGTATATCAATGTCTACTACGTGACTAAATCTTCCTCTGTTTATCAGATATTGACACCTAGCCATTGCATGGTGTGTTGACCTGTTAGGTCTGAATCCATATGAATGCTTGTGGAATTTTGCATCGCATATTGGTTCTAGAACCTGTTTGAACATTTGTTGAATCAATCTATCTCTCATTGTAGGGATTCCTAATGGGCGTTTCTTCCCATTAGGTTTAGGTATTTCTACCCTACGTACCGTATTTGGTTTGTAATTTGTGAGAGTTTTTCTAATATCGTCAACGAAGGAATTTACATCTTCCATTTTATAATGGTCGATTGTGATACCATCTGTTCCTTCAGTTTTAGAACCACTGTTAGCCTTTATACTTCTATATGCCAATAGAATATTTTCTTTTAATATGATGTATTTATATAGATTTACACCTTTAGTAGCGTTATTTTAACTACGTTGGTATAAATCATCGAACACTTTTTGTATATCGTAATATTCTGCATGTCGTAATGTTGTACTCACCGATGTATTATTTCCTCTTTCTTACGAAAAGTCCCATCATCTTACTCGATCCTGTGAGTTACATCTAGTTAATTTAGTTTTCAAAGAACAAGACTAGGGACTATCCCTCCACATTCGTTATATGCTTCGTCGGTACTTTGTCCCCACCTTCACAAGAATGAAGCAATTTCGGTTCGTTAGAACCTTATATGCATCTGTCCGCTAGTAGGCGTTGGTGACAGTTTCTTGCTTACCACGTTCCGATTGACTTAGCTATACATATATCCTTAGGTGCTTGCTTTAAGCCTGTTATCTTTACACCCTCATCGTTAGATGTTCCGAATTTCGTATCCTTTACTCTTACTTTTCGGTAGATAACGTCATCATTGACGACATACAAATTTCTATTGTATTAATAATTTAGACCCGTACATTCGCAAGTTCGCCAGTCCGTTATTTTAGACATTCTCACCATAGATATTTTGTAGCATCCCGACCTATCCATTACCATATGATTTCTCACTTAGGTTTTGTTCAGCCGACTTCACCTAGCTTCATACAATTTGTGACTACTATCACGCCTTGCATGTAGGAGTATTAGATAAGTAGTTTCAGCTCAACCTGACGGCTTTCATTCCTACTTTCAGTCAAACAGTTGTTGTTATCAAATTAATAACCCTCCTACTTCGTGTTTGCACACTTATGAGGAAACGTGTCGCACAAAGGATTATTTTATTAAGTTCTCTATGAATTATTTTCTTCTATCTCTTGGCTTTCTTCTCTTATTTGACCAATTAATGAAACTACTGAACCGACTGCTTGGACCCAACTCCCCGTAATCACTATAAGTTGTCCATCCTCCTCATCACCTTCCGAAATTCCCTCCACTTTATCCCGACTAGCTTTCAATTCCTATATCCCACCTATTGATGTAACACCACCTAATGCTTGTATCCAATTCCCTGCAATTACTAATTTTTTTTGTGTTTCATCTTCAAAGTCTATAATAAGTCCTGTTAGAACCGTTATATTACCAATTGATTGGATTTCGTTCCCAATCAATTCAAGGGATATTTCTCCTTGTCCATCAGCTTCCAGACCGTTCCCCGTTGCCTGTAATACATTCCCCCATATGTTCAAGTCTTTGCTTAATTCGCTGTTCAATCTTTTTAAAGGTGTACTCCCAATCGCAGCAATAATTGTCCCTACTGCAACAAACCAAGCGCTAGCTATCTCCTTAATCGGATCATCCATTCTCAATCTACCCCGTCATTAATTTATTACTTACAGGATATGAATTTGCGCATATCCATGTTAATATCCTACTTCTCTCCCCTTGAATAAAACTAAATATTACGTAAATAATATAGATGACATTAGATTTTTCGCCTTGTTCCCCTTGGAGATGAGCAGTTAGTTTTTGCTAACTGCTCTTATATTTATAACAAATATAAGATTCTTTAGAATGATTCTTCCTTATTTCTCAATATAAGGAGCCTTGGATTTTCATTAAAACTCCTGTAGTATATAAACAAAGAGTAAGGTAAGAGTTACTCTTTGCCATTTTAGGAAAGGTTCTGTTGGAGACAACAGGACCTTTTTCGTAAAGAGATGGTTTTGTTTAATTTTTCGCCACTAACTACAAAAATATATCATAATCTTTATATATTAAATTATTTCAATAGATTAGGAGTAAATCAAATGCCAGTTACACTAGAACTTATTCTTTTCATTCTTATAGCAATTAGTGCTGTTGGCTATTTAATAAAAGAATTTCAAAAAACTAGGAAAAGAAGACTTGGAATTTCAATAGAATTTTTGGTTCTTTTCTGGTCAATATGGAGAATATCGACTATCATAATCTAATTTGTAAAATATAATCTCCCCTGAATAAAACTTAATATTCCCTCAATACTACAGATAGGCTGTTAAACAGCCGGAAATCTCTTGTGTGTAACCTTACTAATCGAGACTTCCTTCAAGACTGAGCAGTTAGCTTTTGCTAGCTGTTTTTCATTTGAAATCAAATAGTGTTTTTGTTCAAAATAATGCCCCATTCATTTGGACACATTTACCACTATTTTTACCAAAAAATTCATGATATGGTTAATTAGTCGAGTACGTCATTACTTGACGATTACCCTTAGAATCCCCGCAGACAAACGGGGGTTCTTTTATTTAAATAGCTTTTTGGTTAAAAGCCTTTCACACTTAAACTAGACAAGCATATGTTATTGTATGGAGACCTTCCAAGCATAGAAATCTACCTTTCAAGGAGCATACTTATTAGTGTGCTCTTTTCATTTGCTACTAAATAACGATTTTGTTAAATTTTTTCGCCTTTTAACTGGACAAGCATATGTTATTGTATGGAGACTTTCCACTCATAGAAATCTACCTTTCTTGTCAAAGAGCATACTTATATGTGTGCTCTTTTTCGCTTGTTATGAAATAAAAATTTTGTTCATTTTTTTGATACATTTATGAAACATTCATGTGTTATCTTCAGTAAGTCCTTTTGAAAACAGAAAGATTTATTATGTAAAAGACCCTAGTCCCCTCTAGGGCTTTTTACGTTCAAATAAGGATTTTATTAAAAAACTGCACATACATTAATCATGATAGGCTTTTCGATATGAGTCTTGGTCATAGGGCGCCTTAAAAAGCGCTCTTTATTTTTATAGTGACAGGCTCAATAACTCCAAGTAACAAATACAATATAAAAAATTCACTCATGAAAATCTGATTACGATTTTTTGAATTTTTTATATCTCATGAGACATTCACCTATCTTACTAAGAGTGCATATAAAAATGTGCTCTTTTTATTTGTTGTTAAATAAGAATTTTGTTTAATTTCCATTAACCGTTTTATCCACTTTACATATAGTAATATCACATGGAATTTCATAGGTTTCTCTGGACCAGTTACCTTGTATTCTTTGTGAATCTTGTGGAAATAATCCGTTTATGACTAACGGGTTCTTTTATTTATTTTTCATACAACGATTATGCGTTGGGTTCATCAGTATTGAATTGGACAAACGAATCCGTCGTCACCTCAAACAAATGACTCTTGGAGAGTCGATGAAACCTATATAAAAGTAAAAGGTCAATGGATAACTTATTCCTTACAATGGTAAAAGTGCTATAGGAATCTCGCAAATCCAAAAGTTATATGAATCATATTTTGAAGTTTTACGATATGAAATAAATGTCCTTGGATGGAAAGCAACCGAATTAAGACATCTTATAGGTCGTCTAGGTGAATTCTTTTGTGTTCTTTATACGAATGACGAGCTATCCAAAATGACTAATCAGCATGGATATGATGTCATCAAAGATGGGAGAAGAATAAGTTTTAAAACAACTGCCCAAGGAAAAGGTTTTATCACGATCAATCAAAATACATTCTACCAATTCGATGATTTCTTCGTAGTTCAGTACAAAGATGATGATTTGAAACTATTATTTTACGGGCCAAAGGCAGAAATTCCATCGCTTAAACCATATGGGAATAATTACGAGGTCAATATAAGTTCTTTAAAGAGAATAGAAAAGACACTCCTTTAAGAGTGTCTTTTCCTATATTTTTTTAGCAGAAGCAACTGCATCCGATAATGATTAATAGTATAAAGAGTACAACGAGTAAAGCAAATCCGCCACCAAAACCGCAGCCTTCGCCGCAACTACCACCATAGCCCATAACAATAGTTCCTCCTTTAGATAAGAGGGTGAAACTAGGGTTCATTCCATGTATTTTAACGGGTTCACTTTACCTTATGTTTTTATGCCTGAATTGAGCAGGTCCTAAAAAAAAGACGCCATAAGGCGTCCCCCACAATTGGGTAGATAAGGTTTAGTTTTCTAATTTAAAGAAATTATGTATCACACCTTGAGAGTATATCATAATATCTATTAAATTTAATATTCTATGCATTATTACATAAAAGAAAAGAGACCTTAATGTGCCTTTCTACTCTGTAACAAATTTAAATACATAGTACATAAAAAATAAACAAGATAGATATGCTAGTCTGCCAGCAATCAATTCTTTCATAAATTTCATAAGTATCACTTTGACAAGCAATGCTAAGAATAACAGTATAAACAGTACCATAGCAAGTTTGATCGCTATGGCATTTATAGTTGGGTTAAACGGTTCAAAATTAATTATGATATTCACTTACTTTTCTATTTATCCTTTTATTTTTATAATACAATTTATATTGTTTTGTCCACTAAAAAATGACATTTCAAGGTGCCTTCCTCTCACTTAAACCACCCAAACTTGAAATTTTTACACTTTAATAGGAAATATCAGGAGGTTAATTTTCATTTTTATGTTAAAATATTCAATATTCGTATTGATATTAGGGAGATGAATAGTATGTCTGGTGATTTCAACATGGATTCTAATTATTATGTAAGTGGTGCTGAAATCTTAGAGTTATTAGGTAGTTTAAGTCGTTTATTAATTGTACGTGAATTGGTTGTAAGTGGGACTTTAACAGTTTCTCAGTTGAGTGCTGCGACGCATATTTCGGAACCTATGATTTTACAACACTTACGCAAACTAACTATAGGTAATATTGTAATTAGCGAGCGCAAGGGTACAAGGCTTTATTGTAGAATAGAAGATAAGAAAGTTATTGATATTATCAATTTATTAGGATTATTATATTAAGTTTTATTTGATGTCTTTTTTTGAATTTAAGCACTTTATAATTGAAACAATAACAAATAAAAAAGACACCCTAAGGTGCCTTCCTGCGACTTGAACCATCGTATTGTAATATGGTATCGGATGCCAATCCAATTATTATTTTACCACGTTAAATAATTTCGGTTATTGAGAAATAATAAAGGCCCTCTTTTGAGTGCCTGTTTCTAATTTATTACATCCTTAATTGATTGTAAATTGATTTGAATACGTGAATTCACCACGATATTTAATTGCAGCTACATAAGTACCACTTGTATAGCTATCTGTGATAGGAGTTTGCCAAATTTCTGTTCCAGGAAGAAATTCTGGTTCTATTGTTTGGAATCGTTCTAGGGTACCATTTGTGTGGACTTTAAAAATTTTCATTTGCGCACCAAAATGTTCTCTACCAAAGTGCTGTGTTAAGTAAAATGTATCACCAGTTATTAAATCCCCAATTTTCCAATCAGGTTGATATGTACTTTCCACGGAACTTTCCAGATCCACAATGGTTTTAAATCCCCAATCATCATTAAATGGATCTGAGTAAGCTGCAGTAACTTGTGAGGTAGGCTTAATCATTTCTATTGCAGTAAACCCGCTAAATGTTAACGCCCCAATTAATACTAATTTTCCTAATTTCATTATTGTTTCCCCTATTAATTTTCAGAAATATTAAAAATCAGAAGTCGTACACACATAATAATATAATTTATTGTATTATATTTCAAATATTTTCTAAAAAAATCCATAAACATAAAAAAGACACTCTAAGGTGCCTTCCTCCGACTTGAACCATCTGAATTTTAATAATATGTATTGGACTCCTATCCGAATATTATCTTATTATTTCTCATGAAAAGACACTCTCAGATTTCATCTGATGACCATATTTTGTGTGTTTTTGTAAAAAAATGTAGAAATTTAAGTTGAAATATTACATTATTGTTAGGACTTATTTTTTATATATTAGGGGTTCTACCACATCACCATCAAGCTAACAAATAAAAATACCCCTAAAATGAAAAAACCATATTCTTTCTATCTAAATTGTAGAAGGATTATCGTTTTTTACTTATATAAATGTAAAAAGTTTTTGACAAAATTAGAGGTGATGTTCATAAAAATGAAGAACATAATTCGTATTTTACGTAAAGAGCAAAAGCTTTCCCAAGAAGATTTAGCTAAATTATGTCGTGTTTCAAGACAAACGATTAATGCGATTGAGAATAACAAATATGATCCTACATTGGAACTTGCTTTTAATTTAGCTAAATCCCTTGGTGTAACAGTTGATCAATTATTTATTTATTAAAGCTAGATAAGGAGAAGAAACAAATGAAAAATGGAATTAATATCTTATTTACTTGTTTATACATTGTGATTATGGGTTTACTTGCTTTTGAATGGTATGAGAAGCAACAGCTCTCTATAACTTCGTTATTTGTAGCAACAATCATTTTGCAATCATTATTTATGAAGAGAATTTTGAAAGGGAAAAAAGAGAGTGAGAATTTTATTGATGAAATGTTTTTACATATCAGACAGAAAAGCTTATCAATTTGTTGTTTTGTAATGTATGTATTAACTTTAGGTACTTTATTTTTATCAGAAGGAACATGGAATTTTAACCATATGCATAATAAACCGTTAATCTTTCTGGTTTTCTTATATCCTATCGTTTACCAAATAAGTCATATATTCGTTTCAAGAAGCAACTCTTAATAGACTATTTAAAAGTAGAAAAAAACGCTATTCTTTCTGTAGAATCATAGGAAAGGATGGCGTTTTTTATGTCTGTTTCTGTGTCTGACGAATTACAACTGTTTGCTCAAGAAATTCAAAGCTTCTTATCTCCGAATTTCTTACGAGATCTTGCTAGAGATGTTGGTTTTGTACAACGAACCAGTAAGTACCAAGCAAAAGACTTAGTCGCTTTATGTGTATGGATTAGTCAAAATGTCGCTAAAACCTCTTTAACTCAGTTATGTAGCTGTTTAGAAGCATCAACAGAAGTGCTCATCAGTCCTGAAGGACTGAATCAACGGTTTAATGAGGCGGCTGTCCAACTTTTACAACGCCTACTAGCTGAACTACTAAACAAAAAAATGGACGCATCTATGCCGATTTCTTCGCCATACACTTCTGTTTTCAAGCGTATTCGTATTTTAGATTCAACTGCATTTCAACTCCCAGATGTATTTTCATTGATTTATCCAGGTGCAGGAGGATGCAGCCATACAGCTGGAATAAAAATTCAACTTGAGTATGATTTGTTAAGTGGGCAGTTCCTACATATTCATACAGGCCCAGGTAAACAACATGATCGCACTTACGGCTCTCTGTGTGCCCCAACTGTGACAGCGAATGATTTATGTATCCGAGATTTAGGTTATTTTCATTTGAAAGACCTTCAATATATACAAGATAAGGAGGCCTACTATATCTCTCGTATCAAGTCGAATACACGTATTTATCAAAAAAATCCTACCCCTGATTATTTTCAAGATGGAAGAATTAAGAAAGGTACAGAGTATATACAGATAGATATGGAGACGTTAATGAACTCCCTTCAACCAGGACAAACATGTGAAATAGCTGATGCTTATGTAGGAATGATTGATAAAATGTCAGCTCGTGTAATTGTTCATCGATTAACAAAACAACAGCAACAAAAACGATTACAAGATCAAATTGTAAGAGAAAAAAAGAAAGGAATGAAGTATTCTCCTCGTAGTAAACGACTCAGTGGTATCAATGTATATATGACAAACACCCCTACAGATATTGTCCCGACGGGACAAGTACATGATTGGTATTCTTTACGTTGGCAAATCGAAATTTTATTTAAAACGTGGAAGTCATTCTTTCAAATTCATCATTGTAAAAAGATAAAACCAGAACGATTGGAGTGCCATTTATATGGTCAATTGATTGCCATTCTACTCTGTTCTTCTATCATGTTTCAAATGCGACAATTGCTCCTCATGAAGAAAAAACGAGAGCTTAGTGAGTATAAAGCCATATATATGATTAAAGACTATTTTCTTCTTCTATTCCAAACTATACAAAAAAACACCCAAGAGCTATCAAAGGTGTTACTTCGCCTGTTCAATCTCCTACAGCAAAACGGGCGGAAATCTCATCGATATGAGAAAAAAACGGTCTTTGATATATTAGGTGTCGTTTACAATTGTACTATGTCTGATAATCAAGCCGCTTAATTCAAAAAAGTGAAACCCGTTAGGGTTTATTTCGTATGCAAATCTTTCAATCACCTACACTTGCTCTTTAGAAAAAAGAAACAATCTCGCCTAAAATTGACTTTGCATAAGCTTAGCTTGATAGCGATGGGGTTCTACCACATGCCCATCAAGCTAATATTTTGAAGTAACCCTAAAACGAAAATTTTATCTCTCCACACTTGTCTATGAGAATTCAACTCATTTTTTTCGTTTTGGGGAACAATGAACTTCTTAACTTGATGGCAATTTGACAGGATCCTAGGAATAAAGTTGTTGATTTAATGGGCATAATTTTGTCATTCTACCGATGACATCAACAAAATTTTTATATCTATAATACGGTAGTTATTGTTGATGAGCATGTAGTTGAAATGATTCTTTTTTAGTTTCCATCTTTCTATGAATAAGGTGGAATAATATGAAGGCAAGAATTCCTATTAAAAAATAAATAAACCACGCCCAATATGTATGATTAAATTTATTTAACCATGCACCAAAATAATTCCCTATAGATCCTCCCAATGCCCAGGAGGTTTGAAACATTCCAAAAAATAATCCAGCAGGTCTATTCGTACTAAATTGAGCTACCGCCATTTCTCCACCTGGTAAAGCCAGTGTTTCCCCCAATGTATAAAGGAAGATGCAACATAGCATCCAATATATAGACGGAATAAAAGGGATCATAGCTATAGATGTTCCCATAATTAAAACCCCTACTTTAACCATTATTATGGGATTCAACTTGATAAATAATTTTCGTAAGAAAAACATGAATATTAGCCCCGAGATTCCATTTACGATAAAAATAGAACTTACTAATTCTTTATTTCCAGATAAAGCATAGGCTTTAATCGGAAATGAAATATTTAATTGAGCGAACATAATCCAAAACAGAATCATAATACCTATGAAAGTTA
The DNA here is from genome assembly GCF_016651075.1 of Bacillus sp. TH19. Classification (NCBI taxonomy): domain Bacteria; kingdom Bacillati; phylum Bacillota; class Bacilli; order Caryophanales; family Bacillaceae; genus Bacillus; species Bacillus sp. TH19. The sequence continues at coordinate 375,793 of NZ_JAEKEO010000001.1, read as the reverse complement.
AGAATAGTGTGTTAGAAAATGCATACTTTACACTTTCCAATATATTTTTATTGTCCTTAATAGTTTCTGGGTATTGTTTACGATATACAAAAATAGCAAATGCTAATATCATCATAGAAATACCAGCTATGGCAAAGGGGTATATGGGATTCATCTTGACTAGTAATGCTCCAATTGCTGGTCCTATAATAACTCCTGCATTCAGCATTTGATTAAAATAAGTAAACGTTTTTTTTCTCAATTCTTCCTTTTGGGAAGCAAAAAAGGCTGTTACTGAGGGATCAAATAGTGCTCCTCCGAGGCCAATACAAAAAGAAGATAATACTATAAACCAAAAATTCTCCGCATAGACAAATAACCAAAAACCTAATCCCCTTACGATAACACCTAACAATACATGTATGGTATGACTTCCTCGATCACCGATAAATCCTGTAATGACTGATAACCCACGTTGTGAAATTAAAATTGTAGTCAATACTGTTCCTAATTCTAAAGGAGAAAAATGTAGACTATCTGTTAAATAAATAGCGAAAAAGGGCATTATCATGAAACTTCCCGTATTCATGAATAGAACAGCTGCAAGCAATATCCTGATGGAGACAGGAATTTTGAGAGTAGTCATGGTAAGAATCCTCCTTTTGTTAACTGTTAAAACATTTAAGTGGTTACACATTGTGTTATAATCGTATCAGTACGAAGAAAAAACGTCAATCATTAAAATAGTTAGGTGGTTAACATGGAACATAATCAATTAGCGCCAGGAAGGTTGGAGATTATACGTACCTTTTTAAATACTTGGGAAATATCTAATGATACAAGACAACCGACAGATCATTTAAAAAACGAAAAAAACTTAGAAGCATTTATTAAGAAAAATTTTTCTAATGTTGATGTTAGTGAGAACTTAGATAACCTATATCAATTTCGTTATGACATTCGAAAATCAGTTGAAAATCATGATATAAGTTATTTAAGCGAATGGTTACTTAGAAATCCTATTCAGGTTGCCCTTATAGATCAAAATACAATTCAATACTCTCCAATGAAAAAACACGACTTCCTTTATGAAATGCTAACAATTATTGTAGAAAGCATTGCATTAAATCAGTGGCAACGTCTTAAAGCTTGTCCTGATTGTCAATGGGTTTTTTATGATTATTCAAAGAACGGAAGTAAACGTTGGTGTAGCATGTATGCGGGTGGACCAAAAGGTAGGGCCTGTGGGACGATTGCTAAGGTGAAAAGATACCGGGGAAAAAATAAATAAGATGAATCCTATCATTTCAAATGAACTAAATCTTTTCGCACAAGAGCTACAATACTTTTTATCTCCAGTAATCCTACAAGACATCGCCAAACAAGTTGGTTTTGTACAACGATCTAGTAAGTATCAAGCAAACGAACTCATTGCCCTTTGCGTATGGCTCAGTCAGGAAATAGCTAGCACATCACTTACACAATTGTGTAGTCGATTAGAATCTTCCACTGGGGTACTGATGAGCCCAGAAGGACTGAATCAACGCTTTAATACAGCAGCTGTCGCATTTCTTCGAGAAGTCTTTACTTCTCTTCTCACACGAAAACTCTGTACAAATCAATCGCTTTCTGCACACATGATTTCTACTTTCAATCGTATCCGTATTTTAGATGCGACAGTGTTTCAACTGCCTGATCATTTCGCCACTGACTATCAAGGTTCAGGTGGAAGTAGTAATACGGCAGGCGTGAAAATCCAATTGGAATATGATTTACTGAGTGGTCAATTTCTTAACGTACAGCTTGGACCAGGAAAGAATAATGATAAAACATACGGTACCATCTGCCTTGAAACCGTAGAGGCGGGCGATTTGTGTTTGCGTGATCTTGGTTACTTTGATTTAGGAGACTTACAATCCATTCATGATAAAGAGGCTTACTATATCTCGCGGTTGAAGCTGAATACACGTATTTATATCAAGAACCTTGAGCCAAAATACTTCAAAAATGGGACATTAAAAAAGCAAACAGAATACATCCAGCTTGATATGACACAAATTATGTTTGGTCTAACCCCTGGTGAAACGATAGAAATCTCTGAGGCATACATTGGCCAAAATCAGAAGCTTCCAACACGTGTCATTATCCATCGTTTAACCGATGATCAAACGCAAACACGCCTGAAAAACCAAGCGATACGTGAAAAGAAGAAAGGCATTGTCATGAAGGATAAAAGTAAACGTTTAATGGGCATGAATGCATATATCACGAACACGTCGCTAGAAGAAGTACCGACGAACTACGTGCATTCATTGTATTCACTTCGTTGGCAGGTTGAGATTTTATTTAAAACGTGGAAGTCATTCTTTGAAATTGATGAATGTAAAAATATTAAAAGAGAACGCCTAGAGTGCCATTTATATGGACAACTCATCGGCATTCTCCTCTGTTCTTCTACGATGTTTCAAATGCGACAGCTTCTGCTTGAAAAGAAAAAGCAGGAGCTGAGTGAATACAAAGCGATTTATATGATTAATGATTACTTTCCGTTACTGTTTCAAGCGATAGCCGTTGGCACAGAAGAACTTTTGAAAATTCTGCATCGCCTTTATCAGCTGCTCAAAAAGAACGGTCGTAAATGTCATCGGTATAAGAAGATGACCGTCTTTGATATTCTAGGGGTTGTGTATGAAACAACGATGAAGCATAGAGAAGCTGCCTAGTGAAAAAATTGCGTTTTAGTAGGCTTCTTTGGCATGCCTAATATTCCATCACTCACTAGTTTTGAAACAAGGATCATTTCGTATCTAGTAATTTACGTTGTTAGCTTGATGGGCATGGGGTTCTACCACATGCCCATCAACTTAAAAATATTAACTACCCTCAAGAGTAAAAAATGCCATCCTTTCCTATGATTCTACAGAAAGAATAGCGTATTTTTTTATTTTAGGGGGCATTTCTTTTTATTAGCTTTAAGCGATGTGGTGCTTTCCCTATGTAAACTTTAATTTCATTCACCTTTATTAATATTATTATATATACATTCATTAATTAATATATCGATGTCTTGACTTAAATACAAAACTTGCTTATGGGTAAACCCATACTTCTCTACAAGTTTAATTAGTTCTTGTTTCTTTGATTCAATTAGTTTTTGTAAATCTCTCATCTCCATATCTTTAAAAGCTCCTTTAATACTATTTAGCAGTTGAATTATAGTATAAATATAAAAATAAGGGAACTGGTAATTTTGGTAATTGAGATTTAAGGTAGAATTAAATATGTAAGAATCTATATATGCAGAATTGCATTTAAAATCTTCTATATTGATGTTATACTAAGATTAATTGAGAAGCATCTAATTAATTATGATTAATCACTACATTTTCTTAAATAGCATGTCAACGTATAAAAAGACACTTTAAGTAGTGTCTTTTTATACGTTTTGCCCCCTAATACTAGGGTAGAACTAACACATAGTTATAAACTGTATAGAATCCCCTATTGTATGTTGTTTGTTTTTTTATTATTATTCTGATACGTGAAATTATAATGATTTTGTTTGTTTTTTTGTGTCACTTATGAAAATTAATATAGCATTCTATATGGATTATATGGTAATATATAAGTAGAAAATTTGTTAGCATTGTTTATACTCTATTGTACGTAGCGTGAAGGACAAACCTTACGCCCAGTTAACTCGGGCGAGGTTTGTCCTTTTTTTTATTTTAAGGAGGAATTTACTATGAAAAAAATGTATAAAATCGGAGCAGTTTTAACAACCTTATGTGTTGCTTGTATCGCGATCTTTACTTTAACTAAGAATGAATCAGTCAAAACAGAAACTGTAACATCAGAAAAAGCAATTGTATCTGCTGCAGATGCAGAAAGAGCACCAAAAAATATAAAAGATATTTCAAAAAAAGAATTAAAGCAAAAAATAGAATCCCATGAAGAGTTTATTGCCTATTACTATCAACCAACCTGTCATTATTGCAAAAAAGCTGCACCGGATATCAATAGTATGTCAAAAAATCATGATAGAACCATCTATCGTATTGATATTTCTACACCAGAAAATCAAAGTGCATTTCAAGAGTTCGACATTCCTGGTACTCCTGTTGTTATAGCCTATAACAGAGGAGAAGAGGTTGAACGCCTTGAAGGAGCAGTGTCAGCTGCTACATATGATGGATTCTTTGCGAGACGTAATTCGAGCGCTAGTTAATATAGTGCTCGTTTTTCTTTGTAAGAAAGGAGAATTTACATGCAACAAAACGCCCGTATTTATTCTTTAGACATAATAAGGGGTATGGCCATACTATGTATCCTATTTGCTAATCTACCTACTATGACGGGACTAGATTCCTTTAATCAAGCAGGTTACTCCGGTATAGATACAGTAGTTCGTTTTCTAGTAGATTTACTAATATCATCAAAGTTTTATACCATTTTTGCATTCTTATTCGGCGTGGGATTTTATATCTTTATGAGAAATACAGAAAAAAAAGGGTATCCCATATATAAACTATTTAGTCGTAGGTTATGTATTCTATTACTATTTGGTGTAATTCACTTTATCTTTCTGTGGTATGGAGATATTTTACATGCATATGCTATAGCAGGTTTTGTTCTATTGTTCTTTTATAAGCGGTCTACTAAGCTTATTTTTATAACAGGTTGTAGTTTTTTACTTGCTAGTTATACTCTACATGTTATTTTATTTTTACATGCAAGCCCTTCTATTCCTGAAGAGATACCAAAATACTATCAATATATGTTTACAGGCAGCACTACTAATCACACAGTGAATCTATTTTCGAATTATTTACATCAAGTAAAAGCTCGTTTGTTCTTTCTTATGACTCAGGAGTTTCAGCAACTTCTAATAGGAATCCCGGAATATATTGGGTTATTTTTAATAGGTTTATGGGCTGGAAAGAAGAATATTTTTAGACGTATATCGGATCTCAGAGGGAAAATTCAAGTTTTACAGTGGAGTTCGCTATTCCTATCATGTCTGCTCTCCCTCCCTATCATCTATTATTTTATAGAAACAGATGTCTATTACTCTATCCATATCCAGTTATGGATTCTATTTGGAGGAAAATCCCTCGCTATATTCTACATATGTTTTCTCCTTTTAATATGTGAGAATGAAAAATATGTAGGGTGGTTACAACCTTTTATGGCTATTGGTAAATTTTCCTTAACTAACTATATTAGCCAAAGTATACTCACGCTAGTGATTCTCTCAGCGTGCTTCCAGGACATTTCACAAGTAACATACTGGCAACTATGTATCTTTGGGATTCTTATTTGTATCGTACAATGTATATTCAGCACACTATGGAGTAAGTATTTCCGATATGGGCCTATCGAATGGCTATGGAGAAAATGGACTTATAAATAAAGAGACGTGCTGTTTTATCCAGCATGTCTTTTTATTTACTCCTATTTGGGGTCGCACCACATGCCCATCAACTTAAAAATATTAACTACCCTCAAGAGTAAAAAATGCCATCCTTTCCTAAGATTCTACAGAAAGAATAGCGTATTTTTTTATTTTAGGGGGCATTTCTTTTTATTAGCTTTAAGCGATGTGGTGCTTTTCCTATGTAAACTGCAACTTCATTCACCTTTATTAACATTATTATATATACATTCATTAATTAATATATCGATGTCTTGACTTAAATACAAAACTTGCTTATGGGTAAACCCATACTTCTCTACAAGTTTAATTAGTTCTTGTTTCTTTGATTCAATTAGTTTTTGTAAATCTCTCATCTCCATCTCTTTAAAAACTCCTTTAATACTATTTAGCAGTTAAATTATAGTATAAATATAAAAATAAGGGAACTGGTAATTTTGGTAATTGAGATTTAAGGTAGAATTATATATGGGGTAGCACCAACATTTCGCGAATTTCGTACGCTAAGGAATTATTCGGTGTCTTTTTTTAATATATAGATTAATAAAATAAGTTATATAAATAATTTGTTATACTTCCATGTACCCTAGCTGATATAATTTATAAGGCAATTATTGGTTAATTAATAATGCACATATATTAGGGAGGTACATAAGTCATGGAGTTAATAATTTCTTCATTTGTATTAGTGGTAATATTCTTTATTCTTTCGATAGTTTTAAGTGGTAAAGGTCAGCGAATAGCAAAAGAAGTTTTAAAAGAGCTTATTAATGGTCCTGAGGGGAAAATGTTGTTAGGTTTTTTGGGATCTGGAGCAGTTATAGGAGTAATTTTTGTCATTTGGCTTTTATTGAACTAAGCATTCCAGTTACTCAGGCTGATACAAGGTGCAAGAAAATTACTGGATAATTAAAGGTACATATATATTAGGAGGTACATAAGCCATGTTAGAGGTAATTACGGCATTTTTCTTACTAATTCTCCATTCCATTGTTTATCTCTTTTCAAGTGGAGAAACTAAGCAAATAGCAAAAAAACATATAAAAGAAATTCTTAATAGTCCGGATGGAGTAATAATATTAATCGTTGCTGCGGCACTTTTAATCGGGGGGATATATTTATATTTTTATGGTTTCGGTTTATGACTATAAACTAAAATCATATCCAAGTATACGAGACAATGGTTCACCTAGGAAGTATGCGTATTATGGTGGAGAATGGGACACAGGTGGTCTTTTTGGAGAAGCCAAATATGTTTATAATAAAACTGATGAATCGGTTAATAAGTAGTATATAAAAGCCTAATATATTTCTATAACAGTAGGTCTTTGAGTTGATAGCGAAGTGATTTCTTAAAGCCTTGAATATTAAGGCTTTTTTCATTATGGGATAGCACCAATCGCAGATTCTGTACGCTAAGGCTACAACCACTGATGTAACAAGGATTGTATAATAAGAACCGAAAACGATCGTTTAAGGAACTCTATTTAATTCTAATATAACTGAAAGAAATACAGTCAAAAACCAGTTCCAAAACTCATTATCAAAAACAAAGTACCATAACAAACATTAAATGTCGTTTATGGTACTTTGTTAACGTACGATAAAACCAAGTTTTTCAACTTAGAAATTCCTTAGCGTACGAAATTCGCGTTTAGTTGGCGAGACCCCATGCCCATCAACTTAAGGATAGAAACTCCACGGTTTTCCATTAATTGAAATGAACAAACTTTTAAACAGTATTATCCTCCTAAAAATGAGCATACGAAATAAACCCTAACGGGTTTCATTTTTTTACTTATGCAACTTTTTTTGTTTTCTATATCCACTATACTCATAGATAACACCCATAATATCAAAGATAGCTTTCTGCTCATATCGATGAGATTTCTGGCCATTTTTCTTTAGTAGGGTAAACAGGCAGATTAAAACCTTTATTATTATATGGGAGTTTCTCTGTATCGCTTGATATAACAGGGATAGATGATCTTGAATCATCCCAATTGCTTTATATTCACTTAGTTCTCTTTTGTGCTTTCGCAACAGCAGTTGGCGCATCTTAAACATCGTGGAAGAACAGATAAAAATGGAAATGAGTTTTCCATACACATGGCATTCTAATCGCTCTTGTTTGATAGTTTGCCAGTGATGAATTTGAAATAGAGATTTCCACGTTTTAAATATGATTTGTCGGGTAAAGAACTGGCGCGGTATCAGTTATGACCCGTCTCCAGCCCCTCCCCATAAGAACTGCTCGTGAAGTTTTCCCTCAAGCAGCTCACCCCATAAACTTCATCAAAAGGGTTATGAGACCTATCAGATGGCAGACACTTTTATCAATATCTTCCTGAGCTTTCGAGAGGACAAACTTTCCAGTCCCAATAGAGTCCTAGTACACCATAGAGATATTCATTACTCCATCTCTGCCATCCAATGCTACGCTTTTGTCGCCGTTTCCTTCTCGTCAATAACGTACGGATTTTCATCTCTGTATAGTCCCGTACTTTACTAAAAGCTCGACTAGAATTCCCAACCCGGAAGTAATTCACCCATCCAATCAGTACAGTATTGATTTGTTTTACTAAATCTTGTGCAGGCTTGGCGCCTGCGTTTCTGATTAATTCTCGGATTTTTGCTTTCACTTTCGCACAGGCTTTCTTCTTCGGGGTAATAAGAACAAAGTATCTACTCTTATTTCGATTAAGTACTCGCCTCAAATCAAATCCTAGGAATCCGAAGGATTCTCCTTTTAAAACATTAACCACTCGGGTTTTCTCCAGATTCAGTTCAACTCCCAAAGGCTTTAATTGTTCCCACAGTCGTCGCAATGCCAATTCAGCCCATCCACGTTTACTAGAGTGTCCGCTTACAGTGATAACTATATCATCAGCAAAACGGTGATAGTTTACAGCCTCGTAATGATTTTCTGTTGTCTTACGTCGAATGGCATCAAATGTCCAATCTACTTCATTGAGGTAGATGTTTGCGGCTAAGGGAGAAAATGGTCCCCCTTGCGGGACACCAATCTTTCCTGTCACCTTGATTACCTGTTTTACAAGATGCATAACTTGCGAATCTTGAACACGCTTTGCAATTTTCTCCAAAAGTATGTGGTGTCGAATTGTATCAAAGTAGCGTGACAAGTCAACATCGATTACTACAGTCATCCGGCGCAATATGCTACGTCGCACTTCTGCCAGTGCTTGATGTGGGGAGCCTTTTGGTCGGAATCCGTAGGAATTTGAACAGAAATCAGCTTCAAAGATGGCTTCCAATATGAGTTTTAGCGCTCCTTGGACCACGCGGTCCCGTATACACGGGATTTGTAGTGTCCGCATTTTTCCGTTTTCTTTTGGGATTTCTACTTTACGATTAGCTTGTGGTTGATATGTTCCAGCCTGTAGTTCTGCTTGGATATTCTTTAAAAACGGCATAACTCCCTCTAGCTCTATATCAGCGAAACTTTTCCCGTCGATGCCTGGGGCACCGTTGTTTTTCCTCGCTTGCTGGTATGCTTCATGAGGGGTTGTTAGTTTGGTAATGTGGGAAAATAGTCCCCAAAACCGATGCGTAGGTTCAGACTTCGCCTTTTGATAGATTCGTCGCCTTAGCTCCTGCAAAGTAATAGGTGTTTTTATCATGGCACCCTTGCCTCCTTTGGTCGTACGAAATATTTACAGGTTCGGACCCTTCCCTCCCCGCGCGTTTTGCTGCACGCAGATCTCTGGTACTACGATCCGTTCCGCCACCCTGACACCTACCGTTCTCACTTCCCGATCGCGGTTATAGAGACGGTCTCCTCGATGAGGTTTCTTCATCGGGTGTCGAGGGCTTCTCCAGTTTCCACATTATCTTTCTCTCCATGTCGCCGCTGATACCCCGCCGGTGAGAACTGCCGTTCCAGACTCGTTTCGGTCAGTTCTTGCTGCTTTCGCACGTTATCGACCGTCTCAGCCACCGGAATTGCGTGTAACGAGGCTACGTCTACGTTCACTGTACGTTACAACCTGGAGATTTGCCCACATGCCTTTTGCATGTGATGTCAGAGGGCTTCGCCGTGTCGCTTTCACTTCATGGCGCCTCTCAGGCTACGGGAGTGGAGTCTATTCTCCCGATTGGACTTTCACCAACTAGATAATGTGTCCTTATCTGGACACGCCGATCTGCCAGCGGAGGGAGTAAAAATCATGGATTTGTTCCATCAGAACCATCTCCCAAGGCGTATTCGTAACATATATGTTGATACCCGTTAATCGTTTACTCTTTTCTGAAAATGTAATCCCCTTTTTACTTTCGGTATAGCTTTGTTTTTTTCTACGTTCCAGTATTTGTTCCTCTGTTAATCGGTAGATAATTACTCTTGCAAATAATCTTTGGTTCTTGCCAATATACGCCTCTTTTATTTCATACGTTTGTCCTGGTTTTAACGTGTGCATAATGTTCTCTAAATCAACTTGGATATACTGTGACTGTTTTTTTGATTGTCCCATTTCGAAAGTATTCCGGAAACGGATTTTTCGTATAGACAGTATGGTTTAATTTAAGTCTTGATATATAGCACACGCCACGTTGGTCCATTTGATCTAAGTCTTCCAATGAAAAATACCCCAAATCTCGAATACATAAATCTCCTGGGCGTAAGGTATCTAAACAATCTGTTCCAAATGTTTTATCATTATTTTTTCCAGGCCCTACCTGGAAGTTTAAAAACTGTCCGCTGTGTAAGTCATATTCTAATTGAATCTTGATACCTGCTGTTTGTGCACAACCACCTGATCCAGGATATACATGAGCTAAATGTTTCGGTACTTGGAAAATCGTCGCATCTAAAATACGAATTCGTTGAAAATACGTGAGTGCTGCACTTGAAATGGCTGATGTTTTACAAAGTTTACTTTTCCATAATGCAGAAAAAATATATTTCAAAAATTCAACCGCTTTTTTATTAAAGCGTTTATTGAGTCCTTCTGGACTCATAAGAGTGCCTGTGGCTGCGTGTAATTGACTGCATAGTCGAACGAGAGAATCACTCGCTGTACGTTGACTTACCCAGATACATATGGTAGCTAATTCATTTCCTGAAAACTTTCGTTTTCTTTTTACAAAACCTAATTCTTTTGCGAGTTCTTCCAAAAGAGAAGGGGTTAAATGACGATACAGCTCTTCAGAAAATAGTTGTAATTCATCTTGAATCGAAAAATTCATAAAAAGTGTCACCCTTTCTGCCTAGCTTTTTAGAAAGAATAACGCTTTTTTATACTTGGATGTAGTGAATATTTTTGAGCTGATAAGCATGTATGGTGCCCCCTATTACATTACCTCTAAAGATGTATAGAATTTTAATACTATTAGTGGATTTAATATTGTTTTTACATTGATATATTTAATATTCAAGAACAGAAAATAAGGGGGAAAACCATATGATTAAAGGGTTGTATGAAGCACACTTACCAGTTAGTAATTTTAAAAATTCAATTGAATTTTATCGAAAATTAGGATTGAAACTTGCTTGGCGTGATGAAGACACTGCTTTCTTTTGGATTGAAAAAGGTAAGAGTTGGTTGGGATTATGGGAAGGAAATGAGTATGAAACTCGATACCACCCTTCTTTACGACATATTGCTTTTCGAGTTTCATACGAAGATTTAAAAGAATCTTTAAAGTGGCTAGATTTTATTCAAGTTGAGGCTGTCCCATTTGGTAATAGAGAATTATTGAGCCATTTATCCGCCCACACCAAGGTAATGCTTCAGTATACTTCAAAGACCCAGATGGTAACAGTTTAGAATTAATATGTCATATTGAAGTTCCTAATGAGTTAAAACATATTACAGATAAGTTGTCCTTTGTAGATTTGAAGAAACTAGTTAATAATACATTTAAATGAGAGATGCGAGATAAGCTTATTTTACTAAATGGGATCACCACACATCACTATCAAGCAAATATTTTAGAGTATCCCCAAAACGAAAATTGTATCTCTACATAGTTGTTCATGAAAATTCAGTTCGTTTTTTTCATTTAGGGGAACAATTAATCTCTTAAGTTGATGGGCATGTGTCGTGAGGCCTAATAGCGGATAAGTACAAGCGCTGTCCATTGAAAATCAAATAGGTAATATCGGTTACCCATTTCTCATTCGGTTTTGAAGCTTGAAACTCCCTATTTAGATGGTTCTCTGAAATCACATAAGCTTCTTTTTTTCCGTAATAAGGTCGTTTTTTCCTAATTACGGCTTTGATACCTAGTTCACTCATCAATCTTTGGATGCGCTTATGATTCAAATAAAGGTTATATGTGGCTTTCAGCCACACTTGTATTCTTCTATATCCATAAATTCCTCTTAATTTTTTATGACACGCCAATATCTTTTTCTTAATTTCGATATCCTCTGATTGTTTTTTTGAAGGCGTCGTATGCCGTTTTATCCATTTGTAGTACCCACTTCTGGTTACACCAGCAATATCGCATAGAATGGTCACTGTATAACCTGTTTTTGTCATTTCATGGATGACTTCGAATTTTTTCGTTTTGGATACGACTTTCATACCTCCTTTTACATCCCTAAGAGCTTTTTTAACATTTCATTTTCCGCTTCTAATCGTCTGATCTTAGCTTCTGGATCTTCGGGTCTAACCCTTGGTCTACCTAAACCTGGTCCTTTCGCTTTACCGCGTTTTTCTTCTAGTCCTTTGATTCCTTCAGCTTCAAAGTGTTTCACCCAACGACTTACAACCGAGTGATGAATACCTAATTTTTTCGCAATGTTTTTATAACTCATGCCTTCTTTTAAGTATAAATCTATAGCTTTTTTCTTAAATTCTACATCGTAAGTGACTCTAATTTTTCCCATAAAAAAATCCCCTCCATAGTAAACAGGTTAATGTGCTTTCATTTTCCTGTCTACTATAAGGGGATTATATCACTATGATAGCTGCTATCTCTTATTTCAAATCTTACTTTTTTTTTCGCTTATAAAGACTTTTATATAAACAGGGTCTCTTCCCCTGAGAAAAGTGCACCAATTTTCCTAATTTTGATTCGAACTATCTGTACTAGTAGCTTCACCATGTATACGTTGCTGTTTTAAATCAAAGTATACATCTAAAACTTCCTTTCCAATTATAGAATTAATTCCATTATGATCATCATGAAGCCACGGGACTACTACAGAAAATGCTACTTCTGGATTATCATATGGAGCATATCCAACTAATGTTAAGTTGTAACATTCCATACGTTCTCCTTTTGCATTTCTACCAATTGGATCATCTCCACCATATACAGTTTGAGCTGTCCCTGTCTTTCCTGCTGGTTTATATGGCGCATTTTTGAAATACTTCACGCCAGTTCCATCACCTTCTTGAAATACCCATCTAAACCCTTCTTTTATTCGATCAATATGTTCTGTCTTCATATCAATTCGATTTAATACGACAGGCTCTATGGAGCGTATAACTTTGCCAACCTCTTCTTTTATTGATTGCTCTCGTATTTCTTGTACAATCTTCGGTTGCATTCTATAACCGCCATTAGCAATCGTTGAAATATATTGCGCCAATTGCAGTGGTGTATACGTATCATACTGACCGATAGAAAAATCTAATAAAAACCCTGGTTGACTATCTATTTTTCTCGTTTGTCCAATTATTTCATTCGGTAAATCAATACCTGTTGGGACACCTAAACCAAATTGCTTGAAATAATAGCGCATCGTATCAAATGCTTCTTGTTTAATATCCAACGTACCATTTGGTACGTAATTAACCCCTGCGATTTGTAAAGCTGTCTGGAACATGTATACATTCGAAGATACTTGTAAAGCTCGTAAATCATTTACATTACCAAATCCGGATACATTCCACGATTTCTTAGCTTGTGTACCTTTAAATTTCATCGGTGCATCATAAAATTGATCTCCTGGCTGTATTGCCCCTGTCTCATATCCAGTTAATAACGTTGCGCCTTTTACAGCTGACCCTAGCTCATACGAAGTTGTCATGTTACCTAATGCTAAATCCTCAATCTCTATTTTCCCTTCTTTTTCTACAATCTTTTTGCCTGCCATAGATAAAATCTGCCCATTATTTGGATTCGTCATGACGACAAAAGCTCGGTCCAACAGTGGCTCTGAACTCTTAAAAGCTCTCAAATTTTTCTCAATACTTTCTTCCACTTTCTTTTGTAATTCCATATCAATCGTTAATATTAAACTATTACCACTTTTTCCTTTAGAGATTATTTCTGTGTTTATAATGTTTCCTGATTTATCAGTAATGTTTTTCACTTCTTCTTTTGTGCCGTGTAATACATCTTCATATCGTTGTTCAATATAACTTTTTCCTACACGATCATTACGGTTATATCCACGTACCAAATAAGAATCTAAGTTTTCTTTCGGTAGTCCTTCTTCACTACTTGTAATATTACCTATCACGGAACGAAATAAATTACCATTTACATAATTACGTTCCCAATCAACTGTTGTATCTACTCCTGGAAACTCCGCAAGGTTTTCACTTATCCGCGCATATTCTTGATCTGTCACATCTTTTTTTATAATTTGTGGTGTCAGTTGATAACCTGAACTCATTTTACTTTTAATAGCTAACACCTTTAAATCTTGTGCTGTTAATTCTGCCAATTCTACTTCTGTAACGCGACTTCGTCTTAAGTCTTGAATTTTTTTGTCTAGTTCTTTTCCCTCTATTCCCTTTTCTTTAAACTTTCCTATATCTTTTTTAGTAATCTTTGATTCCGCACGTTTCGTATTCAATTGCATCCAGAAATCTTTTTTATCGATATCGGTTAACTTATTTATATCTTGTTCGGGCATTTCAAGTACTTTCGCCAATTCTTTTGCTGTTTTTAAAATATCTTCACTCTTTATCCCCTTCACCCTTGTATACGTAATTGTGCGAAGAGATTTATTATTAACGACCGTTTTCCCTTCTCGATCTAGAATTTGTCCACGTGGAACTGGTATACTAGTTGTTTCATTTTGACTGTTTTCCACTTGGTTCTTATAAGCCTCTCCCTCAACGATTTGTACTTTTCCTAGCTGCATAATAATAGCTGAGAATAGTACAAATATGCAAAGGAACATTATATTTAATCGAATAGATATATATGTCTTCTGTTTCTTTACTTTTTGTTCTTTCATAAATCCTCCATATAATTCTTCAGGAAATCCTCACTAATACTTAGTAAATAAATATACTAAAAGCGTTCCCTATATATTAGAAACCACTATTCAGTTATAATAGTGTCTTATCTTTTTTGTTAAATCCTTGTAAGCATCCATTCTTTTTGGTTTAGCCGCGTAATTGATAAATCTCCCTTCCTGTTTTTTCTCTATTTTTTTGTCGCCTGCATTAGAAATGCTAAACTGTATAATGACTCATATTAAACTTACACATAGACTTGCTATTAACATGTACTTTTTTCATACTGATTGTTCCTTTCTTCATGCTGTAATACTTAATAGACAACCTAAGTAATAAAGCTGTTCCACATTTACAAAAAAAATAATTAACTATAAGATGAAATAGGCTACATAAGGGAGGGTTATATGTTACATATAAAAAGATGGAGATTACTTGCGGTTCTTTCTATTGTAGGTTTGATTTTACTACTTTTAGTAAAAATCAACTTCATTTCAATTACTATCGCAACTTCTTCAGCTGAAAGAGGAAAAATTTTTGATCAAAATGGTGTCATACTAGCTACAAATAAGCAAGTTAAGTCTCTATATTGCACTTCTAATGATGAAAAGCTATCGAATCAAGATACATCAAACACATTAGCTTTTTTCAATCAATTTTCAAACGAGTTTCAACATGATATTTCTGCAGAGGACGTAAAATCACAATTACAACAATCTTGTAAAAAGCAAACTATGAATGATATACCGTTATACTCTGAAATAAATGAGAGTGAACTTACATTCATAAACAAAAACAAACCCAATAATGTAATAATTAAAAATGAATGGATTCGATATTATCCTAAACACGAAATTGGTTCACAGCTAATTGGGTATGTAGAAAATGATCTTAATTCTAAGTATGGACCTGTTGGGAAAAGTGGGATTGAGCTTCAATATGAAAATGATTTAAAAGGAAAACCCGGAAAAACTCTGATTTTTAAAATGAATAATAAAAAGTTCTTATGGAACATTCAAAAAGCACAAAAAGGAAAAGATATCCAGCTAGCTTTAGACTCGAAATTGCAGCAAAAAACAGAGGAAGCACTAAGATCTCAAATTAAGAAAGTACCTGATGCTAATGCTGGTTATGCAGTAGTAACCGATGTAAAAACTGGCGCAATATTAACTATGGCCAATTCGGCAGTTTTTGATCCAAATATATTACATACACATGTATCATCTAAAAAAGAAAACATTAAATCCCTTTCGCAAAATAAAGCAATTCAAAAATTAAAATATGGTGAATCTTATGTAAATATAGCCTCTATTATAAAGCCACTTACTATTTTAATTGGATTAAACGAAAAGCTTTTTCAGCCTGAAGATACTTATTTAGATAAGGGTACTTTTCAGTATGATAATCAAAATAACATTGCTAATGAACCTGGAACGCCAACAGGTGAGATTACACCAAGGCAGGCTATCATTAATTCATCTAACACATTTATGACAGCAAAAGTAGCTCTGCCCTTATTCAACCAAAATAATGGGAATATAGAAAAAGTGGCTAATATATGGACAGATTATTTAATGCAATTCGGCCTACGTTCTAAAACCGGGATTGATTTACCCTTTGAAGAAGACGGACAATATGAATTCCATCCATCTAATAAGTTTGAAAATGGAATCTCCGCTTTATTAAATGCCTCTTGGGGAGGAAATGAAGTGCATACCCCTCTTCAACTCGCTCAATATGCAGCAACTTTGGCAAGTAAAGGTGATAAATATAAACCTCAAATCGTAAGTGCTATTATGAGTCAGGACGGTAAGGAAACAAAAAAGTTTAAACCAATTTTAGAAAGTTCAAATCGTTATCCTATAGAATTTTGGAGTGTCGTGCACGGTGGAATGAGTCAAAATATAGAGGAGATTAAAAATTTCCCCTTTCATGTCGCAGGTAAAACGGGTAGTACAGGTTCTCCGAATGAGCAAGAAAGAATGATAAATCATTCTCTTTTCATTGCATATGCTCCTACCGAAGATCCACAAATCGCCATTTCTGTCGTTATTCCTGGTAGTAATTCAGAAAAAAACATCGCTGCTCTCGTTACATCAGAAATTTTAGAGTCCTGGCATACACTTCAAAAAGAAAATAATAACAAAGAGGAAGGTTCATTAAAGTGAACCTTCCTCTTTTACCATATAGAATCTATATTTATTATTTTCCATTCACCATTATCATTCTTTTCGAACATAAATGAATACTTAATATCAGTTAAAACATACTCTTTTTGTACATATCCAGTATAACCGTTAATTGTCGATATTTTTATATATCCATCCTTTTGCACTTTTTCTGGAATCCAAGCTTTTACCATTTCATTAGATACTTCATATAAAACTTTTGATTCTCGTTTTGGTTCAGCTAAAATTTTTGTTTTATTTCCAGTAACCGTTGCATATATAAAAT
This sequence comes from Bacillus sp. TH19, assembly GCF_016651075.1. Classification (NCBI taxonomy): domain Bacteria; kingdom Bacillati; phylum Bacillota; class Bacilli; order Caryophanales; family Bacillaceae; genus Bacillus; species Bacillus sp. TH19. The sequence goes on along the minus strand of NZ_JAEKEO010000001.1, from coordinate 358,762 downwards.
GCGCTTGCTTTGGTTGGTTACTTTCTGTCAATCCACTTGGTACTTTGTATACTTTTTTTGTATCATTTGCAAATTCTCCCCCCATTGTAAGAGCGACTTGCAACTCATGAAAAATATCTTCATCAAACTTCAATTCATCCTTCTTATACATACTCCCTTTAAATAGAACTTCATCATTTAACGCTCTATACAAGTCATTTTCATTTTTTGAAATTGTACTTCGAGATAAATCATTCATAAATTGTTTTAATGATGGATCTTGAGCAGACTCATCTTTTATTTTCGGCTTAATTTGTGTACTACTTTGTACCGGTGATGTATTATCATCAAGCCAAGGTTGTTGAACAATAAAAAATAACATTGTACAAACCAAAACTACTACAATAGGCAATGCTTTTTTACGAAATGGTCTCTTGTATGGTACAGAGTCTACTTCACTATTTTGGTATATCGATTGCTTTATTTTATAAATAAATGCTTCTTCATCTTTACGACGCTCCATTGGTCCATTTTTTAATTTGCTATACCAGTCAGGATTTTTTTTACTGTTCATCACTTCTACCCTCCCCTATTAATTTTGAAACTTTACTTCTTGCTCTGCTTAACCTAGATTTGACTGTTCCAATGGATACACCTAATGTTTCAGCCATTTCTTCATAAGATAATTCATATTTCGCGTCCAATATTAGTATTTCACGGTGTTTTTTAGGTAGTTTTAATACAACATCCCACACTTCATTCAGTTCCTCTTGCTTAAAAAACTCTTGTTCTGCCGAGGAAGACTGCTTGTCGTCACTAAAAAATCCCACTAAAGATATCCTTTTAAAATAAGAGGATTTCAAATAGTTTATTGCCGTATTTCTTGTGATTTTTAATATCCACGTTTTAATAGATGACTCCTTTCGAAACGAATGCCAATGTTTAAAAACCTTTATAAAGACATCTTGTGTGATATCATCTGATAAGTGTGGATCTTTCGTAATAATAAATGAATAATTCCATACATCTTGCCAATAGTCTTTTATAACATAGTCAAGCTCATCATGATTACATTCTTTAATAAACTTCTGTTCCATTTCCACACCTCAAACTTATTTAAATAAATATAAAACTGCCCTCACTTTTAATATGGTTGCAATATATAGACATGATACAAGTTTCATTTGTTCCATTGTTTATCTTTTTTTAGGTTCTGTTGCAAAGTTTCTTCACAGATAAAAAATTGGCATGATTGCAGGTGGATTTTATGCAATCGTTAGTAATTGATGTAATTCATTGTATGTCGAAAAAACGAAGTTTGGCTGCAAACTTCGTTTTCGTTTATATAGAGCATGAATGGTTTCAATTCCTTTCAAGTTACGTGAAGCATGACGAAGACTTTGAAATCCTGCGGATTTAGAAAAACGTCGTTTGACATGCCTATGGTCTTGTTCGATGAGATTGTTCAAATTCTTGACGGTACAATGAGTTGTACATTTATAAAGACCTTGTTCTTTTAATTTATTAAACGCGCAAAGTAGCGTTGGGGCTTTGTCTGTTGTAAGAACCGTCGGTTCTCCGAAAATTTTGACTAATCGTTTCATAAACATATAGGCATCCTGATGATTTCTTGTTTTACGGAGTTGGATATCCAAGGTGTATCCGTCTCGATCAATCGCACGATACAGATAACGCAACTCCCCCTTGACTTTGATATAAGTTTCATCTAAATGCCATGATAATTGAGCAGTTTTATTTTTCTTTTTCCAGATTTGATAAATAAGATTGCCATATTCATGAAACCAACGCATGATAGTTGTTGGATGAACTGATATTCCACGCTCTTTCAAGACTTCAGATACATCACGATAGCTTAAAGAAAAACGACAGTCGTAGCCGATGGCTACCAAAATAATATCTTTCTTGAACTGTTTTCCTTTAAAATATCTCATGCATCATGCTCCTCGAATCATTTTTTCCATTTTAATTTCGTTTAGAAAACTTTGCAACAGAACCAAGATTTTTAAGTTGATGGGCATGTGGCGGGACCCCTATTTAGATTATTTGCAACATCAGTACAATGAAGTTCATCACTGCATGAACAATATAAGAAACTAATAATTGATTTGAACGTTTATATACGAAGGCTAATACAACCCCAATACAGAAATACCCAAAGATAAATGGAAAATCAAAATGCATAATTGCAAAGAACAATGCACTGATTATGATACTCCCTGTTTCTTTAAACTTCTTCATTAAAATATTCATGGTTGCATATCGAAATACCAGTTCCTCTACTAATGGGGCAAGAATTACAATGGATACAATCGCAATTGGTGATATCACTGCAGCTGCGACTGTACTAGATGTATTTTCTGATTGCGTAGATAACTGGAATAAACTTTTATCTAAAAAGCTACCAATCATCTGTGCAAGAAAAACGAATATGATTCCAGCAAGAATCCACCCCCATGTGGTTTTCGATAATTTGATTGATAGCCTAGGTTCTTTAATCCATTCTTTCTTATATACAAGAAATATGATTCCTAGTGTAAGCAGAAACCCTATTAACTCCCAATGTACAAGGATCTCTTGAATCGCTTGTTGCTGATTCCCCTGAATATCATACCAACCTGTCTTAGCCAGTAATTGTACTCCTATAATTCCTACAAATTGAGTCATAACAAAATAAATAAGAATGACATAACCTGATTTGTATATATTACTATTATTCATATTCTTGGATTCATCCTTTACCTTTTTCTCTAAAATAGCGTTTTGTTTAAAAATTATCACCTTTGTTTGGTGATATTTATATATATAATGCATATACTTTTACTAACCAGTTACCTCTGTAATATATACTTAGTGCCATTCCTTTTTATCAAGACAGCAAACCCCTCCGTTTGTTGTCTTTTCATTCAAATAACGATTTTGTTAAAAATTTTTCACCTTTTAACTGGACAAGCATATGTTATTGTATGGAGACTCTCCACTCATAGAAAACTACCTTTCTTGTCGAAGAGCATACTTAAATGTGTGCTCTTTTTCGCTTGTTATGAAATAAAGATTTCGTTCATTTTTTGATACATTTATGAAACATTCATGTGTTATCTTCAGTAAGTCCTTTTAAAAACAGAAAGATTTATTATGTAAAAGACCCTAGTCCCCTCTAGGTTTTTTTACGTTCAAATAAGGATTTTGTTTAATTACTTCTAGATTCCACTTGACCATTTTCTTCAGTGACAGACTCAATAAATCCAATTAAGGCATACCATATTAAAAATTCACTCATGAAAATCTGATTACAATTTTTTTGATTACTTCTGTTTCATGAGACATTCACCTACTTTTCTAAGAGTGCATTTATATATGCACTCTTTTTATTTATTACTGTGCGTGATAGGTAAGGCTTTGATATCATCTCTACCTTTTCCCCCACCTAACACCGTACGTGTCAGTTTCCCGACATACGGCGTCCCATCTTATTCTTCTATACTAAAGTAACTAGATTACAAGCTTTACGGAGCTTATTTATTTTCTTCAATTGTTTATCGTTCAATTGAAGTATTCTCATATACGTTCTAATCGTCTCTTCATTTATAGCGTGAATCAGTCTGTGGACAAATTCACGTACAATAATTAGGTTATTGAACTCGTCAGTTCCTCCCATACCTTTCGGTACTTTGTGATGACAGTGTGCTTCATCAGCTAGCAAAAAGATTCCCGTGACAGCACATTTTCCATTTTGCATGGAATATTTCGACATTCTGTTATCTATATACTCCATACTTTTCCCTTTGGTGGAGGATAGCAACATTTTTTGCATTTCATTGGCAATGTTACCTTTTAAGCTTTTGATGAGTTTTTGTCTTCCTTTTTTAGTGTAATTACATATATCTTGACTGAAACTTTGAGGGAATCGTGTTTGTATGTCCGCTAATGGATATACATGATTACCTGCTATTTCAAAGGTTCTATAATTGTTCCTGTGAGTTCTTTTGTATAATGCGTTTGTATTAGTAGGAATCTTATATTTTCCTATTGATTTTAGACGATTAAACAAGGTTTTCGAGAGACGAAAGGCTATTTCAGTAAAGTCTATAGATACATGTGTTGCTATTTTGTAATAGTTTTTTATACCAAGCACATAGGAATTATAGTCCTGTATTGTTTTTCCAGATGGACTTTTTTGAATTGCTTTAATTCTTGTTTTTGCTTTTTCAAGAATATCCTTTTTCTTTTTCTCGCTTACATGTGTATTTGCCACATATCTTTTGCGTTTTTTAACAAATTTAATAGAGAACCCTAGAAAATCCGAAGATTTTCTTTTTAGGTTAGTTATAGTTGATTTTTCCTTAGATACATCAAGGTTTAAGTGATTTTTGAGGTAACCTTCCACTGCATAAAATATTTTAGTTGCAGATTTGTGATTGTTTGTAAATATTTTGAAATCATCCGCATACCTAACTATATACATTCTCTTTAATTTTGTTTTTGATAGATGATAATTTTTGTTTGGTAGTGTATATGTTTTCCTTGTTTTGATATTATCCCACTGACTAGTTATCCACCAATCTAAGTCATTCAATACAACATTACTTAGTAATGGGCTTAGAATCCCTCCTTGCGGAGTTCCTTTTGTAGGAATGCCTATTCCTTTGATTGGTGCTTTTAACATTTTAGAAATGATTGTCAGTACTTTTCTATCAGTTATACCTATGTTATATAGTTGTTTTAGTAGTTTGGAATGGTTTACATTATCAAAAAAACCTTGTATATCAATGTCAACTACATGACTATATCCCCCGCGGTTCATCAAGAATTGACACCTAGCCATCGCATGATGCGTTGACCTATTGGGTCTAAATCCATATGAATGCTTGTAGAATTTTGCTTCGCATATTGGCTCTAGAACCTGCTTGAACATTTGTTGAATCAATCTATCTCTCATTGTAGGTATTCCTAATGGACGTTTCTTTCCATTTGGTTTAGGTATTTCTACCCTACGTACCGTATTTGGCTTGTAGTCTACAAGATTCTTTCTTATGTTATCAACGAAAAAATCTACATCTTCCATTTTATAATGGTCGATTGTGATACCATCTGTTCCTTCAGTTTTAGAGCCAGTGTTAGCCTTTATGTTTCTATATGCCAATAGAATATTTTCCTTTGATATGAGATGTTTATATAAATTTATACCTTTAGTAGCGTTGTTTTTGCTCCGTTGATATAAATCATCAAACACTTTTTGCATGTCATAATATTCTGCATGTCGTAATGTTGTACTCACCGATGTGTTAATTCCCCTTTCTTACGAAAAGTCCCATCATCTTACTCGATCCTGTGAGTTACATCTAGTTAATTTAGTTTTCAAAGAACAAGACTAGGGACTATCCCTCCACATTCGTTACATGTTTCGTTGGTACTGTGTCCCCACCTTCACAAGAATGAAGCAATTTCGGTTCGTTAGAACCTTATATGCATCTGTCCGCTAGTAGGCGTTGATGACAGTTTCTTGCTTACCACGTTCCGATTGACTTAGCTATACATATATCCTTAGGTGCTTGCTGTAAGCCTGTTATCTTTACATCCTCATCGTTGGATGTTCCGAATTTCATATTATCTACTCTTACTTTTCGGTAAATAACGTCGTCATTAACGACATACACATTTCTAATGTATTAATAGTTTAGACCCGTACATTCGCAAGTTCGTCAGTCCGTTTGGACATTCTCACCATAGATAGTTTGTAGCATCCCGACCTATCCATTACCATATGATTTCTCACTTAGGTTTTGTTCAGCCGACTTCACCTAGCTTCATACAATTTGTGACTACTATCACTCCTTGCATGTAGGAGTATTAGATAAGTAGTTTCAGCTCAACCTGACGGCTTTCATTCCTACTTTCAGTCAATCAGTTGTTGTTATCAAAAATTGATAACCCTCCTATTTCGTGTTCGCACACTTATAAGGAAACGTGTCGCGCAAATAACTATTTTGTTTAAATTTCATGTAGTTCGCCGATATAAGCTGTAACATATTGAATATGAGATTCTTGATTACTCTTTCCGAAACATGTCTCTATTCGGTCTATGCTAATACTTGGGAATCTTTCTTCCAATAGGCTTATCAATAACTTTTTATTAGTATCGTTATCCACCAATTGCAACTCGTTATCTTCTTTCATAAGGATGAATCCCTGATCACATAATTGTTGGATTTTATCTACTTCATCTTTTTATCTGATATTGGTTTTTTGCTAAATATTCTGCTAAGTCGAGTTAAACTAAAAGCGAACTTTACATCCAATCCACCATATTCAGTAAAAGTCATTTCAGAAATATAATTAAACCCAATTTCTCTCCACCAGCCTTTAATTTTATTAGTTAGTGAATTAAGCTGTTCACTCAAGCCATCAATAGGCTTCATGTCAGCCATCTTTTGTTCTAGTTCTCTAATACGTAAATTTGCATTCCTAAGATCAGCACTACGTCTTTCTCGTTCCTTAGCCAAATCTAATTCGTAGTTTGTTTCTTTAGCTATAACTGAAATATGACCTTCTGATAAAGAAATAAGTGTCCCCTTCATTTCTTCAGTTAACTTATCTTTTGATAACCATTCATGCATTTGTTGTGCTGCAAAACATAAATCTTTTAATCTCTTTAAAGTGACCGCCTTTTGATCTTCATTCAAAATAACTAATGGTTTTTGATTTTCCACTTCTCATTCCCCTTTTTGAATAATCTTTTTTACATTACACATACTATCTACAAGTCAGCTCCACTCTTTCAAAACGGAGCTTTCCCCCTCCGGACTGTTCAGGCACATGGCAGGTGATTTGGTCAATTACCTGCCATTTCCGATTAAAATAACGCATTTATATGAAAATCGTACACAGTTTTGACACATCAGCCACCGCAATTACTTGAAAATTCGTGATAATATTAATTCGTCGAATCCGCCAAATTTCGACATTGTACGACAACAATATCTCTCCTAAAAAGTCCCTGTCCCCGCAGGGGTTTTCTCTTTTATTCATTACTTTTTGTTATACTGAATCCCCATCCTGAATGAAATTCAAATTATATATTATTAAAATCTACCAAAATATAATCTGTATATAAAAATTTTATGATTTATAAACCGAAATATTCTTTTCCTACTAATCTCACGCTGCCTGCAGGTGTTTTAAACCTATTTCTAACGCACCCGTTCCACCAAACCCTTGATTAAATAGAAGCGGGACATCATACTTCTTTGCGTATTCCTTTGCTACATCAATAGATACATGTCCACATGCACCTTTCTGCACAACAATGACATCACATTTTTTAATGACACTACGAAAAGTCTTCTTTACGCCACCATGATTCTTTCCGTCATGAAAAATCACCTGACAATCTCTTTTTTTCGCTAGTTTTTCTAACGTCCTACCATTTGACCCACCTAATACTAGAATTGTATTCATTCCCACTCACTCTCCTTATTTTTCTGTTTTGTATATGTACTTGGTGATGTTAGCAGTACAAGGTTACAAACTACAATATTCATTAACACTACGGCTACTACTATTAATACGGCAAAGACCGGCAACAACAGCATAAAAATAAAAGCACTTACAACCAAGCATACAAAGATGAACCCATTACTCATATCTTCATAACCGTCTAACCCTTGCACTATATTTAAACTATGCATCCACACCGTGATAGCATCCCAATTTTCTACTAATAGATATCCTCCACCCAAAAACAAAGCCCATCCGAATAATGTCCCTAAAAATCCTGATCCCCTTCCAGAAGAATATCCCGCAAAAAAGTTTGCTGCTGTTCCAAATAACATTCTCATTTTTTCTTTCCTCCATATCTATTTCAAATCAGTTATATATATAGATTTCATTTAGCTATGGTTTTATTATATCAGAAAATTATGAATATTCAATAAATATTTTAGGGTACTCTTTATTTTTTTAGAAAGGGTTGTGTTTTTTCTTCCACAACCCTCATTTTCCACTTAATCCACTGGTACTTCTTCTTGCCCGTGCGGAATTTGTTCAATTGGTGTTACAATTTGTGCATATTGATTGACTTGCACTTTAAATTGACGTGGTTCAAGGAAATTCACTTGTTGAATTTGAACTTCAATGTGGTACGTATCTACTTTTTTTCCGCGTTCTATTTTTGTAATACGAGCATTATAGAATTTATCTCCATGCAGGAAATATCGTTGTACAGCTTCTGTAGCAAGCATGCGCTCATTACTTGTCATTTTCATTGGCTCAATACCAAATCCAGCCTTTGTAAACAAATATGGTACATCATAACTACTGGAAGATATTTTTCGTAGTAAGTCTTCTACTGTTTTTGTTTTCGCGATATATTCCTCTTCTTTTGTATCAAATCCCTTTGGCTTATCTCCAAGCATCTCTATTTCATCTTGATTTACTTGTTCTTCCTCTTGTACTTGTGATTTCATCATGTAACGATGAATGGTATTATAGGTAGCTACACCTAGCACTAAAACTATGACCCCCAATACCACCAAGTACTTACGAGGCATATTGGACAAAATATTGATTACTTTCTTCATCTTCTCTCATCCTTTATCAGTCTATAACATTACGAATTTGAGTCATATGTTGTCCTCTTGCCGTATAGTTTAGACCTGTAATTTGTACACCCTTATCATCACCAATATGAATCATTTTCTGGTTCCCCATATAAATTGCAACGTGTCCTGGGTTTTCATAGAAGATGAGGTCTCCTGGTTGTGCATGATTGATGTCTGGTACTTGTTTACCTTGTCCAACTTGAGCACCTGTCCAATCTCCAAGTTGCACACCTATACTTGTTCTAAAGACATACTGCGTAAATCCTGAGCAATCTGAAGTGCCGCCTGGTGGATTACGATCCCCTAATACATATCTAACTTTTCCTTGCCCAAGCCATTTTTTCGCTTCTGCTAGTACCTTTTGTCTTTTGTCATTCGTCATAACAGGAGAACCGCCTGATGATAATCCCGGATCATCATTTTTCTTAAAGAATTTCATTGGATCTGTTGGTTGGTCGTTAATACGAATCTGGAAGTCTAAATGGACAGCGTATCCATTCATATTAAGTAAACCAGTATCTTTATTATAGTTAGAACCGCCCATCTCCCCAATGATTTGTCCTTTTGTTACCATGGTTCCTGGTGCAACTGATATTTTACTCAAGTGTAAGTAGCGAGATACAATGCCATTTCCATGGTCTACATAAACACCTAAACCACCACCATTTACATTTCCTGTTTGGTTCGTTACAATACCAACTTCCATCGACCACACAGGGTCTCCAGCTCTTCCGGCGGTCATGGCCCCAATATCTACAGCGTTATGTTGTTTTCCACCACGAACCGCATCAAACGTATCTGTAATACGCCCTGATTTCGTTGGCCATTTCCAACCTTTATCAGACACCCATTCTCCATCTCCAGACGCTACACAACCTAAATCTTTGTAAAATTTCAAAACTTTGGTAACGTACGTATAATCCCCATAACACGCTCCAACTTTGGTTCGGAAGTTATTAGGGTCAGAACAACCACCCGGATTTAAATGTGCCTTACTTCTTGAGAATTCAATGGCTGTTTCCTCTGAATAACCACCTTTTGCTAATGCATAGCTAATAAAACCACTCCCAAAATTATATGACTGTAAGGCGAGAGCGACGTCACCATTCGCTTGTCCTAGCACATCTTTAAATTCCTGTACTCCTGCTTCAATAGAAATATTCGGATCTGTAATACACCCCATTCGAGCATTTCCTTTTACACCTATACAAGATGGACTCAAGTCTCCATAATGTCCCTCTGATGCTTGCATCGGGTCATTTCCTGCTCCAGCTGATTCCTGCATCATTTGAGCTGCCAGAATACCAACATATTGAGCCACACCATGTTTTTCTGCCATCTCTTTAATTTTGGGAAGATAACCTGTTACTTTTTCATTGATATTAACAGGCTCTCCACCAGGACTAACAGAACCTACGCACATCCCCCCGATAAATCCACCAGTTGGGGCTAGATGTCCATACATTCCCTCTAACATCCCTGCAGCTAATATCTCACGCGCACGATCTTTTTGACTCTCACTAAATTTTGCAAGTTCCATCGCTTTCTCTAGCCCATGAGAAGAGGTTGTCACCTTTTTACTACCACTAGCATTAATCTCATCTATTTTTTTCTTAAAATCTGTATCTCCTAAAATCTTTTTTACATCTGGTCCGGAGTAACTCTCAGATTTTGTTTTTTGCATCTCCTTTTTCTTTTTTTCACAAGGACCGTTTGGTCCTGCCTCACATACCTCTTTTTCCGTATATTCTTCATATTGGATATCCAAAAAATATGAAATCGCATCATGTGGATCTTTACCGGTGAGATCATTATCATACCGTGCCATGTCAAAAGCAACACTCTCTTTCCAATCCACATTTAGAGCCATTGAAACTTCCATATACTTTTTTACTTGTTCTTCTGTTTTACTTTCATCTTTTGTAAACGGTACAAATGATGCTAAAATGACACACACCACAATAATCAGCGACATAATGATAGCTGCAGGTAATCCAACCGCGGCTAATATTGATCCTACAATTTTAAGTGTTGCCTTTTTTAGCAGTTTGGCAGCAGCTTTCGCTGCCGCCCTTCCTGCTTTTCCTGCCAATTTTGCCATTTTCCCGCCAGCTTGCATCCCTTTTTTCTTGATAAAGTGAGACGCTACATCTTTTAAGGGATTGCTTTTTTTCTGTTCATTTGGATCGTTTGGGTTCTGACTCATAGACTTGTCACACCATACTTTCCATGCTCATCATTTCGTCTTTTTCGCTGTGCTAAACGCGGGTTTGGTGCAAATGGAATCAGATTTTGCGGGTCATGTTCTGATAAATTCAGTTGTGTCTCTGCACGTACTACTTCGTCCTGTGTATGTGTAACCAAAATTTCTTCTTTTGGTTTAATACTGCTATCTTTTACTTCACAGATTCTTTCAATTCTTTGGTTTGTTTGTAAACGTGTATCTCCTTTTCCGAATGGTGAGATACGTGAAACTGTACCTTCTGTTGTGGTAGCCACCATATAACTACGGTCTCTTTCTACGACCATTTGTACATTCTTATATCCACCTTGATCTAAGTCAGACATATAGAAGTGGCCATTGTCTACCTTATGACTCACAGTAAGTGGTGGTTCACTTATCACTGGTTTCTGTTGTATTGGTCTTGGATTTTGATTTCCTACCAATTGATTTGGATTAGTATTAATCGAGCGATTTATACTAATTTTCCCACCACTTGAATCTTGTATATATGCTGGAGAAGCTTTCATACCATTTCGGTACTGTGTCAACTGCCCGTCTGCAATATTTAAATCTTGATATACCATTTGTCCGGAACGAATGCTGCTATCTCCACTACCATAACGAGATACAACTTGTGTCATTCCACTGGAATCTTTTGCTTCAATCCATGACTTGTTATTCGTCGTAACTAAACGTACAGCCCCTTTGGCAACAGATTGCGTTCCTGTATGGTCTGTTGTCGTTGGTACCATTCTCTGAATCTCCTGAATCTCTTTTGCTTCAGTTTGAACTGCTTTATTGTACGGGTTATATTTACTTACCGTACGTGCAGCTGCTTGGTAAGCACCTGCGCCACCAATCACACCAGCAGCATAGCTTAATCCTTTTGTGACATTGTAATGGCGTTCTGCCGCGTTACCTCCTAATGAAGTATGAACAGCGGCTGCACTTCCACTTATCGCTTTTTGTACTGCATTCCCTCCTGCCTGCTGAACAGCACTTGACGCATTAAAGTATGCTTTTGAAACATTCTCTAGTGCATTTGTAGGCATAAAATGTTTGACACCTTCCATCACACTCATGCCAATCTTCGTACTTTGCTGTGTCATACGTCCCACAGCTGAAGTTGGGATAGACATTTTGCCAGCACTTTGTGCAATAATTGCTACACCTGCAGACGCATCTGCATACGAACGTTGAATTTCAGAAACGGAAAGATTTCCTGCACTCGCCATACTTGCTTGTGTTTGTGTAGCTGCATACACAGCTTTATTAATTGCACCACCTGCAGCAACACCGTGTGATCTAACTCCTTGAATAGAAGTTGTAATCCCAGAGCTTACTTGTTGGCTCACTGTCCCAAGGGTTGCATGACTCTGTAAGCCTTTCGTTAATTGCGAAGCAAAAGCATCCTTATTGATATACGACTGGGCATGTAGACTCTTACCACTCGTATCTTTTGCTTGTACTGGCATCGCTCCAGTTTGTACTGCTGCTTGCTGAGCTACTGCTTTAAATTCATTTCCTTTTTGATTTAAATGTGTCTGCCAAGCCTGCTCTTTTTGCGGTTGAGACATGGTTGGGGACAAGTTTTTCATAAAGGTTGCTTGTTGTTCTGCCGCATATCCCTGTTTAAAGGATTCCGTAGAAGCTTGGACCAGGTTCCCAACATTACTTACTTGTTTGGCATTCTGACTTCCATATCCACTTGTCAAACCATGTGTTTTCACGCCATTGACTGCCTTTTGAATGCCTGCAGTACTGGATACACCCATTGCATTTAAGTTTGGATTATTTTGTAACTGTTGTGATAAATGAGAAGCGAAAGCTTTCTTATTCGCATAGCTTGTACCGTCTTTTTGCTGAACAATACCTGCTTGCTCTGCAGCTCTTTGTGCATGATTTTCGAACCCTTGTACTTTGTGACCTACATGCTTGTTCCATGCCGCTTCTTTTTCTTGTTGTGGTAAATCCGCAGGCAATTGCTTCATAAATCCAGCCTTATGATCTGCAGTATATGCTTTCTTAAACGCAGCGGTTGAAGCTCCTACAAGAGCACCAACCTGCCCCATGTTTTGATGGCCACTCTCTAACGTTTCTCCTTTTACATCCTCCACTGCTTTTCCGACTTTTCCTAATGCAAGTTGAGAAGCAAAAGCATCTTTATTCACATAGGACTTATCAAACAAGTTATTTCCTTGCTTATCTTTTGCATCAACTGGCATTGCTCCAGCTTTTGTTGCCGCCTGTTCTGCATGATTTCTAAATCCTTGTACTTTTGAGTCTAAATGGTCACTCCATTTTTGCTCTTTCTCTTCAGCTGGCATACCTTCTGGCAGTTGACTCATAAACGTATCTTTATGGTCTGCCTCATATCCTTTTTGGAATGCATTTGTTGCTGCATTTACTAAATCTTTAGCGTTTCCATATGGTGTAGCGTTTTTCTTCATATTCTGAAAATCTTGTTTACGCTGATTTTTAAAGTGAGACATTTGATCACTATTGGTTTTCGCTACTTTCTTAGCAATCTCTGCATCGGAAGCACCAGGAAATGCTTGTTTTAATCGACTCGTAACTGCTGAATCAGGATTATCCGCTTTCCAAGATTCAAAATCTTTTGTAGCTAAATCCTGTGCAATATCTTCATCGGTTAATTCTGGATAGGATTCTCCATTTAAATTTGAATACGTGTCCGCACCCTTCTTCACACTTGAACCAATATGTTTCCCTAACGCTACAGCTCCTTCGCCTACTGCACCAGCAGTTCTTCCTGCAACCGCACCAGTAATTTCACCCGCTTTACTACCGACCATTGTCCCTATTGCCATTCCTTCTGGTCCAAGCCCTGCTCCTGCGGCCATACCCGCAAGTCCCGTTGCCGCTTTACCAATTGAACTTCCAATTTGCCCTGCTTTTAACATACGAGCTGCACGAGATGTTGTACCAATATCTGTTCCTAAATTCGCTCCCAATGCATTTTTGGGATTGTCAGCATCTTCTTTTGTCTCTTCTTTATTCCCTTTATCATTAGGTTTCGCTTTCGAATTACGGTAGTCATCACGAACACCTTTAACCAGCCCAGCCACACTTGCTAAGGCCCCCATACCCATCATCGTACCCGCTTTATGAATACCACCTGATGCATTGGTACTAAGACCAATAAAACTTTTCACAATCTCACCTATTGGGATAAACATAGCAAGTAACATTAATTTGAGTAACGGACTATTTGCTGCTCCAATTAAAGAAATAATGAGCCATAAAGTAATTGCATGAATCGCTTGTATGAACACTGCCCCCATAAATTCACGTATCCAATATAATGTCTGTTGTTTCTTTTGTGGGAATAGCCACATACCTACCATTAAAGGACCCATTAACATTAAGACATATAGTGACACCGCACGCATTAAATAGTAAAAGTTTGCCCAGACGATGAGACCAGCTTCTATAAACAAACCAAATATAATAAACATATAGTCATTTTCATGACCTTTCAGACTCAGCTCAGTAATTGTAAGTCCAGCCCCACCAAATCCAGGCTGTAGAAATTTAGTACCCTTATCCGGGTCAAAATTCCCACCACTTACTCCATTGATAGCGTCTCTGAACTCTACTATTACCCACGAATTGATATCAAATATAAGAGTATAGAAGTAATCCAAATGCCAAAGACAAATCGAGATAATCATTAAATCTTTCGCATACTCTATTAATGCCGTTCGATTATTCGGATTAATAGCTGTCGCTGAATATTTTGCTGCCGTAATCACTACACTGATGAGGACACAAAAAGCAACAAACTTAAACATGACAGGCATACCTGTGTCTAATACTTTGGTTAGAGAATCTCCCGAAAATAAGAAATCTAAATTTGTCCCTTTTCCTTCTGTCCCATTTCCACCAAACACTAAGACTGGAAGAGGATCCAAAGTCGCATAAACCGGACCAAGAAAAGCCTTCACTAAAACAATAATTAGGCCTCCGACCCACTCTACTATTTTCTCAAGCATAATTTCACCTTCCTTTTCAAAGGTACGCTTTTACCCTGCGTACCCTTGTACTTTCTTCATGTTATTTAAAAGCTCTTGTAGTACTGCTTCATTCGATTCAATGAACATCATTTCTTTGTCTGATGGATCTGTTTGAATCCAAACCGAACTATCTCCTACACGGAAAATCCCTTCTCCTTTTCCTGGGTTGTTGAGAATAATATCAAGCTCCCCAGCAGTTAAGTTAAAGTTTTCTTGGATCTTTTTCTTATCGATCTTATTTTGTTCTAAGAAGAAATAAGAGAAAGTGGATTGCAAGATACCGCGTGCTTTTACATTTTCTAAAATACGAACAAAGTCCTGACTTGCCCAACACATACCTGCATTTCTCTTACGAGAGCGGCGTGCTACTTTTTCTAAGAAGTTAACTGTTTGTTCATAGTCGATAAACTGCCACATTTCATCCACATATAACACTTTTCGTTTGATAGCGTGTTCTGGGCTCTTAATCCAATGCTCCCAGATATAGTTCAGGATAACGTGGAAGGCGATTGGTTTTAAGAATCCTTCTTCTAAATGACTAATATTAAAGTTAACAACACGTGATTCATTTAACTGTGTTTCCACACCACGGCCAAAATGACTTTGCCCATCAAATAATGGTTTTGAACCATCACGTAAGAACGGACGAATCGCGGCAATTAACTCTTCTGCTTTCACATCGTCCCCATGATGTTCTACTATTACATCGTAGATTTCTTTTAACTCTGGCTCAGGCTTTCTCACTTGAGACTGAATTAATTGTCCATCCACTTTTTTCACTTCATCTGCATATAAAGATGAAGGGTGGGAAGTAATGCCATGTTTATCAAACACTTCACGAATCGCATCTTCCAGCATCGTACGTTGGAATACATTTAATCCTGGTTGATCAAAGTCTTGCCCACGAATAATAATGTCAAAGAATCCTAGTATTTCATTAATTTTCTCTAAAATTGGTACAAATCTTACATACTTCACGCCATCGCGTTCTATGAGTTCTTTCTTATCATATTGTTCAAGAGCTTCTAGTTCTTCATCTTTATCTGTAATCTGAAGTTCTGTTACCGCGATTGCACAAGGGTTGATAATGATATTACTTTCAGGTGAAATATTTAAATTAATACCACCTAGACGTTTTGTAATCTTCACGAATTCTCCCTCTGGGTCGATAATCATTGCATGTGTATCTGCAAGTGACGTTTCACGAGCTAACTTCATCTTTAAAAGTAAACTTTTCCCGGAACCTGAGATCCCCGTCACACCAATGTTATAATTTGGTGGGCGATAATCTGCATTCCCGAACGAATTTAAAAATTCTATTTGCCCAGTAATTTTGTTCTTTCCTATTGGTATACCACCATTAAATCGTCCAGAACCTGATACAAATGGTGCAAATGTACATAGCGCTCGTCTATCAATATTTCGATATGTATCTTGCAAAGTGTTTGGTGCACCTAGTGGCATAACCGCTTTCAAACCACTTTTCACGCGATTCCAAGTACTTGCTATCTTAAAGTGTGATGCTTGCATTTCATCCTCAAGATACTCACATAAAACGTCTAATTCTTTCTTTGATTCTGCATATGCAACAGCCATCGTGCTCACCATATAGGAGTCATTCTCATTAAATTGAATTTCATCCATTAAATTGTTTGTATCTTGAATTTTTGCATCTAAGTCTTTTTCTTGGTCAATGTTTCCTCTTGTGCGTTGGAAAGAAAGGTTCGAACGTAACATCGTTAGCTGCATATCTAACGATCGCATCGCTTTCGCTTTTGGCTCTTTATGAATATCAATCATGACATCGACTTCCCCAGCTGAAGTTAACATGTTCAACCAATTGGTTTGCATCATACGAGGGTATCCATCACGTGGAATATAAAACGGACGGAAGAAGGTATTACTTCCTAAAGACTGCTTAATCACCCCATAGTCTTCTGCATCAATTTTCATGCCTTCTGGGGCAATGACATCAAACACGGTTGTTTGATTATCTAATTGAGTGGGTACCTCTTCTTGCTCCTGCTCTTCCTCCTCCAGTTCCAATTCATCCTTCTTTTCTGCTTCTAATTTCTTTTTTTCTTTTTTCTTCTTTCCAAACAACTTCATATTTACGCCACCCCATTATTTGATTTTTCAGCTTTTTCTTCTGCTAGAACTTTCTTTATTAACTCTAGTTTTCTCTCATTTGTTTCACCTGTTGAATATAGAGAGAAGTTTTCATTTTCAATTAAATCTTGGAAACGCGCTTTCACAGCTTTACGGCGATTAAACGCTACGTATAAGAGTTCTATCAATTTATCTTTCGTTAACATTTCTACATTAATTTTTGCTTTTGATAATAAATTTCGCGAAGCATTATAACGACGATATAATTCGTTAAACGCTTTATCTACAATCTTTTCGTCCAATTCTTCCTCTGTATCAGCTGTAATCGTACTAATATCCACCTTGTATGGGTAAATTAAATAACGTTTTTGCTCATATCGGGGCTGCGAACGTTGCCAGTACTCTAAGTTATCGATAACTTCTTGACCATATAGTATTGTCTCTGGTGTAAGGTCCTTCGCACCTTTCATCGTTTCTGTCATTTTTCGTACAGGATCTGTTAAATCTACAAATTTACTTTGTATATATACTTTTGTATTAAACTCTAATGTTGTTAACCATGATTCAATTTTGATATCAATTGCTTCTTGTTCCATGTTGGAAAGTAAGTAATAGTTTACTGGATGTGCTTCCGCGATTAGGACAAATGTGTCATCATGATATCGAATCATATGATTGTCAATTTCCTTAATGTCTTCTACAAAAGCGCTAAAGAAATCAACATTATCCTCATCAACTTCTGATTTAGGAGGCATATTCTTTTTATTTTTCTTTCCGCCGTTTTCAGCAATGTGTTTCTCTATCCCACCTTGGTTTTTCCCCTTTTTTTTAGACCCAAACAGCGGTTTCCCGTTCATTTTCCGATAAAAGAAAAATCCTACAATGGCTATCGCCGCAAAATATATCATTTCTAACATCTATAACGTCTCCTTTACCCATGTAGTTGGCTCGTACCCTTTTCTCCACTTGCCTTTTTCAGAACGGCTACGCATTTTGATAAGTAAAAACTTATCTAGATACATGTGTTGTTTCTCTTTATAAATAAAAGCAAAAGCTATTACACCTACTACCGTTGGTATTGCTAAAATTAAGCAAATAAAAAATGCTACTACCGAATTAAAAGGTGCAAATAGCCGCCATAAGAATGGTACATATAAATAAAGGGATGCTCCGCCACCTAATAGATAAATCAATTGGCGTTTGCTCAGCACACCTAATAGTGTTTTTTGTTCCGAAGTCATATCAACAGGAACGGTTACTTTTCTCATTCTGCTTCCTCCCTTGTATAAGAGAAGCTCTCCCCAAATAGAGGAGAGCTTTTACAAACTCTTATGTTAGATTTTTGTAACCCAAGCAGCGATGTCGTATGCTTTGATCATGACAAAGCCTCCAATTGCCGCACAAGCTAAACCAACCATGGCTTGTGTACGGTTTTCAGGGTTCTTCCCTTGTGCACCAGAAAGTTTAATACTTGCGAATACAACACAAGCAACTACCCAAATACCACCAAAACCAATTAGTGTTGTTACAAGGGTATTCATGCTTTTTTGTACAGTTTCAGCACTCGTACCACTGGTGTGCCCAGTAAGACCCTTCTCAAAACTACTTTTTGCCAGTAGAAAATCTCCTACCGATGTTGTCATAAGCTTTGCAGACAACCAATTCAACATAATTCCTGCACCTCCGGGTGTTTTTGCTCGCAAAACGCAAAAAGACCCCAATACACGCACACGTCCCCTAAGGACATGGCGCATATTGAGGTCTTCTCTTATATGCGAACTGATTAATTTTTTTATTTTATTGTTAAATCCTATTACGTTTATATTATAGCAATGCGATTTTTAAAACACAAGACTTTCTTTACATATTTAACAAAAATAAAAGAAAGATAGACATTTCTTCTGCCATCTTGCTTTTATTTTTGCTTATTGTCTTTGTTTGGATCGTATAAGATCATTTGAATTTGGAAAATGTCACTGTCCGTAATACCTAAAACATTCTTTTCTTCTTTAAATGAACGCCATGTTTCTATTTTTATGGATTTTGTAGTTTTGTCTCTAAGTGTATACACATTTTACATAATAAGCTTCTTTTTTCTTTTGCATAATACGTTACCTCTATAGTCTTTATAATGTAATAATACAACACTTAAATATGTAAAAATTACACAATTAAGTGTTGTATTTTAAAGGGAATACTATAATTAGTATATATATCTTCTTTATCATTGTAATTAAATTGAATATAGCTCAATATATTATTGTATACTTAATTTAAGAGATTTATTATGAATTGAAGGTAAAAAACCAATACAATTATGATTTTAGTGAATGGAGGTAATTTTTTGAAAAGAGAAAATTTGAAGATATTTACTAAAATTTCATTCTTAATAGCATTAGCTACAATTTCAATTATACCAATATCCTTATGCATTTCAGCACTAACTTCCAATGCGAATGTAGAATCAATATTAAAAGTCTTTATATCAGTTACATTTTTTGCTTCATTATTTGCAGTTCCTTTAAGCTTCATTTCAATGTTCAGCAAAGAAAAATTAGTCATAAGAATTTTCGCTTTATTTGTAAACTCATTGCCAATTGGGCTTTTCACTTATGCTTTCATTCTAGAATTTATAGACGAATTCTTCCAAACTGCACCTTAAAAGAATAAAAAAAGAGTATTAACTATTACATATTAGGAGAATGAAATAGAAAAGCTTTACCTGGAATATCAAAAGTTATTGGCTTATCTATTAGATTCAAGATGTATTAACAGCATGGATATTAAATTACTCTAAATCCTATTATGCTATATAAATAAAATATGGTATGAAACGACAATTTCATACCATATTAAAAAACTTATATATACTAATAACTACATTCCTAATCTACTAAGCACGTTATATTTTTCAAAGCCTTTATAAATCTCGGAATTTCTTAATCCGTATTCATAAGCCTCATCTCCCGTTCCGTTATAACGTGACAATGTTTCTTGTATTTCTTTATCAGTATATTCAAGCGTATTAACACCAAATCCAAGGAGATGAATAGCACCCCATTTTAAGACCCAAGCCGCAGTGTCGATATTATAATCTGGACTTGTATGTAATGCTTCCCAAATAACCCTTAAATGAGTAGGATTACTAGGATCAAGAATTTCTTCTTCTAAATATCCATTGTATACGGCCCACCCTCTTGCTTTAATTGCCGTGGCTGCGAATATTTGACAAGGACCTGTACTAGAGTCCTTTTCAATTCCTTGTTTTACGAGCAAATCTTTTGCTGTATCTAAAGAATTTTCAACAGATGACTCCCACGCCAAGACAGTTTGAATTAAAGATTTTCTCATTTGAAGTTTTCTTGCCATTCGAGTAATCAAAGCATCATACTCAATAACTCTTTCTACTGAATCTTTTGCATTTCGAACATAAAAATTTGCGCCAATGACATCTCCAAACTTTTCCAAAATCCATTTTTGAAACCAGTTTTTCCCTGAATCAACCACAGGAGTAACTTCATTTCGGATAGAATCAATAAAATTGTTTCTCAATGGATAATCTAATCCATTAATGTGTTCAACAGGTTCAACAGAAGATTGACCTAGGTCACGCCCAGAACTGATATTATTATCAATTTTTATTAATCCCTCTCCTGCTCCAATGGATATGGTTGAAATTTGATCAAATGACCAGTTTTTGGGCAGAGGGTATCCCAAATTCCCACTGTATCTAGGTGACATTCCACTTACAAAGCTATATTTAGCGCATCCAGTTTCATGAGCACGTATTCCTGCAGCTCTAGGGCCATAAATTCCGACTGTGTATTTTCCACCCATAGCAGCAAATACAGATTTGATTGCCGCAAAGTGGGGAATAATATTGTCTGTGATTTCATACCCGTAAACATCAAAATCTACTGCAAAATAGATAGTTGTTCCTGCTTTAAATCCGTTTTTGTCATCGGAAGAAGAAGTAGCTTATATTAATAGTACATTAACAAGGAATCTTACTTATTGGGGTACCGTCAGGAAAATGCGGATTTACAACGCTAAGCCCATTTTCAAGCCGATTCCCCCATTTTTAACAACGCTAAGAAAGTTTCAATGGTCTTAAAGAATCTAACGAGATCATTTTTTCTGAATTAAAATGGTATTCTCCAAGTAAATTAATATGTTCCCAACCTAGAGGCGACATATAGTGCAATAATTCTTCATTAAAGCTATCTGACTGTTTTTGATATTCAACTGCTTTTGTTAGATGTAAGGTATTCCAAATACTGATGGCATTGATAATTATGTTTAAAGCACTGGCTCTTTGCAATTGATGCTGTATGGTTCGTTCCCTAAGTTCTCCTTGTTTTCCAAAAAAAATAGCTCTTGCCAGTCCATTCATGGCTTCTCCTTTATTCAATCCTCTTTGTATTTTTCTTCTTAGAGATTCATCCGAAATGTAATTAAGAATAAAGATCGTTTTTTCTATTCGCCCCATTTCACGTAAGGCTGTAGCTAAGCTGTTTTGTCTTGAATAAGAACCTAATTTCCCCATAATAAGGGATGCTGAGACTGTTCCTTCTCTAATTGAATGGGCTAATCGCAAAACATCCTCATAATTTTCTTCAATGACCTTTGTATTTATTTGTCCACGTAAAATAGCTTCTAGTTTTGGATACTCACTTGCTCTATTTATTGTAAATAATTTTGAGTCCGATAGATCCCTTATCCTTGGAGCAAATTTAAATCCTAATAAATGGGTTAATCCGAAAATTTGGTCTGTGTAACCAGCTGTGTCTGTATAATGTTCCTCGATGTTTAGATCCGTCTCATGGTGTAATAAACCATCCAAAACATGAATTGCATCCCTTGAATTAGTATGAATAATCTTTGTGTAGTAAGAAGAGAATTGATCACTTGTAAATCTATAGATGGTGGCTCCTTTTCCAGTTCCGTAATGTGGGTTTGCATCTGCATGAAGTGATGAAACACCTAGCTGCATTCTCATTCCGTCTGACGAAGAAGTTGTACCGTCTCCCCAATAGGAAGACAATTGTAATTTGTGATGAAAATTTACTAATACGGCTTGGGCTTTATTCATTGCATCTTCATACATGCGCCATTGGGATACATTGGCTAGTTGCTTATATGTAAGTCCTGGTGTGGCATCAGCCATCTTACTCAACCCAATATTCATTCCCATTCCTAAAAGGGCAGCCATGATAATGATCGTTTCTTCTTTATCTGGTTTTCGATTATTGGAAGCATGAGTGAATTGCTCATGAAATCTTGTTATATATGCAACATCCATAAGTAAATCGGTTAATTTTATTCTTGGTAACATTTGATAAAGACTTGCACTAAATTTTTTTGCTTCTTCTGGAGTATCCTTTTCTAAGCGTGAAATTGACAGTTTTCCTTTTTCAAGAGAAACCCCATCTAATTTATTGAAATTGGCAGACAACCACTTTAATCTTTCGTTAAGGCTACTGGTTCTCTCTGTCAAATAGTCTTCGGATGATAAACTAACTGATAACCTCGTATTCTCTTTCGTTTGATTCCATGTATTTTCCGAAAATAAATATTCCTCAAAATCTCTATATTGTCTACTGCCCACAATGGATACATCACCAGCACGAACATGTTCCCTTAGTTCTGTTAAAACAGCCATTTCATAATAATGACGATTAATTGTACCGTCATCCCCATATAAGTGTTTTTTCCAACGCTTCGAGATAAAGTCCACAGGTGATTCATCAGGCACTTTTCGCTTCCCAGATTCATTCATTCTTCGGATAATCTCCACAGCTTGTAAAAGTGGTTCATTTGCCTTTGTAGAATCAAATTCCAATACCCTTAAGAGCGTTGGCGTATATTTTCGAAGTGTATAAAATCGTTTTTGTAGTAAGTCCAAATAATCATAGTCGGTGGGACGTGCAAGCTCCTGAGCTTCTACCACCGAAGAGACGAAAGAATTCCATTCAATAACGGATTCTAAAACCTCAAAAGCGTCTAATTTTTCCTCCTTTGCTTTGATTAAAGCTTGTCCGATGTTCGTAAAGTGTATAACTTTCTCATTTAGCTTTTTACCGTTTTGTTTCTGAATCTCCTCTTGAGCCTTGCGGCCTTTTGATAACAGACTGAGTATTTGTCTATCATGAATTTCAAAAGCTTTATCCGTTAACTCCTGAATAAGATGTAATAAATAGACGGTTAATATCGAATAACGTTTATTTTCTTGAAAGTCACGGAATGCATAAGGCTCATATCTTGAACCTAAGCGAGATAGCTGTAACAAGCGATTGCGATGCAAATGATTAATTTGTACCGTTTCTAATTCCATTCCCCGTATATATTCAAGTCGTTCTATTAATTTTAGAAATGTTTCGGGTGAAGGATGACCCGGTGGTTCCTTTAACCACCCCAATATAGTTTTATTGGATTCGGATGGATGCTGCGAAGTAATGATCTCTTCAAGCTTTTCTTTTTGCGTATTTGACAGAGATTGACTAACCATATTAAATAGCTTCTTTTCAGCCATTTCTCTTGCCTCCCATACCATTCTTTCAAGTGTAGTGATAGCAGGCAGTATGATCTTGTTTTCTCTTAGAAAATCTATGCATTCATGTAGTAGATGAATGGCATCACCATTTTCCAAAGCTAATTGATAAAGGTGTTTAAATGTCATTCGATATTCTTTTAGAGTAAAAGTTACTAAGTCGTATTCATTTCGAATTTCTTTCAAATGATCCCAAAGTGTATTTTCTCTTTGAGGATAAAGACTAAGCGAAGATGGAGTAGAACCGATTTGTTTCGATATATAATGTATGACTGAATCTGGAATGCTTTTGATATGAGTGTATGGCCAACCGGGATACCGAAGAATGGCTAATTGAACGGCGAACCCTAAACGGTTTTCTTCTCTCCGTCGCTTATTTATAATTTCTAAATCTCGTTTGGAAAAAGTGTAGTAGGTTCCTAGCACCCACTCATCTTCAGAAATTTGCATAAAGGCTTGTCGCTGTTCCGGTGTAAGCAATTCTCTACCTCTCGCCATTTTCATACAGTATCATCTCATTTCTGTGATTATTCAGTTAATTAGTTTCATTATATATCATTAGAGTGTACCCTATTGATAAGAAATCCTTTCCTTGATATTATTAGTCTCAGAGACTCTCAATAACACTTATCAAAAATATATTTGAAATGAGGAGAAAAATGGTCTATGGATACGCTCGTGTAAGTGCACAAGATCAAAATCTAGATACACAGATTGAACAGCTCATGAAATATGGAGTAGATGAAATTATTAAAGAAAAAATAAGTGGAGTAACAAAACAAAAGCCAGAGTTAGACACTATACTGTCAAAACTAATTACTGGGGATACTTTGGTCGTAACTAGAATGGATCGTTTAGGTCGAAATACCATTCAGCTATTACAGTTAGTAGAACAACTTCGGGAAAAGGATGTTCACTTTGCAATTTTAAATTTAGGAATTGATACAAGAACTCCAACGGGCAAGTTCTTCTTAACTGTCATGGCTGCCTTTAGTGAATTAGATCGTGAAATGATTAAAGAAAAACAACATGCGGGAATAAAGCTAGCAAAACAAAAAGGAGTATATAGAGGAAGAGTGAAGAAATACACAGATAAACATCCTGGCATGAACCATGCAATTGAATTACGAAAACATACCAATAAAACAATAAAGGAAATATGTCAGATTACAGGAGTGAGTCAGGCCGCTCTATATCGTAGATTAAAAGAACTTGAATAAAGTTTTTTATATTTGTAATTAAATCCCAGAGTGGCCCCTCATCCCTCGAATCGTTTCCGTACCCCTAAAGCAAGTGGACGACATTTTAATCGTCCTCAGTATCAATTATTACGAAAAATTTTAAGTACAGGTGATATTGTTTACATAGATGCTTTAGATCGTATGGGACGTAACTATGATGAAGTAATTTCGGAGTGGAAATACATCACCAGGGAATTACAAGCTGATATTGTTGTTTTAGAAAACGAAACTCTATTTGATAGTCGTAAATTTCGTGAGATGGGTGATATGGGAAGATTAATGGAAGACCAATTCTTATCTTTGCTATCCTATGTTGCAGATCAAGAACGTAAAAAAATTCATCAAAGACAAATGGAAGGTATTGCTGTAGCTAAATCTCAAGGAAAGCACTTAGGACGTCCTCCACTTAACCTTTCAACATTAAGCACAAAGCAACTATTTTTAATAGAAGAAACTTATCCAAAGTGGAAAAATAGAGAAATAACAGGAGTTAAGTTTATGAAAAGGTTAGAGTTAAAGAAAAATACATTTTACAAAGTAATAAAAGAATATGAAAATAAATTAAGCCAGCTATGAGCTGGTTCTTCTTTTGATAGTTCAGTCCTAGAATAGCTTCTCAGTAACTATTCACATATCTTTTAAAAATAAAAACTAATACCTTAACGTACAGGATATCAATAAGTTTGTGTCCAAAATGTTTCTACACGTACAATTTTACTTAAATGATATGGTGAATCAATTATGTCATCTTCTTTTTTTTCTATTCTTTTTTATGTATTCATAAATACTATCCATGATAAATTCTTCCTTTTCGTTCCAGAATCTTTCCGCTTCTTCTAATGTACAGATTTTTGTTAATTCATGAATAACCGTATCTTTAACTAAGAATGTAGCTACAGCACCTGTAGATTTTGAGTATCTTGTTTTAATATTTCCGTATCAGATAGTTCTCTAAGTCGCGAAGTGAGCATATATTCTACATAACCGATTGGTGAATCTATATCTACACGGAAGCGTATATCATCTATAATTTCTAAATCCATATAATTTCACAATCTTCGTCATGCTTTACGTACGATAAAAGGTATCGAAACTACTTATACCATATATAAACAAAGGCGAAGTCTTCAAAGAGACTCCGCCTTTTCAACGTACAATGAACTTCAATAATTACTAGCTACTCTCTAAACAGTATTCCTCATTTACCAACCTGTTTTTTCTTTTTTCACCTTTGCAACAGAACCCCTTAACCTCTCAAAGAAAATGTTAAATCCCATTGTTGTTTTCTATAATTTATTGGACGTATCTTTTCGAATGTTTGATTTTGAATGTGAAAAGCTATCTTCTGTGTATTTGCTTTTGAATCGAATAAAAAATCTCTTAAATCGATATACTCTTCATTTGCAAATACAGCTCCTTCCATAATAGAAATGGTCTTTGTTCCTTGGTCTACATCTATGTTTAAAATGCATTGATATAGAATCTCATCATCATTTAACACTAAGTACGCTTTTATAAAGACATCCATATTTTCTAATTCAAATAGACTTTTAACACGAGACGGTCGGACCCAAGTCTCGTCTTGATACTCTATACTCTCATGCCCGTAATCCCATTCCCAGATTGGCGCGACAGAAAAGTCCTCAAGACTTAACTCTTCTATCGGTTTCCCACTAGATGAATCCATTGTTGACCCCAACTCTTTAACTACTTGAGGAATAAGATTGCTAAAGTACATATTTCTCTCATCTATTGTAGATTCTTTAATAAGGGGATATAAATAAAATGTACTCATAGTTTTTAAACCATTACTCGCTCTTAATTCTAATTCCATTTCTATAGAAAAAGTCCTTATTGATAAATAATCAATTTGAATATTTCCATTTAGAATCTCAAAAGATTGCCCCTCAATATTTAGCTTCGATTCTTGAAAACTAAATTCTTTATAATAGTAACTATAATCCTTATGAATAAAATCTGGATATTTATTTAAATATATATCCAAAAAAACATCTTCTACAAGCAATTTATATGTTGGACAAATAATTTCTAACTGTAACTTTCTACTTTTAGCTTCTAGTACAACAAAATTATTATATATTGTACATAATACTTTCGGTATTAAAATTTTTTGTTCATCTAACATAAGCATTGATGTTTGTCTTCTTATCATGTATAACCTCCTAATTCATATCACACATTGAACTACTTACTTAAAGTATCCATGTTTATTTGAATAGTGAACCCCTTGTACAAAAGCTTTCTTATACTGTGGGTACTTTGTATCATAGAATTTATAAGTCTTTTTTAAAATTTTCCTATACGCTTTTGGATTATTATTTTTTAAATTTTTATAGTACTTTGTACTATGTTTCCTACTCGACTGTGCAAAGCTCCTCATTTCTTTATGCAATTGTTTATGGACATTAGTTGGAACCTTAACTAATGGTTGTTTAGAATGTCCACCTATATATTTAGGAAAAGCATGATGCCCGTGACTTTTGACTTGTTTAGCTACTTGACGCACAGCTTTAGCGCCATATTTAAACCTACCACCGCCAATAGCCCCCATAGCGGCTGCTTTAGCAATTCCCCTTGCGCTTTTACCTGATCTGTAAGCACCATATCCATCATAAACTGCAAAACCAGCATTAACCACTAACCAAAAAGCATGCCCATCTGGATCTATAGACATCACAGGATTATTCCCTGCATATGTATATGCATTTTGTGTAATCGGGTCATCATCATCACCTGGATCAGGGTCTACTGATAAGAATACACCATGTTCTGGGTTATAGTAACGAGCGATTAGATAATACATACCAATTTCTTTATCATACATGTACCCTGCATATCCGAATGGATTGTCCGCTGCGATTCCTTTTGCATCACTCTTTAATACGTTCCCCCATGCATCATATTCGTAATTTGCGACTACTTGTCCATCTTTGTCTGTCATCGCTACGACGTCACCGCGTGGGCTGTAATGATAGAATAACGTTTGTCCTTGTGATTTCATCGCTAGACGAACACCGTCTATTGAGTATACATATTGACGAAGGACATTTCCATCTCCATCTGTTTCATATAATGGGTTGATGCTGTCACCGTCATAGAAGTAACGCGTAACTACGCCGTTGACATTCTTTTCAATACGACGATTATCATCATCGTATTTGTATGTTGCGAACGGATTGCTCTCATCTTTTTTCGTTACGGCAACAAGTTGGTCTACTTCATTCCATGTGTATGTGTATTTCCCGTCGGATGTACGGTTTCCATTTGCGTCATACGTAAGAGATTCGTTTCCGAATGTTACAAGCTGGTTTCCTTCGTTAAATGTTGCGGTAACAGATTTTGTTTCTTTCCCGCTCTCTGTTACTTTCAAACTTGTGCGGTTTCCAAATCCATCATACGTATAGTCTTTAACCGTTCCATTTGGTAACGATTCTTTCAGTAACTGATTAATTGGATCGTATACATAATTTGTTTCGGTTACTTTTCCGCCTGTACCTTCATGTGTAATTTTCGTACGGTTACCCGTTTTATCATACTGATATCTTTCAGATAATAAAATTTGGTTCGATGTTCCAATGACTAAATCTGTTAGTTTCCCTATTTGATCGTAGTTAAATGTTGAACCTGTTCCATTGGCTGCGGCATATGTACGCACATGACCATTTTCATCATAATCAAATCGATATGCGGACCCACCATCTGTCACTTTAACGTTTTGGTCCGCAGTGTTGTAATCATATGAAACTTTATTGCTGTAGCCACCATGCGTAATCGTTTTTTCTTTTAGTTTTTCTGATTTACTATTTGCTTTATCGTGATACGCCCAGTCTATTTTTCCGCCTCGGCTATCTGTCATACTTGTAATGCGATCTGCATTATCGTATGTTTTTCCTCGTTCCATGCCATTGACATGGTCTTTCACTTTTGTTTCTTGCCCATTTGCGTCACGTTCGAACGTAAAGGCATCTTTTCCATTTCGCTTTTCACTTACCGTACGATCAGCGGTATCATAGCCCCATTCAATCGTTGCGCCACTTGGCATTTTGGTCTTTGTTTTGTTTGCATTTTCATCATATTCATGCTCAATACGACGATTTAACGCATCAATGAATACTGTATTTTTATTATCTATGTCATATTCATATTTGTGTGTTTGTGTTTTCCCACCAAACATCACAGATTTTTCCGTTGTATTTCCATTATGATCGTAGCTATACCCAACCGAAGTTCCATTTTTCAGTGTCACTTTTTTCAGCTGATTATCCTTGCTGTAATCGTATGATTTGGTATTTCCTTTTTCATCTGTTTCACTGGTCTTATTTCCAGAAGTATCATATGTGAAAGTATTTTTATTGCCCTCTTCATCATACGTTGCGGTTACATTACTATCATTATCATACTCATTTTTAACAAGGACATTACCTTCTAATAATCGTACATCATCAAACCATACTTTTCCTTTATTATTATTTCTAAATAAAAGATACACTTGAATATGCTTAATTGGTTTTTTCGCTGGAATGAGTACTGCGCTACGGTTCCAATCATTTGTCCCACTTGGGAATTTTGCTTGATAATTTTCACCACTACCATCTTGATAATAAACATCAGCCCAAACAGAATAATCTCTGGAAAGTTTATCAGGGGCATCATTTTCTACATTTTCAGATTTAGACATCCCCGTTAGTGTTAAAGGTTCTGCTGTTTTCTGATTTAAAGTTACTCTTGTACTATAACCAACATTTGAGCCACCATATTGACTACGTTCTAATAGAATAGAAGAGTGGCCAGTAAATCCTTCATGTGCTGTGTCTTTCTTATCACAACTCGTGCCATCTCCTCTAATCCATCCTGGAATACAACCATTTTCCATCATATTCTCTAGACTACTGTTCGTAATAGGATTAAAACTAGAAGATGTTTCTCCTTTTTCAATCTGCAATTTATCAAACCAAGCTGTACCACTTGTAGAAGCTCCGCCGTTTTCTACTTGTAAGTAAATTCTTGCTTTTCTCGTTTGATCTGTTGTTTTAAAAGTAACTTGGCGATTTGTCCAATCCTTTTCACCTTGTAATTTATTATAGCGATTATCGTTCCAACCGCCACCATCAACAGCTGAACCATCTTCTTTCAATAACTGAACGTTAAAGAAGGCTCCAATCCCTGGTGATAATGCGGTCTTCAGCATACCACTCAATGTATACGTTGTATTTGGTTCTAACGTAACATCTTGGATTGCTGCGATATAACCCCAATCGTTGGTACTTGCTTTGGTTGTAATCTTTAGCGAAGATGCTCCGCCCAGACCGCCAGGTGCTGGAACAGTATCTTTTGATAAAGTACCTTGGTTATTATGAGCTACTTGTGTCCACTTTTCAATTGTATCCAGTTCAAAACTTGGATTTTGTAGGAGATTCTCTCCTGTTCCAATGTCTTTACTTGTTTCCGTTGGATTACCATACTGATCGTGCTGTGTGACAGACGCGGTATGAGACGATTGATCCGTGACAGAAACCTCTGTATTTGCTGCCTTATAGGCAACTGTTGTTTTACGATCCTCGTTATCTGTTGCACTTACAACACCATTGTTTTGATTATACTCAAACTTCTCGGTTCCCATTGCATCCGTCGCAGATGTTACGTTTCCATTGTTATCATACGTAAAGGACTCTGTTTGATTTTTAGGTGTTGTTGTTTTTACTAAATTATTTGCGCTGTATTCATACGTTGTTGTTAAGTTCAGACGCCCAGCATCTACAATCGTTTTCACTGGATTACCAGCATCATTATAACTGTAAATTGCCTTACGGCCTTTGGCATCCACCACAGACACTTCTTTCGCATCTGTATTGTATGATAATGTTGATGCTTTCCCTAATGGATCTGTTACTTTTACTAATTTATCATTCTCGTACGTGTAAATGGTTTGATATGGTTTTTCATCTGTATGCTTCGGATCATATACATGAGTTAGTAAGTCATTCTCATATCCATATCGATAAGCTTTTCCTTCTGGTGTTGTAGAAGAAACAAGTAAATCTCCTTTGTAAGTAAACGTAATGACTTTATTATCTGGTCCCGTTACTTTGGAAACTTTTTTATTTGCTCCTTCATATTGTAATATCAATTCTTTTCCAGATGCATTCTTTACTTTAGATAATCGGAATTCACCATCATATTCATATGTCGTCGTATTTCCATATTTATCTTTCACATATTCCATACGACCTGAATTTTCTTTTTTGGTATAAAACGTAACAGTTTGATCCTTGTCTTTGACTTCATACCCTTCCGATGTTTCCTTCATATCTAAGTACACACCTGTAGGTGCTTGGTACGTTCCATCTCCCGTTCGGGTAAATGTGATTTGGGCACCATCTGCAGAAGTCAGAAGTAAGTTTCCTTCTGCATCTTTCCAAATGCGTTCTTCTAAACTACTATGCCAACCTTTACCGAATAAACCAATATGTTTACTCTGACTATTATATGTTCTTTCAATGGATACATCTGGCCCACGCCCTGATAAGGACATATCTTTTTCATCCATCAGGAAGTTACCATTTGTCGCATTGACTTTCCCGTTTAACACATCAATGGATGCCCAGTAGTCTAACATACCTAAGAATCCAAAGTCTTGAGAAAATCTAGGCATAAATTCTTGTGAAATGTCACTTTCAGCGTGACCCACTTTACTATACGCTGTTACACGGAACCAATAGTTTGTAGATCCACCATAAATTCCACCGGAATTTCGATAAACAGGCGATGGGTCTAACGCCAGTTCCACACCTTTTTTATCATGATGGAGGAGGTATTGACCTTTTGTAATTTCATCTTTTGTTGGCCAAATATTTTGCCCTTGCGTCGTCCATGTTGTCGCATTTCCTACGTCAAATGCTTCATAATCTTTTCCGTTATACACCCATACTTTATAACCAGCAGCCTCAGGAACACTGTCCCATTTTAATGAAACATATCCTGTTTGTTTATCGGTTGCATTAATATAAGCCGAACCTGTCGGTTTCTTGACTTGTTCTAACGAAATATAGGAAATAGCTTCATCAGAAAGCGGACTGTCTCCAAATGGGTACTCCGCCACGATACGAATCCAATAGCCTCGTGCTCCACTATAATCTCCATACGGACTACCTGCTAAATGTGCATTTTTGTATAAAGGACCTGGATTTACTGCTAATTCAGTTCCTTTCCCATCCTCATGGAACTCAAAATGACCTTGTGCAATTTCGTCCGGTGTTGGGTATAACTTTTTATCCTTTGTACTCCAATTTGTTACATTACCAACTGGAATGTATTCATAATCATATCCATTAAAGATTGCTACTTTATAACCTGTTGCTCCTGGGACTGCATCCCACTGTAGGTTAAAGTGACCTGAACTACTACCACTTCCATTAGAATACGCCTGTACTCTCGGTTTATTTGGTTTTGCATACGAATAGTTTACTTCTAAATAAGGTGCATTGGATCCATTTTCCGCCGCAATAAACTTCTTCCAATGGTTTTGTCCATTTCCATTTGTATGCAACTTAAATCCATTGTTTGGTCTTGCGCCTTCTACCCATGCTTTCACTGTATTTGTTACATTAAACTTAGCCCATTGTCCTCGTCCTACATCTGCATGGGCAATATTATTAGAACCAGGCTTGTTGTTCCAATTTACTCCTCCAACACTCCAGCCACCTGTAACTTCATCTAGCCATACACCATTGGGCTGATTTCCATAGTAATGCCATACTGCATAAGCATGGAATGTTGCACTTTGGATTTGTGCCCCTTTTAAATCAGAGATTTGTGGTTTAATAAAAGCATAGTTGGTCCCAGATGCTCCATCATAATACCCTACTTTTAATGTATAAGCATTCTGACCACCATCCCAGAGATTTCCACCTGAATAATTTACATTTGGATACGCACTGGAAGCATAAGCGTTTTCAAAATCCTCTATATTAATAGAAGGATCGATGTATACCGGATACTTACGTTCTGGTGCTTGTAACCATTTCGGATCTGCCGTAACCGTTAATGTATATGTTTTCTCATCTGTCTTTTGGATGTCATAACGAACATCCTGTGAAGTGACCGCTTCTCCAGATTGTTGATTCACTTGGGAATCAGTCATATATGGTTTTGGTAAAGTAAAGATATTTTCTTGTTTTTCATTCAGAAAATCAATGGAACCATCTTCTTTTACATTGGGTGTTAAATCAGTTTGTAATGCAAATGTAAAGATATGATGCCCTGTATATTCATGTAGTACAAAATCTTCTTTTACATTCTCATTAAACGTTGTACTCTTTAAATCAATATGAGGGAATATCCCTTTATACCATACTGTGTTATCTTCATGTGTGGCAGTTACTGGTGATGGTTTTACCTCACCTTTTTCACCGCTTGCCCCAATTAACTCATATTGAATGGTATGTTCATCTGTTTTAAACTGAACATACTTTCCATCTGTTACTGTCTTTTTAAACTCTGGTTTTAATTTTGTGTTTTCCGTCACAATTTTCTTATCTGGTGCTTCTACTAAGGTAGAGGAAACCTCTTCTAACTTTCCATTCTTTTCTGTATGTATCGCTTCTGTATACACCTTTTTTGTAAAGGTACCATCTTGATTATCGAAGATTTTCTCTGTTTCTGTTCTTTCTTCTACAACCTCAGTGGGCTTTACTTGTGATTGTAACTTCTTCTTTACCTGATCCGGGTGCGGCGCAGGTAATTCTTTCTCCTCTTTCTTCTCCACTTGTGGACTTTGTTCTGAATTTGGAGACGGCGTAAACGGTGGTGCCGTTTCTGCCAATCCATTCATCGGTATAGATGTAATCATTAATGCAACTACCATTAGCTGTATTAAATACCTATACCAGCGTTTCTTACCTTGCTTCTTTTCCATACATTCACCTCGTCATGATTTTATAAATCTTACAAAATTGAATGTAAAAAAAGAAGAAACAAAGTAAATCATTATTTCTAATTTGGGAGAAATAGTGACGATAGATTTGGATATTTTTCGACAACTTCTATTAGAATATTTACATTATATAAAGATTACATGTATAATAAATATATGCAATCGTATATTACATAAGGTGTATTATTTAT
Organism: Bacillus sp. TH19; assembly: GCF_016651075.1. Taxonomy (NCBI): domain Bacteria; kingdom Bacillati; phylum Bacillota; class Bacilli; order Caryophanales; family Bacillaceae; genus Bacillus; species Bacillus sp. TH19. Next base: position 324,863 of record NZ_JAEKEO010000001.1, on the reverse strand, counting down.
ATTATGAGATAAAAATATATCCATAAATTGGATTTTAAAATACAATTCAAAACTTGGTACACATACTATCTCTAAGTTGCTTTCTTAGTAGTAACTGTAGGTTGAAACCTTTTCAATAAATAGTAAGTAAAAAAAGCAGTTAACTTTTGTTAACTGCTTTTTTTTATAAGGAATATACTTTTAAGCTCCCTATCTAAAGGAACAGGGAATCGACTTAAATGTGTCTAAATTGTGTCTAAACGTACAATTTTCTTTTTTTGATATGGTGACCCCATGCCCATCAACTTAAGAAATTAATTGTTCCCCAAAACGAAAAAAGGACGTCTAGTCTCAAAGACTAAACGCCAAAGTAAATAGATAAGATAAAGTCCATAGAGGGGAGTGAATCCCCTCGCCCTTTTATGATTATATCATAGAATCAGGTTATAAAGAAAAATAAATAATTCTTAAGTTGGTTAAGTGGTGGGGGAAATGTAGAGTAAGAGAATAAAGATTAGAAATAAAAATTAGGATTCTAGCAAAAAATAACATGGAAAGACTTGTTTGTTACAAAATCGATTAAGTCCCAATAGAGTAAACCCTATTGATACAAGGATTTCTACCTTAACGTTGTAAATCCGCAAAATCCTGATGCTACCCCTTATTCAGGAAATTCTATTGTAGGGTGGAGTAAAAAACAGAATCCGGAGATAAATTAATGCTTCCATTAATAATAGCTAAAATACAATAGTTGTTTATTAACAAAAAGCATAAAAAAACAGGTAATTGTTTGTAATCACAATTACCTGTTTTATATCATTTATATTTACTCTTTATTTTTTAGAATTTCATTAACCTCTTCCACACTTAATTCAGTGGCTTCCGCTACTTTCTCAATAGGTACACCGACATTAATTAAATTGTGAATCATCTCTATCTTAGTTGCTATTCTAGCTTCTTTTGCTGCTTTTTCCGCGGCTTTTTCTTCTGCCGTCTCTATTTCTGATATTCTATCTTTGATTGCCTTCTCTCTCGCCTCATATAAGCGTAAAAAGTCCTTATCACTACTTAAACGCTCCCAATCCTCTATTGCCTTTTTCAAAACTGGATCTTTTTCCATCGCGATTCCCTCCAGGATTGTAGTTAATTTCTCATCTTCATATGCAGGAAATAATAATAGCCAACGTGCTAATATATCCTCCCATGGATCCATTCGTTCTTCTTGCCATTCTCGAATTACTTTTGGAATCTCTAGAAAGTGCAATTGCATATTCTCAGAAATTATGTGCTCTGATTTTTTGTTCATGACTACACCGACATTATGAAAGTCTTCTTCTTCTGGAAACAGAATGAAGTCCACTATATTAATACAAATAGTTGGTCTTAATTCTGTATACTTCATCCCCTGAGTCATTTGGGAATAATACATGCCAGCCCAGTAGAACAAAGATCGCTCGATCATGTCTTTTTTGTCGCGAACCTGTATCTCTATATTTAATTTTATACCACTATTAAGGGTAGCTCGCAAATCTAAAATAGATAATTTATCATCCTTTTGCTCCCTTGGAAGATGCGGATCATCTAAATGCAAAGAAATAATTTCCTCATCTAAAGAGGATTGTAATACTGCATTAAGAAAACCAATAAGTATAACCTCGTTTCCCTCTACTCCAAACAAGCGCTTGAAAGCAAAATCAACTCGTAAATTTACTAGATTTTTTTTCATAGATGTATTCATATTCTCTTCTACCTTTCTTTTAGTTAATTTAAACTCTCTATAGTAATTGGGTATAAGAAAAAGATAGAATTACAAACTCTATCTTTTTCAACCTACCTATTTATGAAAATATCAACCTAATTTTTGACTTTTATAGTCTCTGAAATACAGGTTTAAATCCCGCTTGCATCGTATCATCCAGACCCTTACCTTGCGTTGGATTCCAGGCAGCTATGATAACGTTATAGCCCTCTTGCTTTAACTTTGTCGCAAAGTCTATAAGAGCTTTTCTTACTTTTTTATTCTCTACTAAATCGGCATCAAACGCTAGATAGACATTTTCTACTCCCATATCCTTTAATACAGGTATAGCAATTCGCCAAGCATTTACACCAGGAATCGCAAGAACCGTTGTCCCTACTTCAGAAAGTTCCGCTTTATTAAATCTCTCTGGCAGCAAATCAGCAATCAGATCTGCTTTCATAGGTCCCTCTGTGATCATTACTGATTTTGTTTGATGTAAGGTACCAGAAATCCAATGTTTCAAATGAGAACTCGGTACCGCTACATGCACAGGAAGTGGATTTTCACTACCTCCTGCACCAGTTCCTTGATTTTTGTTTGCTGATGAAAGCCAGAGGTATTTTTGCCCTTTATGAATCTTTACAACAATTCTTTCTTCTTGAAATGGAATCTCTACCTTTTTGCTCATTTCTAGTTCGCCTTCAAAGATACAATCACCATTCTTAGTTATCTTTACAACATTAGGCTGTTCAATTAATTCCGCTTGAACTCCAGTAGGTGCAGATTTCACATGAACTGAGTTTTTCACTTCATCCACACGAACCTGCCATCCAACAATTTGATTATACTGGTTTCGAAAAGGAATCAATATACCAGGGGAGCCTGCCATTAAACGAAGCGAAAGTGTACCTTTTTTCATTTCATAAAAGCCTGGCACGCCCTGCCAACAATCTTTCTTCCCAATCTGTTTGAATAACTGCTCCCAAACGGTTGTATACGTATTATCCTCTTCTAACACAATTTGTTGTTTTAAGAAGGAACGATATTGACGTACTTGTATTTGTTCCTCGTTCATTTTTCTATCTCTTAATAAATGTGCATGATGATTATCTTGCAATGGTATAAAATCAATTAACTTACGATTAAACACATCTAATTCCTCATTACTTTTCTTATCATGAATCTGAACTTCATCCGCCTCAGGCAATTGATACTTATCTTTTCCATTTATGTAGTGAATGTAGCTTGGATTGCTCGTATTTTTCCCATAGACCCATTTGCTTTCTACACGGGTACATGCTACTTTCTCTTGCGAGGCATGCAGCATGCAATTGCCTGTATCATGACAAATTGGACAAGGGACACGATAAAACTCCCACCAGCTACCTCTTGGATAAGCACTTGTTAAACGAAACTGTCCTTTTTGTATGTTATAGTTCATTTTGTCCCACTCCTTGTATACTGTTTATTATATATGGAACTGCCACTTCCATTAAACTCTTTATACTTCTATTTAGATGTTCTCTTTGTTCTCCTAACGGATATATAAAAGAATGCGTGTCACAAACAATTCAAATAAATTCATACTCTAATCCTCCTTATCAAAATAAAAAGACAGAAATTCATAGTAATTTTTCACTACGGATTTCTGTCATTCCCTCTGTCTGCATACTTCCATATGGTTTTGTAAATTACTCATTAAGATACACTCACGCCTGTTAAAGAGAATATACCCTCTTTTGTTGGATTAAGTGATTGTAACCAGCTATCTACCTTTAGAAAGTTTACTTTTTTTAATTGCTCGCCTTTCTCCGCACGCTTAACCACTTCTAAACATCCATGATGATGTACAAGCATTGTAAGGTCATCTTTCTTAAAAATACAATCTACATCTGAAGACTTTACATGATGGCTACGCAGAATCGGTTTCCATTGTTTGAGCGAATATCCCTCTACATCTAAAAATCCACGGATGGCAGTAAAGCGAAAACTCGTCCCTCTAAAGCAGCTTTCCAATAAAAAAAGGAAATCTCGTATACATCCATTAAAATAGACATGATACAAATAGATTTCCCCTGCTTGTTTTCCCTCTTGTTGCGACAAATTTGATGGTTTAATAGAAAACTGATAACAATCTCGTTCCCAAAATGCTCCTTCTTTTGTAACTCTCATCCGTAATGCACGCAAACTTGGAATAAAATCCTTTGGATGTGCAGAACAAAATATGGATACTTCAAAACTCATTTTCATTTAATATTCCCCCTGGTTATACATTTTTTATATTCCTACTTCACAAAATTGATTTCTTCACATTAGGAATGGATAACTCAAAAATATGAAGAAAAAGTAATACTCGATAAAGCCCTGGAAAATGTTTTTCTCCATAATAGATGTAGAGTTCCTTTGTTTCCCTTCTGTAAGCAAATCGAACACCTATGTGTATAGGAAGTTTTGATATGTCCTCCATTTCAATGTTTTGAATGATCTCAATAACTGTATGAGAGGACTCCTTTAATGCTTTCTTTAATGGCTCAAGAGTAATATTAAATAATTTACTACAATCCTTAGCAAGCTCTTTATTATATTTAATAATTCTGGCCAATTCCTCTACAGTAGGATCAAATAAAGGATTTTTAACCTCTACATACTCAGACATTACTTTTTCTGATTTACAATCCATTTCGTTAATAATATAAAGACCCCAGTCTTTAAAAATATCTTCTAACGTACATGGATAGCCATACACCTCTAAACAGTAATTCCTTTGAAATGCAAAATAACAATCTTCTTCACAATCATGGTGTACCATTGGTAAGAAAATCGTATTGTAATACTCATCATAGTCGATGTGTAAGGCTGTCATTTTATCTGCAATATAATCTTTTGTATCACGGTAAATGCTAGAATCACGCTTTCGAATTGGTTGAGTAACTTCATTCCTCTGAAAGATTTTTATAATTTCCTCTAATGATAGTAATGGTTTATCTAGTGTAATTGCATGTTCGTATTTCACTATAATGATCCCCTTCCAAAGTAAAAAAACACAAATCTTGTGCTTTTTTCTCACAATGTTTTTTATTTGTATACCTAAATCTAAAGACCTTTTTACAAGTGATTCCTGACTTGAAAACAACACAAAAAGGGCTTCTTCAAGTCGATTAATAATGTGCATAGCAAAATAAGCTATATATACACTAATCGGCTCAAAGAAGCCCTTTCACAATTGAAACAAGACGCAACTTGCTTCTACAACTCAACCACAACGCATAAGGTGTGGGAATAAACGGAATCAATTAAACAATAAATATAGTTTTATAATAATAAATTCATACCAGAATTTCAACAATTTTATGTCCCTTGAAATATTCTGATTATTGCTTTTTATTTTTATTACAAATAATGTATAAAAAAAGTATCCTATGCGAGATATTGAGTCGTATCTCATTCGTCATTTCAAAAAAGGCCCAATATAGAAATAGGGCCTTTTTTCTTTTTATTGATTTTCTCTTCAGATTTTCTTCCCCTTTCCTATCTATAAATTTCCAATATATACTATTAATTATATTAAATTCATGCTATACTTACAAAAAACAAAACATACGTTCTTAAAAGGAGGGCTTTTCATGTTCAAAAAGTTTAAAAAAGATACAAAAGATAATGAAGTAACTATTATGACGGCTGAAGGGACATTTGATATTTTCTTATTCCCTACTAGCCACGAAAACCAATATCATCTAGTTACAGAAAACTTCCACAATATGGGGTACAATCATTTTTTATTATTCGTTGACAGCGAAAGTCATACATTACACATTTATGATGAGATTTCTAACGTTACAAGCGGAACAAGTGCAATTAATAGGATTGGCGAATATCTAATCGCAAAAATGTATGAATTATTAAATTTAAAAGACTATAGAAATGCAAAAGTGCTAATTTACTTCCCTGAGGCACATAAAGATTTCGGTTTAGTATCTTACGGTTATCATACAGAAATAGACGATTTCGATTTCGGACTTGATATTAGTGATGTAACAAAATATCAAGCATTTATAGAACGCGCTAAGAATCATGCATAGTTCACGAAACTGTTAGAATAAATAGCAAGAAAAAAAGACAAAAGCATTATAACTTTTGTCTTTTTATTTTAAGGTTATCCACTCATAACTAGACCAATCTTTCGGCTGTTTGTCATACTTGATACGACCAGTGGTACAAAAAGAGACAATCATCCATTGAATAAGGTTCATCTTTGCATAGGGGTCAATACAATCTTCTAACTTTTTCAGCTGATAGCCTGTACTGTTTTTCTGCCAAATCACATACAAGCGGAAATGTGTAGTAGTAACTAGCCTAGCTTTTGTTGTAACTTGCCATTTTGCAATTTTCGTTAAATCCTCTTTGACTTTTCTCTCATACTCTTGTTTTATGACTTTATAACTCTTATCTTTATTAATTAATCCATTAGAGAATTCAAAAGGCATTTGATGCACCTCATACACCGTTCCTTCGTCATCTCCTAAAATATTTGATTCTACTAGAAATATATTTTTTAGTTTTAACTGTTCCGTTAATTCTTTTCCGCTCCGATAAAACGGCTTTTTTATCTTCTGAAGCAGGACAACCTGTACAATTAATTCTATAAGTAACGGATACGCTATTATAAAGACCATATTAATAAACATATTTGTAATAAGTACTCCTACTAGTGCGAATATCGTGAAATAAATATACGTTTCTCTTTGATGAATGATTCTACTATTCAAGCCAAGATACCTCCGTTTTGATATATAGTGAAAGCAACATAAACAAGTGCTCCTAATAAAATAGAACAAGCCCCTGGGAAGCTCTGAATGAGCTGTATTTCTTTCTTTGGTAGTTTCGCACCAAATATAGAGGCAGCATGCTCTAATTGGTCTTTAATAGCTCCCACAAACCCTAAAATCTTAATTAACCGATACACACTAGCAATCCAAAAGAATAGTAAATGGAAAGCTGTTAATGTAATAGCGGTAAGCATAGAAGATTCTTCTACTACATTGCTAACATATAAAGCTACCACCACAAGCATTTTCGTATCACCGGGTGAAGAAAATTTAAACGTCTCTAATAATAAACCACATGCTAAGGCCATGACTAGTACAATCACAATCTCTTTCCCTGTTCTTACTCCATCAAAATACGTGATTGCTATACCTACAATTAAGAATAGTAGATGCCACATATTTTTCGTTTTTCTATACTTCAAATCAGTAAATACATTCAGGATCATATACCCTATCAATATTCCTATTACATACATGCCCATGTTTTCTCTCTCCTTATTTCATTCATGTTTAGATGGCTTATTAAGGTCCACTTACTAAAGACCAAGTGACCGTTGAAGTATAAGTTGCTTGCCTATTCTTCCCTACATAGATTGTCCCTGGATCTAGCTGAAGTTGGAATGCGTGTTGACCAAAATCAATTTGATATTCTCCAATTGCTACATCTTTTGTAGCCTGGATAATGGTGTGTGCTGCCCCATTATCCATAGGTGCATTAGGAATCTGTACAATAGGTTTCCCTGTCTCTGGCCCTTTTACTTTTGTTACACTCACTTGATTTTTCAAGTATAGAGAACCCTTTTGCAATTGTTTTGATATATTCGATTCTGTAAATGGTGATATAGTCACATTCAATCTCCATCCATCCGCTTGATTCCGACTATCATGAATCATGATTTTTCCTAAGGTACCAAATGAATTTTGTTTTTCTCCATTTAATTGGATCGGACTGAATTCCACACTTTTTGGTACAGTGAGCATGTCTACATGTCCTTTTTGTGTGGTAGAAACATGCTTTGTCGCACTTTTATTCCCAGCTTTATCTACTGTTCGGATATGTACATATTGCGGTTTCGCATAATCAGTCGGAAACTGAATACTAGTCTGATTTGTAAACTGAACACCATTTGCTTTATCGAGTGATATGCCGGGTTTGTCATTTACTACATATTCATACCCTTTCACACCACTTGTTACAGTAGCAGGAGCCTCCTTAGAAAAGTCTGAAGCGCCATTCCTACCAACTCCACGAATTTTATAATGATAGATACTCCCTTCATCTTTCGCGGAATCAAATGTTACTTTTGTTTCCTTTAGCTCTCTATTTTCTATTTGAAAACCTTCAGGTGTTGTTGGTGCTGCCTGATCCCTTGCTTCTTTATCTACATAGTCAGAAAGTCTACCTTTATATATTTGCTCATTCGCTCGGTATACTTCTGCTTCTGATGCATATCCCACTTTTAATTCATCCACATATGTAATCCCTTCTGAATACGCAAGCATATAAAACGTTACGCCTCGTTGCTCGGTAATATAAAAAGGATTATTTGCAACTTGGGTATTCATACTAAATGTAGACCATCCATTTATGTCTTTATTATAATCATCCTTTGTGACCGTACGATTATTTGGTAATTGGATAGGTGCTGCCCATTTTCTTGTTTTTAAGCGGTCACCTTGTTTCATTGGAGTCATAATAGGACTATTTAATATTAACTTCCCCTGTCCAGAACCATCCTGATAAGGAATTACTTTATCTACCATCGGAGAATCTTGATACACATCTTTATTTATGTCCGAAGTTATATGTTTTCTATCCTTTGGTATGTTGGTGCCTGGTTCTCTTTCCGGAAATAAAGAGATATTACTAATCTCTAATTCTTTCGAACCGGATGGCACATCTTTTAAAATAATAGCGTTGTAGTAATCAAACTCTCTCCCCGTTTCCCAACTTCCATCACCATAAAAGCTAATCTTTCCTAATCCTTGTGACTTTGCTTTAAAGGTAGCGGAAATATAAGCATTATTAGGGACGTTTAACCTCTTAAAAACAGCGATAGAATCTGTTTTAACCGTATAGGGATATAAGACTCGATTCCCTCCTAATTTTGTATCAAATACTTTGTATCCGCTGGTATCTGCACCATTTGGATAAAAGACTTCTGATTGTAAACTTTGATTCCCATTCCCATAAAATTCTCCCCAACCATTCATTAAATTGACATCTTTAGAGTTATTAAAATCAATTTTCCATAGTACATCTTGATCTAAGATATCAATTGCCCATTCCAATTTGACCTCATTCTCTTTTCCACTTGCAGTGAGTGTTGGAATACCATTCTGCTGGCTTACTGCTTGATCAGCTAATATAGTGTTATCTTTTATACCTATAAATAAGCATGCGGCGGTTAAAAGCATGACCAAAGTGAAAATCTTCCCCCGTTTCACCATATCCTCCCCCTTCACTTTTTTAGTATTTATGAGGCTTTTTGTTCTTCTCTCTGTTTTGCATGCTTCTTTCTCCACCATACAAATACAAATATTGAAATGATTACTATAACAACACCAGCCACTATCATATATGTTTGATTAGAATACGTCGGTAATACCTTTACTGCACCAGTTTGTTCCGCGTACTCTGTCACATTAGAAGCAGTTATCTGGAATTCTTCTGTATATGTTTTGGGTACACCGTTCTCTTTTATTGTGACTTTTAGCATATACTTTCCATCTTTGTATTCTTTCGCTTTCCATGGAATAGCCAATCCTACCTTGGATTTCGGGGCAACATTGAACGCTGGGATATTCCCATGAAATAGAACGTTATCCTTAGATAAAACTTCATAGTAAACTGCCACATCCCTCACTATATTTGCATTTTTATTTTGAATAAGTGCATGTACTTGCGGTTGTGTTGGATATGATTCAATCGCTGTGCCATTTAACTTCAGAGATGAGTAATTGACAGAATTTTCAGTCTTACCTACATTCAATTGTATCGCTACCGCATATTCGATACGGTTATGTACAGAGAAGTTCAGTCCATCTTTTTCAAGATCCTGTGATTTTGTATCTTGTACTAATTCAAACAATAATCCGCCCAAAAATACTCCATCTTGATTAGGTGTCGTTAGTTGTACCTCTATGGTCTTCGTTTGATTACCCTCTAAAGTAACAGCGGAAGGAGCTTGCACATACTGATCCATATAAAAATCTGTATCCATTAACTTATTTTGTGAAACTTCACGGTTTGGCACATACATAATACCTCCGTTTGTAGAGGTGAGAGCATTGGCCACTTTTACATTCACTTTGATTGAAGTATTAGCTTTATTGTGTACATCCATTTTCACTGTTTGGTTCTGTTTCTTATTCACCTGTAAAGTAAAATAGTTTTTGATATCGCCTATTTGATTATCTGGAACATGAATGTTTACATCAAATGGTAGACTATCTTGTTTTTCCTCTGCATAAACAAGATGAAAAGGTTTTAGACATAAGCTCAAAGTAAACACAATACCTACTAATATACTAATAGAAATTTTATAAGCAAAACTCTTCATATTGCACCTTCTTTCTATATACAGAAGAGAAGCATATCTATAATATGTATCTCTTCTGCACTATAATTTCTAATCAGGGGCCTGTTACAATGGAATAGGTAAGTTTCGACTCATATGAGGTAGCACCAGCCTTATTCTCTACATATGTACTATGTGGATTTAAGGTTAACGCCATAGACTTATCATTAAAACTCACATTATACTTTCCCATACCCTCATCTTTTTTCGCACTTAAAATTGTAACCTGATTATCTGTATCTATTATAAAGTTAGCTGTTTTAAACTCCGAATTAGGTGAACTTGTCCCGCCTATTTTCGTAATAGCAGCACCGCCACTATTTAAAACTAGAGATCCTTTTGGAAGTGTTCGATTTGATTTTGCATCACCATTTACCTTAAATTGATCTGCTTTTACATTAATTCTCCAGCCATTTCCTGAACCAGTTGCATCTGTGACTGTTAGCACACCAGGATTTGCATTTGTCACTTGTGTTTCTCCACTTAGTGTTACAGCGTTAAAATTACTGGCTGGAGTAACAGCGACATTATGTTCTCCACCCGTAATACTTTGTGTTAATTTCGTCTCAGCTGTTGTTGCTGCACTTGTAGGTGTACCCATTACTGACATACCCAGAGCAATTGTTGCTAAAGTAGGAATCATTACTTTACTAAATTTCATCATAATACCTCCTAATTTTTATTTTATAGAAGGAGCCACATGATACGTGACTCCCCTTATATACAACCTTAAAGCTTATTTTTTATTCCATGAATCTACATCTGCATTGCTTGATGCTTTTGTGAATCGAGATAGAATTGTGTCATAACCACCTTGGATTGCTTTCCATACAAACGGTCCAATGACTAGTACAATAATTACCGCTAACGCGATTAGCATACCGTTTTCTGATGATAACTGTGAATCTTCGTTTTTTAACCAATTTTTCGCTTTTACAAACATTTTATTTTTGCCCCTTTATATATCGATTTTAGGAAACTACTAGGATAAGAATTTACCTAATTAAAATTTTATTACTTGTTCCAAGAATCCACATTTGCATTGCTTGATGCTTTTGTGAATCGAGCTAGAATTGTGTCATATCCACCTTGGATTGCCTTCCATACAAATGGTCCAATAACAAGTACAATAATTACCGCTAACGCGATTAGCATACCGTTTTCTGACGACAACTGTGAATCTTCGTTTTTTAACCAATTCTTCATTTTTGCTAACATGATTGAATCTCCCTTATCTATTTATTTGAGCTATTTCTAACAAACATTATGAAACTAACCTTTTATTTCTTGTTCCAAGAATCTACATCTGCATTGCTTGATGCCTTTGTGAATCGAGCTAGAATTGTGTCATATCCACCTTGAATTGCTTTCCATACAAACGGTCCAATGACTAATACGATAATGACCGCCAAGGCGATTAACATACCGTTTTCTGATGATAATTGTGAGTCTTCATTTTTTAACCAATTCTTCATTTTTGTTAACATGTATTTTGCTCCTTTTCCTATTCCATTTGGGGTAATATCTTTTTTATAAACTTGCAAATCCTTGTGTTAAGGATTGAATAACAATGACCATTGGATAAATAACGATACAACCAATAACCGCAACGTTAAATTTATTCATTTCCATTGGTTTATCTTGAATCAGACGGTTGTAGTTCTCATGTTTTAATTCACGCATCATTTTAATTTGCGAATCCATAATCCGAAGACTTTGTACCTTGTCCGTTTTTTGCGCTTGTTGTAACGCAATCGTAAAGGTATTTACTTCTGGACTATTTAGAGCTGCTGCGAAGTTCCTAAACGGTTGATCCGAGCCCGCATACATTTCTAATTCTGCTGTAAGAGTAGATACATACGGACTAAGATGTCTCCCTGCATATATCTGTGCCTTTTTTACTGCTTCTAATGTTGTATGTGTCTTTAACAATTGCAGCAACGGAATTAAATACTCTGGCAATTCAAACTTCCTTGCTTCTATCGCCTGCTTTATTCTTCTCTTTAATAAGTAATCTGGATAGAAGTAAAGCAGTGGTGAAACCAGAACGCCTACTTTAAATAAGTAGTAATCATGGAATACGGTACAAATTAAGAAAACAGATGTGAAAATGACGGGATACGCAACCTTCATTTTCAAATATTCTTCTGGTTTCGTATCCAAGCCAGCTTCCTCTAATTTTTTCTGAATCTGCTCTTTCTTTTCTTCTGTCAGATACTTATGTGATAACGATTGAAAAGGAGCAAGCATCATTTGATTCAAATTCTTCTTTTCAATACGCTTCGCATTTTCTACATAATGAGTAAGTACACTCTCACTGTCTTTTTTACTTTGTAGAAAGCTGGAGAATACCCAGTACATGACAACAAATATGACTAAACCTAAAAACGCAGCCATCTTATTCCCCCCTTTCTGTCGGGTTATAATTTGCAATTTTTTCTACACGTGTTGCTAGGAAAAATACAATAAACATATTTATAGTTAATGCAATTTTCCCCATCATAGAACCTGCCAAAAATCCATATGCCTCTTTTGACATCAACATAATGACAATCGGCATTGCGATGACTATTAAGCAGTTCTGTACAAAAGCACGTTGCGCTTGGGACAAACTAGAACGCAATCTTGCCAGGTATAGCTTTTGTTTTTCGAAATCTTCTGCAATATCTAGTAAGACTTGCACTGAATTTGCTCCACCTTCTCGGCTACATACTTCCAACATTTCGTGGAAGAAAACCAATTCTCTAAAGTTAAAGGTTTCATTAAACCCTCTAAATGCACGATGCATCGTGGTTCCACCTTCTAATAAAAGAGAAACTTTTTCTATTTCTTCTTGAATACTGTCATGCATCATCGGTTTCACCTGAAGTAACACGCGTTTTGCGTTATTACTAATTTGAAGTGCATTTGCTACAGCCTTCATATAGATAGAAAGACGATCTATGACAACTAAGTAATAACGTTTTTTTCTACGATAGAGAAGAAACCTCGGAACTAAAAATCCACATAAAGCGGAAATCAGTGTAAAAGGATCTCTTCCAAAAGAGAAGTAGAAGACAGCTGCAATACTCATGCCTGAAAGTACCGTATATACCCAGTACATACTTTTCGTCAGTTTCCACTCGTACTTTTGGGCTTCCTGGATAACGGATTGTGGAAGATACATCCGTATTCCTTTGATATTCCGCAATTCTAAGCGTCTTTCTTCTTTCTCATTTTCTTGTACAAATTGGGAAAGGGCAGAACCCTTAGATTTTGTGAAAAGTAAAACTAACAATAGTACACTCATGAATATGAGGAAGATACATCCATAAGCTAACAAACTATGCATACTGCACCTCCTGTTGTGAAAGGAATGGTGCATAAAGAGCTGGATTTACAGTAGAAGAACGGAACTTCCTTTCCATATCAGCCGACATAGTCGCTGTAGTGATATGATCTCCATGAATCTTTCCTACTCTCTCATTCATTTCATCGTGTTCCTCATATGTCGGGATAAACTGAGAAAGCTGATTGAACTGTATATCATCTTGATAATCCAACAGTTCAATCATCTCTGTAATATAACGATTTCCATCATCTTTCTTCTCTAAAAAGACAATCACATCAAATGTCTGCGAAATTAATTCATATAAATACTGGGCGTCAATATTTGCACCACTTTGCAGACACATGAGCATTAAACGTCTAACTGCTTCTTTTGCACTTCTTGCATGGACAGAAGTAAAACCTGGGTGTCCTGTTTGGAAGAAGTTCAGCATTTTTAATGCTTCTTTCCCCCTTGATTCCCCTACTATTAATCGCTTTGGTCCTTGTCGTAACGCATTTGTTAGCAATCTATCAAAGTCAATTGCATTCTCTTCTACTTCCGATGCCCTACACTGCATCGGAACAAAATGATGTTCTGGAAAAATACGATGCAAATATAATTCAGGGTTATCTTCTACTACGAGAGTACGTTCTTTCTTTTTCCCTTTCGGAATATGAGAAGCAAGATATTTCATAAACTCTGACTTCCCTGTACCTGTTGCTCCCGCCACTAAAATATTCATTTTGGCTTTCACGGCTGCGGCCAAAAAGTCCAACATCTCTCTCGATGCTTGATTTGTAGATAACATACGCTCTTCAGAGGCACGAAGATGATCCGCATTCTTACGAATCGTTATCGTTGTTCCTAGTCCCCCAAGTTCATCTAACGCAATATTGATACGTATATACGGAAATACACAATCTACATATGGCTTTGCTGTATTTAATGATTCTGACGTACTGTTTACCATCTTGTAAGCTAAAGCTTTGACTTCTTCTTCCGTTTCAAATCGGTAAGGAAATGTACATTCTCCCTCCCCAATTTTTTCGTAAATAATCTCTTTTGTGCCATTTATATAAATATCGGTTACGTCCTTATCCTCTTTCAAAGACTCTATAATCCCGAATCCCACAATGTCATCACATACCATGTTTAATAACTGATCCGAAGGAACATCTGCGATAACAACTTGATTACTTAACAAAAAGTTTTTAATGATCGTTTCTACAGCAGCTCTCTTCTCCTTATTCATAAAGGACTCACTTAAAATATCACGATGTTCTTTTACTAAAAACGCACGAATTTCATCCGTTATATCTTTAACTTGTTGAGCTGTAGTCGTCCCTAATTTTCGAGCCGATTTGGAACGAATCATATAACCAAAATGGTATAAATCTACTCGATTTCGTTTTAAGGCCACTTGTTTTGCCTGTAAATAACCCCACATACTACTAACCTCCCCTTTTAATTTCGAAAACCAAAGATACCCTTTTTCATAGAGGATGTATGCTGGGATGCAATATCAAGACCAGCTGCTTCCATAATGTGATGGACCTTTGTATTAATTTGTGGGGAACCAATCTGCATTCCCCATTCGTAACTTGTACGATCTCTATCATATGGAATGGTCACCGCAATTTTTTGTGAAGAAAGCTTTTCAATATCTTCTACATAGTTCTCATCCCCCATGTTCAAAACATGAACCATACGAGGTAATGTCAGCTTCGTTTCTTCTAT
This sequence comes from Bacillus sp. TH19, assembly GCF_016651075.1. Taxonomy (NCBI): domain Bacteria; kingdom Bacillati; phylum Bacillota; class Bacilli; order Caryophanales; family Bacillaceae; genus Bacillus; species Bacillus sp. TH19. The sequence goes on along the minus strand of NZ_JAEKEO010000001.1, from coordinate 309,689 downwards.
CAACTGCAATTCTTGCTTAATTGCTAAAGCACCACGAGGATTACTATTTAGCACATGAACCACAATATCTGATTGATATAAGATTGGGTAACTCAGTACCTCTGATAATTCAGTTGGTACAGACAGAATGATGTAATCGTATTCTGTGGCTACAAGCGATTCGATGAATGTTGTTACAAATAATTCTTTGTTTTGAATCTCAGGGAAGTGAGCCATGTTATATCCTGATGGAAATACCAGAAAATCCATCTTATCGTGCAATTTTTGTATCAACCTTGGATTCAATTTTTTCTCTACCAAATCTTGTTTGGTACAAATATACTGCAAGAGATTGTACTCATTTTCTTTTTTAACAAGCTCTAATATATTTTTGCTGTCATGGGTAAGACCTGTTCCAACTGCAAAACTCGGCCTTATTTGGTCTGCTTCTACATACAGCACCTTTTTTCCTAAATGAGCTAACTCATTCGCCATCGCAATACTTAACGTGCTTTTCCCTACGTTTTCGTTTGTCGCATAAAAGGCAACCATTCTTACTTGCCGCTCCATCTTTATATCCCCTTTCTTATTTGGATTCGTTCAGATACTGTGCAACAAATTCTTTTACATTTTTAGAAATTGGATTGGTTGAATGTTTCTCAACATAGTCTAAAATGTTCTTCTGATCAGATATTTGCGAGAACCCTTCTGCTGGTTGTAATTCTTTCCCTGTTTGTTCTACCTTTTGTCCGACTGCAACAGGAATCACATCTCCAAGCATTTTCGCACGATTTAAGTATTGGAGTTGTTCCGGTGAAACAGCTAATGTATATAAACGAGTTACCTTCGGTTTTTGTTTACCCTCTTGTTCCTCTTTTGATTCTTTCTTTTCTAACACGAATGCATCTTCCGTATTACTATCTTTTGCAGCCGTAACACGTACGCGTTGGAAAAGACCACCGAATACAACCTTCTCATTGTCTCCTTCTTTTACAACCTGTTTGAAATACAAGTCCACGTATGTGTTAGGAATAATACTATTCCCGGAACTTGTTTCAAGATCAACGAGTAATGGGAAAGCAACTTCTTCATTTTTTAGGTTTAATATTGCAGAGTCTGGTAACTCTTCTTTCTTTACCACTTTATTTTTGAAGAGATAGCTATTTTCTGTAATGGGTTGCCCATCATTTGTCCATTTTCCTACGACCTCTTTCTTACTCACGCGTAATGCATTGGGTGGAATGGAATCACCAGGTAATGTACGTTCAACTAGCATATCCTCTTTAATCTCTGTATGAGCGGGTATATCCTTTGCGGCTACGACAATCTTTGTTGGTTTTACTGCATTCTCCACTGCAAAATGATTGTATCCATAGATACCAGCGACTGTTGCAGCGGCAAGACCAACCGCAGCAATCTGCTTCTTTTGAAACTTAGATGGCTTCAATGTTTGTGTTCCTCCTTATGTAGCCTTTAAACGCAAAAAAAGGACACACCTATGGCATAAAGCGCCTTAGGTGTGTCCTTTTAGCTAATCTAAAGTCTATATGAAAATGTTGGATTTGTTTTCTTTAATATTACAATTTCAATATTATGATATATACGGTTTTATGTCAATCATTTCTAAAAAAAATCTGTTTTTTCTATCCCAACGAACGAATTAAAAAAAACAAAAAACCTTTAAAAACGTTGTCATATCAAGGTTTTAAAGCTATTAACTACCCATTAAATATGATATAATAGATGCAACGTAACTGAATATTTCAGGGTGGTCGGTTGCTATCCTTTCTCTTTCATTTTATGGGGAAAGGAGGTGACCAAATGGACATTTTTTTCACTATAGCAATTGAAATTTTGAAAGTTATTGCTAGAGAAATCGCTGTATTTTTTGCAAAACGAGTAGGTAAATTCCTATCAACGTCTTGGAAAAAAATACAAAAAAAGCGACAAAAAACGAAAAGAACCACCCAACGCCGCAAACGTACTAGGTGGTTCAACAAAAATAACTAAATTCTAGTAACCAACCACCTTGCGGTAGCAGTTACATAAGGCGAGATGTTGAAGCATCTCGTCTTTATTAGTTTATGCAAAAACTATCTTTGTAATACTTCTACACATATTATAACATCAACTATGGTCCATGTCATGTCTCTTCATCCACTATAGTGGATGAAATAAATAAAATTACTTTTAAAACGAAATCAATTTTGTTCCTGTTTCAAAATACTTTGCAGGAGCATAGCTTTCCCCATTCCGATCCTGAAATTCACTTCCAATGCACAGAGATACAATCATTACGACAACCCCGATGAAAATTGCACGTCTCACACGTTGTTTTTTCTTTTTGTCCATTCCAAATTCCCCTTTCTACGAAAAAAAGGCACATCCCATTAAGGGATGTGCCTTTGGTTTGTCCATTCAGCTACTAGTTTAAGATGGATATATTATTGTGTTAATTCAACTTATTATACAATACTACTTAACTAATTTCTATTCTTCATATAGTACCAGTCTGACAGGTCAGTAATAATATGTTCTTTTCCTGCCCAGTTCCATCCTGGTGTTTGTACAGGGAATGGAAGATCTGCAAGCACATCTCTATCTACAAAATCATCGTATGCTGCACCTTTGATTTCTACTTGATTTGTCATACATAAACTCATTTCATTAATTCCCGCTGGGGGTGTTTCAACTGTAAAATTATATTTACCATCTTTCTTTTTCAATGGTGCGTACCATTTGCGTCCCCCATCAATAATCTTTTCCTGTCCATCCCAATAAAGGGACTTTGTCGGTCTTTTACTATCAAATACAAGACCTGTTATTTCAGACAAATACATATTTTTAGGAAGGAATTTCGATGTCAATCCAGTATTAGAAACACGCTCCAAATCTTGTGTAGTTTTTAATCCTTCATCGGCAAAAGGATATTGTGCCGTTGCTTCTGTAAATACACCAGGGTAATTTGCATTCCAATCATTTTTGTATTTTCCGTTTACTTCATAAGTGAATCCATATCCACTATGAAGCTTAGAAGGTACTAGATTATCAATACTTCCACTTAATGTTTCATAATACATTTCTCCAACTGTATCATCTTTAGAAACACGCCCACTGACTGTCTCTACCACACCTTTTACGCTAGTTACACCACACATCCCTTTTTCATGTGATGGTGCATAGATACCTGTTTTAATAGGATTATTTTTGTATGTGGTTTCTTCTATATCTATACGATTACCAGCAGGGTTAATTTCCGCCTGAATTGTTCCTTTCCCTTTATGCTGCCAATCAAGATTCAATGTTTTCTTTTCTCCCTCTGTTAGTCTTATCTTTTGTGAAGCCACTTGTTGCCCATTATGTTTTAACACCACAACTGTTTCAGGATTCACATATTTTTCTTCTAATCCATCTAACTTCTTAATTTTTTTCTTCTCTTTATCTAGCTTCTCTCTTGCCTTATCTAACCTACCCGCAGCGTTATCTAGTCTATTCTCTTCCCATGAGCAGTCCCTATCATAATAGTGGTGATTTCCTTCCGCATCTATTTCATGAATAGGATCACGACGGCAATAACTTAGACTTGATTGAGCGCTATCTCTATCTGATTCAGTGCTATTTACTTCCTGCTGAGACTTATTAATGTTGTTATTTACCTTCGTTCTATATTCGTCACGTTCTTGTTTAAAGTTATCACGTGATACATCTACCCTTGTTTTAATATTTTTTCCTTCTCTTGCTGTTTCACCTTCAATTCGGTCAGCCGAGAAATCAATTTTAAATTTGTAATCATCTTCATCACCTGGATCTGGGTTAGGTGTCACTTCTGTACCACAATTACCATCTACATTAAAGTTGACTGTTTTCTCATTTGAATCCCTTTGAACAGCGTCTGTTACTTTAATTTTCGCAGTATAGCGCCCGCACATTTGCGGCTGCCAGCTTACATCTTCTTTAGTAAATTGTCCTGCATCGCCTTCATTTGGTTTCTGATTATCTGTTTGTGGGTTTGAACGTAAGTAATTCTCCTGATGATGCACTGTTTCACCATCTTTTTCAATGTCTATCATCCATTTCACACGATTTCGCTCGCCAGCAGCTGCTTGATATGGATTTACGGTTGTCCCATTTGGATCTCTATCGTTGTACCCTTTTCCCTTACTTACATATTCAAAACCATTAAATGTGAATTTAACAGGTACATCTTTTTTACCACTAGACGCTTTAAAATCTTTTATTTCAGGTTTACTTGTACGCACATACCACAGGTTAAACTTATTCACATCATCTACGCCACCAGATCCTGCATAACCACCCGAAAGATAGGCTATATCTCGTATCCAATAAAATTTCCCAAATGGAGTATTCTCATTATATGAACTTATTTTATGCATATCTATATTATCTAAAACAAATTTTCCGTTTCCCCAATATTTAGATGTAATAAGTGACGGAGTAAATCTTTCTACTTCACTTACCATACGATCACCAGCTGGAACGTAACCATTGAGATACCCATCATTAGAGATACGAATATATGGTTCAGAATTATCATTTGCTTCTACTAAATTCTCTCTAGAATTATCCCAATTAAAAGAACCATTGTATACAGCAGGATAATGGATATCAGCTCTATATAAAGTTTGCTCAGCTGCAAACCCATTCCCTGGTCGAAAATATTTCCCTGCTAACTGCAACCTATCTGAACGTAATAGCGTATTATCTGACCCGTTATAAAATGGAACATCACTGTTCTGAGCGCTTACCGAAGCCGGTACTGATAAGAAAAGTGAGGTTACTACTAATAAAGTTTTTCTTTTTATCTTCATTATTCATCCTCCTAAAACGAAAAAAGGACACACCTGTACCTAGGAAGGTACGTAAGGTGTGTCCTTTACGTATATTAATTTATACTAAACAATTCAATTATTGTTTTCAACAATACCATAATTATCATTCAATTACAATATATAGATTACTTAGTTTGAACTTGGATATACATCATTTGATCTGCTGTTGAATGTCCAATTCGAATTTTATAATTACCTTTTTCATAATTACTTGTTTTTAAAGTTTCAATTGTTTCTTCAATCTCTTTGTCTAAATTCAACTCGTTATTTAATAAAGTAACCCACTGCTTAGTCAATTCAACAATAGCATCATTAGTGTATAGGAAATTAATTTCAAAATCATCTTTATTTTGACCAGAAACATGTAGTTGAGACTTAAATGTACCCGCTGGCAGATAAATATTTTCCTTATCTACTAAAGTTACTACTCCACCAATTTCACCATATTTTAAGTTCAAATTATATTTTTCATTAATAGATTCAACTAAATTTTGTCCTTCTTTTGATACAGATGTCTTTGAAGAGGCAGTATTTTCAAAAGCAGTTTGATTTACCACAACATTATCAGATATAAATTTCTTATCAATTTCTACACCTTTAGGAAGTTCAACTTCTGGTTTTGTTTCAGGCTTTGTTTCTGGTTTTGTCTCAGGTTTCTCTTCTGGTTTTGTCTCAGGCTTTGTTTCTGGTTTTGTCTCAGGTTTTGGGTCTGGCTTCACTTCTGGTTTTTCTTCTGGTTTTGTCTCAGGTTTTGGGTCTGGCTTCACTTCTGGTTTTTCTTCTGGTTTTGTCTCAGGTTTTGGGTCTGGCTTCACTTCTGGTTTTTCTTCTGGTTTCGTTTCAGGTTTTGTTTCTTTTTCGATTACATTAATAGAGTTATATAAGAATTGGCTATATTGTTCACGGGTTACATGTGTATATGGTGAATACATCTTACCTCCTGTACCAATAGTAACGCCATTTTCTTCTAATGCACTAATTGCTTTTAATGCCCATGAGTTTTTATCAATGTCAGTAAACGATGTTGTCTTAGTAGCTTTGAATTTGAAAGCATTTGTAAGTACTTGTGCCATTTGTTCACGAGTTAAAATATCATCTGGACCATATTTCCCTTCACCATAACCACTTACAAGACCTGCTTTAGCAAGTGCTAAGATTTCTTTTTCAAACATATGTCCTTTGATATCAGTAAATGGATTTTTGAAGCTAGCATCTGCATCCGCTGGTTTTACGTACATATAAATCATACGAGCAACTTGCCCACGAGTGACATTATCACCAAAACCAAAGATATTATTTCCGTACCCTTGCACCACTTTACGATTTGTTAAATCATAAATTGCTTTCGTAGACCAGTGATCTGCTGGAACATCATTGAATTTTAGTAAATCTGTTTTATCAGCGGCTTTCGCTGTAAATGCTCCTGCTCCTAATAAAGATGTTCCCATAATTGTTAGTGCTGTTGCTGTTTTTAAAAATTTGTTAGCCATTGTTTGTTCCTCCAAGTATATTAGTTTTTTTACAGATTCCTTTATTGTACCTAAATTGAACATAAAATCTAGATGTTTTAACATATTAATTAATTGATTAGCGTTTTTTATGACCGCTGTTCTATATGGAAAATATTACCATATAAAAATAGGCTTGTAAAGTATTTTTATATATTTATTTTTAAATATATTTTTCTAGCAAAAAAACTACACTTTTCTCAGCATAGTTTTCTTACCCAGATTTATATTATGTCTGCTCTATTCACGAAAGAATACTTTTCCTACTCCCTCACGATTGCTCCAAATTGGCGCTTTTACTCCGTCAACACCAATCAATTTAAATATATAAAACTGATGTTCCGATTTAATCTTAAAATATAGAGGTTGGTTACGATCTACTCGTCCTTTTGTAAATTCATATTTCCACCCATCCATATTTTCTGCCTTCATCTTTTTCTCAATATCAGGGATTAAATCTACGTTTTCCCCATTATAACTATATTGAAATCCGCCTGTTCTTTCAGCTAACTCTATCGTATTAGAAGCAAAATTATGTGCTTTGACCAATTGAATACCATATAGTACGCCTTCCGGGATTAAAGAGATAAAGAATAGAAAAAGAGTTAATAATAGAGCTGTTGTTACGGTATTTTGCATACTGGTTCACTCCTTACTGTTCTTGGCCCTATTGTATTATGTTTCCTCCAGGTTGTTTTTTATCAGAGGTAGACTCAAAAATATAGATGTTTCGTGCTTTACTTTTAATTGTTCCTTTGTTCTCATCAAATTGTTTTAGATAGCTCTTTGCATCCACATTTCCCTCAACTGCAATCATTGCTGGCTTGTCCTGGATAACATGAACAGAAAAATCACGCTTTGACGCAGGGTCTTTGAATGCCGCATTCTGCTTGTACGCTTGCTCGAACTCTTTCTTTGCTAGTTCTGGATCAATGGCTATTTCTTCCTCCGCACGTAAAGTGCCGACTTTTACTGATTTATATAAGGCAGTATTGCTACCTTTCTTTAATGCAGCCTTATTGTCAGTATGTGTTGTATCCCCAATCACCATATCTGTTACAAAGAAAAGACAGCCTATGAATAAAAGTAGCGCACCCGCAGCTATTATAAATTTTTGCATTTTTTATCATCCCTTCTTAATTTTCGGTCTTTCGGAAACGAAATCCACTTAATATAGAGCTTTTCTTCTGGTTCAGCAATTCGTTTGGTAGTAATAACTCTGCTATCTTCTTCATTATTCCTTCTAACTCTCTATAATAGTTACGACTTGATAGTAACGTACTACTATTCAACTGTGCTTCAAATACATCCTCAATCCCATAAGGTGGTATAGCTGCTAATAACTTCTGTCCTAAACATTCTTCCACTACCTCGTGTTTTAACAATGATGATGAAAATTTATTCCCAATTACTTTTGTTTTCTCTAATGCTAAGTAGGAAACTAACTTTCTTTCTTTTTGCGTAAGAGGGTGTGCTATCTTTAGCATTTGATGAAGATCCGGCTCCGCTACAAAGAATATGTAATCCGCCATCTCGCATATCTCTTGATATAAATCTTTGTCCCAATCATTACCCGCATCAATAATAGAAATAGGTGCTTCTTGGTTCCCCAACAAGACCTTAATGAAATGGTCAAAGTCTTGCTCTGTTTCATTTTTCAATTCTTGGTCCACAATCGGATTCTTTACGATAAAGTTTATCTTTCCTTGCTTCCACTTTGGAATCGATAATATATCGGATTCCTTCTGTAACATCTCTTTATAGCGCTGTAACATGAACTCGCTGCGATAATTTTCTGGTGCTTCTGTATAGCCCTTTAATAGTGGATACGTATACCCCTCATCGTATAAATTCTCTATATAGTTCACATCAATCTGTAGTTCATTCAAATAGGCAGCTAGGAGATGCGAAACAAAAGTAGCTCCACTTCTCCTATTCATACTGGCCACAACAATTGTTTTCCTTGGAATTGCTATACCAATCTGCTTCTCATATACAGGTTCAAACGATAATTTATATTGCTTTTTAATTATTGGTGCTTTTGCCGTTTCCTCTTGTACAGACTTACGTTTTTGTTTGTTTTTAAATATTTTTGACTTAGAGGCAGGTTCATCATTGCTTCCTTCCTCTAAGTCACTTGGCACTTCCTCTTCTTCCTCAGCAGGAATGTCCGGTAATTTCGTTTGTTGCGGTACCTGACTTGCTCCAACAATCTCGGCTACATTCTTAATATCCGACTCCTGTAGCAACTGCGGGATAACTTTATTATCAATATCAATTCTACGAGAGTTGAAAATGTCATAGATACCTAGATAAATCAGTTTCGCCAAAAACTCATCATCATTTTCACGTTCTGTAAAAACTACAATACGAATATCTCGATTAAAACGTATATCCCTTAACTTCTGTATGATAATCAATTCACGTTTATCTTCCTGTCCCGCATCAATATTTAATCGTTTGTCATTAATACATAGAATCTCGGGTTGTTCCGTATCTAGAATTTCATCTAGATATTTAATATGCATCACATCACTATCAGCCACTTCAAATCCCGCGCCAACAAAATCTTCTCGTAAATATGCCGTATATACAGTATCACTGATGGCTAATACAATTTTTTTGACCATGGTAGACCTCCTTTAACTTTTAGCGTTGGATTAAAATCATGTTTTCAATTGGAATTTGCGCCTGTTGATGAATCTTCCCAAAAATCTCATTCAGAATATACTCCACTTCAACTTGTTCCAATGGTCGTGGTGCCTCAAAATCAGAATTAAGTTTTATTCGTATTTCCAGTCGATCTTGAATTTCATTTAATGGTGTATCGAGATAAAGAATTCTGTAGTATAAAACACCATCTTCAATGCTTTTTTGAATCATATCTCTTGTTTGATGAATAAATGTAACCTCTGCAAGCTCAATGAAAGGATTGTCTATCGTTACTCCGCTATTCCAAGTTAGATTCCAAATCTCACAATGTTCTTCCGCATGCACAACAACTCCATTTACTGAAGGCGTAATTGCAAAAAGACGATCTACAGGAACTTTAGTTAAAGTAGTGGTATCCCCATTCACTAGTTCCAATCCTTTTTCCAATCGTTCGTGTTCAAACGCACATTCAGCGCCAGCAAATGCAATTTCGCAAAATACTTGTTCTAGTAATGGACGAATCCCCTCAAATGTTCGTATTGTAAATACACTAAATTCCTGTGTTTCATCTGTTCGAATGATTTCATATAATTCAAACTCAGATGCATTTACTAAAGCAAAAGGAATATCTTTAATAAGATTCGAATCAGTATATAGCTCCTCTGGAATGTGGGTTTCAGGATGATGTACAAACTCAAGGCATAGTTGATATCCTTTTAAAAATGCATTCTTGGCTGCTGCTGGGAATAGAGTTTCAAAGCGCTTTACATTGTTCTTAAATTTCTTTTCTTCAACTTCGTTATTAAACTCCCTTTCTTGTAGGATATTAGCTTTGTTACCTAACAATAAAAAGTAATGATTAATGATACGACTAATACTTTCTTCAAACGTTGAATTATCCTCACAATACTTTGCAAATCTCTCTTTACTCATGCTTACAATTTCATTCATAGTTCTGATTTCTCCCTTTCAAATGTTATTAATACATAAAAAAAGACACACCGATGGCAGGTTATGTGCCTTCGGTGTGTCCGTTTAGCTAAAGAATTTATCTATTAATTTGTATATTTATCTTAGTAAATTGTTGTTCATGTATTAGAATACATCTCTGAATTTTAAAAGTCAACAGTTTCAAAAAATCCTAATACTAATATATTCACTTATATTTTTCTTATTTTTTATGTATCTAATCTAAAGAAAACAATATTTCAAATAAAAATATATTCAAGTATTTTATATAAATAATACAAGAATCATATATAACTAAACTCAATTATTAAATATAAAGAGAAAATACAAGTGCTTATGAATCCTTATATACCATACGTTCTTTTATAATAAACCAAATTACATATCGTACTATCCCCATTACATACAAGTAATGAATCATAAAAAACACAAATTAAGAAGCTAAATATCATATTACTAAGAATTCACAGGTTTTTATATATAGTATTAAGATAATCACAAGTATTGAATCGAATTATAAACAAATTGAATCGTATCCAAAAGCAGCATAAAGTGTTTATATATTTACGTAAAAACGCCGGTAAAGACATTTCCTTAATAAAAAAACATGTCAAATAACCCTTGCTTTTATGTGATTTTTTAACAAGGGCTGCTGCTTACTATATTTTTTAAGATTTTATGAAGTCTGGATAGGCACCATTTTGATTATAATAATTCATCATTACATCGTGTCTTTCTTCTACAGACAAGCTTTTTTCCGTAAAATCAGTCCAGAATTCTCTAAATTGCACTCGCATAAATGCAGGAATAGAGAATATTTCTTGCTCTTTCGTATAATTTTCAACCTGATCTAATGCATAAGTCATTGCAGTAATCAGTAATTCGTTTTGTTTTTTCTTTGTTGGCATGTATGCAGCAATGTCCACAATTTCCTGTTTAAATGCAATTATCATATTTTCACGATCTTTCTTTCGTAATGATTGTCCCATATACTTTAAACGAGATACTGCTTCCTTTCTGCATTTCGCTACTGGCCTATGTAAATCTTTTTTATCATTCTCCATTACACAGTTTGAAAAAAACACCACATTGAACTTTTCAATGATGACTTGCTTCACCTGTTTTCTAACACGCGCTATGCGAGAGTCGCTAGACTTCTTTTCCTTAGAATCAATTGCTGTAAATTGCACAATTGGTTTTAAAATTTCTATGTATTGTCGTACCTTCTTTGCATTACGATTCAATTTATCCTTTAAAAAAGCCATTCTTCTTGTAATCTCGAACTCTTGAATCTGGTGCTTATAATGCTCCATACCAATTTTTCTCGAAAAAGTATTTATTAATTCTAATAGGAACATAATCCCTCTGTTATCACGAGCCTTTACAAGACTACTAAGTATAGTTGTTTGAATAAGATGAAATGGAATTCGGAAATATGATAGTGATATATCTGTAGTTTTTGCAGCAGTATGGTTATACAAGGCATAATCTACAACCTCATATACAGTACGATTTCCAACAGGTGTCTCTTTTACGAGCCTATGCTCCAAGCAAACTTGAAACCCCGTATAAATTGTTGTGTAGGGAATCCCACTTTTCTTAGCAAGATCCATGATTTGAAATTCACGTGGTAGCATACCAATATCATTACATTCAAAGTGAAGCAAGATATAAGTAGCTAAAGCTGAAGATGGTAATTCTTTTCGTTCATTTTCTAGTTTCACGATGTTTAATAATCCATCGAAAAACTTAACCCCATGAACCTTAAAGTTCTGTTGGGAAAAAGCCATTTGCGCATTCATAGTCTTCTTTTACTCCCCTCCCCAAAAACACAAAAAAGACACACCGCTGGCAGGTAATGCGCCTTCGGTGTGTCCGTTTAGCAATTTTTTTATTTATTTATTTGTATATAACCCTTAAACAATTGATATTCATGTATAGATTATCTTTATAAAATTAAAATGTCAATACATTTTCTCATTTAAATTTTATAAGAAATAAAACCTATAATTGATTTAATTAGAAGTTGTACCGTAGATATCTTCTTACTGTTAATAATATGCGTTCGACTTCCTATCATTTCCATTTGAATAGACTTTCCCCATAACAACCACACTTTTTTTAGCGTAACACTATCAGTATGTCCAAGTTTAGAAGATTACTTGCAAAAACTTTAGAGTTTTTGCACCAAAACCTTTCAACCTTTATATACAGCCGGATTTTCAAAACTACTTAGTACATAATTAACTCACATATTAATGTTATGTAAACAATTAAAATTCATTCCAGAGAATGCATTCACATTAACATATCAACTGACATTAACATGTAATCAAATTCCCGCTGTTAAATGTTGATTTCATATCAATATTTAACAGCGGAGAACAAGTATACACACACATTCATTTGAAATCATTAACAACCTTATAAGAAACATTTCTAAATGACTAGAATTATAAATACCTATAGAACCTGCCCAGGCTTGCACCATAGTTAAAAGCTAACAAAATATAATAAAACTTATAAACCAATACATACTTCAGTGTATTAATAACCTCTATAACAAATCTCAATTATTTTTTTGATATATTCCACCTAAATAAACACTACTTCGATGGAGCTTCAAAATTCACTCTTAACTCTATGGAACTAAACCCTTAACAAGTTGTCCTTTTAGTTGATACAAAATTAACAACAAGTATAGCATCGTATTCAAATATCAATCTCTTGTTAATAGCATTATAGTTTCATGTTAATGATAATAATATAGATATTCTTAACAATATCACTCAATAACCGGTCAACATGTTAATTTCATTCTCTTTATTCACTTTGTTATTTGCATACATAATTAATCAATTAACACCGAAAAGGTATTGATCGACTTATTTAGATGGTCAAAAGGAAACTTTAGCATATTTAACCTTCATATCAAAGTGTTCTATAAAATCCATCACTATATATTTATTTTATTTATATATTAATCAAAGCGATTATTGAACATTCTATGTTGAAAGCGCCCCTTTATGGAAGACCACCATAGATACAGCAGGCGCCTATGGTTATTTTAGTTGATAAGACATTAACATTGATAGGAGGCTGTTCTTGTGTAATTTGTTTCATATCAATGTCACATTCTATGTTAATGTCAATACAAACCCAAGATTCGCCCCTGGATCGGATGATTTTCACCTTTATTAAAAAACAAGGCGTTTTATGTTAGATAAATAACGGCTTTAAGTTGTTTAAAAGCTACCAGTATTAAATTAACTATGCAAATCCAACCAAGTATCCTATACCATATTAAAATACTCGTACATTTCACATTAATGGCAGCGTAGAGTGGGAATTAACTCTTACAGTTTATTTATCTTGATTCTGCTCCTATATCGCTAAGTACATTTAAATTCACCAAATAATACTAATGTAGTAGTATTATTACCTTTTTCTCTAGTTTTTATACATTATAATTTAAATTCCTTAGTTTAGTATGCTTGTTTTTCCATAGTATACTTTAATTATATCCTTATAACTTATTTACAAAACACCTATATTTCCTTATCATTAATATTAAGTGACATGATTTGTTAATCTCATGGCAACTATCATTAATCTTACTAACATAAAAGATAGGTATTTTCATCGATAGAACATTACCATTTAGACACTTAGAGTTAACAGTAATATCAACAAATCAAGCATATTACGTGTTAACAGTTAATGTTTTGTTAACAAACATTCGGTTACATGTTAATTTTATATTTCATGTCAATTACTGAACAGGTAGGGATTTACATGATTATTATCGAATTAATGCCTAACATGTCAATTTCAGTTTACATGTTAATTACAAATAGGGTGTTTATGAGTTGATTTTTAAGGAGGTAGTTACAGTGATTGACCAAAAAAACGAATCACAAGACCATCAAACTAATGATGATGACATATTAAATGATACTGTTTTTGAAAAAGCATGGCGAATAACTGAATTTTCTAAACTAGTCGGGCGTCATCATAATACTGTTTATAATTGGTTCAACATTCTAGAGGAAAAAGGGCTTCACGAAACTTTAAGAACCCAAAACACAAACGAAAAACTCTATAATACGTTAGATCTTGAAATTGCTCTATTTATAAAACAAAAAAGAGATGAAAAATGGTCTTTAGATGCCATTATTGACCTTTTACCACACCAGTTTGATTTAAGACCAGTTTCACCAGAGAATCAAACAAATGAAGTATCTACCGAATTAAACCTTCAAGCCGCTGCAGAAATTATCGAAAAAATGGTAACTAAGCAGTTAGAAGAAAAAATAAAACATATTGAATCTCATTATGAAGAAAGGGTTGAAAATATACTAAAACAGTTACCACAACCAGAAGATGTAGAAACCATAAAATTACGCCAACGCCAAGATAGACTGGATAATTTCATTATTGAGCATAGAGCACGTCAGGAATTAAGAAAACAAGCAGAAAGCCTGTGGAATAGTAAACCTGAAGAAGAGCGTACTAGAAAAGTAGGGTGGTTTAAAAAAGAGGAAGATTTGGGTAGAAAACAACTCTTCATTGAGCAGTACATACAGGATAATATTATTGATTATATAAAATCTCTTATGAATACTGTGGAATAACAAAAAAGTCTGGATCTTTATCCAGACTTTTTCTTTATTTTGTAGTACCGAACATCTTATCTGGATCTAGGAAATCCGCAAATTCATCATCTTCATTTGCTCCAGCATCTTTATTTTCTTCATCACTACCCATATCAATAAAATCTCCAAATGCAAAGCCTAAGTCGTCATCATCATCTACATTCTCTATTGTACTAATTTGAGACTTTGTGTACTGAATTTGGCTTTGTCTTTCTTTAAACTCATTAAATTCTTCAACTAAACCTTTAGATAACCTTGATGGTAATGCATCAGTTTTATAGAACGTATATACACTTCCTAAGAAATCATTCTTACTTACTAAATACCCGTTAAAAACGGTACCATTTATAGGTAGATTATTTGAAACTTCTACTTTAGCATCATCCATAAAGGAATCATCAATGTTTTTTTGCTCATCTAAGATAGCCAGCATGCCAAAATGATGTACTCTTGACGCTTCAACAGAACCATCGTTATTTTTCTTCATCAAATCAATTGGAGGATGGAATGAGCTTCCTCTTAATGACTCTTGGAACATCTCTATAATTGCATGGCTATTTTCTATCTGGTTCATATTGCGTGAAACCTTATTAATAACTAAACAGCCCGTTTTCTCAAGTAAAATACGTTTAAAGTCTTGAGAATCAAGTATTACAGATGTACCAGATCCATTGGCAGCAGTATTTAACTCATGAATAATCTCACTAATGCGTTGATTTGCATAGTCTCGTGAATTGGCAATACCTTTTTTCTCATTTTCATTTAATTTCTTAAATTCATCATAAAAGTGCTGGTTATCAGCAAATACTACAAATGCTACACCTTTTGATTTATCATTTGCTAATTTCCAAATCTCCTGTGAAAATTTATTTACTTGTCGTAATACATCTGGCCCATCTGCTCGGACAGGCAGTGTTACAACAATCCCCATTTTTATAAAGTCTTTGCGTTCAATAGCATTTTCAAAGGCGATTCTCGTAAACTTCGCTTGATTTGCTTTTATTTCAGCCATTGGGTATTGCTGTGCAACTTTTTGTAATTCTTGTCTAATTACTGGCTTATTATGAAAAGCCGAAAACTCTTCAATGGCCTTAATGATTGTAGAGGTTCCTGTGCCTCCACCAAGTCCTGCAAAAAACAAAACAAGTTCATCAGATGGTCTTACACGTTCAGTTATAAATTCTTTTAATTTTTCTTTTGCGTCATCATTTGAATCAAGAACCTTTACCGCACGCTCAGGGTTTTTACCTAAACCACCTAATTTAAGTGAAACTTGATTGCTTTTTGGTACATTTTTTAGTTCGGCTAGATCCCCATCATTACTATTTAGCGCTAAGCAGTTATATACTGCTGTTCCGTCTGTATGTTTATATTCCGCAAATTTATCTACCATTCTAGTACCAGCTTGACCAAAACCAATCATCGTCATTTTAACTGCTACTTCATTCTTCAAAAAGTTCTTTGCCATTATTTTATCTCTCCTTATTCACTTTTTTTTCTTTTTCCTAATTCAATAAGTACTTGTTGTCCTCTATAAGTTAAGATTAAAAATTTATATGGGTGCATAGTCTTTTCATAAATTAAAGACATTGATGATAATGTACTCACACTTATTTCAGCCGAACGCCTTGATATATTTGTACGTTCAACTTCTAATGAATAAGATTTTCCTTTTGTTTTCTTTACTCTCCTGTCTATAACTACATTTTCCACTATTTCATTAATGGATATGCCCCTCATATATGTTGTCTCTTGAAATTGTTTGTTTACTACGTTTCCTATGTATAGAAATACACTGTATAGTATCTCATCTTGTTCAAGAATATCAGCAAACATGTTTACTACTTCATCTGCAAACTTGATTGTTTGATATTTTTCACTTAAAACCTCGTTCAAGTTGTCCCCCCCTTAAAGCATTGGTTAATTATTCCTAGAAACATAGTACATCATTATACGTCGTATATCAAGTAATTCTATATAAAACTTATATATAGAACTTATAAGTCTCTTAATAAAAGAAATCCTTATTTTACATAGGTTCTTATATACGATGTATATATAAAGCGTATATATGATATATCAATCTCACACTTCATGTAATTCACATTTTAACAAGGATTGATTTACTATCATGACTACATGAAATGAACATATCAAAAAATAGCTCTATTTTATTAATATAAAACTTATAAATTATCAATCCAAAACCTTGTGCATTTTATATATACACTTTGTATATACAGCGTACATTAAACACTATATATATCAATAAATTCCATTCTTATATATATCAATTTCACATCAACACTACATAGTAAGCGGTACATGTAAGTTGTGTGTATAAGAATTATATGTACCGCTTATATAATAATGAGGGAAAAGTTCTGTATTTTAATAATTAACATTGCACTCATCTATTTATATTGATTAAAAGCTTCCATTAAGTTTCTATAAAAATTCATACTTCATTTTCCCTTCATTAACAATTTGCTTTTACATGATTCATCTCTTGTTAGAAAAGGGATTGTTAATGTTATGTTAATGCATTTCTTCACTTAACTTAACTCTTTTATTAATTCGCACAACTGTGTATGCAGTAAAAACAAGGGTGCTGCATGTGAATCCAATTTCTTATCAATTTCAGTCATTCCTAAAAATCTATTAGGGAAGATTGTTAATTTCATATCCACAAAATTACTCAATCATTTTAAACACTTTGTAGTTTAAAATGATTGAGTAGTTTACTTCGATCGTTCTGACATTTTCACTCCATTATTTTCATATGAACAAAAGACGGTATCTCAAAATTTATTATGTAGTTTTATGGTTTAGTGAATGGGGATCTAAATTAAGGTAAAGAGCCCATGGACGTATTTATACCATGCCGTTGATTCAGAAAGAAATAACATTAATTTTCATCTAAGTAAATTGATGATTCAACACAAAAGGAAAAGCCTACAAAAAATTGAATCTCGCACTGAACCAGTAATAGAAGTAGACACTCAATCACAAAAAAGAAATTAATAATCTAATAACGAGGAAAGAAAATCACTCTTTGTTATCAAAATCCTTTTTATAATTCTTGAATAATTTCAATCCATAAAAATCTTAATATTCCTATCTACGTCTTGTTAGGGCGGTATAACATCACTTTATTAGTAATTTTTCTTTTGAATGCTTGTTAGGTATCTAGCAGTACCCCGTCCTAACAATCAGAACAATCTCGTAAATCCCATTAAATCAATAATTTTCTACAGATTTATAAAGCAAGTTATCATCCCAACTTTGGAGTACAAGAGTAGGTATCTCTAGAAGGCAAATCCTCTCATTCATTTTTTCTTGTTTTACAACCAATATTTAGATGTACTAGTATATATAAAATGATACTTATTTAGTTTTAGTTTAATTTAAGATACGAGGTGTATATAATGTTCAAAAAACTGTATAAATATAAACGACCAGGTACCCAAAAATATTTTCATCTAAAAGAAGCAGACATATTTGTTTTTACAGTTTTATATTACAAAAGAGCCCTTACAACACGTCAAATCACTACGTTATATAGTGCATTTGAGGGGAGGGAATGTTCAGAAGCAAGCGTATTTACAAAACTCGACCGATACTCCCAATATGGTGCTATCCTAACTAAAAAAATAGATAAAAGGGATGACAGTATAACAAAACGCGCTTTATTTTCCTTGAAAGAGAAAATAATTGAATTCTTAAAAGAGATAGGGAAGCTCCCACCTGGCGCTTCAAAAAAAAGATATTCACGTATAAATTCACTTCACACTTTATGTTCACGTGAGGTTCTTGTTCGTACTCTACTAGCTACTACAGAGAAGAAACAAAATAATGAGATTTTATATAAATTAGATATCCGCTCTTATTACCTGAAGAAAAATATGAAAATTGAGGATGGCCAGTTACCGGTGATACCTGATGAACACATTTCATATCAAGATAAAAATATCTATATTGAAATGGATATGTGTAAAGAAACCAATTCTACCTTAGTTGAAAAAGTAGGCAAGTATGTAGAATATGCTCAAAAAACGAAGGACAATGTTTCAGTTATTTTTGTCATGTACGACAAATCAATGTTCCTTGCAGAAGAAGCAGAACCACCATACGTACGTATGAAGAATCTATTATTTTCTATGAGGGAGTATCACGAACTTTTAATGACAATACCTAATCTAAATATGTACGTCTGCTCACTTAAAGATGCTGGAGACGTTATTTCAGATATCATTCTTGGAAAAGATGACAACCAAAATTTCGAACAAGATATTCTTGTGCCTTTATCTCAACGTACAGTAGGAGATGCTGAATGGCGTTATGCATTTGTTGAGAACGTACAAATATTTAAGGAGCCAATAGATGGCGGTCTACGTCGAACTTATAGGCGAGACAAAGACGTTATACAAGATTTCTTCTTTATTTTTGGGAACGAAAATGATTATCGAATGATCGCTAGATTAGATGACGTCGTGTTTTCAAGAAGAGAAGGGGATGACGGTGTTCCACTTGTAGTTATCTATCCTAAACGTGAAAAGCCCAGAGATATTCTTCTGATGGACACTTATGAAAATGTACGACTGCTATCAATCCAAAATAAAAGTATCCATATAGACATGGATGAACAGATCATGGTACGTACTGCAAATAACGTTCATCCGAAAAGACGTAAACTTGTTGAGTTATATTAATCTATTATTTTTTATATAACACTATATAATTTTATTGATTTTCATTATTTAAGGTGGTAGAATAACGTTTGAACATATAATTAAAACTACAATCAAATCAGAACATATGAATTAAGGCAAGCGACACACGCTGTTTTTACAGTGGGTGTCGCTTGCCTTTTTTTATTTGGAGAAAGGTGGAAAATGAAAATGAATTTGCAATTTACAACTGCATCAACAGCCAATGGGGGAGTGCTTTCTGTGAGAGAGGCATTAGCAAATCCAGAACTAGTACTTGAACATATTACAGAAGAAGGTGCGGAGTTCAGCGTTTCACTACAAGATATTCAAATACCTGGTAAGCCTAATTATTATTGGTACGACGTATTGATTGAAACTGCAACTGCTAAGAAAATAGAAGTGAATATTGCTGTACTTTCTCAAGAAGAATATGACAAGCTTTGTGAAAAAGCTAGTATCGACCTATATTTAAAACAGACTGAAGATGCAGCAAAGTTCTTTCTAGAAAAGTCAAAAGAGCGATTTAATCCAGAGTTACAAGAACGTTTTACATTCCGCCATAAAGCTCAGCTGTTTCTGTAAGGAATAGGTGAGCCTTTATGAATACGTTTAAGCAAAGGTTGCCTTTATTTACAACTATTACACTAATTAGCGCATTTATTATTTCTTTTGGAGTCGGTTTAATAAACTATATAAAGTTACTATACTATGCATTTGAACTACCGTCTTATCCTATAGAAATTACATATGTACCACTTATCTTAATGTTCTTCTCTTTATTTCTAGGAGAATTTAGTTTTCGTTTCTACAGCCGTATTCCAGCTTTACATGTGAAAAATGGGAAACTTTTCATTCTAATTGCTTCACACATCGCAGTTGATATCCAATTCTTATGGTTTGCAACTGCTCCTATCCATGCAAAGGTTATCCCTTATCTCACGGATAAAGCAACGCATGTTAATTTTGGTGAATATCAGGCAGTAGGCCATGTATTAACGGGGAATTTCCACACATTAACCATGATATTTGTGTTTTTACCTACTGTATTTATGATCTTGTTTACTCTTTGGTATAGCGGGCATATTGTTCGTTACCGGGAAGAAATTTTAAAATGGGTACAAAAATATGAGTACAAAAACCACAAGTTACAAAAATGGTTTAATAGTCAGGAACAACAAATATATCCTGATGTAGAAATTGGTCCTCATATTGAGCATAAAGAAATGGTTCGTATCAAAGGGAAAGATAGAACATTAAATGGAATCATTATTGGTCCAATTGGTTCTGGTAAAACATCTAGTTTAATCATTCCAATGATTAATCAAGATTTACACTGGATGGTACGTTTCATTAATAAGTTCGAGAATGCTTATAAAAAAAATGATTATGATACGGAAGAAGTAAAAGGGACGTTTTTAAATGGTGTCACTGTTATTGAACCAAGTAATGATTTATGTCAAAAAGTATTTAAGTTAGTACAAGCACACAAAATTCCTGAAAGCTCTGTTTACTATATTGATCCAACTAACCCTGATACAAAAAACATAAACATTCTGCGTGGACCAGTTGATAAAGTAGCAGAGGTTTTCGCAATGGTTATTCAAGGTTTATCTGAATCCAATAATGCATTCTTTGAACAAGCACAGCGTAACCATCTTAAGCAACATATCTATTTATTAAAGCTGCACAACCCGCAAAAAGATGTAACCTTCGACGACTTGATAGAGATGTATGATGATGTAGAACGTGTCCATCGTATGCATAAACTGTTAAAAGTACAGGTGGAAAGGTTATACGATTTTGTTCAAACTGGCACTGCTTCGCGGGACCAGAACAACGAATATAAAATTATAAAAGGGATAGATGAGTGGTTTGATAATACAATTCGAGAAAAAACAGATTCTCAAGGCGAACCTGCGGTTTATAAAAAAGGGAAATACCGCGGGCACCCCATGCATTATGATAGAGAAGAAGAATATGTAAAAGGATTACGTAATATTTTAAAAGACCTTGCTTCGAACGTACTAATACGACGAGTTTTATTTGGTAAATCCGATTTCGATTTTGATGTACATTTAGAACAAGGTGGAATTTTATTAGTAAATACGGCAAAAGGGGAATTGGCAGACCTTTCTAATGTATTAGGAAAATTCGTCTTACTTAGTATGCAGAATGCTGTATTCCGTAGAGAACCAAACGTTTCACCATACCACCATATAATTGTCGATGAATTCCCAGATTACGTTGTCCGCCCGTTTAAAGAATTCCCTGCACAATCTCGTAAATATAAAGTAATCCTGACAATTGCAAGCCAAACACTATCTCAATTAGCTCTCGATTTCACAGAGCAGTACATGTTTACCTTGCTGGGCTCATTCCGTAACAAAATGATATTTGGAGATGTTACGCCATATGATGCAAAGATTTTCTCTGACATGTTTGGCGAAAAAGAGGAATTTAAAGAATCTGAATCTGAACAAGGCATTTCTCCTATGCAAGAGAATCCCGTTAGTCGTTTAGGATCAACCTATCAAAAAACAAAAGAAGTGGTTATGTCGCCAGGGGATATTATGGCACAAGGTGCATTTATTTGTGCTGCTCGTATCGTACAAGATAATCATGTGCAGCCTGTACAACAAATCACAAGTAATTTTGTACCCAAAGAAGAGTTTGCTAAAGCAATTATTCAAGTTGACGAAAAACTAGGGCAATATTGGGGAAATGAGCGTCTCATTCTAATTAAGGAATCTATTACTAAAGCAAATCCAATGAAGCACGTAGATGCGGAGAATATGAAAACAAAAGAACCATTACCACCTATACAGATTGATACGATGGAGCAGAACAATTCTATAGGAACAGACGAGGGACAACAGCAAATTGTCTCATTGGATAATTATAAGGAGAATAAATCTGAACCTGAAACAAAAGAAGTCGAAGATATAGTTGTATCAAATACATCCATTGCTAATGAACAACAGACAAGCCACAACGAGAAAGATGAAGAGGACACTTCTCTATATGAAGAGATTAAAAGCTTCGTAATTGAATCACAGCAAGTCTCGCCATCCCTGCTGCAAAGAAAATTTAGGATTGGCTATATGAAGACAGCGCGATTAATTGAGAAGTTAGAACAAAATCTAGTTGTCAGCTCCTATACAGGAAAAGAACCTCGTAAAGTTCTAATTTCAAAAGACAATAGTAGTCCACTATCGCCAGAGGCGTCTGATATAAATTCTACCGTCTTGTACGAAACAAATTCCGATAAAAGTATTCCTCAAGAAGTAGCCATTCCAAGCGAAGACAAGGAGGCCGCGCTTGAAGAGACAAGCTTTTTTAAAGATATCTTATATGATGATGTTGTAATTTTTGTGAAGCAATCCAGGGCGGCTTCCCTATCGGCATTGCAGGATAAATTTAATATTGGTTCTACACGTGCCTCACGCTTACTAGATGCCTTACAACGTCATGGAGTCTTAAATGACATAGACACGCAACAAAAGTTGGAATGTGTAACACCTGAAATACATGAAGAGGTAGTTGAAGAAATAATCAAGGAAGTAATTGAGCTAAAGCCAGAGGATATAGTAGATTCCTATGAAATAGATATGGATGTGGCCGAACTTAACAAAGGTTTATCCATTTCTATAATGGAACAAGAGTGGAACACAGATGCTTCAATTGAGACGGCGCTTTCAATTAAAACCGAACCATTCCAAGAGGAGTTACAAGAAGAAATAAATACACTGCAAATAGCGGAAGAATCAGAAACAGATATTGGTGAAAAGCTCATTCCAGTTATAGAAGCAGTAGATTTTACAGAAGAAAACAAACTAGATGACGAAGTTGCAAAAGTTTACGAATCAATTAGTGCTACTGTTCATAAAAACTTAGAAAAAAACATGGTAGAAAACACAAAAAACACTGAAGAGCAACAAGAGTATAGCCGTATGACCTATAAAGAACGTCAAGAACGCCTCAAGGCTCAACAGAAAAATAAGTATAGTGGTGCACAGCCACTGTCATATAGAAATGAACAACCTAAGAAAAATACATCTAACGTGATGAGTAAGGAATTAAACGATATATTTGATTAATATAGCCTTTCAATTAGAACAATACTTTGAAATTAATGAGAGATGTTGACTTGTAATAAAATCACGATGTTATTAAAAAAGCTTTATTGCCGATTAATAAAAGAGTTGTTGCTAAAGATGGTGTGAATTGGAATTTCACTCCATCTTTTTTATCTTGTTATAATGAATATAATGATATTTATATTTCACAATCAAATAGGAGGAATAAATGATATGTTAGATAAATTAAAAAATCATTTTAAAGATGTAAATTTAGTGTGTTCACAATGTGATAAAACAATCGAACATGGTGAACGATTTGCAGTTTCTTTAGTATTACCTGAAGAAAAAAATATGCCTGTTGGACAATTAGATAAAGTATTAGCTAAGAGAGCAAACGAAATTTTATGTAGTAAATGTAGATAATTTTATAAAAACACTATATGTAATAGAAGTTATTTTAATCAAATTTTTTACTGTAAAATAAGAGTTTGGGTACATTATTTAATCAAACTTTAATTCAAAGCTACAAGAGATTTGCCAGAAAACATTTGAAGTTGAACCAAATAACACTTGCATAAATTTCTGAATACCATTATATTAAAATTAATAATTATATAAATAAAACATAACTTACGTGAAGGACACACCTTACGTACCATTCCAACGGTACAGGTGTGTCCTTTTTTACGTTCTAGGAGGAAAAATAGAATGACAGTAGAGAAAGAAACAACACACGTTGCAGAAGAACTAGGGATGGCTTTTGGACAAGAAATCACAGTAGGAGACACACAAGTAGAAACAAACTTTAATCAATTTGAGCGAGTACGTGAGCATGAATTAGAAGAGTTAGCTCGTATGAAACGTGAACGTATTATAGGTAAAGGCTTAATTACAGTAGTCTCTGAAAAGTTGTTCCCAACTAAAAATGGTAAATCAGAACGCATACCCGTACTTACGATGCAAATTGGTACCCATACAACTGCATACTGCCCAATTACAGAGGCAGGGATAACAATTCCTAAGAATCCTCAATGGCTAGTTGGTAGAACAAAACCTGTTATCATTGAGCATTTCCAAAAGACAGAGGAAGGGAACTTTGCCGTTGTATCAATCACAGCAGGAGAGCTCGCATTACAAAAAAGATTATATGATGAAGTAACCTCACAAGGTGGGAATAAAGTATACACAGGAACAGTTTCAGGTCATATTCCAACTGCACAAACCGTTCTGGTTGAAGTCCATGGTGTAACTATAGGGGTAAGGTACTCACATTGGTCACATTCATTTGTACGTCCGGAGGATATTATTATTGGTGATGTTGTAGAGCTCATTATCGATAAAGTAGTAGAAAAGAACGGCCGCTATGAATTTAGAGGAAATAAAAAGAAACTAGAAACAGATCCAATGGAAAAGCTATTAGAGCTTAAGAAACGACGTGATCGTTTTGTAGGTAAAATTGTAGGTGTAGATGCCATTGCTGGTATTTTCGTAGAAGTTGCACCTGGTATTCAATTTAAAGGATTAAAGAGCCGTAATCTTGCTAATCCAACTCCAGAAGATGCAATTAACCAAACAATCGTTACATGTGAGCTGCTTAATATTGATCCAAAAAATCGCAGAGGAACTGTACGTATTTTAAATTATCCTCAAGGCCAAAGTAAAAAATCTAGTTCTGCAATCTTTCAATTTTAATGAATGACTATGCGTACAATAGAGAATCAAATGTCTCCATATCTCCCTTCCGTCCCACATTTATCAAATGAGGACGCACAGGGACTTCAGGTATATCGGATACATAGTCTGGATAAAACCTATGTATTCCATTCCTATGACGAATTAGTTACGTTTAAGCAGCGTTTAACAGAAGAACAGCATGCAATACTAACTTTCATCGGTATTCATACATCTGTTCGTTTTAATCATTTATTATATCTATTCAAAGATAAGTTTTCGCGTAAGAGAATTAATGATGCACTTCAAGGACTACTTTACTATCGTCTCATTGAAAAATGGCAAGTAGAGAATTTTGATATGGAAATTCTTGAGGAGGCTTATACGTTATCCGATAATGGGTTTAAGCTCTTAAAGTACTGGCAAGGAAATATGTTTTACTTTGCTCCAGAGCGCCTTGATAATCACGGCAAATACGTTCACCTACGTTATTGGCATGATATAGACTTACTCTGCCATCTACGCTATGCTCCGTCCTTTGTGGGGCATATTATGCATCCATCTATAAGTAAAGGGGTTTTTCCCCCTCCTTTAAGTTTTGTAGTAAGCGGTGGAGAAGATCGTAAATTTAATTTTGTTGTATACTCCACCTTATTATCAGATACAAAGGATCGATTAAAGCGGATTATCGCTAGATGGAAGACTTTTGTAGAGTCAGGGAAAGATGTTATTATGCAAGACTTAGGGAATAATCCTACAATCTTAGTTGTTTATGTTTCTACTGAAAAACAGGCAAAGCAAATTAATAATGATCTACTACTTGATTTAATTCCTGGTAAAGTATTGCTATGTATAGGAGAAACCTTACATTCTCAAGGATTACAACATGCTTTTTATCAGCCTCTTGCAGAAGGGGAGATTAAACAATTAAATACAAAGCTATTCGCAACAAACTAAGCCATCCTTACAAGCTATTGCTTTCTTTTAAAGGGTGGCTTGTTTACTTTTACAAATAGAGATGATTTGCGTGTTTTATCATTTGAAATCATCAAAAACCACGATGTTATCGGTATAGAAGATTTGCAAGTATCGAATATGCTAAAGAATCATAAGTTAGCAAAAGCAATTAGTGAGGTATCATGGTCACAGTTTTGAACCATGTTGGAATATAAAGCAAAATGGTATAGCAAACAAGTCATTGTCGTATCGAAAACATTTGCTTCAAGCCAATTATGCTCTTGTTGTGGATATCAAAACAAAGACGTTAAAAACCTAAACCTACGTAAATGGGACTGCCCTTCTTGTCGTACACACCATGATAGGGATATTAACGCAAGTATCAATCTAAAGAATGAAGCAATACAGCTTCTAACCGCAAGGACTGCGGGGATAGCCTAATAAATTAGAGTTCGATAGAACTCTTTACTTAGGAATCCTCCACTTCTAAACGAAGTGAAAGTGGGGGTAGTTCAATGCTTTGTATTCGCTGCTTAAACTCTTTCGGTAAACAGTTATTTTCTTTTTTAAACAACTTATAAAACTGTGACATGTTTGCAATTCCAACTTCGCATCCGACATCTGTAATACTAAGGTCACTTGTTATTAATAAACTTTCAGCTTGTTTGATGCGCTTATAATTCACATAATCTAAAAAGGAAATACCCATAATTCTTTTAAAGTATTTGATGAAATAATGATAGCTTAAATTTATTAATGCACATGCTTTGGTTACGGTTATCTTTTCTCCTAAATGATCTTCTACATAATCAAGTACTGGTTTTAAACGAGCAAAGTCGTCTTGTTCACTATAATTTAATATGTTATGTGTGTCATTTCTTACTAGTAATAAAAGTAATTTCTTAATGGCAGCACTAATTGCGATTTCATATCCGTTCATTTTCACTTTTGATTCTGTAAAGATTTCTGTAATAAGAGCATAAGCCTCATGTTTCACCACTTCATTTTGTTCAAAAATATAGTTTAACTCATTTAAGGATTTTGTTTGTTCTGAAAAGCAATGTAAATATTGTATAATGCTTCGGTCAAAGTGTTGTTTTAAATTTACTTGAAACACAACGTAGTGTAACGAACCTGCAGAAGGTTTATGTGACCGATGCAACTCAGATTTCCCAAAAATAAAAACATCTCCAGGGCCAAGAACAATATACTTATCTTTATTTTGTATACCTAAATATCCTTCTATAATTGCTAGAAACTCAATCTCTTCATGATAATGCCAAGGGGCACTCTCAATTTGATTATTATAAGAGGTTTCCATAACAATGTCCCATACTTTTAAAAATAGTAATGGATTTTGATAAATAACCTTTTCTTCAATTGCTTCAGCAAGCTTATTACAAATTCCTTCTGACATAGACGTTTACACCTCCTTATTAGGAATATAACACCTTTATCAAAATGCGATAAGTAAGTTGCCTTATTTCTTATAGAAAAAGGCAACTTTTGATAAAAACATAACGATATATAGCATATTTTTTCAGTGAAAAAATTTCTATAATAATTTTAAATCAAGCAAAAGGAGGCTATGATAGTGAATATTTTAAAAGTAGGTGTTATTGGCTGCGGAAGCATCGCACAGTATCGTCATTTACCAGAATACGAAGCAAACCCATATGTACAGATTGTGGCTGTTTGTGACAGTAATAAAAAGCGCGCAAAAGAAGTTGCCAATAAGTATGGTGTAAATATGTACACTGACTATAACGAGCTTATCAATTGTGAAGAGTTAGATGCAGTGAGTGTATGTACACCAAATGATTTACATGCATCAATTTCTATCGTTGCTTTACAATCGGGTATCCATGTACTATGTGAAAAGCCAATGGCGACGTCAAAAAAAGATGCGGAAATGATGATTGAAGCTGCTGAAAAAAGCGGTAAAAAGTTAATGATTGGTCATAACCAGCGATTTGTTACTTCTCACCAAAAGGCAAAACAATTGATTGAAAATGGAGAAATCGGAAAAATATATAGCTTCCGTACAGCATTTGGTCATAGTGGTCCTGAAAATTGGAGTGTAGATGGAAAAGAGAGCTGGTTCTTTAAAAAAGATGAAGCGTTTCTTGGTGCAATGGGTGATTTAGGTGTACATAAAGCGGATTTAATTCGGTATATTCTTAATGAAGAAATTACAGAAGTTGGTGCCTTTGTTGAGACGAGCGCAAAAACATTTTCGAATGTAGATGATTGTGCTGTATGTATGTTGAAAAGCGAAAGTGGCATTATCGGAACACTTGCAGCAAGTTGGTCTTACGTTAGCAAAGAAGATAATTCAACAATTATTTATGGTGAAAAGGCCACTCTTCGACTAGAAGATGATCCGACTTACTCACTCATTCTTCAATATAAAAATGGTGAAGTTGTAAAATATGAGCTTGATAAAATTCAATCGAATGCTGCAGTTGGTCAAAGTAATTCACATGTAATTGAGCAGTTTGTAGAGTCTATCCTTTCTGATAAAGAGCCGTTAATTAATGGTGTAGAAGGAATGAAATCGTTAGAAGTCATTTTAGCAGCCATACAATCCAGTGAAGCAAAACAAATTGTTACAATTCCATTATGAGAAAAGGTGAAGACATGAAGAAACTACGCATTGGAATAATAGGGGCCGGAGGAATTGCACAAGGTCGCCATATCCCTGCATTTGTAAAATTACATCAATATTGTACGATTACGGCTATACATGATAGAAACATAGAACACGCAAAACAAATCGCTGAAACATATAACATTCCTTATGTATTTGAAACGTATGAAGAAGTCTTTAAAGAAGTTGATGCTGTTTGTATTTGTACACCTAATAAGTTTCATGCTGAGATTTCTATCGCAGCATTACAAGCAGGGAAACATGTATTATGCGAAAAACCGATGGCTTTAGCAGCGGCAGAATGCGAAAAAATGATAGAATCTGCAAAAAACAACGGTAAAAAACTTGCTATCGCTTATCATTATCGTTACATGAAAGAGTCGCAAGTTGCAAAACAAATGATGATAGGTGAGATTGGCACACCTCTTGTTGTTCGTGTAAAAGCACTCCGTCGCCGAAAAGTACCAGGCTGGGGCGTTTTCACAAATAAAGAATTACAAGGCGGAGGAAGTTTAATAGATTACGGTTGTCATCTTCTTGATTTAGCACTTTGGTTAATTGGAAATCCAAAACAAACAGAAGTCATTGGTAGTGTCTATAATGCCGTTAGTAAGCAACCAAATCAAGTAAATATGTGGGGAGAATATGATTATAAAACGTTTCAAGTTGATGATCATGTTACCGCATATATAAAGTTTGAAAATGGGGCATCATTGTTATTTGAAACTTCTTGGGCAGCAAATATTAAAAATGATGAAGAACATGTGAGTATTTCCGGAGTAAACGGTGGAATAAATGTTTTTCCAATTGAATTATATACAATAAAACATAATATGATATTAAATAGTGAACCAGTCTGGATAGCAAATAACGGCGATCCTGGAATTTTGCAAGCAGAAAACTTTGTAAAAGCTTGCTTATACGATGAAGAATTAATTGTAAAGCCTGAGGAATCGCTGCAAGTATCGCAAATTATTGATGCAATTTACGAAAGTAGTAACACACATGAAGAAGGGACGGGAAGATAAATGAAATTAGGAGTATTTACAACACTTTTCTCTCACATGGAATTTGAAGAAATGCTTGATTATGTACAAGCAGCCGGTTTGCATGCAGTAGAAATTGGTACAGGTTGTTATCCTGGAGGTTCGCACTGTAACTTAGATGTATTATTAGAAAGTGAACAAGCCAGAAGCGTATATATAGAACATGTACAAAAAAGAGACTTAATCATTAGCGCTTTTAGTTGTCACGGAAATCCATTATCCCCAG
This sequence comes from Bacillus sp. TH19, assembly GCF_016651075.1. Lineage (NCBI taxonomy): Bacteria > Bacillati > Bacillota > Bacilli > Caryophanales > Bacillaceae > Bacillus > Bacillus sp. TH19. The sequence goes on along the minus strand of NZ_JAEKEO010000001.1, from coordinate 279,735 downwards.
ATGCTGCTTTTGCAACAGAATCTCATGAAACATTGTTAAAAACCATTCAACTAGCTTCACTACTAGACGTACCTGTTGTGAATTGTTTTTCAGGCGTAGCAGGTGACCATGAAAGCGCAAAATACCCGAATTGGCCTGTTGCACCATGGCCAAATGAATACAATGATATTTTAAAATGGCAATGGGAAGAAAAGCTCATTCCTTATTGGAAACAAGTTGGTGAATTTGCAAAAGAACATGGTGTAAAAATTGGTTTAGAACTTCACGGTGGTTTCTTAGTACATACGCCATATACATTACTAAAACTACGTGAAGAAACATGCAATGCGATAGGTGCTAACTTAGACCCTAGTCATTTATGGTGGCAAGGAATTGACCCTGTCGCTGCTATTAAGTTATTAATGAAAGAAAATGCAATTTATCACTTTCATGCAAAAGACACTTACATCGATCAAGATAATGTAAATATGTATGGTTTAACAGACATGCAGCCCTACGGTGAACTGAAAACAAGAGCTTGGACATTCCGTTCTGTTGGCTGTGGTCATAGCTTAGAAGAATGGTCGCAAATGATGAGTGCACTTCGTACATATGGATATGATTATGTTGTAAGTATCGAACACGAAGATCCACTCATGTCTATTCAAGAGGGATTTAAACGTGCCACAAAAAATCTTCAATCTATTTTAATTGAAGAAAACCCTTCACAGATGTGGTGGGTGTAACTTCGTTTAAAAAAGAAATAAGTTACATTTTTTTCAGAGAAGCCATTCGTAAAAGAATATTAGCTTCTCTTTTTTTAAAAGAAACGTTTAAAAAAGGACGAAATATTCAAAAATAAATTACGAAAACTAATTATCCTGTATCTACCTCTATACAAAGTATGGATTTTACGAAATAATATTGTTTGATGCCTGTTTCAACAATAATGATATATGCAGATGTAATTATTGTTGAAATAGAATATGTAAGAAAGGAGTAATACATTGCTACGTATACAAAGAGGGTACATGTACAATCCAGATGATAATAAGGTAATTGTTAATGAAATTTTCTACGATGCTACATCAGAACAAAAGCTAGGAAGCAAAATGGGTGTGTTCGATGCGGTTAAACTACCTACTGCTATTTTTCAAAAGGTCCAAGAAACTGAAAGTATGTCCTACATGGAGACTGTTGAAGTTGAAGCAGAAACCATTAAAGAAATACTTTGTTATTTAGACCAACATCAAAAGCCAGAAAAACTATATTTTGAAATGCAGTATATGAAGTAACACCAAGAAATGAAAATAAGAGGGGATTTATAGCAGGGGAAACAGGGGTATTATTATACAATACATATAACATCTGCATAATAAATTCCTTCTTATCTTCATTTCATTAAAAACAATTGAATATAATATAAAAATAGTTTAATATAAATTTATATTTATTGTTTAATTGATTCCGTTTATTCCCACACCTTATGTGTTGTGGTTGAGTTGTAGAAGCAAGTTGTGTTCTTGTTTCAATTATGAAAGGGCTTCTTTGAGCCGATTAGTGTATATATAGCTTATTTTGCTATGCACATTTTAATCGACTTGAAGAAGCCCTTTTTGTGTTGTCTTTAAGTTAGGAAGCACATGTAAATAGACCTTCGGGGCTAATAATATGCTAAATGAAAAAGCACTTATTTTGTAATTTTTTTGTTTAATTAAGAGGAGAGATAAAATGAAATTTTACAAGATAGGAAGTTCGAAAGAGTTTATGAGAGTAATTTATGCTCGAAATTCATATGAGGCAGCTGGGTACTATTTATTAGAAATAAATCACAATTGTACAGACTTAAATGAGTTATTCATTCAAATAACGGGCCTCTCAGAGCATATTCAGGTTCTGTACAATGGTTATCCTGTTACTAAATTTTTACAAGAAATCTCTAAAGAGAAGCGCTTTACAACATGTCCTTGTACTGTAGTAGAGATACTAAACTAAGCAAGAATGAGAAGGCTAGATATTTAGGTATTATAACTAAAAAATACTGTGAAGAAATAGCACATGATTTGTGCTTTTTTTATTTGGAAAAGGAGATATTTATGATGAAACATGAACATGCAATTACATTAGATGAACTAGCATTATCACTAGGGGAACTTATATTAACCTTTCAAAATAAAGAAATCACCGAACCCATTAAAAGTCGTTTCCTGCACACTTAGGTGTACAATTTTCTTATAAAAAAGAATCGCAGGAATTCTATTTCTATTATGGAGAAAAACACTTACCAGGTCTTTATCGTCTCTTACTATTGTTAAAGATTTTTGAATTTGACAGCAAAGAAAGAGATTAATTTCTAATTTATAGTAAACTAGATAAAGAATGGAATATAAAAATTAAGAACTAGAGTATTTATATACGTAAGATACTTGTTGCAATGCTAAAAGCACAAGGGATTAGAATGTGAAACTTGAGAGGAGTACTTTAATATGATTACAGTTAACCGAGGATATATGTATGATCCAGATGATAATGAGGTCTTAATTACCGAAATTTATTATGAGGCTGCTACAGATACTAAATTAGGAAGTAAAATGGATAGCTTATCTTACGCAGTTATTCCTAATGAAATTAAAGAAAAAATAGAAGCAGCTGCTTCTTTATCCTATATGGAAAGCATTGAGATGTCTCAGCAATTAGCTGTCGTATATCAAAATGAAATTAACATGTATGGAAAACCTGGAAAATTGTACTTTGAGTTAAAGAATATATAAGAGGGAAAAAGACATTGGACGAATTTGTTCAATGTCTTTTTTATTAATCTGCAGAGGAGCATATATAATGAATGTTGTAACTGAAATTGAAACGAGTCTTTGGACAATTTGTGTAGGGGATGTTTTTAGCAATGGCCGTATGCCGTACCATCTAAAAGTTGTAAACATTGAAGTAGAAATTCCATGTAATCAAGTAGAGGCATTTACATTGGCTTGTAATGTGGAATATCTGCTGCAAGCACTACAAACGATATCTTCTGAAAAAATCGCGATAAAAATGATTAGTAATCAGAGACCTATTGTGGTAGTGGGAGCAGAGGATACAATTCATTCTAATTTGCAGTTAATCCTACCGGTTCGTGTGTAAGGGCGCATTCAAATGATTATTAGGAAGGACTTCTTTGACTTATTACAGTCAAAAGAAGTCCTTCCTAATAATCAAGAACTTCGTCAATCCTTTGAATTGCTTATCAACGGATTTATTGCAAACGAAATGCCTGATTTAGAAAAATAACGGACAAGCAGTATGTGGAGGTGAACTACCCGCCACTTAACGTCCTAACGGACTGTTTGAAGTGGGGGTACTAAAAAATTTTAGCTTGATGGCTATGTGGTACCACCAGCATTTCGGAAAACCCCTATGCTAAGCAACAAATACAATAAGCCGCCCATATGGACAGCTCATTTACATAATTCCTGTTATCGAAATTCAATGTATCTAGAAATTCATAAAAATGCTTTCCAGATCACTTAGCTGGAGGGCATTTTTTGTTCACATGATTCTCGATATAGGAAATGAATAAATATGATCTACTTAACATTAGCTCCCGTTATCAGTAATTGGATAACTACTTAAAACCGAAAAGGAATTTGCCAATTTTTTTGCAAAACTCAATGGTGGTTCAACAGATTGGATATGAATATACATAATCAATGGTTTCATATATAACCAATGATTATGTAAGGCGCTAACAATAATCCCTTGTTGAACAATTGATTGCATAAATAAAGGGATTTCTTCTTGTAAAATAGCGATTTCTCCAAAGTTCAACGCATTGCCATTTTGATCTAACGATTCAAAAGATATCCCAACCGGTATCACTGAGGTGCTTGGTCGTCCTTGAACAAACACTTTAATATTACGACGCAAGGAGACAGAACAAACACCCTGATTTATGTTGCTTTTCCCATTAAGAATTTTAGCAAATTGTTCACAAAGGAAATTAAGGTTGTTCATAAATCTGATGCCCCTTTCTTATCAGATAAAAGTTACTTCATAAGTATTAATACTCGTCCATTAGCTTTTATATAAGTAATTTAAGAAACCCTTATTTAGATAATAAGAAAAAAATGCACATCATATTCACTTCTCATTTAATTTAAAAACACCAAAAATATATTTTAGGGACGTTCTTAAAATATTAATACCTGTCGGTACATGATTGTTTTTCCTCAAAGAAATCACCAGTTTAAAAAGTTATGATTTTCTGGATAGGTGAGAGTGATACATGATTTTGTAGGTAGAAAACATATCCCGGTAATTCAAATCAGTTCATATTTATCTAGTTAATACTCTTTAAGGGAATCCAATCTCTTTTTGATAATTATTATTTTATTTGATTTCAAAAAATGTACTCCTTATTAAAACATTCAACATCATTATATTTCCTCTTACATTCATGTCTCTTTTTATCTCTTGAGAAACTTGGCAACAGAACCGAGATTAATTCATCTACATGAACTATTTAATGCTATTGAACATAATAAATTCTTTTACAATGATACATACTATCCTTATATAAATTATTATAATACGAACATGCAATCCCAAAAGGAGGCGCTACTTGTGTCTGAACATATAGAGATTATTTTGAGAACACTGTTATCTTTCTCGATTTTATTTATCGGAGCTAAAATATTAGGAAAGCAAATTATCGCTGAAATGAATACCTTTGATTTTATTGGTGCTATCTCTATCGGAAGTATTATTGCAAATTTGGCATTTAATTTAAATGTAAAAACTCATCATGCAGTCATCGCTTTTCTTATTTTAGTATTTATCATTCTAATGGTTAGTTATATATCCATGAAAAGTCGGATAGGCAGAAAAATATTTGCTGGAAATCCGACAGTCATTATTGAAAATGGGAAAATTTTAGAAAATAATATGCGGAAAATGCGCTATTCTCTAGATTATTTAAACCAACAATTAAGAGAGAATGGTATTTTCAACATTGAAGAAGTTCTTTATGTCATAGTTGAAACAAATGGTAAGATATCTGTTTTGAAAAAACCTGAATATCGTAATGTTACAAAACAAGATTTAAATATACCGATAAAAAAAGAGTCTAAACTCCCCATCGAGCTAATTATGGATGGAGAAATTATGACAGAAAACCTAAGGCAAAACAATCAGACAGAGTTAGGGTTACAATGTGAACTAAAAAAACGTAACCTTCGCTACAAAGATGTTACGTATGCTGTACTTGCTGCAAATGGAAATATTTATATTGATACATATAAAGATAACATTACTTCTCCAATGGACCAAGAATAGGCTATTTCTTCTGAAAACACAGGTGCACATATCGTTGTAATCCTTCCGCAAATGGTTGTAGTTCATCTTGAATGATTCATAAGAAAACGTCATCCTTTCTAATCTAGCTTGTTAGAAAAAATAACATCTTTTGATGCTTGGGGGTATTAGAATCTCTTGAGTTGATGGACATGGGGGACCGCCACATGCCCATCAAGCTAACCAAGTAACTTACTAGATATGAAACGATCCTCGGTTCAAAACTAGCAATTGATAGAAAAGTAGGCATACTAAAGAAGCCTATTAAAACGTGATTTTTTCGCTAGGCAGCTTGTCTATGCTTCACCGTCGTTTTATACACAATCCCTAGAATATCAAAGACGGTCATCTTCTTATAACGATGACATTTACGACCGTAAAAATATATGGAGAAGTAACTCACTATGAGGGCAAAAATCGAAAATGGATGTAAAAACACTTTTGTCACAACAATGGGCAAGCTGCTTAGATGAAGAAGACTGGTTTCCGCCACTTGAAAAAGTGCTAAAGAATATTACTTTTGAAAAGGCAATTTGGAAACCGGAGGGGGAAATGAATTCCATTTGGGAATTAGTTTGTCATTTATTTTTCTATAAAAAGAGACTTCTGATGCGATTTCTTGGTAAAACAGCGAATGAACCCCAAGCAGAAGATAATGAATCTACATTTCGAAGACTATTTAACATCTTTTTATTGTAGTAAATGAACAAGAAAGAGGTTATTTACTACAGATTATCTAAACCATCAAATCAAAATGAGAGTTGTAAAGTGTTTAATTTACATGTAGAAAAATAAAAAACCACTTAGAGTGGTTTTTTAATCGCGCATTGCTCCTGCCTCACGGGAGGTCATTGCTCCTTGCCCTTGGCTAACATCTTTTTGAATTTCTTGTTTTACTTTTTGTGCATCAGTTCCCGCAAATTTTTGTTTCATATTAGAACCCAAATTTTCTTTGTCTTGTTGATTCTGTAGCATAAAAGTCCTCCTTTATTTATTGATTTAACAATCCTATTATTTACAAAAACACTTAGTATATTCCAAGGATTCGATTGAAATTCACTTAAAATAAAGGGACTTTCGTTTGAATAATAAACATATATTCGTTGTTCAACTAACGTATGCGTTAGTTGAATATGACAAATGCTTTAAAAGATAGCCTGTATCAATAATTACTTGGTAATCATCGATACAGGCTTTATATTTCAATAACTAATCGTCTTTCTATATATTTAATTTAATATCCTTACTATCTTTACTGTTAATATTCATGTGTCTTTAATCTATTGTATTGTTTTGAACGTGCTTGAGTGGAACTTGTTGTAAATATCGGAAATATCTTTTTAGAGATATCTTAGTTTTGAACCCCATTCTACTTACCAATTCATCTTCATTTATTCCTTGCTTAATAAGACGGAGAATAAATGTATTCCTCATCTGCTGTGCAGAAATACGCCTATTTCCCCCCGCACGTTTTACTTCAAGTCGTATCATTTTTTGCACAGCAACCTCAGACAAGGCCTTTGGCGCATCATTTTCGTACACCCAACGATAAGTACCCCGGTTAAAATCAAATACAACAAATAGGGGATTATCAGTATGTTTTCGAGGTCTTACGGGTTCTGGAATGATCGTATAATATTTATAAAGTTGCTTTGTATCTTCATCAGTTAAGAATACAGATCTAGTTACTCCATCCTCTCCTGGAACAATTAAACTATTTCTAGCAAACTGTATATGGCTCATATTAAGCGATACAAGCTCTTGCAAGGATAACCCATAGTTTACTACTAAATTTATTATACAAGCGTTTCTATCCATAATAAGAGGGCGATATTTAGCTTGTCTTTCTGTTAATCCCTTTGTTGAAAGTATCGTTTGTTTTAAATGCTTTTCTTCCGTTGCAGTAATAAAATCCTTATCACTTAGTGATTGATCAGGAATTAAGGAGAGGTGAAACTCATCTAATGGACTATCTATCCCTAAAAACATGTTCAATTTCTTTAAAACCACCCATATTCTGTGCCTTATTTTCTGGGAATATTTGCGCTTGCTTTCTAACTCAGAGAAATACCCCTGATAATCTTTTGGAGATAATTCACTCCACGATTTGATATGAAAAAGTATCTCATTTACTTCTAACCATTTAAAAAAATCCTTAATATCGTAAGAATAACGTTGTATCGTAGAATGTTTTCGACCTTTTTCAATTAAGTAATTAGAAAAAGCTTCTAATGTTTCTTCTAACCTAATTGTCTCGTTCATTATAATCACCTAATTTCTTTGGGTATATTATAACAAAAAATAGGTGAAAGACCTGCTACCGCCCTCTGCTATGCACGGTTGCTGGCATATCAAAAACGCAAACGGACAAACAACCCTTTGCATTTTTGATATGTTGATTATTATTTACAAAGCCAAATGAATAAGGCTATCATAATACTCCAAAAAGGGAGTACAAGTAATAATCCCCAAAAAACCCCTTTAAAAAATCTAATTTCGTTATATTCATTCATTGCTATATTAGTTGTATTCTTTAGTACGACCATGTTTAATCCTCCAATTATTAATTGATTATAAAATGAAAAAAGGACAAACCTCGTCCTGGTAGGGATACGTAGGTTTGTCCTTTTGTATGTGGGTAATGATATGTTTAATTACCATTATTATAACTGAATTAACAAATATTTTCAATTAGGTCAGACTTCTTATTAACAATCATACTAGTAATAATAAAATCTATTATAAATATATATCTTATATATTAAAAAGAAATAAAGATAAAACTTTTATAGGTTATCAAAAATAGGGAAAAGACCTACTCCCACAAGGAAAAATTTGATGTTAGAACATAAAAAATCATAAATAGTAGAAAATGTATCCGTAGATTCAATGATTATTAGACTTTCAATTCTACAAAAAAGCAGAAAGAAAATCATATATTTCTACATGAAATCGGAAAGAAATTGATACAAATCACATTATATTTATTCAGCCATGGAAATAGGGTGTATTTTCTTTATTTTGTTAAATGGAGCAGTATGTAGCGTCCAATTATCCACATTTTGTTCAGATAATGTAGCTATTTGTTAACATTACTCAGTATTTACACATAACTCACATTATTATTGATGATTTTTATTAGATGAAATTAACGACAGTAGTATTATCAAGGATATTGGGAAAATATTATTCACATTTGATCATAATTGTCCTCATATCCACTGTTTTTATAAATATCCTTCTGATTTTTTGTAGATATAAAATCAGATGTTTTACTATACGTGAAGAATATTCAATATGTAGTGTGGAGATTCTTCTATAGGTAGAAGAGGATTTGTATAGAATTGTATAAAAAAAGACTCCATTTTACATGAAGTCCTTCTGATTTGGTATTTATAAATAGGGTAGTAGAAAAGGGGGGTTAATCAAACAAACACGAATAGCCCTCTACTTTCGATTTTTTCAAAAATAGAGAGTAGAGGGCTATTATTTTATTTCCATTGCGGTTAGCACCTGATCTGGAGCTGTTATTGTTACACCAGCACGTACTAAACGTTCGAAGGTACGCATAAACTCTAGTAAATTAAACTGCTTTGGCAGCTCAATAACACGAAGTTTTTCTTGTGGCAGCTTATCAATTGCCTCGATAAACCATTCACGTACATCACTTGGAATCGTGCGTTCTTTATGGCCACGAACTTTTAATTTTTCACGCATTTCAATTTCTAAAGCGATATATGTATGGAGATTCACTCCCTGATCATATGCATATTTTCTAAATAACGTTTCTTCCTGGTATTTTAGATAATTACGGTGATAAGACTCTTCCGTCACTGGTATCGCAAACTTCTGCTTCAGTAGTGCATGCACATTTTTAAACATCTTCTTAATGTTGCGAAGAGAGTACATGGAATAATGTAGACCAAAATTAAAGACAGCTTGTTCACGGTCACTATTTCTCTCTTTTGGTACATGTTGCGCAATAAGAGGGTAGATGCCTTCTTTCGCCGCTGTATCAAGAATTTGATATTGAGATGTTTGATGTAACAGTTTTTTCAATGTATATACAATTTTCGTTGGATATCCTTCTTTTCGATCAACCATGTCACGAAGTCCACGAATTACACCACGAATTTGACGATGACAAGTATGCTTTAATACATGAATGAACTTATTCATGTCTGAAGACAGTTCACCGATATTCATTTCTTGTAGAACTGATTCGATGAATTTTGCTTTACGAGCATAGGTAGCTTTTGGTGTAAATGGATCCCTGTGTTGCTCTTCTCCAGATTCTTTCGTACATAAGAAGTCCGAATGGATAGATAGATATAAGGTTGTATATCGTTTTGTATGCCTTACACCTTTTTGCATTTTGCAAATTTTGAATAGGGGATTACCCGTACATGGTAAAGCAGTTGTTAATTCTTCGATAACCGCACGGATTTGGTGCGGATATTTTTTATGTAAGAAACGATACATCCCACCAAAGTGAGTTTTGTTGCCCCTTTCGTCCTGCTTGTCTAAAGAACGCTTTAACGTTGTTTCGGTATGTTGTTGCATAGCAATGTCTAAGAATAGTTTCTTAGCTGCTACAGATAGCTTAAAGAAAGCCTTTGTAAATACAACAGGACTAATATATACGTATGGATTAGCCTTTTCTGTTTCTTCATTCATAAAATGAGTCAATTTGATTGTATATCGACCATCTACGCCATTTTCGATAGAGATTATGTTATGTATACTTAATTTCTTTAGAGCAATATAGAACTGAGAATGCTGGATGTATGCAAATTCTTCTTTATATTGCTTGTAATCTTCCCACATCATATGTATCGTTACATTTGGAATGACACCATTAGTAAAGCATTTTTTATGTAGATATAAGAACACTTCAAGATCTGCATTCGTAATACCATATAACTTATGTTTTCTTCCTGTTTTTTCTGCAAGTGCAGACATTGCTCGACGTGAAAAAGATGGTTTCGCTTGTTCGACAAAGCCTTCTACATCCGCAATACGTTCTTCGTATGTCATGTGCTGCAGAATATCTTCTAAATATGTATCTTTATAGCTGTAGTACTTCTCCTCAAATGTTGCAACAAACTTCTGCCAAGATTTTAGTGTAACTAAAACAGCATTTGTTGTTTTTCCATTTAAGCTACGCTGATTTTGAATAATAAATGATTTCCCCATCTTTTTCACCTCCGTTCTGCAAATTCAGAAATATATGTCAAAATACTATAAAATATACCAATTTTGATTATAGCAAATCGAAAATTGGCGAAAGGTGCTCCTTTAAGAAGAAAGATAGCAACTTGCAACAGCTTATAAAGCTAGGTGTATCAAGGGATATGAGAATTCTATTAATTTTTTTTGTGTTAAGGATACCGCAAACGTGTTGCAAGTTGAATTATATGTATAAGAAAAAGTAAAAAGTCATCTCCCCACTTGATATATAAGGGATTAGATTGAAAATGACAAAAAAGTTAGGGTAAGGATACCGCAAACGTGTTGCAAGTTAAGAAGTACGCTTATTAATCATGAAATATAACGATTATCGTTGATGTGATAGGTTTAATTAGATTTGTATGGATTACGATAGGGTGAGGATACCGCAAACAGTGTTGCATCTTATGCGAAAAATAAGGGTAAGGATACCGCAAACGTGTTGCAAGTTGAATTATATGTCTAAGAATAAGTAAAAGCACCTAATTCCTTGATATATAAGGGATTAGATTAAAAAAGACAAAAAAGTTAGGGTAAGGATACCGCAAACATGTTGCATTTTATTTGAGTAACTTGTTGTAAATATAAAAAAATCACTCAAAAATTTAAAAATAGAACGATTTTTTGTGTAATGTATTAGGTTGAGAAAAAAATATACTGTTGCAAGTTAGACGAAATAGGGTAAGGATACCGCAAACATGTTGCAAGTTGTAGAGTAAAGGAAAGAAAAGCGCAAAAGGAATGCAAGTAAAGAGGAATAGGGAAAAGCAAGAGCAAACGTGTTGCAAGTTGTAGAGTAAAGGAAAGAAAAGCGCAAAAGGAATGCAAGTAAAGAGGAATAGGGAAAAGCAAGAGCAAACGTGTTGCAAGTTGTAGAGTAAAGGAAAGAAAAGCGCAAAAGGAATGCAAGCAAAGAGGAATAGGGAAAAGAAAGAGCAAACGTGTTGCAAGTTGTAGAGTAAAGGAAAGAAAAGCGCAAAAGGAATCAAGCAAAGCGGAATAGGGAAAAGAAAGAGCAAACATGTTGCAAGTTGAAGAGTAAAGGAAAGAAAAGCGCAAAAGGAATGCAAGTAAAGCGGAATAGGGAAAAGCAAGAGCAAACATGTTGCAAGTTGAAGAGTAAAGGAAAGAAAAGCGCAAAAGGAATGCAAGTAAAGAGGAATAGGGAAAAGCAAGAGCAAACGTGTTGCAATAAAGGAAAGAAAAGCGCAAAAGGAATGCAAGTAAAGAGGAATAGGGAAAAGCAAGAGCAAACATGTTGTAAGTTAAGGAATTAAGGAGAAGAAACCGCAAAATCTTGTAAATATCTGTTACAATAAATTAAATATAATAGTAGTAAAGATTTTTATGATGAAAACTACTTTGTTGTGATCCATGGTTTAGGGAGGAATATAAAGTGGATAACTTATTACAAATGTTCCGAGATGCATTGCTAATCTCTGAGCCAATTTATAAAACGAACGAGCTATTATGGAACAAGTGGAATGCGTACTTTAAAGATGTTGAAAATAATAATAACAAAGTACTAACCTCACACTATGCTTCTCCATCATTTACTGCATTAGTATCTTGGTTAGAGAAAAAGCAAGAATCCGGAATTACATTAGTACAAATTTATGCGAAGATTGATTCTTATAAGGAAGAAATATATAAGGAAATTGAAGAGTATATAGAAAAAGAATTTCAGAATGTAGCGCATTCAAATTCCATAATATTAGAAAATGATCAAAATATAGATAAGACAAATATAGTGAACCATGAGGATTATTACGAAGTAAATAATTCTGCTGTTTATTATAAACTAAGAGATGGAATTGCAAAGAATCAATTTGAAGAAGATGAAAAAAGTAAAGTCCTACAGTATCCCATTGAAACGAAGTCTTCTAATGGTGTAGCTCAACTTTCTTCACACAAAGACGAGGATTTAAGACTTACAAACAATGAAGAATCAGCTCGATGGAATACCCTTGTTGATGATGTAATGAGTAATATGGACGATTTGACGGCAGACTGTTTAGATGCAATTACAATACAGTGGATAAATGAGGCGAAATCTCCAGATGAATTCATTGATTTTTCATACGAGCAAGTTTTAGAGATGTGCAATATTCCAAAGACAGTCGTTAAAAATAAAGAATATTATCGAGCGGAAGATAAAATTAAAATAGCGAAGAGGATTGCGGCTTTAGCAAGCATTTTTATCTATTTAAATGATGATAATGAGGTCGTAGTACTAAACGATCGTGATGACGAAGGAGAACGAGTAGAATTAAAGCGTGAGGTTATTAAAAGGTTATTTGTTTTAGATTCGGTTGTATTGTGGAGACATAGTGTTACAAACGAATATATGGGGATTGAATCTTGTCGTATTAAGCCAGGTAGTTTTTTAACGAATTATTTATACGGATCAAATAATACAACAGCATTATTGTCTAAAAAGGCCCTTGAATACAATAGTTATAGACATAAATATCATAAAAGGTTAATTCGATACTTAACATGGCAATGGAGAATTAGACAAATGTATTCATCATTGAAAAAGCCCTATTCCATAGGAGGGGATAAGGGGCTACTAGCAGTAATGGATATTCCAAAAGATTGGAAGCCGAATCGTATTAGAGAACAGCTAGAGAATGTTTTAATGGATTTAGAAAATGAAAAAGTAATCTCTCATTGGGAGTATAGTGACCCGCTTGATGAACAACAAATTGGGAAACGTAACTGGTTTAAAAATTATTACGCTAACTTAGGGATAACTATTTTACCACCTGAGGAAATGCTACAGTCAATGGATAGTGGAATAGGAAAGAAATTTATAGAGGAACCACAAGAGCAATTACCTGTAGTAACAGTTGTTGAAGAGGTTAGGGAGACTGTGGAACCAGTCGAACAAAGAGAGAAGAAAATTCGGGATCAAATACTGAAAGTGCATAATGAAAAAAATGTAAGTATTCGTGAAATAGCAGATGAAGTTAGTATTTCGCCATCTACGCTGTCTAGATTTTGTAATTATAAAACAAAACGCTTGTCTAAAAAAGCATTAGAAAAGTTAACAAAATGGTGTGAAAGACAAGAAATATTAGAGAAGATGTAACGTAGCCTAAAAACTACTTTTTTATTAAGAAATAACGAAAATGAAAATACACATACATTATGTATGTGTATTTTATTTAGAATAATAGATGATAGGAACCAACTACTGCATTTTAAAATAACTGTTGATATTGTTTTGTGAGAATGAATTCATTTAATATATTAGTTAAAAGGGGGAGTATTGAAAATGAAATTAAATAATTGGGATGAAATTAGTATTGAAAAAAGTACAAGCATTGGTAAAGAAGAAATGGAGTTATTATTACTAGCTGATCCTTCATCAGAAGTAGTTAATGGATACCTTAAACAAGGGGACTGTTTTGTTTTAAAAAAGGATACTATTACTGTGGGGATTATGATTTTAATTCCTACTCGTCCTGAAACAATTGAGATTATAAATATAGCAGTTTCTGAAAAAGAACAGGGAAAAGGATATGGGAAATATTTGCTTGGGTTTGCTATAGACTATGCTAAAAAAGAGAAATATAAAACCATAGAAATAGGGACGGGAAATTCTAGCTTAATGCAATTAGGCCTTTATCAAAAATGTGGGTTTAGAATAACAAATGTGGATAGGAATTTTTTCTTACGCAATTATGAAGATGAAATATATGAAAATGGTATTCAGTGTATAGATATGATTAGGTTAACGCAATATTTATAAAAAAATTAAAAAGTAATCATATATCAAAAATCGTAACTCTCAGTTGATTGATGAGATGTTACGATTTTTTTTTGAATAATGTAAACCTTAACGCTTCATTAAAAAATGAAGTATGTGAGAAGGCCTGAATTGAATTGTAAATTCTTTTATTGCAAAGTTATTTTTAGAAAAGGTATATCATTTATGGTTTGAATTTAAAAATATTTCAAAATGTTTTTTATTATTCAGATAGATGTTTCTCTATTAATTTCAATAAAAAGTAAAAACAGTAAAAAATATTACAGTTAATAATAATTGAATACTCTTATTAACAAATTGATGAGTTATATCTTTCGAATTAAAAGAAGGAAAATTCTTTCTTTTTTTTGGGGGGATTAAAAAAATGCAGCTATAACAAGTATCACGTCATTTTTATAATATAAAAATATAAGGTTTTGTAGATTATTATTTTTATGATAACAAATTTTTTTCTATATTGAGAAAGTGAAAAAAAGAAAAAAATTGATTGAATCCCATAAAATAACATGTGAACATTATAGATATAAAAAAATACCTCGAAATTCTAGGGTTTTTTTTGTGAATTTAAATATGTATCTTATTAGGAGGAATGATAGTGTTAATAATTTAGTTTGTTCCATTGTTTAATAATTTACGTGCATCTATGGGCTTTCATAACGCGCAATTATCAATTACTGGTAAAAATTTTGATATTAAATTTCTGGGGAAGTGATAAGTAATGGTCACTGCATTAAATAATGAAATTAAAAAATCATTAGTTGAAAAAATTGTGAATAAAAGTGCGTGTATTGGATATATTGGTCTGGGATATGTTGGACTACCATCGGCTCTTAAATGTTTAGAAGCAGGTTATGAGGTAAGAGGATTCGATAAAAGCACAGCTAAAATAGAAAAATTAGAATGTGGAACAAGTTATATCAGTGATATACAGGATACCGAAATCCAAGATGCTTTACATACAAATAGGTTTTTTATTAGTACAGAAATGAAATATATAAATGGATGTGATGTTGTCGTTATATGTGTTCCTACTCCTTTAGAAAAAGATAGTAAACAACCAGATTTAACATATATTCATTCAGCAGCTAATGAAATAGTCAAGTACATTAGAAAGGGTACATTAGTCATTCTAGAAAGTACTACTTATCCAGGTACAACAAGAGAAGAGATTTTATATAAATTAGAACATGAAACCAATTTTGAAATTGGTACAGATATTTTTGTAGCGTACTCTCCAGAGAGGATTGACCCTGCGAATAAATCATTTTCAATCCAAGATATTATTAAAATTGTAGGTGGAGTTACGTCTAATTGTACAGATTGTGCTGCAGCCTTTTACAGTAACCTAATTAATGGGATCCATAAGGTCAGTAGTCCAGAAGTGGCAGAGACAGCGAAGTTATTAGAAAACACTTACCGTTTTATAAATATTGCATTTATTAATGAAATGACACAAATATGTAATGAATTAAACATTAATATTTGGGAAGTAATTGATGCTTCTGGGACTAAGCCGTTTGGATTTCAAAAATTCTATCCAGGTCCTGGTGTAGGAGGACATTGTATTCCAATTGATCCTATATATTTTAAGTGGATTGCAAATAATAAAGATTTGGCAACAAGAATGATTGATGTAGCACAAGAAATTAACGAAAACATGCCAAATTATATTATTAAAAGGGCATTACAGTTACTACAAGATGAAGATGGAAAGAATGTTCTTATGATTGGCGTAGCATATAAGAAAAATGTTAATGATGCTAGAGAATCGTCAGCTTTGGATATTATGAATGGTTTAATGCTAGAAGGGTATAACGTCGATTACCATGATCCATTTATTGAGGATCTAATTGTGGACAATCATAATGTGAAAAAATCTATCGATTTAACTATGAATGCATTAAATAAATACCATTTAATTATTGTTCATACGGATCATGATTGTATTAATTTTAATTTGTTCAATGAGGCAAATTGCTTAATTTTAGATACAAGAAACATATTTAAAGATGAATCAATATATAAAAAAAATATTATATGTTTGTAGGTGATTATATGGTAGAATTTATTCCTTTTTATCGACCAGAAATAAATGATGAAGATGTTGAGGGAGTTATTCGTGCTCTTAAGTCTGGATGGCTTTCAAAGGGGCCAAAAGTGATAGAGTTTGAAGAGAATTTAAAAGAATATCTAAATACTGAACATGTAGTAAGTTGCAATTCAGGGACTGCGGCGTTACATTTAGCGTTATTGTCTTTGGGGATTGGATTAGAAGATGAAGTAATAGTTCCAAGTTTTACTTTTTGTTCAAGTGTAAACGTTATTATGCATGTAGGTGCAAAACCAGTATTTGTAGACATAGATGAAGAGGATTTATGTCTTGACCTCCATGATGTTAAAAGAAAAATCACTAAAAAAACTAAAGCCATTATTGCAGTTCATTTTGCTGGATACCCAGCCAAATTAAAAGAACTTCAAAAGATATGTAAAGAACACGGGTTATTTCTGATAGAGGATGCGGCTCATGCATTAGGAACTAAGTATGATGATACTTTGATTGGTACACATGGAGATATTATTTGTTTTAGTTTTTATGCTACTAAAAATATAACAACAGGTGAAGGTGGAGCGTTAGTCACTAAAAATGAGGAGATTGCTGAAAAAGCTAGATTATATGGTTGGCATGGCATCACCAAGAATGCATGGAATCGTTATGGCGAAAAAGGAAGTTGGCGTTATGATGTTCTATTACCTGGATTTAAGTATAACATGATGGATTTACAAGCTAGCTTAGGTATTAGTCAGTTAAAAAGAGCTGATGAAATGATTGAAAAACGAAAGAGAATAGCGGAAATATACCAGGAAGAATTAAAAGAAATCCAAGAGTATATAACATTACCTAACTATGTAAACAATCCAAGTATAAAACATGCATGGCATTTATTTGTTATAAAGATTAATCCTAATTCTCCTATCAGTAGAGATCAGATGATTCAAGAAATGAAAAAGAGAAATATTGGGCTGAGTGTTCACTTTATTCCCGTTCATATGCATCCATATTATCAAGAGAGATTTAATGTACATTTACCCAAAACAGAAGAAGTATTTGATCAAATTATTTCATTACCATTGTATAGTGCACTTACAGAAAATGAGGTTGAACATATCGTTACATCTTTAAAAAGTTTATACCAATTAAAGGTAGGGAGGTAAATATTTATGAAGATAGGAGTTATTGGTGGCGGTGGATTTATTGGTAAACATGTTACAAAGGAGTTAATAGCAAGAGGTTATGAAGTAATTATATTTGATAAATTTAAACCAAGTATTGATGTTCCTTTTGAAGAAATTGATATCTTAGATATTGCGACATTAAGAGAAAAGCTTATTAATGTGGATGGGGTCATACATTTAGCTGCATTAGTAGGTGTTGATAATTGCCGTTCAAATGAAGAAGATGTAGTCAGGGTGAATTTTGAAGGCACGAAAAATATTGTAGAAGTTTGTATAGAAAATGGAATAGATAAGTTATTATTTTCTTCTAGTTCCGAGGTGTATGGGGATGGTGTGAGTGTTCCGTTTAAAGAAAATGATGTCAAAATTCCCAAATCAGCTTATGGAAAAGCCAAATTAATGTCAGAAGATTTTTTGAAAGAATATGCTAATAATAGTTTTAAAGTCAGAGTGGTACGTTATTTTAATGTATACGGTTCACAACAAAATGATAACTTTGTGATTTCTAAGTTTTTAAAACAAACTCATAACGGCGAAAATATTACTATTTATGGGGACGGACAGCAAATTAGATGCTTTAGTTATATTAGCGATATTGTTAACGGAACTATATTAGCATTTGAATATGAAGGAGAGAATTTTGCTGATTTTAATATAGGAAATAACAAGCCTATATCTATGGAGGAATTAGCGGGAAAAATCAATGAGTTAATGGGAAACAAAAGTGAAATTGAATTTCTTAATTTAGGAGATGAGGGAGTAAGAGATTCTAACATAGAAATATTCAGAAGAATCCCTTCGATAGAAAAAGCTCAATTATTATTAAACTATCAACCAGTTATTTCATTAAATAAAGGGTTAGAGATAATAATAGAGGAGAAATATGGAAACACAGTATCTATATCCTAAAAACCCAAAAAAAATTAAGTATCCAATATATCCTTCTTTTTGGAGTATATTTGATCATATATATTTTTTGAAAAGTATATATAGATCCAATCATTCTAATCTAAAAGAGAGTTTACAAACTCTCTACCCTAATTCCGAAATTATATTAACTAATAGTGGTTCGTCGGCATTAGTAGCAGGGTTAAAGTATCTAAAGATAAAAAAAGAGGATGAAGTAATTTTATCAAATTTTAATTGTCCTAATGTAATAGAGGCTGTATTAACAGTAGGAGCAAAACCTGTATTAATTGATTTGACTACTGATTACTCACTTTCTCTTAATAAAATAAAAAAATACTCAAATGAAAATACAAGAGCAATTATTCTTACACATGTGTATGGATGTCATGAAGATTTAGAGGTTATTAATTGGGCCAGAGACAATGATATTTATATAATTGATGATGCAGCACAAGCAATGTTCTCTTATCAAAACGAAAAATTAATTGGTAGTTTAGGTGACATTGGAATTTTAAGTTTTGGGGGAACTAAACCCATCCCAAGTATAGGGGGAGGAGCATTAATTCTTAATCGTACGGTAAATGACTCGTGTGATATGGATGAAGAAAAGAAAGAAGAAGTGCTTTTAGATTATAAAAACCACCTGAAAACGCAATTAGCTTTAAGAATTAAGAAGAGTAGGCTACTGAGTTTATTTACTGATTATTGGGAAAAGTCAGGGATTCTTCCTTCTTATAATGATAGCAAATTGGATTCTTTGCCAGAGGAAACGGAAGTTATATATCCAAAAACAATGTCCACATTACGCTCATTGTTAATTGATAAACACTTAAAGAGAACGAAAAAGATTTTAGAAATTAATATATGTAATGCCAGTTTGTGTTATACGATGCTGCAATCAATTGAAGAAAAGTACGGGGTAAAGATTATATTTTCAGCTCAGAATGTTTATTTGAACTATTTCACTATTATTTTCAAAGAACCCTCTGATAGGTATGAGTGTTCCGTATATTTGGCGGAAAAAGGAATACAAACTTGTTGGAACTATCTACCTTTGAGTGAAATTCCTATTTTTTCGAAGTACGCTACCGAGTCAGAAAATATAGATTTTTTATGGCCAAGAGTATTATCAATACCTTTTAAATATCCTTTAGGGAATAAAGACCTTAAGTATATATGTAGTCAAATTCTAATATATTTAGAGAAAAAGAAATAAAAGGTGATTATATGGAAATTGAAATATGTACTGATGCCCAATATTGGGATGCCTGTATGGAAGAATACAATGGTTCTGTATTTCATTGTTATGAATGGGGAAAATTAATGGAATTATTACCTGGTGTTCAATTTTTTCCAGTACTAATAGAAACAAGAGATACAGTAGTTTTATCTCCTATGTATGTACAGGATGGTAGACTGCTAGGAAGTTTAATTGGTTATGGAGGCCCAATAATAATTGGCCAAGATAAAATAGATTTTTCATTTTATGAATCAATAATAAATAGAAAGTTTGAAAATAAAATTCAAAAACTTTTATTACCTATAACGATAAATCCTTTTCAAAGTTATAGTAATGAAAAGTGGGATTATAAAGAAACTTATATGTTAGACCTACCAAATAGGTTTGAGGATTTATGGACGTCGTGTTCTGGAAAAGCTAGGACAAGTGTAAGATATGCACGTAAACAAAATGTTGAAATTCGGCCTATAGCTTCTGAGGAATTAGATGAATTTTACAATTTATATCAGGAACATAATAACAGTATAGGAGCGAGTTACTCATTTAGTAGAGAGTTTTTTAATCATTTATTTCTTAACTTACAAGAAAAAATACTTTTCTTAGGGGCATTCTTAGAAGAAGAACTAATTAGTTCCAGCATTTTTATAATGGATAAACAAGTTTTATATTACTGGATCAATATTAATAATACCATAGGGAAAAATTCACAATCTTCATATTTGCTACTAAATGATGCGTTTGAATTAGCAATTCATAATAAATTAAAGTATGCGGATTTAGGATATTCGCATAATAAAGGAATTGCTAGACCAAAGATATACTGGGGAGCAGTTTTGAAAAAATGTTTTTGTTTAAAAGAGAGGATTTAAACTATGATTATTAGTGGCCACCAACCAAGTTATTTACCTTGGTATGGTTTTTTTGAAAAAATTCATAAATCGGATGTGTTTGTATTTCATGATATAGCACAATTTGAAAAGAAAGGTTTTTTAAATAGAAATCGTATTAAAACTTCCCAAGGAGTATCCTGGTTAACGGTTCCGATGCAAATGAAAAATTATAAAGAAATCCCATTGAATAAGTTAAAGATAGACAATACACAAGATTGGGAGCGAAAGCATTGGAAGACAATAAGAATTAATTACTCTAATGCGCCCTATTTCAATGTATACAAGGATTATCTAGAAAATTTTTATTCAGAAAAATGGGATAATCTAAATAGTATGAATATGAACTTTATTCATTTTATTATTCAAGAATTAAATATTGATACGGAATTATATTATGCATCAGAGCTAGAGGGGATTACAGGGAAAAAAAGTGATTTTGTATTAGAGCTTTGTCAAAAGTTTAATGCCAATACTTATTATTCTGGAAGTTTAGGTCAAGATTATTTAATAGAAAGTGATTTTGAGCATGAAAATATAGAAATCATATACCAAAGGATAAGAGAGTATTCTTACCCACAGTTATTTGGAGAGTTTATACCGCATTTATCTATGCTAGATGTTTTATTAAATTGTGGTCCAGAGGAAACAGAAAAATTTATTAAAGGAGTTTAAAATCATATGAATGTACTTGTATTTGCTGCACACCCGGATGATGAAATTATTGGTGTTGGTGGAACAATAGCAAAACACGTGGAACAAGGTGATGATGTACATGTTGTAATCCTTGCAGAGGGGAAATCTTCGAGATCTAAAGAATACAGAGAACTAGATTTAGAGGTTAAGAGCCTGTCTTATAAAGAAACGGAGGGGGCATGTACGACACTTGGTGTAGCAAGTTTTACGAGGTTAGATTTTCCTGATAATCGTCTTGATACATTGCCATTACTAGATGTTGTAAAAGAAATTGAAGAGCACATTAATAAAATAAACCCTACGATTATTTATACTCAATATGGTGGAGATATAAATATCGATCATACTGTTGTTTATAGAGCAGTGATGACAGCTACACGACCTCTACCAAATAGTAATATTAAATGGGTATTTGCATATGAAACCTTATCTTCTACTGAGTGGAATTATAATGAGAAAGATAAGTTTCTTCCTAATTATTTCGTAAATATTGAAGAACATTTGGAGGCAAAATTAAATGCGATGAAACATTATGAATCGGAGTTAAGGGAATTTCCTCACCCACGTTCAATAGAAGCAATGAAGCACAATGCTTTTGTATGGGGAGCAAAGTCAGGATATAAAGCGGCTGAAGCATTTATGTTAGTAAGAGGAACATGGTAGGTGAAGAGAATATGTTAATACCACAGGTACCATTCTTTGGATTAGATAGCAAACAAATTGATTTAAAATGGGTTGAACAAGGTTATGGATTAGAAGCAAATATTTTTGATGGAGAATCTTTACATGATAAGTCATATACAACAAAGTTTTCAGATGTACTTTCTTTTGTTCAAACACTTAATCCATCTTTATTAACCTTGCATTTTCCAACTGATAATGCAGACTATTTAAATAGTGAATTTATAAAAAAACAGTTATATGAGTTTATTAATCTTGCTATAAAATATAACGCAGCAGGTATAACAGTTCATGCTAATCAATTTATGAACATAGCAGAATTTCAAAAGTATAATCTTATTGATAATAGAAAAAGAATTATAGAGTTCTTTAAAATGATAGATGAGGAAATAAAAGGAACCAATATATGGATAGGTGTTGAAAACTTACCCATCATTGGAAACTTAGGTGATGACTTTGATCCTATATTTGTATACCCAGAAGATTTTAATGACTTGGTAAATTTAGATTTATCTAATGTTGGAATAACGTGGGATATATGCCATTGGTCTATCACTTATCTTACACGTCTAGGTATTTCTAAATTATTAAGACAAGAGGAAATAGAGTATAAAGACTTTCATAAGTATATAAATTTAATGGATCATATCAAACATTTACATTTTAGTTCTTTTAAACATTTGACGATTCCTTATAGTGAGGTACGCTGCTTTGAGGGAGAAAGTCCGACTAATGGTTCTATTAATGAAAATTTATTACATGAAACTTTATTAAAAGTAAATAATCAAGTTTCAAGTAGAAATATAGGAATTGTATTCGAAGTACAGGAGACGGATTACACAAATAGAGTGAAATCATGGGAGACTCTTAATTGGTTCCAAAAGAATATTACTGGCATACAAGCAAACTCGAATTTTTTAAAGATATAAAAAGAGTTACTGCTTTAATATCATAACAAGTAATTTGAGTTAGAGATGATTTTAATGAACCTTTTCTTCTAAGTAAGTATGTTAGGAGGGAGGGTTTTACTATTAATGTTTCCTAATAAAAGGGAGGACAAATGAAAAAATTAACTATTATCAAAAAAAACATTGTAAGTTTTGGAATTCTATTTCTTTTCTTTTTTAGTAATCCATATGGAGAACCAGTAAAAGTAAATGCTATGGTTAATAATAATCTGTATTCTCCTGTGACAGAACAAGTTCGTGCTAATCGTGCCATTGAGCATATACGTTTTCTTTCTGAAAAAATTGGTCCACGGCCAAGTGGGACTATGCAAGAACATAGAGCAGCTAAATACATTGGAGATACATTGCAGAAATTAGGATATGAGGTTGAGTATCAAGCATTCCCTGTACCTGATCAATATATTGGAAGTATTTCTTTTAGTATGTATGGGGAAAAAGATTGGCAGGTTGGGGCAGCATCTAATGCATTTATATCTACAAATCCAGTGGTTGGCTCGGTAGTTTTTATAGGAAAAGAAACCAATATTAATAGTTTATCTGAGTCGATCCATGGGAAGATAGTATTATTAGAACAGGCCGATACTATTGAAAAATATAATGAACAGGTTGAGCATGTAGCAATAAAGGGAGCAAAGGGTGTTTTGTTATATAGTACGATTGGGGATAGAGGGAACTATGGAGAAGCTTTTAATCCAGTTTTAAAAAAGAAACAATCGATACCTGTATTTGGGCTTGCCTATAATCAGGGGATTAGAATGAAAGAAAGATTATTACATAATCACAATGTAGTCAGTTTAAAGGCAAAGCAAGAAGTAAATTTACGCTCATCAAATGTTATTGCGAAAAAAAAGCCTAAACATACGACAGGTGATGAGGAAGTAACAATAATGAGTGCTCATTATGATAGTGTTATTGGGGCACCTGGAGCAAACGATAATGCTTCTGGAGTGGGGCTTTTATTAGAGTTGGCTTACAATTTTAAGGATATAGAGACTAATAAAGAAATTCAATTTATTGCTTTTGGAGCGGAAGAAAATGAATCTTTAGGAGCTTATCATTATGTTAATCAGTTATCTGTTAAAGACAAAACTCGTATCCGAGGAGTGTTTAATGCAGATATGATTGCAACAAGTTATCATAAGGCTAAGGACTTATATGCAATGACGTTAGATGGCTCTCAAAATGAAGTGACAAATACTGCTGTAGCTACTAGTAAAGAATTGAGGAAATCGGTTGTGTTAACTGGAAAGTTTGATTCTAGTGATCATGTACCATTTAATCAAGCTGGAATTCCCTCTGCTTTATTTATATGGATGGATGTAGAGAGGTGGGATCCTCTTATTTATTATGTTGAAAGGGTTTTCCATACACCTCAAGATACCGTTTTAGAGAACATCTCGGCTCAACGTATGCAAGATGCACTGGAGATTATTGGTACGAGTTTATATTATTTTATCAAAAGATAAGTATTTTTATGAATTGGTAGCTTATTTTGCTAAATTTAGATTTTGGTAAAAGTGTTATAAAGCTCTTTACGTAATAAAAAATATACAGTGAGCATAGGTGAGATATATATGAGAAGTACATGGAAAGAGTTCAAGGGGATGGACCTTAATGTATGGATTCGCTTTATTGGAGAAGCTTTAAATGGTATTGCAATGATGATGTTAATGCCATTTTTCGCATTATATTTAAAGGATAAAGTAGATTCTTTGCTTGAGGTAGGTGTGATCATAGCTTTATCTCCAATTGCAGCAAGTATAGGCTCGTTAATTGGAGGACATATAGCAGATACTTATGGCCGGAAACCAACTATGGTACTCTCTATGGCTAGTAATGGGTTATTAATGCTGTTTTTTTTGTTCATAGATGGTTTTATAGCATATGCAATCTTATCTATCGGTTTAGGGTTATGTAACTCTTTTTTTGAACCAGCCGCATCTGCAATGGTTACGGATGTAACAGAACCAGAAAAAAGAACTGAGGCATATGGATTACTTAGAATGGCTCATAATATAGGAGCAGCGATAGGTCCTATAATTGGCGCAGCAGTTGTAGTTGTATCAAAAGATGTCATCTTTTTGATTACTTCTGGAACCATGCTGTTTTATACAATATTAATGGTACTGTTTTTAAAGGAAACAAAACCTAAAAATGTCATGATACATGAAGAAACACCTGAAAATTCAATAAGATCCACATTAAGAGTTGTTATAAGGGATAGGATCTTACTTTTCTATATAGTTACAGGAATCATTATATTTATGGGATTCTCGCAATCGGAAGGTATGTTACCGCTTCATTTTAGTAATGAGAAGACAATGATTTTTGGAAATAGTAATCCATTTCCATATTTAATGACGTTAAATGGCCTATTAGTTGTTTTTTTTCAATTTCCCATTTCAAAATGGTTAACTCACAAATCGATTGGGAAATCAATGCTATATGGCGCAATTCTTTTTGGTATTGGTCTTTTGGCAATAGGATGGTTACCAAAGTGGTTTCAAGTAATAAACACAAACGATTTAGTTATTTTAGTTTCATTATTAATAGCTTATACAGTTTATACTTTAGGAGAAATGATTATGTCACCTGTCCAAATGACTTTCGTTGCTAATTTAGCTCCAGAACATTTGAGGGGTACTTATATGGGAGCCGCTAATCTGCAGTGGATTACAGGTAATATATTAGGGCCTCTTTTAGGCGGTTTGTTACTGGAGCATCTTCTAGGGCATATATTATTTACAATCTTAGGTGTGGGATGTGTTATGTCTGGATTTGTTTACTTATTATTAGATAAACTTGTTGAGAATAGAAGTAAACAGATACCTATAAAACAAACATCTTAATTTTAAAAGTGTTATCAAGTTGAAAAAAATTTCTATTTTATGAATTAAGTAAAGCGCACGTTTATTAACAATAAACGTGCGCTTTGCTTATTATCATTTATAATGTATTGAAATTAATTCATACATAGTAACTTTGACAGGCTACGGTTTTAATACGATAAAAATTAATTTGATTCTTCTTAGTCGACTACAATCAGATTTCTTGTCTTATCAATATGATTAAGTAGCATATGATACTCTTCTTCATACATAGTTAAACGTTGTAGAAGGGTTTGATTCTCTGCTTCTAAATATTCAATTTGCTTTTGTAAATTTGTCAATTCATTCACTTCTTTATAATTTTGTAGAAAGATAATAATGTCATCTAATGTAATAGATAAAGAGCTTGTTTCTTTTGTTTGTTGGATGGGGGACTTGTTATTTCCAGTTTTTTGATTTTGTTTAGCCTGTTGTATTTCTTCTTCGTATTGTTTTCGTACGCATGAGTTCCAACGAAATCCGCAAGCAGCAGGTGTCCTAGCTAATTGCTTAGCTACCTCTTTAAATGCAGCTAATTGTGTTCCACCGTCACGAATATTTTGAAGTACTATTGTTGCGAGAAGTGAATCGTTATCGTTAGTCCAGGAATCTTGTCTTGAAATTACCATTTTTCAATCCCCCTTATATGCCTTTAATTACATATATGCAATTACTTAAAATGATAGAAGCCCAACTTCTCTTAAAATGTAAAGGTTTTATACTTAAATAAGAGATCGGTTTAATATGAGGAGAATAAGACTCAAATTAAAATAATTAGGAGTAAGTTGATAGAAGTATACACTCTGTGAACTACCCGCCACTTAACGTCCTAACGGACTGTTTGAAGTGGGGGCTTCTCGGTTAGTCGTTACTTTTGATAGCTAACGAATTCGTCCTAAGACAGCCGAGCTAACTCCCTTGTTCCAAAGGTTATTTTATTGCTATTTACGCTAACACTAATAGACGTATTGCTTCATTTTGATATTGATAGCTGCGTTATAATCTCTATCGAGATTTACACCGCATATACAAGAATATACTCGTTCAGACAATGACATATTTTTTACATTTCCACAACTGCTACATGTTTTTGTGGAAGGAAACCATTTGTCTATTTTCACAAGTTGTTTTCCTTGTTCGTTTAGTTTATAAGCTAAGAAAGAAATGAATATACCCCACCCATTATCAGCGACACTTTTTCCAAAATGAAGTGCTTGCGACATTCCTTTCATGTTTAGGTCTTCAATAGCTACAACATCAAAATGAGTAGCCAACTCTTTAGACTCATGATGAAGGAAATCCTTACGTTGGTTAGCTACTTTCTCATGTAACTTAGCTACACGAATACGTTGTTTATTCCAACGCCCAGACCCTTTATTGCGTCTTGCTAATACTCGTTGTGCCTTTGCTAATCGGTCTAACATGTTACGATAGAACTTAGGATAATTGGCTTTCTCACCCTCAGAACTAACATATAATCCATCCATCGCAAAGTCTAATCCAACAACTGTTTCTACTTCTTTTTGTACAATCTCTTTTTCGTATTCAGTCAAGATGGACACATAGTATTTACCAGTAGGTGTCATAGAAATCGTACATGACTTGATCATATAATCTTGTGGTATCTCTCTATGCTGTTTGATACGTACCATTTTCAGTTTTGGCAATTTGATATGACTATTAAGCAACATAATATTTCCGTTTACTACATTCGTTGTATAAGACTTTCTGTCTTTTTTACTTTTGAATGTTGGGAAGTCATTTTGACCACTAAAGAAATTCTTATAGGCAGTTTGCAAGTGTAGTTGAGCATTTGCCAGAGCTAATGAGTCAACTTCTTTTAACCACTCAAATTCTGCTTTATATTTCGCGGGAGTTGGAGGCTTTTGTTTCCTTAGTTGTTCCTTATCATCTTTGTATTTTTCGTACGCTTCTTTCCGTTCTGCTAACATTCTATTATACACGAAACGTACACAACCGAAGGTTTTACGCATAAGATATGCTTGTTCTTCTGTTGGATACAAACGGAATTTATATGCTTTATTATGCTTTGTCATATCATTTCACCTCACTTTTCATCTTGATTTTCAATATATTTCTTTACTACATCTATTGGCGAACCACCAGTAGTTAGTAAGCAAAAACTTCTTGACCAAAACATCTCTTTCCAAAGTTTCGTTTTCACTTGTGGAAAGTCTCTCTTGATTAGTCGAGAACTTGCACTCTTATAAGCATTGATGAATTTTGTCATTTCTGTATTCGGATGTGCCTTGAACAAAATATGAACATGGTCTACATCATGATTCCACTCTACCAGTGTTATGTTGTAATTCTCGGATAACCTGATAAACATGTCTTTTGCATAATCTGACATATCATCATCAAACACATTTCTTCTGTATTTTACGACCAACACAAGATGATAATACAATAAGAACACTGAATGATTATTGCTGTCTAATTTCATTAATATACCAACCTTTTCGCTTTATAAGACTGATTATATCAGAGGCAAAATAAAAAGCAAAGCCTTTTGGCTACGCCAAACCGAAATTCATCTCCCACCTACCGCTGGGCTACGCCCTTCATGCGCTTGAGGAAGGAGAATTCTTTCGAGGAATTCGTTAAAATGCGAAATTGCATAAAAAATAAGGTTGACTATTTATCAAGGTTGTAACTATACTGGTTACAGCTATGCGACTAAAGTAATAGATTTGATGGCATGAACTAGTTGTATTAATGATATATAAGTGAATATAAAAAAATGAATGGAGTTGAAAATATAACCCTAAATATAAGACGCTTGTATAAAAAAGAAGTTAGGTAATCTATAGTTTTTTATAATCATATATAAATTAAAAGAGGTGCACGATTTGAAAATTTTTAAGGGAATTCTAGTTTCTTCAATTGCATTAACAGCATTTAATGGGGTGGGCGGACTACTCCCAAGTGAAAAATCAGAAGTTGCCTACGCAGCTAGTTACGATTATTCAAATAAGCAATTGAATTCTATTGTACATAAGCAAGTTACTAAACAATTAATTTTGAAATTTAAAAATGAAGCAAATTTGCCATATCAGGATGGGATAGAAAAATTCATTAAAGAAGAAAAACAAGACCCTGAATTAAATGGAATTTTAGCCAAATATCAAAATGTAACTATAAATCGACTTTTTAGTTCTTTAAATCCTAAAGAAATTAAAAATCTAGGTAAAGAAATAAAAGACTCTGATCATATTTCTTCTAATTTGCTAAACTATTATATTGTAGAAACCCAAGGTGATATTGATGTACAAGCATTGCTTGTACAATTTGAGAAATCATCTCTTGTTGAAACGGCATATTTACAGGAAGAAGAAGCTCCACCTGAAGAGCGTTTATCCAATTTATCAGTTAATCCATATGATGAACCTAGACTTACAAGGCAAGGTTACCTTGAACCAGCACCATTAGGAATCAATGCACCTTATGCCTGGAGTATAAAAGGTGGAGATGGAAAAGGAACAACTTTTGTAGATATGGAGTATGGCTGGTTATTTAGTCATGAAGATTTAGTGAATCAGAAGATCGAATTGATGTCCGGACAGAACAAGAGTGAACACCATGATCATGGTACCTCAGTCTTAGGAATTGTTTCTGCAGAAGATAATAAAATAGGTGGAATTGGGATTGCACCAAAAGCTAAGGTAAAGGTTGTATCTCAGATTAGAGACAACGGTATGTATAATACAGCTGATGCTATATTAAGTGCGGTTAACAATATGCAAGCTGGAGATATTCTTTTATTAGAAGCTCAAGCAACTTATGAAGGATATGGAGATAAGAATTATCTTCCTGTAGAAGTAAAACCGGATATATTTGATGCAATTCGTATGGGAGCAAATAAGGGAATTATTATTATTGAAGCAGGTGCAAACGGCGGAAATGACTTGGATCAATTTAGAGACCGTAATGGTAAACAAGTTTTAAATCGTAATAGTCCTGATTTCAAAGATTCAGGGGCGATTATGGTTGGAGCAGCTTCTGCAAGGGTCCCTCATAAACGTTCATATTTCTCTAATTATGGTAGTAGGGTAGATGTATATGGATGGGGGAATGCAGTGGATACAACAGATGCTAAACCACGTGAATTTATGATAAATCTATATACTTCTAGCTTTAGTGGAACATCTAGTGCATCACCTATCATTGCTGGTGCTGCTGCATCAATTCAAGGAATTACAAAAACTAATCTGGGAAAAGTATATACACCAAGCCAGCTTAGAGATATTTTAAGTGATCCTAGTACAGGAACGAAATCCAATGATCCAGCCTCTGATAAAATTGGTGTTTTACCTGATTTAAAAGCCATTGTATCTAAACTTGGCTTTTCACCAAACTTAAGCAATGATTCTTCCATTGTATTCCCAGAGGAACAAGAAATAAATAAAGGGAATGAAGGAACTACTATTACATTCCCGAAAGAGGATTCCGCTAATAGTGAAGGGAACTCTAACTTCATTTTCCCAGAATAATTGTAGAAATACCTTTTATTTAGTATGAAAGAATCTTATATAAGTAGTTGTTTATAATACTAGTGAGACAGGCTCTTATGTGTAATAGCATAAGAGCCTATCTGTTGTACTTTTAACTATATGAGGAAGGTACTTCTGGGGATATTTTAATTGCTTTAACAAATAAAGCGTTAAATTGAATTTATTTACAAAATATACAAGCCGTTTAAGAAGATTTAAGAAGGAGGGCAATTTAATATTCTTAATGTATTATACTGCGTAGCTGAAAAGGTTATATAATGGTTATGATATAATAAAATTCAAGTACAATAAGGAGGGGGAAATTAAATGATTTTTCAAAGCATGATTACAGCTATTATAGAAAAATTACAAGAGACTGTGAATCCCTATTGGATAATTGTATTTGGATCCATAGCAGAGGACAGAGAACGAGATGATAGTGACATTGATATAGCTTATTTAAGTGACATAAAATTAGGGAATTATGAACGTTTTTTATTAGCACAGGAGTTAGCGGATATTGTTCATAGAGATGTTGATTTAGTTGATTTATCAGAAGCTTCTACAGTTTTCCAAGCTCAAATTATACATACAGGAAAGACAATATTTTGTTCGGATGAAGAGCGAAAAACAATTTTTGAAATAAAAACTTTAAAAATGTATTCAAAATTGAATGAGGAACGCAAAATCGTATTTGAGGATATAAAGAAAAGAGGTTCTATATATGAAGAATGAAGTTATTTTGAATAAAATTTCTACAATAGAGCGTTGTATAAAAAGAATTCAAGAGGTATATGGAAATAACCCTGATAATTTAGAGGATTATACAAAGCAAGATTCTATAATATTAAATATTCAAAGAGCATGCGAAGCAAGTATTGATTTAGCAATGCATATTGTTGCAGGAAAGAAGTTGGGACTACCTCAATCTAGTAGAGAGGCATTTGATTTGTTGGTTGATGCAGATCTACTTAGTACCGAACTGGCAAGTAAGTTAAAAGCAATGGTTGGGTTTCGAAATATTGCTGTTCATGATTATCAAAGTGTAAACTTAGATATTGTTCGCCAAATTATTGAAAAACATCTAAAGGACTTTAAACTATTTACGAAAGAAGTTATGGGAATTCTAGAACTATAAAAGTACAAATCTTAGAACTATGATTAAAGTGGAGAACACTGTAGTAACTGTATATCATGAGGAGGAAAGTACTTCAGTGGGTTCTTTACTTGCTTTAACAAGTAAAAATAAATTAAGCGTTACATGGACATATTGAAAAAAGGCATCTTAAGGTGTCTTTTTTTGTTTTGGAAATTATTCGTATATTTTATTATAAACGGAACATAATATTACTAAAATCAGTGGAGGTGTGTATGAAATGCAAATTCGCGAAAATAATAATTCGAACGAAATCTTGATAGCAGCTGCAGCAAGTGCTATTGAGCAAATGAAATATGAAATTGCTCAGGAGTTTGGTGTTACACTTGGACCGGATTCAACAGCAAGAGCAAATGGTTCAGTAGGTGGGGAAATTACAAAACGCTTAGTGCGTATGGCGCAAGAACAGTTATCAGGACAATATAAAATTCACTAAGAGAAAATATGTGTTTGAGCCAAAAGATAGGGAAGGAGTGTGAAAGTATTATTCACACTCCTGTTTTATCGTGTATAGGTAAAGTGTTTAAATCAACTAAATGGCTAACGTTGCTCAGTTGATGGCAGTTAACTTTTTAGATGTATTCCCACAGTAGAGCAGTTAATTCATTTAATGTTTTATATGGAGATAAATTAGCATTCATATGCTAATTTTCATGGAAAATAGAAAAACCACCCTTATAAAAGTGGTTTCTAATAATTATTTTGGATTATACATTTACAATTAGGCGATAAGATAATTGGGCAAAGTTAAATTAATAAGAGATACTTTATACATTTCTATTATTTTGGTTCTGGATAATGATTGTAGTACGAGATTCTAATAAATTCTTGGTAGACATTTGTTAATTTAGCATCTCTAAGAGCATCGTTGAATCTTTGCATACGTACACTACCTTGAGCGTATCCTCCACCAGGAGTATAAGGATTTCTAGCTTCAAAGTCATCCATAAATACTTTTAATTTTTTATAGTCTTGAGATTGATAGAAAGCAGCGGCTTCTTCAGGTGTAACATCAAAGTAAGAAGATGATGCTGAGTTATAAGTAGCTGCTTGAGCAGTAGGTGTCTCTAGCATAGTTGCAGCCCCACCAAACATAGTAAGCGCCATAGAAGACACAATGATTTTTTTAAACATAATAAAACCTCCATATAGAATATTTGGATTAAAAATCATCCTGTAATCATTATAGTTACAACGGAAATGATTATCAAATGCAATGGTGCATAATTTATGATGTGAACGAGAAGTCCCTCCATCTCTATATGAAGGAATGTAATAGGAAATTAATAGATTGAAAGAGGGATATATACTATTGGTGTTAACAAGGAAATAAAAAGGCTTTTTTTAGTTGGAGGAATTTAAAAGGCCCCGTCATTACAGACAGGGCCTTTCAAAAGGGCATGACATTTAACAACTGAAGGTACCATTATACTACCATTAATGGGATTGAAATTCCATTTGTTTGGTGTTGAGAAATAAAAAATATATGTTGTAGGAGGAGAGATGAAGAGATGTTTCTTATAGATTTTGAAATACGAGAAAGCAAATGCCGAATTTAAATCTGTCTTTAAACAAAGGGATAGAAGTATTACTTTTGCTTAGCAAAGCGTGTTAAGCCTCATTCAAAGTCAAGTAATTGACTACAAAATAATTCTCTCAACACAAAATATAGTCTGGTTAAAAAATTAGGGGGATCAAATCATTGAAGCAGTAAAAAAACTGTTTTCAGGATAGGTAACCTTTTTGTTTTAAAAAGAGAATATATTTTCTCAACAGGACAAATGGTAATCATCTATAAGTACTAATTATAAGGATAATAGGAAAATAGAAATTAATAATAAAGGAGAATGCGAAATGAAAACAGTAGTATCTGATAGAAATCTAGCTGAAATCCGCGAAGAAGATGTAGAAGTCTTAAAGGTAATGGCACATCCGGTTCGGTTACAAATTGTAAATGAATTAATGCACCATAAAAAGTGTAATGTTACGCAGTTAACGGAAATATTAAGACTCCCACAATCTACTGTTTCACAGCATCTATCAAAATTAAGGAGAACCGTACTCCGTGCAGAAAGAAGAGGGTTAGAGATGCATTATTATATAGATAATGCTAAGGCTCGTCAGATTGTAGGAATTTTAGGTTTGTGGGGAAGTGATAAGTAGCGGCTACATTACATTTTAAAATGAAACACATTTGACACTCCCACCCCTAAAGGGGCCAGCTGACTAACGTCAGTGGGATTCTTGCTACCAAAGGCGAAGTCCATTTCTGGTATCGCTGACGTGCAAGATTGCGGTGTGCCATCACCACTCCCACAACAGACCATATAGGTTCGTGGGCTACGGTACTGTGACCATACCGTACAGATTGTTGGTTCTCAAATTACAAAAACAATTAAATTGATACATTTAAGGTGCAAGTTATAAAAAATATTAAAGGGGGAATTTTTATGTTTAAGAAATTAGTAGTAGGGGCTTTAGCAACTGGGTTTATGCTGTCTGGTGCTACAGGAACATCCGCAGCTGTAGACACTGATAATAATTTGAATAACAGTAATAATTCAATTGCCGCAACATGTGATTATAAGGCTTTTCCTTATAATAGTAAAGATGATATGCCTATGGTAGTGATTAATGGTAGTGATTAAAGGGGGAATAAAGCATTATTTAAAAGGAACTGTTATAAACGGTGGACAGTTATACGGGTTATATGAACCTGAATATTGTTAAAGAAAGGACACTCATTTGAGTGGCCTTTCTCCGACTTAAAAAATATAACAATCATCGAGTAAGCTTATTATAGCATCAATAAATAGGATTTTTATATGTAATATTGCATATATATAGATTTATTGAAGCTTTATCTATATAGTTTAATTGTCTGTTATTTGTTTTAATTCATTTACTTATATTATTTTTTGAGCGCTCCAGCAATGGAGCCTTTTTTTATGCAATAAAACATTTTCTTTACATTATTTAGTCGATGTATATTAGCTTTTCCTTCTTAAAAGTTACCTATATTTTACCAAAACATTGTATAGACGACCAGTCTTTTTATGAGAATTTAGTGAGTTAATAGTATTAAATTTGAAAATAGTTTTTATATCAAAAGTAGTAGATGGATTATTCTGTATGTCAATCGATATGCTAAATTGCATATCGAAAAAAGTAGAATTTGTTAACGTTTTCAAAATAAGGGATATTTTTATAAATTTCTGCTAATATCAAACTTGTACTTATTATAAAACAAGGGGATGTTTATATGTTTAAAAAAGTTACATTAGGGATATCATCATTAGCGGTGGCGGCGGTAGTTGGGTTAGGAATGGCATCGGAGGCATCAGCAGGACCAGCAGCACCTCTAACTTCTTTAAGTGTAGTAAAAGTAGAATCACAATTGGGTGGAGTTGAATACATTAATCCTAATAGTTTTAGTACAACTAAAGATCATGGGGGAAGTTACTTATATGTTTACACAAAAGAAATAGGATATGGCCAGTTTCCTTTTGCCAAAATGAATGGATTTGATGTGAAAAGTATTGGTTCACAAATAATTGGTGGTAATCCTATTGTAGGTTGGGAATATAAATGGGACGCATCAAATCATCAAGAAGGGACTTTTGAATATCAAAAGACTTCAATAAATTATCCAAGAGATACGTGGCGCACTTCATTATATATTAAATAATTAGTTTTATATATTCGTAGCATGAAAATTCCTGCACCTTGTGTGGAGATTTTCATAAAGAAAAGGCACCCTTATGTAGGTGCCTTTTCCAATAGTTTGTTTAGCAGAAGCAGCTAGCTCCAACTATGATTAATAAAATAAATAGTACAACTAATAAAGCAAAGCCTCCAGCAAAGCCACCGCCACAACTACCGCAACTACCACCAAATCCCATTTTAATCTCTCCTTTGAGTAGGAGGGGAAAATTAAGGTCATTCATGTATTTTAACGGGTTCACTTTACCCTATGTTTTTACGGATTAATTGAGCAGGTCCTTTTGAAAATAAAAAAAGACACCCTAAGGTGCCTTCCTCCGACTTGAACCACTTTACTTTTAATAATATGTATTGGACATTAAGTAAACACATCCTATAAAACAGAATCATTTATTTTTACCAGATTGTTAGTGTACAAATACAAGAGAATCGAGATCGTTTGTTTGGCTAGATTAAAGCAACGCCACATCTATATGGTTGAGATGTGTTACGCCTTCTAATCGGAGAATCTGCTTTATAGAACGTGTCCACAATTTATATTTTACTACATGTAATATTTATTTAGTGTAATTTTTTACAAATATGTATAATTGCATAAAGTTTACGAAAAAATGAGAGTATAATTTGGTATTGTGTAATAAAGATAAAGTCCACCTACGGAAATAGGTGGGCTTTTTAATGCATAAAGAAAAGACACCCATATAAGAGTGTCTTTTCCGATAGTTTGTTTAGCAGAAGCAGCTAGCTCCAACTATTATTAATAGAATAAATAATACAACTAGTAAAGCAAATCCTCCAGCGAAGCCGCCACCACCACCACCACAACTTCCACCAAAGCCCATAATAGTTCCTCCTTTAGATAAGAGGATAAAACAAGAGGTAACTCATGTATTTTAACGGATTCAATTTACTTTATGTTTTTATGCATTAATGGAGCAAGTTCTTTTGAAAAAAGAGAAAGCCAATCTAAGGCACTTCTCCTGAATATTAATAAATCGCATATATTAATAAAAACAGACTATTTAATATAATGTATTAATCCTAACAGAAGGGAGGAATAACCATGCAATTAGTTTGTTTCCAAGTAGTAAGTGGACAATACTTCTTAGTTGTAGAAGGTATCCAGATTCCTGTACCAATTCCAGCGTTTGCTGCAGCTCTATTAATTGGTTTAGGAGTAATCCCACTTTGTTCTTAATTTAAGGAATTGTAAGCAGTTTTACCTTTCAATCGATAAGCCCCTAAGTATATAAATGCTTGGGGGTTTTCTTATAAAAAAAAGACACCCTAAGGTGCCTTCCTGCGATTTGAACCAACGTAATATGGTATTGGATGCCAATCCAATTATTATTTTACCACGTTAGATAATTTCGAGTATTGAGAAATAGTAAAAGCACTCTTTCGAGTGCCGCTATTTACTTCACTACTTTATCCATAACTTCTTTATACTTATTAAACTCTTCATCTTTCATATCGCCATTCATCTGTAAAAGGAAATTCCCCTTAGCATATGTATGTGAGAAAAGCATTGGAGCTGAGTTTCCTAGCTCATCATAGTACTTCTTAGCTTTTTCTAAGTCTTCTTTCTTACTAAATTCAAACACACGGCCACCTTTATCCTCACCTAATTTAGGAATTAGGATTCGTTTACCATCTTTACGCATGTTACCGAACTCTTTTTGTGGTAGATCCGTAGCATTTTCAGCTTCTATACCAGCTTTCTTGAACTCGCTAATAAGTGAAGTTGTAGTAACCGGTTCAGGCTTTTTAGCTTCTTGTTTAGGTTTAGATTCAGTTGCAGTCTTCTCATTTGAACCACAAGCGGATAATCCCATAAGTAAGGCGCTACATGCTAATGCTGCAAGTAATTTGCGTTTCATTGTGTTACCCCCAGTATGTATTAGTTATATAAGCTGAAATGTAAGATTTCTTATCTCATGGTAGCAAACAAGTTATTTGTATTTTGTTATATTTTGTCGAATGAGAATAAAAAAAGCACTCACAAGAGTGCTTAACCATAAATCTAATGTTTTTTACTAGATTTTTTATGTCCTTTATTTCGTTCACAAGCCACGCCATCGCCATCGCGATCTAAATGTGAAGCATAAGCTGGGCTATCTGGAGTTATATCATAGTAACCGGCATTATTTGCATCTGTACAGTTTGCAAAGTGCACTTTCTCTTGTTTAGGTGCAGCTTGTTGCTGAGGTGCTGTATTAGCAGTAGTTTTTTGTTGCTCCTGTTCTTTTGCCCGAGCTGCTTCTTGTTGTTTCTTTTGTTCTTCCTGTTGTCTTTGAGCCTCTTCTTGTTTTCGTTGTTCTTCTAATTTCTTTTGCTCTTCAGCCTTTTTCTGTTCTTCTAATCGTTTCTGCTCTTCAACTTCTTTTTGTTCTTCGGCTTTTTTCTGTTCTTCTATTTTCTTTTGTTCGTCTTCCTGTTTTTGCTCATCTAGTTTCTTTTGTTCATCTTCTTTTTTAGTTTCTTGTTTTGGTTCTTCTGATGTACTTGCTTTATCACTTGAACCACAAGCAGCCAATCCCATAAGTAACACGCTGCATGCTAAAGCCATTAATAATTTCTTGCTCATAATTTAATTCCTCCAAGATATATAAAATGTAATATTTCTGGACAATCTTATCAAAATAATTATCCGTATATTGTCATATTTTGTCGATTAGAAATAAAAAAAGAGAGCCGTAGCCCTCATTGGTTAATTTGGTACAATCTTCACATAATTTTATCCCTAGAAAATGGAAGGAAGTACATTCTCGTATTTTATGATACTGGTACTAGTTATCGGAATTGCAGGATTCATTTACCTGATGGATCGGATAGACAAACGGATTATGAAGGATGAAAAGTGATGGATAAACAGCAGAGTGACAAAGAAGAAATAGCAAACATAATCAAAATGATACGAGATTTAAGAGCTAGAGGGGTACATAACAGCGCAGATAAGGTAGAGGATATTACTTTAGCTAAATAAAAAAGCCTCGCAGGGGGCAAGGCTTTAAACAGGGTAAAAGAATTGTCGAGTAAATAAGAATTACTTCTTGAGAATGGCTTAATTTTAACACGATAACTCGTATGCATGTGTTACGGAATTATGAACTATTCTGATGTGCGAAGCATCATAAAGGGTGAGAAAAATGCATCCGCTAACTAAAATTAGCATAGTAAAAGGCCTGTGCAGATGCACAGGCTGGTTGATACACATATCGGTAATTAAATGTTAACAGATTTATTGAATAATCGTTATTGAGAAAATAAAAACAGTCGATTACCCCTAATTAGCTATTTCATGAAACGACACAATATTTTGTCCCTCTATTATAACATGGTCGTTTCTTCTAATTAAACAAGGAGTGAAAGCCTATGTTAGATAAAAATCAATCAAAAGTCTTCCTTCCTTCATGGGTATGGAAGGAAGGACGAAATGAAAAAGAAGCAAAAGAAAAAGCGATTGAGTACATTACTCCCAATCGCTATCCAGGATACAAAATCATTGAAATAAGAGGCGATATATCGCTTTAGAAGGATTGGACCTAGTGTTTGATGAAAGCGAAGTGATTCAATTACGAGAAGTGTGGGATGAGGATAAAGATATTCTTGAAATAGCAAAAGGGCTAGGAAGGAATCAACTAGAAATCGCCACATTAATCATGGATCAGGCAGATAAGAACAAAATTAAATCTCGTCCAATGGGGTTAGGGGCATGAAACAACTACCACGGGAGGGATATAGTCGAAATTTTTGATTATACTGCAACAAGTACAGCGGACAAATTTTTGAAACGTAATAGCGTTATGACGTACTCATTAGAGTTTTATGACAAAGACGAAAAGTGGAAGCGTCGTTGGCTTGAGGCGAAGTCCGAGAGAGAAGCTATAGAAATCATAGGATTACCAACGGATTACCATAATAGGTAATATATTTCTAAATGCTAGGTGTTGAGAAATCTTTTTATAAATCCTTCATTCGGCTCAACAAAGCAATCAGCTTAATTAGCTAACTGCTTGTTGTACAAAAGAAAATTAGGCCCTGCAAGTTAGGATGTGTAACGTTAAGTTACAGTTATAGTGTTAGCAGGACCGGAAATGTTATACGGGGATTAATGTAATGAAAATTTCATTTTGTCGAACTCTATTTGAATAAAGTAACTAAAATTAATTGATTGTATCCAATGCAAGGGATATTTTTGAATAAAGTAACTTTAATCAAAGGGGAGATATATATAATGACTGGACAAAACAATCGTGGTGGGAAAAGAGAAGGAGCAGGACGTAAAGCGATCGGTGTAACAAGAAAAGTATCGTTAACTTTACCAACTGAGTTATGGAGTGAGATTGAGTTTCTGTGTGAATACGCTGGGGGGAGTCAATCTAAAGTAATTCGAAAAATGTTAGAGACGCAGATACCGAAAACTCAAATGGTACGGGATATAAAAGAACTTCAGAATGCCAACATTGGTGCAAATATTACAAGTGATGAGGATGCCGTAGATTTTTGCGTGAAACTGGTTCACGAGATCTTTATACAGAAGAAAGATTTTTCTAAACACAAAAGTAGAAGAACGTTTCAAAATGTTGGTTCAAAAAATATGTAACGGACTGGATATTGTTATTATCGCAATGGAATGTGATACAGACCACGTTCACTTGTTTTTAAATACAATGCCAACACTTAGTCCCGCCGATACAATGGCGAAAATTAAAGGGGTGACATCAAAGCGTTTGAGGGAAGAATTTCCTCACCTTATGCACTTGCCAAGTTTATGGACACGTTCCTATTTTGTTTCTACCGCTGGGCTATCGCCCTTCACACGCTTGAGGAAGGAGAATTCTTTCAGTAAATTCGTTAAAATGGATTCTTTTTTTTGCTACAAAATATAGACTAGCGTAGTGTTTTTGATCAAACTTCATTTTAAAGCTACAGAAAGGGAGATTTTTAAAGAAAAAGGCGTATTGGAAGAAAGTTCAAAAACTGTGCACAATTTCAGTATAAGTTTAATGAATTATTATGTGATAATTTAATTATAAAGCTATTTGGATGTAAAGGAAGTTAAATGAATATTTGAGTATGAAGTTATGAGGTTTCGTTTTTATTTGTTTAATCTTTGTAATCTATGTTTATTATTCTTTTACATCAATGCTCTTAATATAGTAAGAAAATTAATAGGAGGGGACTATTAAAATGAATAAAAAAATTCTAAAGCAGTTGAAAAAAATGACTACAAATAAAAAAGGATTAAGTGCTGCTGTAGTAGCAGTAGGAATTATGAGTACAACTTTAATTCCTCAAAATGCCTATGCACATGGGTTCGTTGAAAAGCCAGGTAGCCGTGCTGCTTTATGTAGCCAGAATTATGGAGCTTTGAATTTAAATTGTGGCAATGTAATGTATGAGCCGCAAAGCTTAGAAGCGCCTAAAGGATTCCCACAAGGTGGACCGGTTGATGGGAAAATTGCTTCAGCAGGAGGCCTGTTTGGTGGGATTCTTGATCAACAAACAGCTGATCGATGGTTTAAGAATACGATTAAGGGTGGAGAGAATACATTCACTTGGAAATACACTGCTCCTCATTTAACAAGTCAATGGCACTATTACATTACAAAAAAAGGATGGAACCCAAACAAACCTCTAACAAGAGCGGATTTTGAATTAATAGGAACTGTAAAACACGATGGTTCTGCAGCATCTAATAATTTATCACATAAAATTAATGTACCAACTGATCGTAGTGGATATCATGTCATTTTAGCGGTTTGGGATGTAGCTGATACCGTAAATGCTTTTTATAATGTGATTGATGTGAATCTAGTTAATAATGAAAAACCAGATACAGAAGCACCAACTAGGCCATCTGGACTACAAGTAGTAAAAACCACTTCAAATAGCGTAGAACTTAATTGGAAGCCTGCAACAGATAATGTAGGGGTGAAAGAGTATCAAGTGTTACGTAA
Organism: Bacillus sp. TH19; assembly: GCF_016651075.1. NCBI lineage: Bacteria > Bacillati > Bacillota > Bacilli > Caryophanales > Bacillaceae > Bacillus > Bacillus sp. TH19. Next base: position 238,568 of record NZ_JAEKEO010000001.1, on the reverse strand, counting down.
TGGAGAAGTAATTAATACTGTAGCAGGTACTAGTGTAGTTGATAAAAAATTAAGCCCAAACACAGATTACACGTATACAGTAAAAGCAGTAGATGCTGTAGGGAATATATCTAAGGAAAGTGAAGCATTAGTTATTAAAACAACAGTGGAAAAACCAGATACAGAAGCGCCAACTCAACCTAAAGGGTTACACAGTATGGGAATCACTGCCAATACTGTTGACTTAATGTGGAGTCCGTCTGAAGATAACATAGATGTGGATCATTATATTGTATACAGAGAAATTGCAGGGGTTACGAAGGAAATAGGTACTGTTAATACCACATCATTTATGGACAAGAATTTGCAAGCAAATACAACATACAAGTATGCAGTTTCTGCAGTTGATACGGCTGGCAATGAATCAATGAAAAGTGATATCTTAACAGTTACTACGAAGGAACAAGAAAACGCTTATGAGAAATGGGATTCGTATAAAGCATATAAAAAAGGAGATAGAGTAGTTCACGAGGGTAAGGAATACGAGGCGGCCCAAAGCTATCAAGGGAATGGGGATCCGAATTGGATCTTTGCTTTATCTTTATGGAATGAAATAAAATAGTAATTTAATAGATCATCTTGATAATAATAACTAAATTATGTAATATATAGGTATATTGTTAGTTTAATTGATTCCGTTTATTCCCACACCTTATGTGTTGTGGTTGAGTTGTAGAAGCAAGTTGTGTTCTTGTTTCAATTTTGAAAGGGCTTCTTTGAGCCGATTAGTGTATATAGCTTATTTTGCTATGCACAATTAATCGACTTAAAGGAGTCCTTTTTTGTTTGTTTAAGTGGATATATAGAGTAGGTATTAAGTTAGAGAGAAATATGATTGTTTAGAAGGAATGTGTAATGATGAATTGAAAAATATAGCATCTAACTAAAAGAGCTATATGGAATCATAGTAAGAATGATCTCAAGTAGAGACGAGAAATCAAAGTTATAAGTACAGGGTTAGAGTAAGTACTCTAACTTTTGAAGGGAACCTAATAATTCATTTATAGAAGAGGAGAAGACGAATTGAGAACAACCCGAGAAAGATATGTAAACAATGGGGAGTATGTAATAGAACGTAAGGATCTACATAATGAGATTATTGAATCATTTTTAAATGAACATTCACAGCAAGAAAAAGAACCTGAAGCCATATTACTTGGTGGTGGTTCTGCTGCTGGAAAAAGCTCAATTGGAGAGTTAGTAAGTAAGGGGTATAAACGTAAGAAGAAACATATGATTTGGATAGATTCTGATAAGATCAAAGAAAAAATACCAGAATATCAACAATTAATGGAATCAGGGGACACAGAACTAATAAAACAAGCAGCCTTTTTGGTTCATGATGAAAGCAGTGATATTACCATGGAACTTTTAAAAATCTGTATGAAGAGAAAAATAAACTTTATGTATGATGGTACAATGAAAAATGTAGAGAAATATAAAAAATTGATTCAACAATTAAGACAAGCTGAATTCAGTATTAATGCAATCATTGTAGATGTTCCAATAAAGGTTGCTTTAGAACGATCAATCATGCGTTTTAAACTAACAGGAAGATTGGTTCCGGAACATATTATTGAAGAAAGCCATATGAAAGTAGCAACTACATTTTGTAAAATTAAAGATTTGATAGATTGTTATAGCTTATATGATAATACGGGTCAGCAACCAGAAATTTTTGCTTTTAAAGAATCAAAACAAGCAAAAGAAATTATTGTTGATGAATTTCGAAATAATCAATTTAACGAAAAATCAGCTCTTGTTTTTTAGGGAACATACATTTAATAAATTTTATAAAATGATAAATAGATTTAATTTCTATAATCTCCTGACAACTTATAATATTATTGATATAATAAGTATAGGAGGCGATATGAATGGAATTTAAAGAACTTATGAAGTATATAGAAGAAAACAAAGAAGAGCATTTTCATGATTTAATCGCTAAAAATGAACGGGAAATGGAAAAAAAGGAAGAAGAGAAATAAAGAATTTGAAGCAGAGGAGTTGACCTTTTAGGTCAACTCTTTTGTTTGCATAAATGAGTATTTAGTTAAAACTCTCCATTTATCACAAAAATCAATAATAGCGCATGTGCTGCTTTTGTAGATATTTGTGTGATATGTACTTTATATGTAAAACTACTAGATTATTTTCACATGTTAACACCATTGTGTGTGGGATTTAATTTATGTATTGCAACTAGCAAATTTCAAGAGAAAAAAATCGTATGAAATAAAAAATGTATAATTAATTATTAGTAAAAACTTAAATAGGTTATTTGCTAATCGTAGGAGAGTTTTTTAGTATTAAATTAAATAGAAATCAGTGTAGTAAATATACGCTTTAGGAGAGAATATATGAACCATTTTATTGTTATGCAGGGACATACTTATCAAGAAGAAAAGGAATTAGGAATTATTTGGTCACCAAAAAAAGATAGAGGTGGTAATGTACCACATTCATGGAAAAGAATGATGGATGTAAAAAAAGGAGATCGAATCTTTCATTATGTAAAAGGGAATATTGTAGCGGTTAGTATTGCTGAAGAAGATTGTAAGGAATCGAATAAACCATCGATTATGAAAAGTCATGATCAATGGAATGATGAAGGCTATCTGGTGCCTTTAAAATATCATGAGTTAGAAAAAACAATTAATATACGTGAGAATTTTGAAGAGATATCGCAGCTTTTACCAATTAAATACTCGCCTTTTCAATCAGATGCAAATGGAAATCAAGGTTATTTATACCCATGTAATGAAGAATTAGCTCTTAAATTAATTGAATTAATTAGTGATTCAAACATCTATAAGAAGAAAAATGAGCAATTAGAATTATCAGTTGATGAGGTAAGAAGGACTGAAAATAACACATTAATTCCTGTTATATCTGAAACGGAATCAAAGGTAAAAGCTACAATCCGAATTGGGCAGCAAAAATTCAGGAAAGCATTAATGGAGCTGTGGAACGGGAAATGTGCATTATGCGGAATAAATTTACCAGAATTATTAAGAGCGAGTCATTCAAAGCCATGGAAAGATAGCACAAGTATGGAGCGTTTAAATTCTTATAATGGTGTGCTCCTTTGCTGTAATCATGATGCCCTGTATGATAAAGGGTTTATTACATTTGATGGCCAGGGGCGATTGCATATTTCTCCATTGATAGTAGAAACAGATTATTTGATATTTGGATTAACACCCAAAGCTAAGATAGAAATTCGCCCAGAAAATAAATTATACTTTAAGTGGCATAAGAGGAACATTTTTAAAACAAAATAGTATAATTTATAATTTCAAGAGTATGAAGAACATAAGAGAATTGAAGGAGATTGCTACATGTGTAACTGTAATCAATGTGGTTCAGAAATGATTATGCAATTAAAAGATAGATATAGAGAATATTGTCCAAGATGTCATGATCTCAGGCCAAGTAGCTTAGTATATTATAATTTACATGAGCTGCTAGAATATATGGAAGCAAATGAATACATGAGTCGGGAAAGTGTGCTACATAACTTTTTAAAATGGGAGTTTGAGTTAACGGAAGGAAGTGTATTCAAGTTATATTTAGATGTAGATAGATATGATCAAGTCGGTGATGAGAGCCTATCAAAGCAATTAGATGCATATATGAAGGGTATCCGATTAAAATTAAATGTTAAATATGAGGACGATTATATCTGGATTAAGGTGAATTAGTTGAGGCCCTATATAAAGTGCGTTTTATTTTGAAAAGATAGTACGAAAAAGAGAGGAGATTAATAGTGATGCAAGATTTACAAAAGGCAGTAATAAAATTTCGAGATGAGAGAAATTGGGGTCAGTTTCATAATGCAAAGGATTTGGCAATTTCATTAAATTTAGAGGCAGCAGAATTACTTGAGACTTTTCAATGGAAGTCTAGTGAAGAAGCAACAGAAACTAAAATGCAGGAAATGAAAGAAGAAATGGCTGATGTAATGATTTATTTGCTTATGTTAAGTGATAAATTGAATATTGATTTAGAAGAGGCAGTATATGCTAAATTACTCAAGAATGCAGAGAAATATCCAGTAGAAAAGGCATTTGGAAGTAATAAAAAATATGACGAACTGTAAAGCGATTATCGCTTTACAGTTTTTTGAAATAAATGTGTAAAAGAAGAGGGATGGGATTTTGAGTTGTATGTGTGTATTGAATTCAAACTGTATACAATATTCACTACTCTCAAATATTCTTTAACCAAAAAAGTGGGGGTTATTTAAATGATATCATTTGCAGCAAAATTATCTTTATTTGAAATAATTAAGAAGAAGCGAAAAGCGTTTGAGCAAGGCAGTACGAGAGACTTTGAAATTGATAAAGTACCAGTAGTCTATATTCAACGAGATAAGAAGAATTTATATGTAGGTAAGTCCACAGATATATATGAGCGTTTCGTTGCACATTTAAGTGATGAAAGTAAAACATTCAATGAAGTTATTGTAATAAAAAGCGAATTATTTAATGAAAGTTCGATTAAGCATATTGAAACATTGTTAATTGAATATTTATCTGCAGATGATAAATTTAACTTACTAAATAAAGTAAGGGGCCAAAAGATTCATTCTTATAACGGGATTGAAAATGTTCAGAGTATGTTTAAAGAAATTTGGAATCAGTTAATTGAAGAAGGGGTAGCTAGTGAGAATTTAGGTGAGATACATAATAAATTTATTTATAAATATTCACCATTTAAAGAGCTATCGGCTAATCAAATTGAGGTTTGTAAAGACATTTTCAATACGATGCTTACCACATCAAATAGTCGACATTTGATTACAGGGGACCCGGGTACCGGTAAAACAATTGTATTAACAAATATCTTATATGCGCTTGCTTACGACAATAAAACTGGTAAAGCGAGAGAGGCATTGAATTATGAAGATATAGCACTTGTTGTTCCACAAAATCACTCATTAAATTTATATAAGAGCTTAATGAACAAATTAGGTCTACAAGGTATTACAGTACTGTCACCTTCACAATTTATTAAGCAGGCAAAAAGTAGGGGTACTAAATATAAATATGTTTTTGTGGATGAAGCGCATCGTCTGAAACAATATTTTGGTAAACAAGCACGTGATTTAAAACATTTAGTCACTGGTAATGGTTATATAACTGAGTTGGAGTTAATAGAAACATTCGCGTATCACTTAACTGTGGTTTATGATCCATATCAAACAATCCGACCTGCAGATATAGATACAGATGTATTCCAACAGTTGACAGTGAATTATAAGAGACATCCCTTACATAAACAATTCCGTTTAAAATCTGGAGATCAATATCTAGCATGGTTGCGTAAATATTTACAAATAGCAAATAATGTTGGTGTTTATGAGGAAGGATTATTGCAGGGCTATGACTTTAAAGTAATGGACTCTATTACAGAATTAAATGATTCTATGAAATCTTTAAATAAAGAACATGAATTATGTCGCGTAGTCGCAGGTTATTCTTGGAAATGGGCTACACAAAAGGATAAGAATCTATATGATATAAAAGATCCTGTTACAGGTGATACATTCAAATGGAACTCGAAGGTAAAAGGTTGGATTAACTTTGAGAATAGTGTAGAGGAAATAGGATGTATTCATACTACCCAGGGCGCTGATTTAAATTATGTTGGTGTGATATTAGGGGCCGAAATTGATTGTAATTACACGGGTGAAGAAAATGGAGACTATGATTTGAATAAAGCAAAGGTCATCGTCAATCCAAAAGAGTATAAAGATCGAAATGGTCTTCCGATTAAGGGAACTGATTTAAATAATGAAGAGTTAACATCCTATATTAAACGTATCTATTACGTATTATTATCTCGCGGGATAAATGGATGTTACGTCTATGCAGTAAATCAAAACATGCACAGATATCTAAAAGAAGTAGTGAGAATAAGTCAATAATTATGAAAAGAAGTTACTTGAATTAGAGTAGCTTCTTTTTATTTAATAAAAATGAAAGGGTATATAGGTATTAAGCGATAATACTAAAGTTATGTTTTATTGTTAACCAGATTTTTGAAAACGTTAGGATAGAAATTTAATATTTTTTATAAAAAAAGAATTGACTTTCGTCTTAGTTGTAACTAATATAGTTACATAAAGTTGTAATCGTGTTAGTTACAACTAATACCTATTTTAAGTGGAAATACGATTTGTATATTTATTTAAGGATGGTGGTTCACACGTTGCCGTTAAGGGTAGATAGTTACTGATATATTAAAAGAAATGCATATTCCGTACTGTAGTATTTTCTACTTTGGGGCAATAATATACATCGTTGTCTTTTGCTAAAAATCTTAGTTGCTCTTTCTTTAAAAGGGTTAGTTTTTGAAAAATATAGTAAGGTGCCTCAAAAAAGAACAAGATACTAAAAAAGATGTACTTTTACAAACCAAAAAGTTGGCTGAGAATTTTAAGTGATAACTGGACTGGTAAATAAAAATAAAGGTAGGAGATTTAAATGGAAACGAAACAAGATAACTTTATATATGTATGGGACGCATATTGTGGATGGTGCTATGGCTTTTCAGAAAGTATTAAAGGATTTTACCAAAAACACACTGAAGTGCCGTTAACGGTTTTATGTGGAGGGCTATTTTTAGATGATTTACCAATAAAAAATTTCTCATATATAGAAGAGGGAAATAAAAGAATTAATCAACTTACAGGTGCAGAGTTTGGTCCTTCATATCAAAAGTTGGTGGAAGAAGGTACTTTTAAAATGAATTCGAAAGATGCTGCAATTGGCTTTTCCGCTTTACGTTCATTAGCGCCAGACCGTTTGTTAGAATTCACTTCGGCTATGCAAAAAGCGTTTTATTATGAGGGGGAAAGTCTAAGTGACCCTGAAACATATCGTAAGATTGCAATTGAGCATGGTTTGGATCCTGAACAAGTAATAGAGCGTTTAAATGCTCAAGAAACAATTGTAGATGTACAAAATGATTTCAATAAGGTTCGACAGCTTGGTGTTAATAGTTATCCTTCATTACTTTTACAAAAGGATAATCAAATTATCCCTATTGGTGGCGGGGTAATGACGCCAGATAAAATCGAAGCACGTTTCAAAAATTTATATTAAAAAACTTTAAGTTAAAGTATATAACATTTAACGTTTTAAAAAAGACTAGAAGTGGATGGACTTAAATCTTTCTGATAACAGTTATAGTTTCTATTTGTTATTAAAGAAGGTCCAATTATGATTTTACTATAGATCACAGTAGCAAACATGTTAGCTTACGCCAACCGACATACATCTCCTATCTATTTGCTGGTGCGATTAACTATGCAGGGGAATTGAGGAGGGGCCTTCTGTGGGAACAAGATAAAAATGTGTTATCTATTCAATAACTTTAACAAAAGGAGAATAACATTCTATGTTTAAAACAATCGATACAAATCTAAATGATGTAAAATTGACGGTGTTTAGTTCGGATGAAAAAAGTTTTATGGTAACTGCAACCTTAGTTGAGAAAGCAGGACATGCATTTTTAATAAACTCAAAATTTACTCAATCTGATTCGAAAGAAATTGTAGATTATCTGAAAAACAATAACTTATCCCTAGATAAAATCTTTATTATACATGGGGATCCTGATTATTACTTTGGGTTAGAAAGTATGAAAGCTGCTTACCCAGGAGCCATAGCGTATGCAACAGAGTCTACGGTTGAACATATTGTTCATTCTGTATTAGGGAAATTAAAAGTTTGGAAAGATGTACTAGGAGAAAATGCACCAAACAATGTGGTATTACCTCAAGTTATTAAAGAGAAAACAATTGATTTTCAAGGTCTAACATTTGAACTTGTAGGCTTAGATGATTACAGAACTAGCTTATTTAATAAAGAGCTAAAATTATTGATTGGAGGCATTGATGTATTTAACGAAATCCATCTATTCTTAGCAGATACTAGCTCAAAAGCAGCAATGGAGGCATGGATTGAGAACTTGAAAGTATTACAAGCGTTAAATGCTGACATTATTGTACCAAGCCATGGATCAATCGAAAAATCCTTAGATAATCAAGCGATTATTGCAACTATGGATTATCTAAGAACTGCAATTCAAGCTTCTGAAGAAAGTAACACTTCAAAAGATTTTGTGGCAAAGCTTGAAACAGCATATCCAGGCTATGCTAATAAAGGTGTATTGGAATTAAGTGCAAAAGTTGTAACAAAAGAAATGCCATGGGGTTAATGCTATGAATAAATATCAAAAACTATTACATGAAACGTATGTGTTAACTGGCGAGGGAAAAATGGATGCTTTCAAAACATATTTAAGTGAAAATGTATCTTGGACAGAAGCTGCTGGGTTTCCATATGCGGGCACTTATATAGGTCCTGATGAAGTAGTGAAAAATGTACATGAACGTCTTGGAACTGAATGGGATAACTATAGCGCTAAAGATGAAATTTATGCTTTTAATAACAATACTGTTATCGTGTATGGAAAATATAGTGGAACATATAAAGTAACAGGGAAATCATTCATAGCAGATTTTTGTCATCTTTATGAGTTTGATGAGAACGATAAGGTTAAGAAGTTTATTCAAATTGTGGACAGTGCAACTGTTAATGAGGTATTAAGTTAGAGTTACCAGTTTCAAATATGCCTCGTATAAGGAGTATTGTTAGGATAGATGGATTTTCCTAACAATATTTCTTACATCACATTCTGGGAAATGTTTTTCCTTTATTAAGCGTGTTATCGAAGGTGAATTATAAAATTAAAAGAGGTAGATATATATGAAATTAGAGAAAAATTTAATAATAATAATTATTTCTGTGTTTATTTTAGGAATTGTATCGACTTTGACATTTCAATCCTTCACTGGTAATGCCAAAGGTAACTCAATAAAGAGCGAGAATGTTGCACCAGTATCGAAAGATGATGTGGCAGAAAAAGAAAAGAATAAAAAGATGGTAGTTGATTTCTATAATGAAGTTTTTAACAAACATAATATCGATATCATCCCTAAATATGTAAGTGAAGATTATAAGCAACATAATCCTTTTGTGGCTGATGGACGAAAAGCTTTCATGGATTTCTTTAAGGAGGATTTTGTTAAAAACCCTAACTCCTCTGCAGAAATTAAACGTGTAGTAGCTGAAGGAGATACAGTTGCTCTTCATGTACATTCTCGTGCTAACTCTCAAGATAAGGGAGTTGCTATAGTGGATATATTTCGTATAAAGGATGGTAAGATTGTCGAACACTGGGATGTAATTCAAGAGATTCCAAATGAAACAGCTAATAATAATACTATGTTTTAGATAGGAGATATATCTAATTATTATTTAATTGATAGAGATGTATAGAATTTAGAAATTTAGAGAAGTTATGTATATATGATTAAAATGAAGGGGTGTCCTAGTAGATATGGTACTAGGACATCTTTTTTTGCTTGAACTAGATTTGTTTAAATTAAAGGTTTGTTATTAGATTAGTGAACTACTCGCCACTTAGCAAAGCTTGAAGTGGGAGCTTCTCAGTTCCACGACGAAAGTACCCTTTCGTCTCCCTGAGCGTTACTTCGGGGTGTTCCACCCCTAGATGTCCAACGCTTGGACGCTCTTTTGGTACGGTTGATATTTTACGCAGGAACCGAATGGCTTGGTTTTCGCACTCTATTTTCTTCCTGCAACCTCATATAGCTAGTTTATCAAAAGTTTTTGGCTATGCCAAACCGAAATTCATCTCCCACCTACCGTTGGGCTACTCCCTTCACACGCTTGAGGAAGGAGAATTCTTTCGGGGAATTAGTTAAATTAAAATCATATTGGCTAACGTAAAGAATACCAATCATTTACTTCTCCTATCAGCACAAGTAAATGATTGGTATTTCTCATTAATATTGCTAAAACTGAACTACGAGCAGAATACTTTATTTCATTCTTTTTTCCCTTACAGTTTGATCTTGTAATCGCTGTTGTTCTTTTATCAGTCATTCCTACATAAGCGTTGGATATTTTGCAGGTTTGTCCAGACTGAAAAGAGCTTATTAAACCATCCATTATTCACGTTCTTCTTCATATATTTGTACCGCAATTTTTTTTGTATGTGGTTAAAACTAGTTTTTAAGAAGCATATGTTTTAGCAACTGCAGAAATTCTTTATCACTTTTATCATCTTTTATGTAATCCTGTTCGTAGTTAAAAATCATTCGTACTAACATAAAAGCTGTAAGTGGTAATGGTACCTTATGCAAAGCTCCTTGCTGATAACCTTTTTCGAGCAAATTACTTATCATTTTAATTGCTTCTTCTTCAGACTTTTTAAAACAAGCTGTAATTTCAGGTGAATGGTACTCTTTATATTCTTGAAAGAGTGTAGAAACAAACGGATCTTGATGATATTCTAGGCTGATATAATGAAGGATTTTTTGTATTCGAAGTAAAACATCTTTTTCCTCTTTATATAAATCAAATAATTGTGAACGTATAAGCTGAATATGACGCATATAGCAGTCACATAATATTTCAGTTTTATCTGTATAGTAATAATAAATAGTACCTTTACCAACTTTAGCTTTCTTTGCAATTTCATCGACCGTTGTGTTACGGACACCACCCATAGAGAACAGTAATGTGGCAGATTGAATGATTTTCATTTTTTTATTTTCTTTTTCTAATTTGATCATTGTCTACACCCTATCCTTGAAATATTTAGCGAAGTTTTCTTTCATTACATTCTGTATCAGTCCATTTGTAATTTTTTAACTCCTAATAGAAAGTCCTCTATTTGCTTCTTATAGAATAACATACACCATTCTCATTTCTAGTATATAACTATAATAGAATGCAACTTTATAACTTAGGATAAAAATGAAAGTTTAAGGTAATAACTTTTTAATCGGACAATGAGAATTCAAGTGAAAGGGGACAGTCATTTCTTTCTCGATTGAATTATTTGATTTTTTATTCAATTCGTTTTATTATATAAACATGACTAAAAGGTGTTTTTAGTCGGATTTTTTTACGGAAAACCGACTGATATTTAATTTTAGTCGGTTTCTATACTATTTGAGAGAAGGTAGACACTATGTGTGGAATTGCAGGGTGGATAGACTGGTCTAAAGACCTGTCTAATGAACAAGAAACGTTAAAAAAAATGACAGATGCTATCACTCACCGAGGGCCTGATGCAGAGGGGCATTGGCTTTCAAAACGAGCAGCATTAGGTCATCGACGTCTCATCGTCATTGATCCTGAAGGTGGCCTTCAACCTATGCTGTATAAAGATGGAAATGATACGATTGGCCTTACGTTCAATGGAGAAATTTATAACTATCAAGAATTACGTAAAGAACTTGAGGGGAAAGGTCATGAATTTCAGACAAAGTCTGATACAGAGGTATTACTACATGCTTATTTAGAATGGCAAGAAGATTGTGTTCAACACTTAAATGGGATTTTTGCTTTTGGTATTTGGGATGAAAGATTTGGGAAATTGATGCTTGGTCGTGATCATCTAGGTGTGAAGCCTTTATTTTTCGCTCAAAGAGGAAGCGCAATTCTCTTTGGTTCAGAGTTAAAAGTTTTGCTTTCGCATCCGCTTGTAAATGCAGAAGTAGATAAAGAAGGACTTTCTGAGGTATTTTGTCTTGGACCAACACGTACTCCTGGTCATGCGATTTTTAAGGATATACATGAAGTACGTGCGGGTCATTATATGACGTTTACCTCTAATGGTTCAAATACGACACAGTATTGGAAACTTGAAAGTAAAAAACATATAGATGATATTGATACGACAGTGGAGACAATCCGCTCCATTTTACAAGATACTGTTAAACGCCAGTTAATTGCTGATAGACCAGTGGTATCTATGCTTTCCGGAGGTTTAGATTCAAGTGGTCTAACAGGTTTAGCAGGAAACGAATTTGGGAATAAAGGGGAACGTCTTCATACATATTCCCTGAATTTCATCAATGATGAAAAAGACTTTGAGCAAGACTTCCTTCGTTTTGATCGTGATGAACCTTGGGTGAAACGTGTGGCTGAATATGTAGGAACAAATCATCACTCTATAGAGTTAGGATCAGATAGTTTAATAGAGCATTTATTAATTCCAATGCGAGCGCGTGATCTACCTGGAGTTGGAGAACTAGAAACATCACTTTATTTGCTATTTAAGGAAATGAAAAAAGACGCAACAGTTGCACTTTCAGGCGAATCCGCAGATGAAGTGTTCTCAGGATATCCATGGTTCCATCAAGAGAAGTTTTTAGATGCAGAGATATTCCCTTGGAGTGTTAATTTATGGTATAGTACAGAAATTTTATCAGAGGATTTTAAAGAAAAGATTAGCCCTGAAAAATATCAAAAACAAAAATTTGAAGATGCGGTTGCTGAGGTTCCTTTTTTAGAAGGTGAAAGTGATCTGCAAATGAAGCAACGTCAAATGTCTTACATGTTTATTACACGTTTCTTGCCATTTATGCTAGAACGAAAAGATCGTACAAGTATGATGAATGGCTTTGAAGTACGAGTTCCATTTTGCGATTACCGGCTTGTAGAATACTTATGGAATGTTCCATTCGAAATGAAAAGCATAGACAATATTGAAAAAGGTATTTTACGTCGAGCTTTTGAAAATGTACTTCCAGAGGATGTACTTTATCGCAAAAAAAGTGCATATCCAAGCACAAAGGATGCTTCTTATCTACAAGGTATTAGTGATTGGATGTTACATGTGTTGAACGATCCTCAATCACCTATTTTACCATTAATAAATGTAGAAAGAGTTCGTGCTATTGCAGAAGGAAAAGACAAAGTAATTTCTGGTAATGATGCACGAGGTATAATAGATTATTTACTTCAAGTTAATAGTTGGCTTCAGGAATATAATATTAAATTAGTATGATAAATGTAATCTTCGAATAAAGAGGATAGATGAATCCTCAATGACCTAAGTGAACCGCATCTCCAATGTATTAGATAGTTATCTAACATTTGGAGATGCGGTTTTATTATCTTGATTTGCAATAACGCTAATCAGTTAGTAAATTAGAATCAAATAAGGAACATAGAAAGAACTAGGGGAAATAATGTGAATTGGAGGTACCCCACCTCCATTAACTTAAGGGATATTTTCAAACAAAATGTGGTCTTTCCATATTAAAATCATACCTTCTAAAATTTTATGATAGTCAGAAAAAACGGTTCTGGTGCAAAAAGATGATAAATAAAAAAGAATCAAGGATTCCTAACGGAATCATCTGTTAAGCAGTTAATCCAAACAGCTGGTTGATAAAAATATTCTGATTTTGGACAGAATGGTCCTGCAAATCAATTTGTTCTTTTTTGACCATATGCATGGCTTCAACGCCACTCAATATAGAGGCTGATGTTTTGTATGATTTAAATCCCAACATAGAGCGTATACGCTTTTTAATAAAACGATGATCTTGTTCTACTATGTTATTTAAATATTTTATCCTTCGGATTTTGGTGCCTATTGGTATCCTTTTTTCTTTCTTCAACTGTTCGATAGCAATTGGATAAGCAGGGTTCTTATCAACCGTGATGATACGAGGTTTTGAGACATGAAAAGACCGCAAGGCTTTCTTGAAGAATCGCTTTGCAGCCTTATGATTTCTAGATTTACTCAAATAAAAGTCAATCGTGTTTCCTTCAGAATCAACAGCACGATATAAATACATCCATTGTCCTTTTACTTTTATATATGTTTCGTCCACTCTCCATGAGTTATTCGTTTGTTTGAGATGACGTCGAATTCGTTTATCAAACTCCGGTCCATATTGATGTACCCATCGCATAATAGTTGTATGAGCCAGGAATAACCCTCGTTCCTCCATCATTTCCACCAAATCACGAAAGCTTAAGTTGTACCGTAGGTACCAACGTACAGTTAACAAGATGATGTCTGGTTGATAATGTTTCCACTTAAATAAATTCTCCTTTTCCATACTGATCACACACCTTTTATAGAGTAGTACTATCAGTATTTCCAAGTTTGATAGACCATTTTCATCTACTTCAAAGTTTTTGCACCAGAACCCTTTTTATTATGATGCAATATTTATGGATACATGTTATTTATTGCTTTTTCAATAAAAGGAATGAGTGCTTTCCTTTTGAAATCAAGGGTGTCTTTAAAAGACTCACAACTAAATATAGCCAATACTTCACCATAGCTATTATGGTAAAATCCGGTAGAATCTAGGGGGGATTCGTAGCCAACTTCTTGTTGCAATCTTCTAATTAGAATTTTAGAACCATGTTTAATCATTACTTTGGTGAATGGAACATAACCATCTTTTGTTTTGCATTCATCAGTAATAAAGCCTTTAATTTCTATAACGTCAACTATAGAGTGTAATTGATTAATTGTTAGTTTTTCAATGGACTCTTTAACTGCATCTTTAACTATATCAGTCATAAAACCTTCCTCTCATTTATGTATTTTAACTTAATTATACATGAAAATAATGGTTAATATATTTTTGAATCTCCTCTTTTGTGAGTTGAATAAGTTTTAAAATTTTTTTGATCTATAGTATATTCTCGACTACAAAATCTTGTCTTAAAATTGTTGAATCTTCAAAAGCATATACTTGCTATTTTCTAATTTATGATTGCATGTAGTGTTCTTCAAAAAATGTTTAGTAAGAACGATCTATCACTTTAGAGTATTAGAAAAATGAAAGATTAGTAAGCTTCACAAATTTTTTGTTTATGATTTTTTGTAATTTATTTTTCGCTGGAGTAAGTTGAAAATATAAAAAATTCTTCCTTCATTCTAATTTTAGAATTAAGAATTGGCCTTCTAATAAGGATATATTTTCCTGGTTAGTGTATGATAATTAGAGTGTTATAGCAAATTATTTTATAAAAAGATATTGTATTTAAAAAGAAAGGGAAGGAAATAATGAGTTTTTTAGATGATATTTTCGGTAAAAAAAAGTTAGTAAAAGAAATAGAACAATTCCAAGAAAAAATAAAAATTTTAGAAAGGGAACTTAAGGAAAAAAATAATTCATTAAAAAATTTATATGCAAGTAATGAAAAGTTAAAAGAAGAGAAGAAAATATTAGATAAAACATTAGATAGAAGTATAGTAGAGCTTGAACATGCTAAAGATTCTATTAATACTAAAATAAAAGAATCAGTGCATGCTGAAAAAGTTATGAACCTTTATCAAGGTATTTATGGAGAACTTGAGTATGATGAAGGGAAAGAGCAACATGTTCTTTCTGAGTATGATGAAGATAAAGGTTTTTTTGATTTTTTAAAGCCTAAAAATGATAATAATGATTTTAATAATGAGCAAATTGAGGCTATTAGATATGATATGGAAAAGAATCTTAGAATTATTGCGGGTGCTGGAAGTGGAAAAACACAGACAATTTGTGCGAAAACTGCATATCTAATAATGATGAAGAATGTCCCTGAGGAAAAAATAGCCATGATTACGTTCACGAAAAAAGCATCTGAAGAGATGAGAGAAAGAGTGAATTTTTTCTTAGGCGAGGAAAAATCTAAAGTAGCAGTTGGCACCTTTCATAGCTTTTTTATACGCCTGTATAATGAATTGAAAAAGCAATTTCCATATGTAGAGCGAATGGGCATTATTGGAGATAATCCGGATGAGAGCAGCTATAAGAAAGAATTAAATAAATTAATTAGAGTTTATAATTTGAAAAAATTAGATGAAAATGCTGGAGAGAAAAATTTATTTGAAAAAATAAGTTATTGGACTAATATGGGATTCTCCATAGAGATGATGACAAAATATATAGAGAAGCACTTTAATGTGCTTGAACCAACAAGTGACGAAACTTTAAGTCAAAGATTTCAAAAGATGATGCGGGAATTTTATGATAAACGAAAAAGTAATAAAATTGTAGTTTTTGACGATTACATGTTAAATTTGCTTCATGTTTTAAAAGATGATATTCAAGCGCGTGAATATGTACAAAAAAGATTTCAGTATATATTTATTGATGAGTTTCAAGATACTAATCCTCTTCAAATGGATATCATTAAACTTATTTGCCCACCAGATTTGAAGGACGGAGCTAAATTAATCATTGTTGGTGATGATGATCAGAGTATCTATTATTTTAGAGGCGCAGAGCCAAAATACATAAAAGATTTCGACCAAATGTATGAAACCAAAACTCTTAAACTTATGACAAATTATCGTTCTACTTCAAAAATAGTTCAAGCTGGGAATAGGGTAATTGCATTTAATGAGAACAATAGGATAAAAAAATCAATGAAACCATTTCATAAAAATGAGGGCGACTGCTATATTCGAAGTTTGTCTACACCAGAGGAAGAAGCTGAATGGATTATAGATCACTCTCAGCATATCGGTTTGTCAGGAAATAAACCTTTCCCAGATTATAAAGGAAGTGTAATTTTATATCGTTCCACTTCCCAAATTAAAACATTACTCCATAAACTAGAAGTAAATAATATTCCTTTTGTAATAGAAACTAATGAAGATTTAATGGGGATCTTTAACTTAGATGCATTTAGAAAGGCATATAGATATTGGAAAGCTTTTTTAATAGCTAATGAAGATAGTGTTAAAATAAAACGATGGAATCATATAATTGCAGAAACTTCATATGCATTCTACAAGAAAAAACAAGAAGTTGTTAATTTTATTGGGGATAGTTCAACATATATAAATCCACAAAAAATTGCTGATTTTATTTGTGGAAATAAATTTTCGGATAGAAAAAAGAAATTATTGATTACTTTGAGGGGTTAGTAAGATTAAAAAATAATAATTCAGTATCTATGGCAAATACTATTAAAACCTTCTTAGAATTTCCACTCGTTAGAAACCAATTAACAAAGGATGAAATAAAATGGATAGAAAAAGAAACAGAACAGTTTCATTCATGGGAAGGTATGGTTAAGAGGTATAACGAGTTAAATCAAAAAAAGAAGAGATGAAGAAAAAGTTAGATAAATACCATAAAGGTACAATTAATGCAATTTATTTATTAACTATACATAAGAGTAAAGGATTATCATTTAAAAATGTATTTTTAATAGGCTTATATGATGAAGGATTACCAAGTAAAAAAGCAACAAAAGTTACTCCAGAAATAATCCAGGAATCCATAGAGAAAGCTGAACCACCGACTACTATAGAAGAAGAAAGGCGCTTAATGTATGGTGCGAAACGTTGGTTTGAAATCGCTTAACGAGGGATAAACCACATTATAAATTTTTATAATGATAACTGATATTGTGAGACCACAGTAGGATACCTTAAAAAAATCCTATGATAAGATGGCTGCTGATACTCCCACATGCATAACTGGTAACGGTTTTGTATGAAGCTGGGTGAAGACGCATTGAGTAGCCCTAACAGATAATGCTGAGGAAAGGTTAAACACTACTGCGAAAGTAATGCGGGCAGGGAGCTATATATGGTTAGTATTCAACATAATTGATGACGAACTACTGAATGTACACCTTGAAAAGCTTTATATAGAAATGTATAAAATAAAAAAATTCACTCCAAAGAAATTATCGTACAGATTTTGATGGATAAAGCTAATAGGTTGCTTTAGTTTAAATAACGTGAATTCGGGGTAAAGGTAGAACCTAAGTATAGTTATTTACCTAGCAATATCGGAACGTTTGAAGTCTCTAACGTTTAGTAATAATCTGGTAAAAAGGGTTGTGAGTAGAGATGACAGTAGAGATGTAGTACCAATGAAACCATGATAATAAGTGGCGGAGGGAAGGTCTCAAGTCTTTTTATATAATAGTTTTAAGGAATATATAAGAAGATGGAACGCCGTATGCGATGAAAGTTGCACGTACGGTGTGGGGTGGGGGAAAACTTGGAGATGAATTCAAAGGGTTACCTATCACCATTTGCTGTAACTCGTCCAAAGAAGAATCTATATATTACATTCCCAGCAACAATTAATGGGAAACCTTCTAAAAGATCGAGATTTTTAAAAGAGATTAATCTCCCTATTCAACAAGGTGAATAGAAAGAGCGGATTACAAGAAGGAAATTTTCGGGTTCAAAATAATATATAATGGAATTCTCCAATGATTAATAAAAGAATATAAACTTTTTTAAACTGATGAAGGATGACATTATTAGATAGAAGTAATACAATTCAAGAAATTTTTGTTAATTTTTTATAAGATAGTCAATAATCTATTTTTATGTACAATTGTTGATAAAATATATATCCATAGAAAATTCCTATTTAAATGGTTTTATTTCCATATATTAAATGTTACCTTGTTAGTAGGGTGAGAAACCCCTATTGCTATTTAAAACATTTATAAAGAGAGGAGTTAATATTATGAAACTTCGTTATGCTCTTGTAACGTCGGTTGCTTTTCTAAGTATTTTCGGTATCGGAACCACTGTTTCACAGGCTTCCACTGATTTTAATGGGGGAGACCAGAGAAAATTAACACAAACTCTCAACATTAGGGATTACACAGTTACTTTGCCAACATTTTTTAGTAGATATCAACTTACTTATCATGAGCCAGGAATGACTTATCGTACTAGTAATGATTTGATAAAAGTTTCTTCTACTGGACAATTAACAACTTATTTTTCCACAACAGCAAAAGTATATGTTTATAGAAATGGTGTATTAGATCATACAATTACAGTAATTGTTGGACAAGGTTAAAATTAATTGATGTATTCTATATTTCTTAGCAGATAACTAGTAATTGGGATAAGTATTCTATGAGAAAATATTTTGTTCGTAGATCATACAAAACATCAATTGTTAGTTGATATTGGATCTAATTAGGGAATAATGGAAGCTAAACGTTTTAGCTGTTATTCTTTATTTGAAGGAAAACATATTTGAAGTGTAAAAGCCCCTTACGATAGGGGGCTTTTTATTTTATATTTATATTTTTTCTTGAGATAAAGCTTCTATAAGATTAATAGGTTGTAATTATTTATGTAATAAACCCACAATTGGTCCGAGTAAATCTTTAATTGCAACTCCTAATGATAAAACTTTGTTCATTTAATTAAAAATGTTAAAGATCCCTCTAATGTTTTTGTCTTGAGCTACAGATGCTATAAATTCGTTATTTAAAAATATCAATGAAACTATGGCATAAATTATTTTTGCACTAGATGAAGTACCATAGACAGCGATATCATACGTGTTTCCATTCTTTACAGATGTTTCAATATAATTGATATAATTATTTCTAATATCAATAGGGGTTTCGTTTAGTGTTATTCGTAATAACCTATATCCACAAAATAAAAGTATTTACCACTAGTAGATATATATGGATAGGATGCTGATGAGGTGTGCGTTATATGCATCTATAAGGTGCAGCATTATATACGGATGTGAGGTGTTACGTATATCGTTATGAATTTGTATCTCGATCATAAGAGATAGACAGATATAAACAGCATATAATCTGCAGTTATAACAGATATATAAACAGATGTATGATCAGATATAACAGTATATTAAACTACATTTATAACTGTTGTGAGAGAGAATAATAAAGCAGGTATTAAAGACATCACTAATTGTTGCTGAAGGTAGTTGGTAAGAAGTTATAACTACTGCAACCAAAGCATTTGATAAAGCAATCACAAGGAAGTTGTTGGAGTTGTTTAAAGTTGTTATTGAGTGGGTTGGATGAGTTGTTTGTGGGAGTTTATTTTGGGGAATTTTTTTAGGTGGAAAATATCGCAAAAAAATCCCAAGAAGTATCGCCTCCCAATTTAGAAAAAACCTTAAATCGTCAGTAATAACGAGGGGATTTCCACTCGCACCTAAGGTACCAATTGGCCCATACTCTGTTAAATCTAAGGGGGATAATTATCACATAGAAAAATAAATTTATGAAGTTATCAAGACAATTTATTAACATTAAATCATAAAAATATCTATTTATCATAATTATATATTAATAGTGATTGGAAAACTATGGTTGTCATGTTATAATTTAAATAAAAAATTTTTGGGTGATGATTATGCGTATTGTTCATATTTCAGACTTTCATCTTGATTTTAATTCTATAGAAGACTTAAGAAATTATATTATTAAACCATTGAAGGAAGACCTCTTAGAATTTCATAATGATAGAGAAATTGATTTAATATTATTTTCTGGGGATATGGTAGACAAAGGGGGAGCTAGTTTCACTGGAGATACTATGCTTGCTTTTTATACTTTCCAAGAAGAAGTAATTGAGCCACTTATGGAAAGTATAGGATTGCCATTAGAGAGATTTTTTATGGTACCTGGAAATCATGATGTTGTTAGAAGTCTTGATAATGAAGTGAGTGAAGCAGGTTTAACAACTATTTTACAATCTTCAGAGAAGGTGAATAGTTTTATTGATAGCGAGGATAAAAATGGGATAAATAGGGTGTTGCCTTTTAAGGAATACGAAAAAGAATTTTATCAAGATTTTAGTGGTGATGCTCAGCTTTCGGATTATCAATCAGCATTTAAATTGCAGATAAAAGGTATTGAAGTCGGAATTACATGCTTTAATTCATCATGGAGAAGTTACGATAGTGATACAGACTTCCAAAAGATAATAATTGGTGAAAGGCAAATTACACGTGCTCGAGAAGTAATACAAGATTGTCAGGTGAAAATTGGTATGGTACATCATCCGCTGGATGAGTTAGCTCCATTTGAATCAAAACAAATTCAACAAATGATTATGAAAGATTACGATATTCTCTTGTGTGGGCATGTTCATGAGGGGAGTTTATGGGCAAAAACGAATTCTTTAGGTACTACGTTAATATCTGTATCACCTGCTAATTGGACAACTAATGTAAGAACAAAAAATAGTGACTTTGCTAATGGATATTCAATTATAGATATCAATAAAGAAGATGGGAATATAATTACATATCATAGAAGGTATTCTCATAATAAAGAAAAGTTTGTTAAAAACACCGATATGGGTGATGAAAATGGACAAACTGATTTTTTTACCAAGTAAAACGGAGTTAGTAAACAAAGATAAATTATTTGGGATAATAAATAGTATTAAAGATATCCATATTAATCATATTGATAAACACTTAATAAGTTATGATACCGATACTGAGGCGCCCAAAAAAATTACAGATATATTTGTGATGCCTAGAATTATACATAAGGATACGGCTCAATTTAATGAAGAAACTTTGCAAGAAAATGAAGAATTATTGGATTTAGAAGATATTTGTAAAAGTGATGAAAATATACTTTTAATAGGGACAAAAGAACAAGGTAAAACCGTATTACTCGATAGAGTATTAATTGAGATGACTAATAACTTCGAATCTTATAATAAGATTCCAGTATACATTGATTTCGAGGAAGCGATTGGAAACGGTCTAGAGACCTTGATTAGTAAATATTTAAACGTAAGTATTAGGTATTTAAGGTTAGAAGTTTTGAAAAATTGTGATATAGTTCTGCTAATAGATAATCTTAAGTTTGATAAAAGATATAATGCCATCTTAATTAGCCTAACAAAGTTAATTAAGGAAAATTCCCGAATTAAAATTATAGCTACATGTAGTGGGAATATAGATGGTGAATTACCGATTGAAGCTTTAGATGCGGAGATATTTAATTATTTTAAAACGGCATATATGAAAAACTTTAAAACTAGAGAAATAAGAGAATTAATGCAAAATTGGTTTAGTTTAAATGAAAGATTTAACCTTGATAAAAAAGAAAAATTAGATAGTATCATAAAAACTTTTAGTTCTTTGAATCTACCCAGAACCCCTTTAGCAGTGTCTATGTTTCTCTGGATTATAGAAAAGCAAGAAGATTATGCACCAATTAATAATTCTATAATGTTGGAAAACTTTTTGGAGAGACTTTTCCGGAAAACTTCTGAAAAAGAAATGTATGCAAGCGAATTTAATTATAAGAATAAAGAAAGATTGTTGACTGAAATTGCGTATTACATGTTTGAACAAGATAATATAAATTATGGTGTGAATTATCAAGAGCTAAGGCAATTTATCTATAAAAACTTAAAAATTAAGAAATTTGATTTTGATGAGGAGCATTTACTACAGCATTTTATTAATAAGGGTGTCTTAACTGTCGATAAGGAAGGTATTGAACGAACAGTAAGATTTAAATTTAGTTGCTTTTTCCAATTTTTCTTAATGAAAAATATAGATAAAGACGAAAAGTTTAAAGAATATGTACTCTCAGATGATAATTATCTTTTATTCATGAATGAACTTGATTACTATTCAGGACTAAAGCAAGATGATGATAAATTACTTGAATTAGTAGTTAATAGAATGTACAGCGAATACAAAGATATTATCGAGAAAATTGAACAATTACAGTATAATTATGATAATGTTTTTGAAACATTAAGTACTATTGTTGATCGACTTAGTGCAGATGATATCAAGCAAATTACTACAGGTGATAAACCTACTGAAGAAGAAATAGAGGAGATACAAGACAATACTTTAAGTGAATCATGTAAGGAAAAAGGTATTAGCAAGAAAGATGAAGAAATATCTAATTTTGATAAACTTGCCCGTGTGTGGATTATTGCAGCCAAGATTTTGAAAAATACGGAAGATACAATGGTTGAAGGATTAAAAACAGATTCATTTAATAAAATTGTTAAGTGTTCAATGGCATTTGCTTCTATATATAAATTTATTTTAATAAGTTACCAAGAAAAACATGGAGAAGATCAAAGGCAAGAAAAAAAAGAAGAAATAGAGATACTAAAAAATTTAATGCCATTAATCCATCAGTCTGTGTTATTGCAGACATTAGGAACAGGGAAGTTAAAAGTAGTAATTGAGGAAAGATTAGAAGAAATTATGGATGACGAAAGTGTCTCAGATTTTGAAAAGTTTTTATGTGTATTTACGTATTCTGATTTAAAAGGAAATGGCGCGAATAAGCACATAGCAAATCTAATTAAAGTAACAAAAAGACATTATATGAAAGATATGATTTTTATGAAGTTACTTCAATATTATTATTATAAAGCAACTTCTAAATTAGACGAGGGTATCTATAAAAACTTTATTGGTGATATTATTACAAAAGATGATACCGCTATGAACGGAAAGAGAGATTTCCATAGAAAAGGTCGTATTATATCAAAAATTGTGGATTCGAAAAATAAGAAAATGCTTCACTCTAAAGATGGGGAGCTTGAAGAAGTTAATTAATGCTGATTAAATATTTTACTTTTAATAAGTATTTAAGCGTATTAATAGTTAAAATATCAATTTTATTTTTAATAATTTATAAAATAAAGGGAGATCGTATCTGTAAAAGTATGCAGATACAATTTCCCTTTATTATTTAGAACATCAAAAAAATGAGTTCTCAGATTGTTTTATAAATCATTCTGATAGTTGATTTAATTTAATAATATTTAAAGGTTGTAAAATTCAACACAAGTCATTCTGAATCTTTTAAAGGGTTTTGGCGCATTTTAGGGTTGTGAAAGTTATTTTTCACCTCAATAATCTACAAGAGTGTCTTTTTTATATGTTGAATTGTAGTATTCATCATATAAAATGTCCTACAACTTCCATCTTTCTTCATTACTTAAACTTTGGATAGCTTCTATGACAGCTTCGGCAGTAAGTTCAATTTCATCAAAAGTCCTTCTTCTTTTAATTATTACATCTCCCATATTAGTCGCTCCTTAATTCATTTGATAAGAATATACCCTCTTGATTATATAGAATATTCTGATTTATAAATTTTTTATTGTGTTTTACATTCGTTGTCTTCTAGATACAACAATATCAGGAGGGATTAAATTGCTACAAACAAAAGAACAATTGACTAAACATTTATCTGATAAAATGACGAATCAAAAAGATTTACGAAATAAATTTTAAAAAATAATTCAGATTATAAGAAGATATAAACTTAATCCAAATGAACTATGAAAAGTGAACAAATTTATTGTTTATGAGCATTGGCTCAATAATGAAGTTGTGTCTATGTTGGAAGTGGAGTACGCATTGTGACAACAGGTGTGATACTAATCATTAAGTAGTTTGGAGATTTTGTTCACTTCTTTTTATTCGAACCTTCATAAAATCTGTTTTGATATTCTCCAATAATGGTAATGATTATTGTAAGTTCTGTGACCATTTGTGGCCACAAAATTATGTTCTTAGCTGTCTGTATAACGGTAAGGAGAATGAGGAGACTCATGATGTAGAGGGGGGATTTTCACAATCGGAGGAGGACTTGTGGAGAGAATAGGTATAGATTGGTTCAGACACATGGTATGGAATTGTTGAGTGTCCGAGAAAGAAATATGAGAGTGTGGAAGCTGAAAAAGAAAATTGATGATAAAGAGAATGAATTAACAAACATAAAGAGAAAGGTTAAAGAAGGCATGGATGCTGAGCGAAAGAAACTTGACAATAGAAGGACAGGGTTCTAAGAGGTTTTAAACCTTGTTGATAATAAGAATCAATTAACATCAGAAGTTGATAAGCTAGGAATAGATGTTGAGGCTAAGAAAGTCGAGATTAATATGATTTACATTCTACTAAAAAACAATTAAACTGTATAAATAAATAAATTAATTAATTAGTAACAGACACAAAAAGGAGAATTATCGTGAAAACAAAAAAATGGACAATTTGGGGAATTATCTTTTACATTCATTCAGCAGTATTACTTTTCTTAGGGTTCGATAGACTCGGAGGATATCAAAATTCTGAAACATATACCGATTCGAATAAATATGCCTACGTAGGCGGAGATGCGTATAATTATATTATCAATACAAATGTACTTACAGGTTTCTTTGTACTTAGTGCGTCATTCTTTGTAGCAGGTACGATGTTAATAGCAACTGGTTCAATTCTAAGAGCTATCAAGGAAAAGTAAGTGAAGAACAAATACTTGAACCGTCAATAACACTATATAATTAAAAATAGACTTCCTTAGGGAGGTCTTTTTTTATCTTTACTTTTGTTTCTACGAAGCAGGACATGAATTACGGGATAGTACAGATTCAACTCTCTGCTCATTATATGGAGAAGAATGGAGTCTCTAGAATGGTTTGCTAAAGGGGCTAAGCTAAGAGTGTTTTTAATAAAATCAATATTTTATTAGCACTTGATATGCAATTTAAATGTAACGTTTTTTGTAACCTGATTTTAATAAAATAAAATGTTCCTGTTATTCGCTTATTTATCGTTATATCATACTTATTAGATTTGGATTCGAAAGTATCAGTAAAACATTATAAAAACGGATCAAACCCTTGGTATCATTGAGTTTGTATCTTAGTAATAATATTATGATAGTATATGAATTGAGATAAGTCTCGCTCTTCTATTTAAACCTTAAAGACTTATTTGATTCTAAATATAATCAAGAACAGGAGAATGATGATGAATCTAAATAGTATGGTTAATTCAGCCTTAAAAGAAATAAGTAAACATTCATGGGCTTTAAAATCAAATAATATTGCTATGAAAAAAATGGATAAATCCTCTTTTATTAATAATGAAACAGGTATTCCTATTGATATAAGGTCTTTTTTTGAGATAGATGTAATGAAGGAAAATAGCAATTTTCAAATAACTCTAGAGTTTATGAAACAAGACTATCTTGCTAGGATTAGAAAGGGGTTGGGAGAAAAAGCTAGGACAAAATTATTATGGCCTAGTAAACTAACCGAGTATGTTCAAATGAAGTATCCTAATATATATGAAGAATTTAGAAAGGATAATAAAGTTGAGGATAACGTACCGTATATGATTTTTAAAAAGATAGATAAGAAATACTATAAGGTTTCTTTTTCTACAAGTTTGGAAGAATATGAAGGAATAGGTTCTGTTCAAGTTACTTCAACTTCAAAGTTAGAACCTGTTAAAAGAAATCGAGAGTATAGTTCTTATGGAGAGGAAATAAGAGATTCTGTTGTATATGAGTACTTATTCAATGCGAAAAGTCACCGCTGGATTGATGAAAATATCCTTGGTTTAGATTCGAAGGAGAGCAAAGGTTATCAAGCTATGGGTATTCTACATCATATTGGGATAAAGAATGACCATAAAGGAATCTTTGAAGGAATAAATATTTCTGATGCTCTGTCTCTGTTACAAAAAGAAATGGAAGATTTTAATCCTATTAAGGATGTTCTAATACGATTGAGTGAAGAAGCTATAACAATAACTCTTGATACACATGTGGATGAAGAAGATGATTTTCCTGAAGGGAAAGAAAAGTTTAGATTACACAGATATAGAGAACGTAATAATAAATTAGTTAAACAAGCTAAGGAACGCTTTATCCAAGTACACGGGAGGCTTTATTGTGAGGCGTGCGGAATGGACTTTGAACAAGTTTATGGTGATAGAGGAAAGAATTTCATAGAGGCACATCATAGAAAACCGATATCTGAAATGAAAAATGACGAAACGACTAAAATTGAAGATCTAGCAATGCTTTGCCCTAATTGTCATAGTATGATTCATCGTAAACCACTGGTTACTGTTGAAGAGCTGAGGGTTTTAATTCAATCGAAATGGAAATTTATATAAACAGATTAAAAAATCTACAATGTAACACATAATGATATGAATAAGTCCTTAATATGATGTTTTATCGTAAAGGAATAGGTGAAAGTTATGCTGCACGTGAAGTTTGATTTTTAAAAAGGTGTGATATTACACCTATATATAATAAAGGTACTTAAATTTGGAATTTATATCAGGAGAAGTTATTCATTTAAGATAATGAATTAATGTGAATTTCGTTTAAGAAAACTGTGAATTGGATGGAGCAACGTGTTTTGATGAGTTATATAATCTCATATTTAGACACGAAGATACATAATCGAGAAGAGGAGCCGATATTCTCAGAGTACTCTTATGGAGATGGTGAGAAAAATGGGAGGATATTTAAAGCTAAAGTTTCAAAGGAAGGCTTCCTTTTTTATAAAAGTATAGAAAATATCCTCTGTATTACCGCATTTTACAAAAATGAAAAAAAACGGATGTTTATAAAGCGGCCGCCGTTCCTAAGGTTCGCTTTCATGATTTACGTCATACCCATGCAACGTTACTACAAGAGGAGGATGTGAATATTAAGATTATTCCTGAGAGATTAGGACATAATAACATTAAAATCACATTAAATACATACTCGCGTGTGCTGCGAACAATGCCAGAGGATGCATTCAACAAAATTGAGTAGATCTTGTAAGTAATGTGACCAATTCTGTGAACATTGGTGTTATAAAGTATGAAAGTAATCAAATAAACCTCCACCCTATCAAGGTGGAGGCCTTTTAGCTAATTTAGTTTTTCTTTTGTATTAAAAACTCCCAAAACTTCTTTAATTCCTCCTGCTTTTGAGGAGAGGCACTTTTAATAGCTTTAAACCACTGTTCTAATTCTGTATCAGTTACCTCAATATTATCTCTTGTAATGAATCCTATTTCTTCTAATAAGGATTTTGTGCTTATATTCATGGCGTTTGCTATTTTTTCTATTACTAATAGTGTTGGTTCTACCGGTTTTCCAGTTCTGGAATCTACGCCTTTTTCAAGTTTGTCTATATAAGTATGACTAACATCACATTTTTGAGCAAAATCGCGCAAGGATAGCTTATTTGTTAAACGATAATTTTTAATAATTTCACCAAGAGTTTTCTTCATGTGTAATCCTCCTAGTACAATTGTAAACAATAATTTACAAAAAGAAACAAAAATATAGAAAAAACTTGTAAAACATTGTTGACGATAAAGTAAACTATGGTTTACAATAGTTTTGTAATCAAATGAATACAAGAATGAATACAAGAATGAAGGGGATTAGATAAATGAATAAGATAGCTGAGTTGAGGAAAGAAAAACTAATGTCACAAGAAACATTAGCAGTACTTGTGGGGCTATCCCGCACCTATATTTCCGAAATAGAGAATAATAAAAAACAACCTAACGTCAAGTTAGCTATAAAAATAGCAGAAAGTCTGGGAACAAA
The DNA here is from genome assembly GCF_016651075.1 of Bacillus sp. TH19. Classification (NCBI taxonomy): domain Bacteria; kingdom Bacillati; phylum Bacillota; class Bacilli; order Caryophanales; family Bacillaceae; genus Bacillus; species Bacillus sp. TH19. The sequence goes on along the minus strand of NZ_JAEKEO010000001.1, from coordinate 210,505 downwards.
TGTAGAATCTATTTTTGGACCCCGTTGTAAACTATAGTTTACGAAAGGAGGGTATAGAATTTAATTACCATATATATCGGTTTTGTCATATAACCCAATTAATAGTAAAAAATACAGAAGAGGAAGTGTTCAATATGAACATGAAAACATTTGAAATGCGTGAAAAACGCTTAGCAGAACTATTAGGTGCAAAAGTACTATGGGAGTTTATAAGTGCTGTCACAGAGGAAATTGAAAAACAAGAATTAGAGACGACACCAGGTTTATTAGAAGATCTATTCGTACATGTGAAAGAAACCATTCAAATTCAAAATATGAATCAACGCTTAACAAAAGCCCCTGTAAAAACAGAGGCTGATGATATAAATAAAGATACATTATTTATGGAAGCATATGTAGAATTAATTAATCATAAGTTTGTTATTTCTGAATTAGCTGTAGAGCTTTCATCTGTTCTAAAAGAATTAAATTGTTTTGTTCAATCATCTTTGCCACTGCTTCAAAGTGAGCTTGATTCTCAAGAACCTCAATCTGCTTCTCTTTAGGGAGTGATTGAAGTATTTCTTTTATTTCTTTACACTCGTATATGTTATTCTCCGAGTCTTCAATTAATTTATTGCGTCGATTGGTGTATTCAAGTGCACCTAAAGTTGCTAATGCGCGAGGAGCTAATCCTAGAATTTCCATGTATTCCTCTCCTTTCCTCTACAATAATTCGATAGGGGAAAGGAGATTCCTTTAATGATTTGGTAAAATTGTGAAAGGTGACACTTATGTTAACTTGAATATCTTTTACTAACTTATTTTGTATAAAAAATAGCTGCACTCAAGTATAGCTAGTCTTCTTCACCAATTTATATGGCCTCGATGACAAATTGAGATTGAGGTATATAAAGTAATTGGGCTGCTAAGGAAGTTGTTGTATTAGCAAATGGATATGCTTCCTTATAAAGAAATTTACTATACACGATTTCATTCATTTCAAAGGTCGTATACAGTTTTTTAAGGATTTTTTGAGAAATTTTATTTGTACAAGCAGCAATAAAATCAAAATCTTTTTTACTTATCTCTTGAATGGCATGTGAAAGAAGGGTGGTGATTATCCCACTCCCCATCCAATCTGGATGACAAGCGCCCATATCTAGATAGACCAATTTTTCTTTATCTAAATGAGAAAACTCAATAGATTCTGTCTCTAATGTATCTAAAAGTTGAAAAATAGGTTCCATTTGTGGGCATAGTTCAGTCGCTTTATCTGTATCTATTAGTGGCTGGGTTACTTTTTTTGTTAAAAGAACCCCAACAATTTGAAAATTCTCTATTGCTACAAATGACATGGCTTGAGATACAGCTTGTTTCATCATTTCTTCGCACATTTTGTGAAAAGAAGCAAAAGGAATTTGTAAACTGCTTACAAGAGGTTCATTATTCACAAAAGAATGTGCAAGTAAATGTGCTGCATCTTTCACGTGGTGTGTATCAAGTAGCTCTATATTCATATGTTTTTCCTCTTTCCTGATATAGTGAATAGTAATTAAAAGGATTAAAAATTTTATTTAATTTAGTTAAGTTTAACTATTAAAGCGCTAACAAAAATGGTTATTAAACATATGAATAAATTTGTTTAGTAGCAATCGAAATATGTTTATAAAGAAATTCTACGATCTCATCTATACATTCAACAGTTGTATATGGAGAGATAGAAAAGAATTTTAATGTAGAAATCGGATTTCTATCATAACTGTTTATTACATCTACTACACAAGAACGAGTTGTATCGCCAAAAAATACTTGATCGCGATTTTTTCCTAGGTAATTAAATAGTTCTATATTTAATCGGTTTGTATCCTCAATCTCTTCTTTTGTTGCAAGGCCTATTCGTTCTTTTTCCCAATTTTCTTGGCCATCTCCATTCATATAGAAACGGAAAGTTGTAATTGGTCCATATGTAAAATCATTTGTGATTGCGACTTGAGGTAGAGCTTCACGCAACTTCTCTCTAAATAATAGATTTACACGAACATAATTTGCTAATAATTTTTGATATCCTTCAATTCCAAAGGCTAATAGATTGATATACATGGGAATAGCGCTACCAGCTCGTGAACATTCTAAGGTATAGCCTGTATGATAACTTCCATATGACCTATTGCCTAGATATGGTGTGTCATCTTGTTCAATGTCCATCAGTTGTAAATCAGTATGATTTTTTACGATTAATATACTTGAAGCATAAGGTGTTTGTCCTAATTTATGAAAATCAAAACATACACTATCAGCAAGGGACATATATTGCATTTTATCTTGTACGTATTGTAAGGCATTTTTCACATTAGGTTCAAATGAGAGTAAATTTTCTTCAAAACTATAATTATTAAAGAAACTATAGAATCCGCCCATTGCAGAATCAGCATGGATATAAATAGGTTTTAATTTATATTTTTTTTGTATTGCTTCAGCGCTCTCTTTAATTTTTTTTATATCATCAATGGTAAATGTATCTGTTGACCCCATAGTAGCTAGAATATAAAGGGGGATACCTCCATTTTTAATAACTTGTATCATTTTAGCCTCTAAATCATCTATATCCATAGAATTTGTATAGGGATCAGTTTTCACTTTTATTAAGTGATTTGACCCTATGCCAGTTGCTTCAGCTGACTTTAATAAACTATAATGTGCATTTTCAGAAGCAAAGCAATAAACATTTTGTGGAGCACCATGTTCTTTTGCAGATGGGAATTGTTTAGAAATTGCTAAGCGCAAGCTCGAAAACACGCATCCTTGTCCACCCCATGTTGTATAGCCACCGCTGTTATGTGGATTATAACCTATCAGTTTTGAAAGCATGGATACAACTTTTACTTCTGCTTCTGCTGCCCCTGGACCATATACATCCCAAACACCATTACCATTTAAAAGGGACATGGTTAGTATACCCAATAGTGATGGAATACTTGGTAGTGGTACAGCGTTAGACAAGTAGTATTTATTTGGATAAGGATGGCCATTCATAAATTGGTTTAGCTCTTCTATAACCTCAGACATAGTGATTCCAGATAGTGGTATATGACTTTGTTGAATTAAGCCATTGTAGTATCCTTCTGATTTTTCCTCACATTTACCTAAAGTAGCTCGCTCTTCATTTTTTAATTGGTCAAGATTTTTAATTATTTTCTGCATAGATTCTAATAAAAGTTGTTGTTTTTCTTCATTTCCGTCAACGCTCGGAAATAGTTTTAAAATATCTTGCATGCAGTCACTTCTCCTTGTGAAAATCTGGATTTTTATTTTACTTGGTTAAACAAAAGAGTATAATAATTTGTAATTATCCTTTCAAATATTTAGAAATGAGGAGATATTTAGAAAAAAATGTAATTCCATAGAAAATTATATGAACTATGGAATTTAAAGTAAAGAAAAATTTTTTGATTGATTTTAAAAAAAGTAATTGTGAGATAATGAAGTTTCTAAAAATATATCTGAATTAATTGTTTATTTAATTTGTATGTTGTCTAACATGTATTCAACTAGTGTAGTAGATATTTTAACGAATTCCCCGAAATAATTCGCCTTCCTCAAGCGTGTGAAGGGCGTAGCCCAACGGTAGGTGGGAGATGAATTGCGGTTTGGCATAGCCAACAACTTTTGATAAACTAGCTATATGAAGTTCTTTGATAACTTGATATGTGAGGTTGCAGGAAGAAAATAGAGTGCGAAAACCAAGCCATTCGGTTCCTGCGTAAAATATCAACCGTACCAAAAGAGCGTCCAAGCGTTGGACATCTAGGGGTGGAACACCCCGAAGTAACGCTCAGGGAGACGAAAGGGTACTTTCGTCGTGGAACTGAGAAGCTCCCACTTCAAGCTTTGCTAAGTGGCGAGTAGTTCACGCCGTAGTAAACTAGCCTCAAACGCATCAATAATCTTTTGAGGATCTCCAAAAACTGCTGGTTGATTTTGGTCATAATAATGACCGATTAATCCACCCTTTGTAGAAAGAATGATATCCTGCCTACGTTTATTTATGGCTTTCGCAACGAGTGTTTCACTATGACCTAGTCCATAAACATCAGCAGTGTCAATTAAATTAACTCCTAGGTCAATTGCTTTATTGATTGCATCAATGGATTCATTATCTTTTACTGCGCCCCATTCATCTCCACCAATCGCCCAAGAACCAAATCCTATCTCTGAAACTATTAATCCCGTGTTACCTAATAATCTATATTCCATTATGTACGGACTCCTCCTATTCAGTTTATATTATTAGAAATATATATAGTGACCTGTTGGAATATCCTTGAATTTATTTTCGGGATATAAATTAGAGTGTATATTTTAATAAATATATATGAGATTACTTTATAAAAAGTAATTAGAATTATTAGTGAAATGATTTTTTATGCTTGAATTGAATAAAAGTATGAACTTTTACGGTATAAATATGAATTTTATTCATCATTTTAATAACTATGCAATAAGCGAAATAAATGTTGAATTTAGTCGAAAAATATACATTTACAAATCGTAGAATATGTACATATAGTTGTAACTGTAAATATTATCCGTTTTAAAATATTTATAAAAGGAGAAATTCATATGAAAGAAATACAAAAGCAATATGATATTGTAGAAGAATTAGATGCAACAGTAGGGCAAGAAGCATTATGGATAGCTCATCAAATGGAATTAGAAAATGGAATGAACAATGAAGCTACCATAATAAAGCTAAAAGGAAATCTTCAAATAGATACTTTTAAGAAAGCGCTTACTTTAGTAGTGCAATCTCATCCGGCGCTACGTACACTATTTATTAAGAGGGACGAAAAAATCAAACAATTCATTCAAAAGAGTATAGATTTTGATATACCAATTAAGGATTTAACTGCTTTTAAAAACACAGAACAAAAATTTATTTTTAAAAAATTCTTAGACTCTATAGTGAATGAGAAATTTAATTTAGAAGAAGGGCCTTTGTTTAAATTCCACATCATTAAATTGTGTGAAGATGAATTTATTTTACATATGATTTTTCATCACATTATTTATGATGGATGTAGTTTAGGAATTTTTATCCAACAATTGTCTCATATCTATTGTGAATTACTTCAAGAAAATACGGGTTTAGTATCAGAATCTCCTTATAAGAGCCTTGTAGAATTTGAGGAAGGTTTTATTGACCGTGCAATATATAGAGAAGGATCATCCTATTGGAAAGATTATTTACAAGGTGAATTACCTCCTACAGAGTTTCCTGCTACTATTAATAAAATGAATGAACCGATATATACGAACAAAAATATAAGCAAGAATATTGATGCCGATCTATTTTATCAAATACAATGTTTTGCTAAAAGAAATAACATAAGTGTCTATCGGGCTATGTTAAGTACTTATTGTGCCTTGCTTCATCAAATGACAAACGCTGAAGAAATTATTGTAGGTATTCCAATTAATACTAGACCACACACGGAAGAAGGGAATGCTTTTGGTTATTTTGTTAATACATTACCTATACGTATAACAATAGAAAAGGGGGATACATTTAAGGGGATACTTAACAAGGTGAATAAATCTGTTCATTTGGCTATTAAGTATAAACATAATCCATATTCACATATAGTAAAAGATTTAAATCTAAATAATAATACACATCATAATATGATATATTCAACAGCATTTAATACGGTAAGGATACCTCAGTTGAAAATTCCAGATATTGAGTCCACAGTTTTAACAGATTGTAAAAGAGTAAATCCTTTTAACATGATCTGGAGAATAATGAGATATGAAGGGGAAACAGAGAATAAAATTGAGGTTGACTATAATTCAGCGTTATATAAACCAGATAGTATAAATGATTTAGTTGAAAGATATATATATTTGTTACAAAAACTAATGAAGAATGTGAATGAACCTATTCATTCATTGGATTTACTTTTAAAAAAGGATCATCGTTTATACAAAGATATAAACTCAAATACTCTTGCATATCCTAATTCAAAAACACTAGATCAATTAATCGATCTACAAGCATTAAAATCGCCAAATCAAATAGCGATTTCAATGGGGGATAAATCGATTACCTATTATGACTTGCAGCAAAGGTCAAATCAAATAGCGAATTATTTACGTGAAAATGATATAAAAAAGGGACAGCGTGTAAGTATTACTATGGTGAGAGAGATTGATACAATTGTGTGGATTCTAGGCATACTAAAATCAGGTGGAGTTTATGTACCAATCGATCCAAAGTTTCCTGAAAAAAGAATAGAATATATATTAAAAGATAGTGAAAGTCAAATGATTATTACAAAGAAAGAATTCAGGGGATTAATTGAAAGTTTTGCGATTCATACAATTTATCTAGAGGATTTTCATTACGTTAATTCTATAGAAAATATTGTACCTACACATACCATAGAAGATACAGCGTATATTATCTACACGTCAGGTTCGACAGGTTTACCAAAAGGAGTAGGTGTACCACATAAAGGAGTAATTAATTTATCATATTCATTAATGAATCAATTTAATTTAGACAAAAATGATGTATTTTTACAATTTGCAACGATGATTTTTGATGCCTCCATTATGGAAATATTTCCGATTTTGTTATGCGGAGGGAGAATGCATTTAATTTCTGAAATCGAAAAACGTTCTGCAGAGGAATTTATAAATGTAATTAAAAAGAATGGTATTACATATGTTCTTTTACCAACTGCATTTTTTAAATTAATAGCTGATATGCCAAAAGAAATGTTACTTACATTAAATTCTTTAAAATGTGTATTTGTGGGAGGGGAAACCCTACCTGCTGAATCAGTTCGTAAATGGCAAAGTAAATTAGGATTAAAGATTCCAGTTCTTAACGCATATGGTCCTACTGAAGCTACTGTATGTACAACCATTTATGAAGTAAATCATGAGATAAAAGAAGAAAGTTCTAATATCCCAATAGGTAACCCAATTGCTAATAGTAAAGTTTTCGTGGTCAGTCCGTTCAACACGTTATGTCCGTCAGGAGTAGTAGGTGAGTTATTCATTGGTGGTGATGGGGTTGCCAAAGGATATATAAATCAAAAGGAAAAAACAGAAGAGGCATTTATTTCTTTCGAAGAATCCTATAATCTCAATAAAAAAATGTATCGCACTGGGGATTTAGTACGTCTTTTACCAAGTGGGAACTTAGAATTTATCGGAAGGAAAGATAATCAAGTAAAACTACGTGGGTATCGAATTGAGCTTGATGAAATTGAAAGAGCATTATTTAAACACCCAGAGGTAAAAGATGCAGTAGTAGTAACTTATCAAAATGACAAAATCGCTAGCTTTTATTTATCAAAAGACAATACAGAGATAAAACAAGAGGACTTAAAAACATTCTTAAGTGAAAGTTTACCAGATTTTATGACTCCAAATTATGTATTTCACCTTAAAACATTTCCATTATCACCAAGTGGTAAGATTGATAGAAAAAAATTAGAATTACAAATCCCATCTTTACTTGAAAATATGAAGAATCAATATGTACCACCAATAAGTGAAACAGAAAAAAGGTTGGTAAAAACATGGTCAGAGATTTTAAATTTAGGGAAATATAGAATCAGCAGAGATGATGACTTTTTTAAACTTGGGGGACATTCATTAATTGCTGTGCAAGTGTTAAATCAAATTCAAAAAGAGTTTCATTTGAAAATAGAAATTAGAGATATTTTTGAGCATACAACAATTGCTAGTCTATCTGCTTACATTGATAAATTAATGGAAGTAAATACGGATAGAGAAGAACATGATATGCAAGTATTAAAGGTTGCAGATAAGGAATGTTATAAGTTATCCAGTGCTCAAAAAAGAATCTGGTTTTTAAATAAGTATAACGCTATTAATAGAGTATATGATACACAACTACACATAAATATTGAGCCAAGTTTAAAAAAGAATATTTTACAAGACGCCATAAGATTTTTAGTTGAACGACACGAGATGCTACGAACAGTGTTTATTGAAAAAAACGGGGAGCCTAGACAGGTCATATTAAAATCAATATCTATTGACCTTATTCACGATGATATTGAACACATAACTAAAAAGGAACAACAAGAATATATACGTAGAACAATAAATCAAACGGATCATACACCATTTGATTTGGAAAATGGACCACTTTTCCGGATTAGAATTTTTAATCTTGATAAGAAAAGATCCTATTTATATATCAATTTACACCATATTATTACCGATGAGTGGAGTGTAAGGAATTTATTAGATGAATTAATGAAGGTATATAATGCCTTTGCTAATCGAAGAAATCCCGAGTTACCAACTATTCCTAATCGATATGTGGATTATGTTGAGTGGGAACAGAAGCAGCTAAAATTAGGCCGGTGGGATACAGAAAAATCTTATTGGATGACCGAGCTTGCAGCGCCTCTTCCCCTACTAAATCTTCCGTTAGATTTTAGTAGGGATCGTCAAAGTACAAATAAAGGTAAAGTCTTTGAAATGAAGTTAGATAATAAAATGAAAGAGTCTTTGAAACAAGTATGTGAACAAGAGAATGTGTCTATGTATATGCTATTTTTGGCAGCATATATACAATTGTTACACTATCTAACGGATCAAAAAGATATTATTGTAGGTACACCGGTTGCTGGAAGGAATTATCAGGAATTTGAACAAATACAAGGATTTTTTGTAAATACTTTAGCTATTAGAACACAATTAAATGATGTGAAAAATTTAAAACAACTAGTACAAGTCGTTAAAGAAAAATGTTTGAATTCTTTCCAAAACCAATCGTACCCATTTGATAAAGTAATTGAGCAAATAAATCCTGATAGAAGTTTTGGAAATAACCCTATCTTTTCTACAATGTTTAGTTATCAGAAAGATATTTTGCAACAGCATGATGCGTACAAGCTTCAATTGTTACCTAATAAACAAGATGTTAGTAAGTTTGACATTTCTTTAGCTGTTGAAGAAGGATCGGATTATGTAGAGATTTCATTTGAGTATAATATTAATCTTTTCAAGGAAGAGTCAATTAATAGGTTTACTCAAAATTTACTTAATATACTGGACGCATTTATTCATCAAAGAACAGTGGCATATGAGAATCTTTCATTCCTATCACTGGAAGAGGAATCTCTATATAGAAAGGTAAATCATACAGAAAGACCGTATCCTTATTTTCAAAATATACAGGAGCAATTCTATAAGCAAGTAGAAAGACAATCAAATAGGATTGCTATAGCGACTGAAACAGAGTCTTTAACATATAGACAATTAAATATGAATTCTAATCAAGTAGCTCAACATTTACTCGAAAAAGGTATAAAAACAGGTGACAAAGTAGCCATATTTTTAGATAGAAGTATCAATAGTATTGTCTCTATGATTGGAATATTAAAAGCTGGCGCTGCCTATATACCAATCGATGTAAAATACCCCGAGGATAGAATTAATTATATAGTAAGTGACAGCGAGGCATGTAGAATTATAACGAATTACAAATACAAAAATCATTTGAATTCAAGTAATTATAACGTTTCAATAATAGAGGATATATATCGTACGACAATAAATGATGATGTTAAAATTTTAAATAAACCAGATGACTTGGCATATGTAATTTATACTTCAGGGTCAACAGGCAAACCAAAAGGTACATTATTAACTCATAAAGGAGTATTAAATTTAGCTGAATGGAGAAATGAAGTATTTCATATTTCCCCAAATGATAAAGTAACACAGTTTTATTCCCATAGTTTTGATTCTTCTGTATCGGAAATTTTTTCTACCTTGTTAAATGGGGCGGAACTATATTTATTAAGTGATGAACAGCGCTATTCAACTGTAGCATATGCTCAAGCTATCCAAGAAATACAAGCAACTATTTCTGACGTGCCAACAGTATTTTTTAATGAATTATCGACTTCATTGACTAAATTGGATAGTGATAAGATACGTTCTTTAAGATTTATGATAATGGGAGGGGAAGCTGCATCCACAAATGCTATTAGGAGTTGGCAAAATACTTTTAAAAACCAAGTGCAACTGGTAAATGAGTATGGACCTACTGAAGCAACTGTTTCAGCGATGTATTATTTCATACCAGACTTAGAATGCGAAAATAATATTTTAGGTAGTATACCGATTGGTATTCCAATTTCTAATACAAAGGTTCATATTTTGAACTCATATATGCAACATTGTCCGGTAGGGGGCATGGGCGAATTATATATTGAGAGTTTAGGATTGGCCCAAGGGTATTGGAAACAGGAAGAGAAAACAAAACAGGCATTTATTTCAAATCCATTTTCAGAAGATAATAGTAAAAGGTTATACCGAACAGGTGATTTAGCAAAGTGGTTACCAAATGGAAATATAGAATTTATGGGAAGAAAAGATAAGCAGGTTAAGATTAGAGGGCATAGAATTGAATTAGGGGAAATAGAAGATGCCATATTACAATTTGAGGGGATAAGTCAGGCTGTGGTAACACAAACGAAAGATGGAATGCTACTGCAAGCTTACTATAAAACAGTGGACGGTATAGAAATAGAGAAAAATAAGTTAGCTTTACATTTATCAAATGTATTGCCAGAATATATGATCCCTAAATATTACTCTCATGTGTTAGAAATACCAATAACGGCTAATGGGAAAATTGATTTCGAAAAACTGCCAGAAATAGAGTTTGATAATGAGAAAAAGGATGATTGTATACTTAAGCCTCAAACTAAAGTGCAAAAAAACATTGCAAAAGTATGGTCTGAAGTTTTAAACATAAAATCTATTGGCTTAAAAGATGATTTCTTTAATTTAGGTGGGCATTCTTTAAAAGTTATGCCGGCATTAGTTAAATTAAAACCGTTATATCCTAACTTGAAAATTCAAGACTTTTTTAAATATAGAACAATAGAAAAATTAGCCTCTCATATTGAAGAGATGGAAAATATGTCGTTAAAGAAAGAGAAAAATATTAATGTAGCATGTATTGAAAATGAAACGAAACCGACTCCTGTTTATAAAAGAAAGAAATTAGAAGAATGTGAGATAGATATGGTGAATTACCCAAGAGTAGTTTTCCTTACAGGAGCAACAGGATATTTAGGAGCACATATTCTAGAACGGTTATTACAGTTGCCATCTACGACTATTTACTGTTTAGTAAGAAAAAATGACAATCAAGTAATTGGTGCAAAGTTAAAAGAAAGAATGAGGTTTTATTTCGGTAAAGAAATTCTTAAAAAGTTGGAAGAGAGAGTAGAATTAATTGAAGGAGATTTATCTTTGATAAATCTAGGTCTGGATTCAAAGCAATTGGATCATTTAAAGAGTAACGTAGAGTCAATCATACATTGTGGTGGAGAAGTTAGACACTATGGAGAACGTGAGCATTTTCAAAAAGTAAATGTTCAGTCTACAAAATACTTATTGGAATTAGCTAAGAATACAAATGCACGTTATCATTATATATCGACTTTAAGTGTAGTAGGGCAGGCTGAAAGTGATCCAAAAGAATTTGAATTCTTTGAGTCTAATTTTGATAGAGGGCAAAATTTAGATAATGTTTACTTAGAAAGTAAGTTTCAAGGCGAGAAAATGGTCAGAGAAGCAATGGAAAAAGGAGTTCGTGCTACGATATACCGTGTGGGGAATTTAGTGGGTAACTCTAAAACGGGTAAATTTCAATTCAATATTAATGAAAACGCCTTTTATAGATTATTGAAAGGGATATGCTTATCTAACATAGCACCTGAAATCAATACGTATGTAGATTTAACGCCTGTGGACTATGGAAGTTTAGCCATTACTGAACTATCTTATAAGGCCAACACAGTAAATAGAACCATGCATATTTGTAATCCAACTCAGCTTAAATGGGAACAATTTATTAATAGTTTACAAGTTTTTGGATACGATATCATGTTAATGAGGCAAGAAAAGTATATAGAGAAGTTTTTTAATACTAATCTAACTACTGATGAACAGAAAGCTTTAGAGCTCATAATGCCTTTATTAGAATCTGTAGAAGAGCTATCAGTAGCTATACCATCTTGTTTGTATACGCAAGGATATTTGAAGAATGTACATTGTTTAGAACCAAATCAAGAGTATATCAATTTGTTATTAAATTATGCCATGAGTATAGAGTTTTTACCAACCATTAAAGAACCAATATTGTTATAGAATATACTATCAATTTTGAACAGATTGGTCTATAAATATGAAGTTTTGAATGTTCGTTTACTTCTCCTTAACGTTTGGAAAATTAAAAAGAACTTGTAGTTTTATCTACAAGTTCTTTTCGATTAAAAGGTTTATACATTTAGTTGGTTGGATAATATTTCAATTCTTCATATTACTAACAGAAGAAATTAACTAAAACAAATAATTCTTTTCAATAAGAGAAAAAATACAGTTTTATATTAAGACCAAACCCATTGATCATCAGTTAATGTTTGAGAATCATTAACTTTTTCCGGTGGCCATTTTTACGTAGATTGATATTAATGCTCAGGATAAATTCTTCTACATGCCATGCGACCTAATTCTGGAGAAGAAGCAATCATTGCGGCAGAAGCCACGGCAGTCATCCCAGAACTTCCAACAGCAGCAGAGGCTCCAATGGTTGCAATAGTAATTAAATATATCAAATTAATTTTGTATTAAACTTTTTTGGTGAAGCCTTAGAAAACAAAAGAAATTGAGTTAATAAATCCCTTTTTATGGTAAAATTAACTTAAATGATATCTCCTGTAAATCTGATTATACGAAAATCGATACTTAATTTCATGCGGGGATGAGAGAGAGGGACAAAATGAAATTAGCAATTCAAACTAAAAATTTAACAAAGTCTTTTGCAAATCAATCCATTGTAAGGGATATAAACTTATCTGTTCCAGAAGGAAGTTTATATGCTTTTATTGGACCAAATGGTGCAGGGAAAACAACAACAATGCGAATGTTATTAGGATTAATTCCATCAGATGAGGGAACGATATTGTTTGATAATAAAGATATAAAAGAATGGAAAGAAGAATTATTTGAAAATGTGGGTTGTTTTATTGATTCACCTACTTATTATCCTAATCTAACAGCATATGAAAATTTAGCCTATGTACAAAAAATGATTAATAAATCTTTAGATGAAATAGATAGAGTATTAAAAACTACAGGAATATATAAAGCAAAAGATAAAAAAGTTAAAGATTTTTCTTTAGGAATGAAACAAAGGCTAGGTATTTCCTTTGCTATTCTTAATAACCCTAAAATACTAATTCTTGACGAGCCAACAAATGGATTAGATCCAGAGGGAGTACATGAGATAAGGCGTTTATTACTTCATTTGGTAAAAAATGAGGGGAAGACTATATTTATTTCTAGTCATAATTTAGCTGAAATTGAAATGATAGCAGATCACATAGCATTACTACATAAGGGTAGCTTACTCTATGAAGGGAAATTAGACAGTATTATTACTTCTGGAGAATATATCATTCATGTTAATACTACTACTTCTACAGAAAGAATTTTAAGTAATGAAGGTATACCTTATAGTATTGAAAAAGAAGGGGTATTCAGAATAACAATAGATCAAGATAGTGTTCCTAGTTTAACCAGAATATTAATTAGAAATGATATAGATATTTTTGAAGTTAGCCCTAAAAAGCCAACATTAGAGGAAGTTTTTTTATCTTTCACTAAACAAAAGGAGTTATTATAATAATGCAATTTATCTTTAAAAGTGTAAATAGTGAGATGAGAAAAATTGGTGGGAGAAAATTATTATTAATTTCTTTGTTTTTTTCGTTATTATCAAGCTTTTTGTGTATAAGTTATTTTATTTTTAATAAGAATCATCCCGACATGTTTCTATCTACAAATCTTATAGCAATTACAGTAAATTTTAATACACTAACGTTAAGTATTTTTTCTGCTTGTATGTGGTATTTTATCATTTCTTCGGAAAATAAATATGGTACTTGGGCCATTATTTATACACAGCCCATTTCGAAACTTAAATTATTGGTAACTAAAAATTTAATGTTTATACTGTTCTATTTGGTCTTTAATATTTTGAATTTTTCGGTTATGGGTATCTATACTTTTATAAATGGATATGAAATATCAATACTTTATTTTTTAAAAATGTTGATACTTTGTACGATTTTATCTCTAGCAATACCATATTCTCAATTGCTTTTTCATTTAATTATAAAAAAGGGAATTCTTGCGGCATCCTTGTCAGTTATTTGGCTTTTTTTCATTATAACATATGGATTATTCCCTTTAATATTTACAAAGACATTTCCAATCTTTTATTCATTGAATATAGTAAGTGACGTAGCGTTTAAAGAAACAATTATTTTATTATATCTTGCAATTTCTTCAATATATATTTTAGGAATTATGTTATTGTCTGTGAGTTTTAAATATTATACATATGAATAATAAAGGGTGAAACAAGTGGGTATTTTAGGTGAATATAAAAAAAGTCTTCATAATGGATTGTATATCCTGTTACTAGTATTTCTGTTGATTCCAATTAGTTTTCAAGTTTTACTAACTGTATCGTCTCAATTAAAAGATGGCGTTTTCATGCATATAGCGATTCTGAGCCTTTTTTGTAGGTTATTTTTACCTATTGCGATAGGTCTATTAGTGTCATTTTCTTTTGTAAACGAATTCAGAAGAAAAGGATATATGTCTGCTATTTATCACGGGATCACTTTAAAAACTATATTAAGTAATAAGTTTTTATTTTGCTTAATAATTACTTTTGGTTATTTACTATGTGCTTTAATCATAACGAGTATACCTATAGTATTAACGGTTGATAATCTCGGGACTGTTTATCAAAGTTTATGTTTTTCTATACTTTTTATGGTAATTAGCTCTTTAATTATTGTGAATCTACATTTTTTAATAAATATAATATTTTATAAAATCCCTTTACTTTCATTATTAGTAGGGGTTATAGGTGGACTTGGTAGCTTTTTTATCTCTCATACAAACTATTGGATACTATTCCCTTGGTCATATCCAATTAGGAGTCTTTATATTGATAGCATTGAAACAAAACAATTGTATATTATTCTCTTTGTATATCTATTATCATTACTAAGTTGTATATTGATGTTGTCTACTTTATATAATAAAAAATCAATGAGATGGAATTAAGGTTACAATGAGGAGTGTAGCATTAGTAATAATAAAACATGTTGTAGTTACTACAATATGGATCTCGATACGTTAAGCCAATTAATAAGACATGCGGATCAAATATTATTGAATTTGAAGAAGCTAAAGTATGATAGATGTCACTTATGGTCACTCGAATATCTATTACTAATTTACTCTATTTAAAAAAAGTAGCTGTACAAAAGCGCAGCTACTTTTTTTCATACAAACATTATTATGCAAATAAAAACCTTAACGTAAACTTGCGCTTAATGGTACTTGAGAATAAACTTTGAAATTACTACCATAAGTACCGTGTTGAGAAAATGAGGAAGAAATTGAGCTGTTCCAACTTTTGTAGGTAGATCCAGATGTATCTGCTCTTAGAAGTACGTTTGAAAAGCTAGCTTGGCTAAAAGAATTACTTCCAGTATCTTCAACGCCCTGAACCATTTTTACTGGTTCATATTGAGAAAACGTACCATATACAGGTTGATTTACATATTTAGGACTTCCATTTACATACATAGTAACCGTACCATTTCCGTTATTAACTAGTTTAAGGTTTACTCGATCACCATCTTTAATTGATGTATCATACTGTGTGTTCCAATACTTACTGTTTTGACCTGATTCATTATATCCTGAATTAAGAAATACTTTATATCCACTTGATGTTTTTGAAATACCACCCTCAACTTTAGATGCTCAAATACCTAAATACCAATTCACATATCCATCCTTAACAACAACTGATTTTGGTAGATTTATATCAGCTGCAATCCCGGTATAGTTACTATTTGTAACACTTTTTACAGCACCTTCTGTAGCTGCAAAACTTGTAGTTGCAAACATTGATAGAGCAATTAGAAGTGAACCAACTAGATATATCATTTTTCTCTTACTTTTCCTTAATACTTGTTTCATTTTAGGTCCCCCTTAATTTTTATTATTAAATTGCATGGAAAGTTGGCCAACTAACCACGACTTACAAATCAAAGATACATTAGGTTTCATTTAATGTATATATTTTCCTGTTATAAGTCATTGAAATGTCAAATAAATTGAATATTTCATATTTATCAATATAGGGGGAGTTGACAGAATAAAATAGTCCTTCTATTTGAATTTAGGAAGGTTTTGTAATTAATATTATTAAAATCTATAAACTGGTTGGGTATAATACGCAATACCATTCATTTGTGAGAGATAGAAATGGAATTAATGCAGGGGATTTTCAAAAGGGGATATCAGAAATTTTTAGAAATGGAATAACAACAAATGAAATAAATTAAAGGCTGTTGTAAAGGCATCTATGTATGAGAAGGTAGTAGGAATGAGAAGTAAACTTTGTAGTTACTTTGCCTTGGATGAAAGAAGATTTAATAATTGTTTAATAGGGTTCGTTTCCTAGTTAATACGTAGTTCCTGGGGGGAGGGGAGAATGCCTAAAATAGAGAATAGATTTGTTTTAACCAATCCTTTTCAAAATAAAAATAGTAACGCGAATAGTCCGAAACACATTTGTTTCGGACTAGGGATTCACAATTTCTCTCATTTTGATTAAACAATTTTGTGGATTAAAAGTTGGATATTTTGACTATTTAAGCAGGACAAATGATATTACGTTAATCAATAGATACTTCAACAGAGACACTCGGTATTGTGGGTGATGGTGTATCTCCACCATTAAAGGAAGAAGGTTGTGATACATGTAAACTAATCATGCTACATGCTAATGCACTTACTACTACCATACTTAATACAATTTTTTTTATTTTTTTCATTACTTTAACGCTCCTTTTCTCAAATGATTCTTATTGGCATTATTGCTAATGTAGAAATATTTGCTCGCCTTAACATGATTATCTGCCTGGTAAAATTGGAGTGCTAAAATCTCTGCATGTTCTTTTACACAATCCCACATGCCCTCTTTTTCAAAATAAGAAATTGCATCAGTAACTACTTTTTCTAGTTTAATTCTAGGCAGTTCTGTGATTAGTTCATTTAAAACTGCGAAACGGTGCTTATATTCCTCATTTCCGGATTCATTTGTATATTTCATTCCCTGTTCGATATATGATTTTGCTGTTTCAACGCCTTCTAATTTATAATATGCTCTTGCTAAGACAAATAATGCTTTAAAATGGTTCGGTATTTTATTTATAATTTCAGAACTCTGTCGGATCGCCAATGGATATAAATCTTGAATATTATATAACCAGCCCAAATTGTAACGTACTCTTAATAATAAATGTTCTTTATCATACTTCTTAAAAACATCAATAACCGTATTGAGACATTCTTCAGCTCTTTCAAACTCTCTTAGATCTATACAAGCTAAACCATATACATTGTCGCATAAAGCAATATTGATTTCATATCCTACATGATTCAGGTATATTTCTTTCGCTTTTACTACATGTTGAATCGCTTCAAATGGTTGATAAGACTGATAAAAGTAAGTTGAAATTCTATACTTAAACTCGGCTTTTTCTACTTCATCAGGTATATCAATTAAAAGTTCTTCCGCCTTTTCAAAATGTGTTCTCGCTTCAGTATAATTTGCTATAATTGTAGAGTGGATTGCCTTAAAGAAATGATAGTAGTAAGCTAAAAATGAAAATTCATCTTTGATATTAGGGAGCTCTTCTATTTTATTAAAAGAATCTTTAGTAATACTCATTCCATCTACCAAGACCTTATATCTAAAATTCAGTAGTGAATAATAGAATGATAAATATTGGTCTGTTTCTATTCCTTTTAAATTTTCTTGTACTTTTAGATATGTTTGTTTTGCTTCTTTTACATGATATGAACGGATTTCTTCATACCATTCATTTAATATTTTCATCAATTGCTCATTGCTTTTTTCTTGAACAGTCATAATATCCCCCTTTTCTCCGTATAGGCTTATTCTGATAATAACAGGAATTAGATACTTTAAATTTCACTATGAGTTTTTTTCATAAATATACAGAATATTCTAAATCAATCGAGTGTCCATACTTTATTTAATGCGACAAAATATAAGAAAGTATGAGTTTCGTCGATGGATTTTTTAGATGTTTAAACCGTTCCTACTGAATTTTTCTTATAGGAGGTGGCGTAGAATTATGACAGAAACGGAGATGGTATACACCGCTAGTGTATTGAGAAATATATAGCGATATTAAACTTCAAGGGATTCCACGAAGATAAATAGAAGTATACCTATATCTATTTATAATGAAAAAGGGGCGTTGGTTAGTATGATAAGTTTTGGGATTAATTTACGCACTATCATTAGTTATACACAAGAGAGTAGGAATCGTAATAATATAAAGATTATAAGTCAGTTAGGAATAAAGTTGTTTGATATATACGGAGAACCGTTACCAGTATCAGATGTTAATCGAGAGTTAGTGACGGCTTTAAAACGTCAAGACATAAATAAGCAGCGATATATAATAAGTCATTTAGAAGGATAAAAAAACTGATATTATGGGGCGTTTCTTTACAGGAGGCGTTTTTATTTTGCGTAGAAATGAGGATGTAGCCTTTGCTTCAAATAGAAAAATGATAAAATACTGCAAAAATAGTAAAGGAGAAGGATGGCGAATGAAAGGAATCGTTATTTTAGGCAAGGAGAGGGGGACTTAGTACTATTTGTTTGACAGAAAAAGATTATTTACAGGAGAGCACCGACAAGTGAAGAGAAGAGGCATCATAATTCATTGTAGGTCGTTTTTTCTGGTTTGAAATATATTATTTGTGACAATTAAATCGTACATTGATATTGCAATTTTTATGTGGACAGGCATTACCTGACCACAATTGTCGTACTAAATGCGAGTACGTACACGTATGTTGAACAAAACTTACATGCACAGAGATAATAAGGTTGTTTAATTTACAATAAAGTCGTTTAAAACAAAATAAGGTTCTTTAAAAAACGCCAGTCATGTTATTCAACAATCGGGCCATATAACGGAATGGAATGTTGTGAAAATTTAAAATGTTTGAAATAATTATTATTAAGTTAAAGGACAGTGATTGTAGAAAAAGGTGATACGATTTTCTCTTACTTAAGAATTGTGGAAGGGTAAAAAATCCGAGTAATTATATTCCGAAAGGTGTGTTTAATATACTATCAACTAACGTTTTTACTTATAAATCTAAGGACGGAAAAACAGTAACAATTAGAGAAGCTAAAGAACAGGATGCAGAAAGAATGTTAAATTCTGCTTCAAGAGCTTTAATAAACGCTCCATACATGCTAAGTACGGTTGAGGATGTAAAGCAGATGAGTGTTGATGCTATTCAAAAAACGTTAAAAGCTTATTATGAAAATCCAAATTTTGTACAGTTTATTGCTGAAGTGGATGGTAAGTTAGTCGGTGCAATAGATTTTAAGAACGGAAACAAAGAAAAAATTAGTCATCAAGGGTTTTTTGCGATGACCATACTACCTGAATATCGAAATTATGGTATTGGAAGAGCTCTTCTAGAAACGTTAATCAATTGGGCTAAAAATAACTGTAAGATTGAAAAAGTTTGTCTTGAGGTAATGGAAGATAATTTAGGTGCAATCAAGTTATATAAGAATCAAGGCTTTTTTGAAGAGGATAGAAAAGCAAAGGGTGTAAAATTGGATGGAGGCTATCAAGATTTAATATTAATGGCTTTATTCGTTTGAAATTGAACATTATTCAAGAACAGGGTGCTATTTTTGCACCAGAACCGTATCACGTGTATGGAATCATTAATATCAAAAAAGCCATCACGCAATGATGATTGCATGATGGCTTTTGTTGTTTTCTTATTTCTTTGTCTCATTGACCCATGTAGCGATGTCCTTGATGACATACGCAGGAACATTGGAAGGGACTTCGTATTCACTAGGGTGACTTAATTCCCCGTCGCCCTCCGTGAAGAAGTGATTCAATTTCGGATATTCTTTGAAATGAACATTACTGCGGCTTGAAAGCCCTTCTTGCCATTTCGTAAACTCGTCTTTTACTGTTACTTGATAATCACGTGCGCCTTGCAGAATCAGTAATGGTTCTTTTCGTGATTTCGCTTCCTCAACTGGACGCCAACGAGTCACATCATACATGAAATGTGGAGGAAGATAATTATAACCAGCTGGTGGGTGATCTGGATCAAAAGTAGGGTCCTCAATGTAAGCGAATTGTTTTTTTATTTCATCAATATATTCCTTAGGTGCTCCGAGGTACTGATACTGATCAAGGAGCATGTCAGTAAACGGACGTGCAGGTGGTGCCATTAAAATACTTCCTCTTACAAGTGATGAAGGTGCTTTGCTTAGTATGCGCGGCATGGTGCCAGCACCTTGGCTATGTCCGAGAATGAAAATGTTATCTGGGTCAATGCCTTCCTGCTGCGCTGCTGATTTTGCTGCATATATGGCATCATCTGTAGTATCTCGGTCTAACGTTACAGGTTCTGCACTCATTTTAAAACCGTGTTCTAAGGAACGTTTCTCGTAACGTAACACTGCGATACCGCTTGATGAAAGACCAGCTGCAAGGTCTCTAAAGATTTTAGCTCCCATAAATGTACTGTCACGATCATGCGGCCCAGAACCGTGAACAAGAACAACAACAGGTACTTTTTCGCCAGGTTTATGTTTTGGAACCGTTAATGTGGCTGGTAACGGGTATGTAGCATTTCCAATGACGATTTCTCGTTCTTGGTAGGAATCAGGTTGGTCATAGCTAGGATGCGGGATGGTATAAGATTTCTCTGGCGCCGTCCTTACGCCAACCTCATCAACTTTGCCGCCAGGCGTGAATTTAAGGAGTAGTGGAATAGTAGTTCCTTCGATAGCTCCTGGAATTTCAACCGTTTGATGGACCAAGTTTCGTTCTTTTATAACAGGTGTTCCCATGCTTGTAATTCTGCTCCCGCCACTTTGTGTCCACCAGCTTTGTAATATGTTTGCCGTAAACTTGGACTGAAAAGCTGCAGACGTCAACTGGAGTGCCTTTGCATATTTACCTTGTTGGAGATATGCAAAAAATAAAGACGTACGCTCCGTTAATGAGACTTGTTTCTTTTCTGCAGTTTGTGCC
The DNA here is from genome assembly GCF_016651075.1 of Bacillus sp. TH19. Lineage (NCBI taxonomy): Bacteria > Bacillati > Bacillota > Bacilli > Caryophanales > Bacillaceae > Bacillus > Bacillus sp. TH19. The sequence goes on along the minus strand of NZ_JAEKEO010000001.1, from coordinate 189,233 downwards.
CCTTGTGTATCCCCATGAATAGCTGTTGTAAGCGGAAAAGAAGAAACACCTAAAGAAAAGAGTAGGGTAAAAGAAAGTGCTGATTTTTGTAACTTCTTTGTTTTCATCCTGTTTAACCCCCAAAATGTAATGGTATGAAATAGGTATGGTAATTAGTGGAATGTTTCCCTATTGGGGTTTCGTTACTTGTAAGGGGGAATCCTGCATACATATCATAAAAAGCCCGTTTGAAAGAGTGGAGGAGTTAAGCAATGGATTTATACATAATTCGTTGCTAAATCATAGAAATCGATCGTTTTTCCAACAATGATTCCAATCCCGTTATGATGTAGGGGAAGAAAAACAAGAAGAGAGGGAGGCATACGATGAAGAAATTTTTATGGTTCATTTCTACATTGTGCATGTTTGATTGGTAACAGGGTGTAGTAGCAAAGATGACACTGGAATTTCCATTACCCCATACCGAAAAAAAGGGTATAGGTATACTTTCCTGTTTAAAATGTTGTTCGTATAGGAAGCGAATAAGCTTCCTATACGAACAACATTACATATTAATAATTTAGAGGGTTTTAAAAATAAAGAGGTGGTTTTTAAATGTATAATGATTCAATATATTTTCCTTATATAAATTATGATCAATGCTTCGATCGTCAATTCCCTGGTCCTCAGATTCCAGGTATACCTGGAATGCCAGGTTTTCCGGGTGTACCAAGTTTTCCAGGACAGCAAAGTTCACAAGCTCCAACATCTCCTCCCCCATCATTTATTCCTCAACAATCAACTGCTTCACCATTTGCTGTTGATCCAGGAGCAATTTCATTATGTTTATTTCGAAATACTTATATATGGCTTAGTAATGGTGAACAGTTTTGGTATTTCCCAATTTTTGTAGGACCAAGGTCTGTTGCTGGTTTTAGATGGAACGGTAGGTTTTGGGTTATTTTTGGAATTGATACGAGAAGGATTATTTCATTTACATGTTTTTAAAAATTATAGAGTAACGATAGAGGTTTAATTATATAAACAAAAGAGGTATTTGAATGAAAAAATTTCAATCATTTGATGGTACAATAACTATGATTAACGATTTTGTAACAGGGTCAAACGAAGATATAGGATGTAATAAATTAATGTCCGTAGATAATGGTTATGGGAATCTAATAAAATTTGTAGTGAAACCAAATACGTATTTTATCGACTATGCAACGGTAGTAGTAGGAGATAAAGTAACTGGGTTTTACGATGCTAACGCTCCTGCTCTTCTCATTTTTCCACCACAATTTCAAGCGATTGTTATGGCAAAATATACACCGTATCAAAATGTAAAAGTAGACTATTTTAATGAACAGTTGGAGAGTAGTGATGGAAAATTAAAATTAAATATTTCTCCTTCTACTCAAATTTTATTAACAAATGGTCAATTCTTTACAGGTAATCTTGTAAATCGAAATTTAATAGCTATTTATAGTTTTACAACAATGAGTATACCAGCTCAAACTACACCATATAAAATCATTGTTTTGTGTCAAAAGTGATTTCTATTCTAAAGGGTCTCTCGGTTTATCAAACTACAATCCATTGTAGAATCAAAAATTTTAGCCATCTTATTGACCAGGATCATAGGCATGTCAAGAGACGTTTTGCTAAATCTGCAGGATTTCAAAATCTTCGTCATGCTTCACGTACGATAAAAGGTATCGAGACCATTCATGCCCTATATAAACAACGGCGAAGTCTTCAAAGAGACTCCGCCTTTTCAACGTACAATAGTATTCCTTTCTAAATATGAAGATAAAAATATCATAAATACATCAATATCATGAAGATACAGGAACCTAATATGTAATATTGCATATTAATGAATTTATATGAGTATATATAACATGAAAATCACTATAACGAACATGCAGGTTTCCTTTTTTATTTGTTATTTTTATCAGTAAAGTAGACCACATATCAGCTTCAGATACTTGTTTTATGATACAAGTAATCAAACAAAAGGAGGGCCATAGAACATAATTACACCATTATTAACAGGGCACTCTTTTAAGTACAGGAGATTATTAGCGGGTGGAGAAAATGTTGAAGATATACAGACAGATAAACATATTCCATATGAAAAAAATGAATTGCAGCAAACTCTAGAAAAGTACGATTCGAAGGAGTTTGAGTTATAAAAAGAAAATAGATAAATTGACAAGAGAAAAGCACTTTGTGTATATCACAGGTGTTTTTTATTTTCATTTTGATATAGGGCTTGAATTAAATTCCCATGTTTTTTTGCGGCCATCCAATACTACATATGTACATATTCATTATTGAAATTAGTAATAATAAAATGTATTATTGAAAAGCACTATTTATAATTCAAGTAATCAAGGCTATGTATCCATAATAATTTGAACATTCAGAAATTATAATGTTATCAAAAAATGAGGTGAGGTTAATAGAAACAGTACATATTAAATGGTATGGATTGTATAGTTTAAATGATTTTTATAATAGAGAAGAAGCTTTTAAGAAGGGAATATTTGCAATCTCTAGAGTATATGCTAAGAATGAAACATTGATCTATATAGGAAAAACCAAAAGAAGCTTTATACAAAAGATAAGGGAACTTAATAAAGATTGGATTTTTGATGAAAGCGAATTAAAGATTACATTAGGAATAATAGAGTCTCCTAGTGGTGAAAGTTACTCTGAAAAAAAGGTAAAAGAGATAAAATCCCTTTTGATTTTACGACATACCCCAGTAGAAAACAACACATCTTTATTGTACCATAGAGGGCAGTTTAATTTGAAAATTATAAATAAGGGAAGAAGGGGCTTAATTGTTAAAAAGATTTCTACAGGAGATCTAATGTGGACGTAATTGGAATCACCTTTGAATAAAATGGAAGGTTTCTTACGAACAGATGCTTATCAATTTATAATGTATTAAAATATTTTTGAATAACATATGTCAGATGCTTGAAACAACACAAATTTTATTATGATATGAAATCTTGTATGGGAATTGTAATTCATTTCCATTGTTTAATGAAAATATTAAGAATTATAAGGATAATGCATAAAGATTAGAAGGGAAAATAAACTCGGAGGTTTAAAAAATGGGACAAGGAAGCAGGTTTCAAGAAAAACAACAAAATCGTCGTAAAAAAGTGATTTTTAATATTGCATTTACTTTGGTATTAGTGACAGTTGGTATAGTGACATACCAGTTGTTTTCCCCTTCTGATACATCAAAGAAAGCAATTGCTCAAGAAAAGAAAGCAACAAAGATAGAAGAGAAGAAACATAAAGAGAAAGAAGCAGCGCAGTTAGAAGAGAAGAAACGTGAAGTGAAAGAAGCAGCGCAGTTAGAAGAGAAGGAACGTGAGGAGAGAGAAGCAGTACTGTTAGAAGAGAAGAAACGTGAAGAGAGAGAAGCAGCACTGTTAGAAGAGAAACAAAAAGCAGAAAAATCGGTAAAAACGAGCGGAAATGAAAATAAAGAGGGAGAAAAAACGGCATCTCAAGAAAAGGGTTCTCAAACTAATCCTTCTTGGAAGCCAATTGGTACAGAGCAAGGAGCAAAACCTGCAATGAAATTTAAAGAAGGAACAGTAGATTGGAATGAGATGAAAAAAGCAATTTCTTATGCTGTTGATGTTCCAGAGGGTCAATTGATTTTTGATTTTATTGGAAATAATGGTGAAAATAAAGCCTACGGTAATGTACGAGATAAGCAAAGTAATAAAAAATATAAGGTTGATATTGATTGGGTAGAGAATCAGGGCTGGAAACCAGTATCTGTTCAAGTGGTAAAATAAATAAGCAAAATGTAAATGCTATCCTCTCTTGTTGTGAGCGACTAAGCTATTAAGTGATGATATAGAAGTTCATATAGTAGAGATTCCAAAGTTGATGCAGCAATGGCGCGAAGAGAAAGTCAATCCGGGGGAAGATTCGTTTGTTCGTTGGTTATTATTATTACCTGCGAATGAAGATGAACATCTCACACAAACATTGGAGGATATTGCCATGAACCGAGATCCGATTTTACAAAAAGCAATGAATAAATGGGAACGTCTGAGTCAAGATTCTTCTTTCCGTCAAGCATATGAAGCAAGAGAAAAGGCCTTAATGGATGAGGCAGTAAAATTTGCTCATGCAGAAAAACAAGGAATTAAAAAGGGAATCGAACAAGGGGTTGAGCAAGGAAAGATGCAACTCATTCGAGGCATGCATAAAAATGGTGTGTCTGTAGAAGACATTGCAAAGCTTACAGGATTACCAGAAATAGAAATACAGCGATTTTTGCAGAGCTAGTTCTTAGAGAAAGCATTTTATCCAATAAAATGCTTTCTCTAACTCTGCCTGAAAAGAAGATGAGATGTCTCAATCTTTTTTTTCTATTTTTAGGGGATACGGAAACATCACTATCAAGCTAATGAAAACGAAATAATCCAAGACCGAAAACTCCTTCCTCAAAAATATAAAGGTGTGAAACACTAATTTTAGGTGGGAGATGAATATCAGTAGGCGTAAGCCTACGTTTTTTATATACTGTAGATATCCTATAAAAAGGTGAGGTGCACCCTATGTTAGTAAGTAAAGCATATAAATTTCATATCTATCTAAATAAGAATCAAGAAATATTAATTGCTAAAACCATTGGTTGCAATCGCTTTGTATTCAAAACATGAAATTAATTAGCTAAATTCTTCTCTAAATAAAAGACCACTGATTTTTTAAGGGTGACAACACTGCATACAACTGAATATTAAATTAGCAAAACATTGTTGGAAAAAAAGATAAAAAGAGAAGGCACTCAAAATAAGGATACACTGTTTTGCTAATAGATTAGCGCTGAACTAGGATGACGGTGGTCATGCATAGCGTCCCATCCCATATAGCAGTGGTGGTTCTTTATATTTTATAATTAAGAAATAACGATATGAATATTTGCATTTGATTTAATACTTAGTTTTTTAAATAATAAAAATATAGAGATGAAAAATTATGCTAATACAAGGTAATATTTTACCTTTTTAACGAATTCCTCGAAAGAATTCTCCTTCCTCAAGCGCATGAAGGGCGTAGCCCAGCGGTAGGTGGGAGATGAATTTCGGTTTGGCGTAGCCAAAAGGATTTGCTTTTTATTTTGCCTCTGATATAATCAGTCTTATAAAGTTCGAAGGTTGGTATATAAATGAAATTAGACAGCAATAACCATTCAGTATTCTTGTTGTATTACCATCTTGTGTTGGTCGTAAAATTCAGAAGAAATGTGTTTGATGATGATATGTCAAACTATGCAAAAGACATGTTTGTCAGGTTATCCGAGAATTACAACATAACACTGGTAGAGTGGAATCATGATGTAGACCATGTTCATATTTTGTTCAAGGCACATCCGAATACAGAAATGACAAAATTTATTAATGCTTATAAAAGTGCAAGTTCTCGACTAATCAAGAGAGACTTTCCACAAGTGAAAACGAAACTTTGGAAAGAGATGTTTTGGTCAAGAAGTTTTTGCTTACTAACTACTGGTGGTTCGCCAATAGATGTAGTAAAGAAATATATTGAAAACCAAGGTGAAAAGTGAGGTGAAATGATATGACAAAGCATAATAAAGCATATAAATTCCGTTTGTATCCAACAGAAGAACAAGCATATCTTATGCGTAAAACCTTCGGTTGTGTACGTTTCGTGTATAACAGAATGTTAGCTGAACGGAAAGAAGCGTACGAAAAATACAAAGATGATAAGGAACAACTAAAGAAACAAAAGCTTCCAACTCCTGCGAAATATAAAGCAGAATTTGAGTGGTTAAAAGAAGTTGATTCATTAGCTTTGGCAAATGCTCAACTAAACTTGCAAACTGCCTATAAGAATTTCTTTAGTGGTCAAAATGACTTCCCAACATTCAAAAGTAAAAAAGACAGAAAGTCTTATACAACGAATGTAGTAAACGGAAATATTATGTTGCTTACTGGTCATATCAAATTGCCAAAACTGAAAATGGTACGTATCAAACAGCATAGAGAGATACCACAAGATTATATGATCAAGTCATGTACGATTTCTATGACACCTACTGGTAAATACTATGTGTCCATCTTGACTGAATACGAAAAAGAGATTGTACAAAAAGAAGTAGAAACAGTTGTTGGATTAGACTTTGCGATGGATGGATTATACGTTAGTTCTGAGGATGAGAAAGCCAATTATCCTAAGTTCTATCGTGAAATGTTAGACCGATTAGCAAAGGCACAACGAGTATTATCAAGAAGAACCAAAGGTTCTATTCGTCGGAATAAACAATGTATCCGTGTAGCTAAGTTACATGAAAAAGTAGCGAACCAACGTAAGAACTTCCTTCATCATAAGTCTAAAGAGTTAGCTACTCATTTTGATGTTGTGGCTATTGAAGACCTAAACATGAAAGGAATGTCACGAGCACTTCATTTTGGAAAAAGTGTTGCTGATAATGGGTGGGGTATGTTCACTTCTTTCTTAGCTTATAAACTAAACGAACAAGGAAAACAACTTGTGAAAATAGACAAATGGTTTCCTTCCACAAAAGCATGTAGTAGTTGTGGAAATGTAAAAAATATGACATTGTCTGAACGAGTATATTCTTGCATATGCGGTGTAAATCTCGATAGAGATTATAACGCAGCTATCAATATCAAAAATGAAGCAATACGCCTATTAGCGTTAGCATAAATAGCAATAAAATAACCTTTGGAACAAGGGGGTTAGCTCGGCTGTCTTAGGACGAATTCGTTAGCTATCAAAAGTAACGACTAACCGAGAAGCCCCCACTTCAAACAGTCCGTTAGGACGTTAAGTGGCGGGTAGTTCACAATATCAATTCTCGTCTTTATATGCGTATTTTTATACAGAAGGATTAATAGATGTTATTTGCAAAAATTCATTTGAATGATACATCTTACATTTTGGAGGAGACAAGAAAAAATGGGGAATAAAGAGAAAAAGCCTAGCGATTCAGAATAAAAAACTAATTAAAATAAAATTTCATACAATTCGAAAAAAATTGCAAAAATTCTCTAATATGGTTTATACTGTAATAGGAGTTATTAATAACCAAATAGTTAATGTTGTGTATTAATTTAACAAGTTATATTTAAGGTTATTAAACATATTACTCCTCAACCCATGCTTCATTCTGAATATACAGTGGGAAAAATATAATTTGAAAGTTTGAGGTGCTCTTATGCTAACAACAGTTTCTAATAAGACAAGCAGTTTTGACGTAGAACAAAATGTACATGAATTCGAATCAAATGGATACATTCAAATCTCTAATGATATTTTTTTACAAGATCAAGAAGATCAGGCATTACTAACGAAAGCACAGTTAGACTACTACAGCTTACAAAACGACGCATATGGCGAATGTCGCGCTAGAGCCTATTCAAGATATATAAAATACGCTGGTTCTTCAGATTATGTTCTAGATACAGACAATGGATATTTCCAATCTGAAGAATATAATTATGACGATGGTGGGAAAATTAGAAATTTCAACAGTATAACAGATGAATTTTTACATAATTCATTAATTGAGAAAATTGTTCGCTTTGATAGTGAATTTGCATTTAATACAAACATACTTGATACAAGTAAGGATATAATTATAGGTTTACATCAAGTAAGATATAAGGCAACGAGAGAAAACCCTTCTTTTAGCTCTCCAATTTGGCTACATAAGGATGATGAGCCGATTGTCTTTTTACATCTCATGAATTTAAGTAATACAGCTCTTGGCGGAGACAATCTAATTGCAAACAGCCCTAGGGAAATTAACAAGTTTATAAGTTTGGAGGATCCCCTAGAAACTTTAGTATTTGGACAAAAGGTATTCCACGCTGTAACACCACTAGGAACAGAGTGTAATACAGAAGCCGTACGTGACATTTTATTAGTAACGTTTTCTTATAAGGAGCCAAAATGATAAAAAATAAAACTATTATGATTTCAGGCGCCAACAGTGGTATAGGAAATGCTTGTATTGAATATTTTTTAGAAAAATCATTCAATGTAATAGCTCTTGATATTAATACAAATAAATTAGTAGACTATACAAAAACACATACGTCTTTTAAGTTAGTACAAATAGATTTAAGTAACAGCAATGAGATTAATAATCTTTTTATACAATTGGATACAGATACCCTTTGTCCCGACATACTTATAAACGCCGCTGGTATCAGGGAAATAACACCTGTATTAGAACTTTCTGATGATCTATTTAAAAAAGTAATAGATGTTAATTTAGTAGCACCCTTTATTCTTTCAAGGGAAGCTGCTAAGCGTTGGTACAAGTTTAAAACAAAAGGTTGCATAGTAAATATAGCATCTGTTTCAGGATTAATGGCTGAACCTGAAAGAGCGGCTTATGTTGCATCAAAACATGCTCTAATTGGACTTACTAAACAGATGGCTATGGAGTTTGGTAAGCAAAACATACGAGTGAACAGTATTTCTCCGGGTGTCATTAGGACAGAGCTTACAGAAGAATATTTTAGTGATGAACGTTTGGTATCCCTTATAAAAAGCAATCAATCCTTAGATACGTGGGGAATACCGCAGGATATTGTTTCGTGTATTGAATATTTAATTTCTGATCAGGCTCGCTTTGTTACAGGTTCCAACTTTGTCATAGATGGTGGTTGGACAGCTGGGAAGAATTTATAATTAAGTGTTTTTTGTAGATAAATTAAAAGCACCTGCCCTTTATAGAAGGACGGTGCTTTTCTTACTAAAAATTAGATATTTAACGGGGGGATTAAATTGATTCAACAAAATTCTATTGAGAGAAAATCATTACCGGCTTTGAAGATGATAATATCAATGGTTATTTTCGGTTCAGTCGGCTTTTTTTCCGTACAAACAAATTTACCTTCATTTGAGTTGGTATTTGTACGATGCATTTTTGCTACAATATTTTTAAGTCTATGCTGGCTAATTACTGGACAGTACAAACATGATAAATGGGAACGAAAAGAAGTTATTCAAGTCTTGATATGTGGATTTTTCCTTGTATTTAATTGGGTATTTTTATTTAAAGCGTTTGAAAATATGTCAGTCACAGTTGCAATATCAGTCTATCACCTTGCTCCAATAATTGTACTTATCATTGGAAGTATTGTTTTTAAAGAAAAATTAACAGTATTATCTGTTATCTCTATCATTATCTGCTTTGTAGGAGCGTTATTAATCGCTGGTATAAACAAAAACTTCTCTTTCGACTCGTTAATGTCTTCTGGCATGGTTTGGGGACTTCTCGCAGCTCTGTTTTATGCATTTACAACTTTATTTGGGAAAGGTATTAAGAACATGAGTGCTTATGCAATGACCTTTTTGCAAACATTTTTAGGGATTTTTCTTCTAATACCCTTTATAGATTTTGATGCATTCCATGGACTGACTCAAAGTAATTGGACGTATATTATAGCAACCGGCCTTATCCATACAGGATTGGTATACTACTTATTCTTTGATAGCTTACGTGATTTATCAACAAAATTAATCTCGATATTAGTTTTTTTAGATCCAGCTGTAGCAATTTTATTGGACACGGTGCTTACAGGATTCCGACCAACTTTAATGCAAGTATCAGGGATTACTCTAATTTTTGTTGGTATGGCTCTAACTTTCAAAAAATCTAAAAATAAGACCCAAAAATTTAAAAAACAAACTATAGAAGACGACGCTCGTGTATTGTAAAACAATCAAATCATAAAAAAACACTTGCGACATAATTGGGGTAGCAGGACATGCCCATCAATCTAGTGAAAAGAAACACCCCCAAAACAGTAAAAATTTTCTTTTTCTACAGGTGATTTCTTTGGAAATTCATCTTATTTTTTCTTAAGTTTATGAAGTATCTAACTATTTAGATATCCAATTAGGTATATTCTATTTATTTTAATTTTTACTGTGATAATATAAAGAGTGGGAATGATTAATGAAGAAACAGTCTCAATATATGTATCATTTAATTATTAGCATACTATCACTTTTAGCTATACTATTTTTGTTTTTTGGAAACTATAAAAGTACTATTTTCAAGTACTCATTTATCTTTATATGTTTAATTAATATGATAATAAATTTCTTTTCTTATTATAAAAAAAGAAATAATTAGTTCTCCATAAAATTAAAAATACGCTATTCTTTCTTTAAATCATAGGAAAGGATGGCGTTTTTGTATGTCTATTTCTGTATCTGATGAATTACTACTATTTGCTCAAGAAATTCAAAGGTTCTTATCCCAAAATATCTTACGAGATCTTGCTAGAGATGTTGGTTTTGTGCAGCGAACCAGTCAGTACCAAGCAAAAGATTTAGTCGCTTTGCTTTATGTGTATGGATGAGCCAAAATGTCGCTACTACTTCTTTAATTCAGTTATCTAGCTGTTTAGAAGCATCGTGTTGATTTTGTCGCACCTCTTCTTGTAGGTGCGCGTATTGAAATTTGTTATAATAATTCATGATGATTTGACTGGTCATGTCCGGCCTCTTTTAGGCGTAGGGATTGGAATAAAGGTAGCCAGAACAATCCTAACCTTATCGGTCGTCGCATTTCTAGTAGATGCGTGGGTTAAGACTGGTAAGATACTTGATAGTAATTTATTATGAGTTTACGCATTACCCGAAATTCAACTCTCACTTACCTTTGGATTTTCGTCCTTCACAAGCTTGAGGAAGAAGGATTCTTTTAGGTAATGCGTTAAATTTAATTAAAACTTCTTGAAATGCATAACGATATTATATAATATATAGGTATATTGTTAGTTTATTTGATTCCGTTTATTCCCACACCTTTTTGTGTTGTGGTTGAGTTGTAGAAGCAAGTTGCGTCTTGTTTCAATTGTGAAAGGGCTTCTTTGAGCCGATTAGTGTATATATAGCTTATTTTGCTATGCACATTTTTAATCGACTTGAAGAAGCCCTTTTTGTGTTGTTTTCAAGTTTGCAGGCGGGGTTATGAACCATAATAAATTACAAAATAGAGGAGATAGTAAAATGAAAAAAGATTGTAGACACTTACGACTAGTATCAACAGTAGAGGAACATAAAGCACGAATAGAAAAAAATCAGAAGTCATATGCTGCATCAGCAATGTTAACTGAACCTAAATCGAGAATTAATCAATTATGAGGTTGTTTAGAGGCAGAAATTATATTACCTGATGGTAAAATGCAATATTTTAAACCAAACTCTATTCATGAAAAAGAAGCTATACAAGAAATTGCATTATTTATTGAGGGCATCCAGGAAGTAAAAGAAGGCTATGTAATCTTATGGCGCTTTGTCGGTCAACAAAGTTTTTACAATGGCACAAAGATTGTAGCTGAACCAAAGTTTCGTAAAGTCATGCGTAAAGTAAAAGATTTCTTTTTTATGATGATGACAGTGTTTATGAAACAGAAAAGTAAAAGGAATAGGGGATAAAATGATGGAAAAAGATATTTGGCGCGTGTTAAATGACCCAAAGGAGAAGGAAGCGAAAGAACCATCCGATGAACAAGATGATATTTTTGCTAGTTTGGATGAGATTCCGGAGATTACAGATGAACAACTACCATTTTAAAAGATATATGAAACAAGTCGAGGTAGTGTATAGAGGGTAAAAGGAAGAACTAAGTGATGTATATACTTGGATCTTCCTTTTTTTATTGCAAAATAGAACTTGGAGGGAAAGATTATGCGTATAGGAAATGATTTAGCGGCGGGATTTTATCCAACACCACTAACAGAAGGGAAACACTTAATACAACTATTACAAATGGAACCAGGGCGAGCTTATGCTTGCTTTGATCCATGTTGTGGAGAAGGAACAATTTTACGAAGTTTTGCAGACGAGGTGAAGCAAGTTGGCATACAACTTGATACATATGTTGTAGAAATAGATGCAAATCGATATGGCAAAGCAAAAGAGCAATTAGATGTAGTGGTACGCTCGGGCTTTGAAAGTATGAAGATTAGTCATGACTATTTTCCGCTTATTTTTTTAAATCCTCCTTATAATACGGAGCTTCGTACAGAAAATGCAAAACCAGAGAAAATGGAGTTCAACTTCTTAAAGCGTGCACACCATTATTTACAAGATGGTGGGATTATGGTGTATGTCATTCCTTACGACAGATTTGCTAGAGACGACATTAGTTATTTCTTAGCAAAAAATTATGAGGAAATAGGCTTAATGCGTTTTGGTGATGAAAATAAGGAGTTCGATGCATTTAAACAGTGTGTCTTCGTTGGACGTAAGCGTGCTGCTACGAAAAATGACACGTACTTCAACGATCGGTTCGCTAATTTCTGTGAAAACATGTCTGACCTTACTTTCGTCAAAAAACATGTGAATACATTAGCAGAAATGGTAAATCGTAAGGATTGGGCTATACCTGCATTGCGTCATCAAAACAAACTAATTTTTACATCAAGAGTGGATTATAAAAGTGCTTATGAAGGTGTGGGGAAATCGGAAGGTATCTCGACATTTAAGAAGCGTTTAAATAGAGGGAATGGTTACTCACTTCAAAATGAGAAAACAGATGCTGAAAGAGCAAAGATGCCAATTGCTTCCGGACAATTAGGACTATTGCTGATAACAGGCGTGGCAGACGGTTTGCTTGGTGAAGGAAATACGCTCCATGCTGTTCGTGGATCTGAAAATATGTTTTTTGAAACTTCATTTGAGCAACTGGAAAAAACAACGAAAGAAGTTGTATTACAAAAACGCCGTGCGAAATTTATCATTGCAACACCAACTGGTGAAGTCAAAGAACTTGTCTAGGAAAGGAAGAAGGCTATGTCTGTACTATTAGGAATAGGAGCATTATATATTGCTTGGGAGTTTAGTAATCGTGTGCTCCGAATCGCTATTGTTCTAACGGTAGTTTGCCTTTGTGCATCTCAGATCAGTACAGGTACGCATTTGGGAGTGTTAGAACATTTTTCACTATTCCAAGGTGTAGACGATATTCTACATGCGGCTGAGCATTCATTAACAGAGTGGAAACAGTTTATAGATTTTTAAACAATAAATTAAATGAGTAGGACATGAAACGTATCGATTATGATGGGTTTTTTATTTTTAGGAGGGAACGAATATTATGATAAACGAAATAATTCAACAACATACATTTGACCAGGAACAAACACCAGCGATGTTGCAATTGGAGACGGCTACTGCTTCACATACTGCTTTTTGCTTTGCTATGGCAGTAAATCGTCATCATCAAATCCAATTTGCAGTATTAGGTGCGAATGAGAGTACATTAAAGTCATTCCGTGCTGCAATATCAATGGGTACACGTCGTTTGTATTTTGGAGAGGGACAAAAAGAAGAATTACATTATACGTTAGGAAAAAAAATGAATGTAATTTCGACAGGACAATTTGAGTTTATTAATACACAAACAGCAAATAGAAAAAAGGCAATTATTGCGTTTTCTAAGGAAATAGAAGAAAAGTATATTGTTGCAATTGATGAAGCACCAGAAATGCAAGTAAGAGATTTCTTAATGGCTCACCCGTATGGTCTACCAATCTTAGAAGAATGGGCGAAGCCGATTTATGAAGAGATGCTAACAAGAAATTTGTTACAACCATTAGAAGTGTATTTCGATAAGAATGAGTTTTCTTCTCTAACGATTGCACAAGTCGTATTAAAAGCAGAGGATTGTAAAGAGTTTTTATCAGAAATGATCCGGTCTGGGAAATGTCAATTCCCGCAAGAGGGTACAGGTGAAAAAATCAATGAAGTAAATGATTTAAATGAATACCTATTGGAATATTCGCCTGTCATGCTTGATAAGGTAACAAAATTGGATGAGCCATTACATCAACCGATGTCAGACCAAGCATTATCCCATTTTGATACGTATGAAAGACCATTATTCCCTGTACAAGCACATGTAGCAACAGGTGCAGCAAAAGCATTACAAGTACAAAAAGGAATTATTATACAGGGTGAAATGTCCGTGGGGAAAAGTGCAATCATGACAGCTGCAGTAGATGGCTATTTTCATTTAAAAGGACAAAAAGGGTATCGTACCTGCGTATTTGTTTCACCAACTCTTACGGAGAAGTGGGCAAAAGAAGAAATACGACACTTATTACCAGACGCAGAGATACATCTTATTAAACGCACAGAGGATCTGATTCGAATTCATCAATCTTGGATTCAGGCTGGAAGACCAAAACCACAAAAACCAACCTTCTTTGTCGTTAGTTTTACTACAATGCGAGGAGATTCTATTAAACAGATGCCATTACCTTATAAGCAGACCGCTTTTTCTAAAAAAACGGAAGAAGAGGTGCAAAGATATTATAAGAAGGGCTATTACTGTCCAGATTGTGGTGCTAGGTTACGTAAAAAAGTGTCTTCTATTATGGTTCAACAAGCCAATGGTGAACAGAACGAAGTCTGTCAGTATAAAGAATTTACAGCAAGTGACTTAGATTCTAAAACAAATAAAAATAGTGTATGTGCCGATTGTAATTCAAATATTTGGAGTCCGAAGGTAAAAATAGAATATGCAAGTTTTAAAGATTGGACGAAATATGAGAAAAAATTAGTGCAGGCAATTAAAGAGGGAAATAAACCTTTACAGAAACAACTAGAGTTAGAAAATCGCAACAAACCTTATAGTGCAAAACACTCAGGAAGAGCGTATCGAAAAGTAGCTACAGTTGAGTATATTCGTAGGAAAATGAAGCATTTCTTTGATGCTCTTATCGCTGACGAAATACATGAGCTGAAAAGCGAAACTGCACAAGGAACTGCTCTAGGAAGTTTAGTTAAAGTTTGTAAAAAATTCGTAGGTGGAACAGGAACTCTTTTTGGAGGTAAGGCGAGCGATGTATTTTATACGTTATGGCGCTTGTATCCTTCCAAGATGGTGAAGAGTGGGTTTGAATATAGCTCTTTAATGGATTGGAATGAGACTTACGGAAACATCGAGAGAACGTACTACCATGATGGTGAGGTTGTATCTAATGTAGCTTCACGTGGTGCACAAAGAATGCTAGATAAAACTAAAGTAGTACCTGGTATTTCACCATATGTGTTTACCCAATTTTTAATGGATACAACAATAAATGTACGTTTAAAAGATGTATGGCCAAATCCAGTTGAGCTAATCAATATACCTACGATTCTTGTTGATATGTCTGAAGAGCAAAAACAAGCCTATGAGCATATGAAAGAGTCATTTGAAAAATCAATTGAGGCAGCGAAAGGTACACCAGATGTCGGCAAATTGTGGCTTTCTTATATTCGTACAGGAAATGCATACCCAGATAACATGAATCGTTATCCTAAGTATTACTTAGATGGGAATGAAAAAAATGTTGTTTGGTCTAATGCAGAATATAGATTCGATGAGGATTGTATGCAGCCGAAGGAGAAGAAATTGCAAGAAATATTGCATACTGAAATCTCTGAAGGTCGTCCAACTATCATTTATGTATCTGATACAGGATCTACAGTGAAAGAACGAGACATTCAGCCTCGTTTGCAGAAGGTTGCAGAGCAAGTACCTGGTGCGAAAGTAGCCATTCTCCGTACCAATACAGTTACTCCGCCAAAACGTAGTGAATGGCTAAAAGAGCAAGTGAAAAACGGTGTGAATGTAATCATTTGTTCGCAAGAACTTGTGAAGGTGGGCCTCGATTTATTGGCAACACCGACCCTGATTTTTTATCAATTATCATTCAGCTTATTCACATTAAATCAGGCAGCAAGAAGACATTGGCGTATTGGTCAAACCAATCAATGTAGAACATTCTACCTTGGATATCGAGAGACTTTCCAAGCGCAAATGGCACAGTTGATAGCTCAGAAGAATAAAGCTTCTGAAGCAATGAATGGTGATGCGACAAGTGATGGTTTAAATGCAATGCTCGGTGATACAGGGGATTTACAGACTTTATTAATTCAAAATATTAAGAGTGGGAACCAATTAAAAGGCTCAACAGAAGAATGGACAAAAGCGGCATCAGAAGAATCGAAACGAGTTCTTGCAAATATCGGTAATGTGATTACACCTGTGTTTGAATCGATTGAAATTCAATTTACGAACTGGGTGGAAAAATTACCAGGAACAATGGATGTTGCATTTATGAAAGATGCCCAATTTGTACAAAAGGCTGTTGAATTTATTCAACAAGGGAAAGTACCTGGTGTTCAAGTGAAGAAACGTGAACTTGAAATAGATGGGGAAGTAGAAGGTATCATTCGTACATTAACAACGCTGAATACAGATAAGCGTATGCTGGTTCAAAAACAAGATATTGCATTCTGGGATGAAGTGATTGTTGAAGTGGATACTGCTAAAAAGAAAGGGAAACGAAAAAGCAAAGTAATCGAGGGACAGTTTGAGTTCGATTTATTTGCATAACCGAGAGGAGAAAATCATGTTTACAACGATTTTTATCGCTTTATTTTGTTATATGTTTTTTGTAGTTCGCAAAGTCAGAAAAAACATGCTAATAGAAGAAGCAAAGAAAAAAGAAATAGAACAGGCACCGGTGGAACGTCCCGTTTATTGGTGCCCGCGAGAAAACAGACCAATTGGTAGAGAACAAGAGCGTGTTACTGCTTCTACGAAGGAAATCACCTTAGAAAAAGATGTAGCAAGTATATATGATTTAGTTGCTTCGTCGGTTCAAATGAATTTAGGTGAAGAAGAAAAAACGTTAAAACAGGACAAGGAAGTTGCAAAAGAAGAGGAGTATGCTGAAGATTTTCACCATACTCCTGCTTCTGAAGCAGTATACGATATCCTTTTTCCTGGCGATGAGGATATACCAGAGGAATTATTAGAATATGAGGAGACATTTCTGGAACTAGAACAGTTGCCGATCCCACTAGAAACAGAGCATATCGTTCCTATTCAACAAGGAGTATCAGGGGTAGATGATATGAATTTGGTAAAGTGGACTGTAAAAGTAATAGGACGAGAACAAGGACTGACACGTGTGATGAATATGTCTAATAGGAAGCGCTATTGGATACATACAGAGGGAGAGATATTACCAGAAAATAAACTAATGTATATAGAATTAGAGGTTGATTCACCTTATTCCTATACATTAGTCGGGTGGAGTGATAGACAACTAGGGAGTATATAAATCTATTTCCTAGTTGGTATTTTCTTAGTTATATAGCATTAAACACACTAGGTTCTCACTCATTTGTACAAGGACAAAATTTTTTTGTTTTTGTACAAATGAGTGGGACAGAACGATTCACCATATAAGGATATTCGACTATAATGAGAAATTGTACGTCATTGTAATATTAAAATATTCTAAGGTTAAAGTGATTATTAATCTTAAAATATGCGATTTGAGAACTCGTTGTAATATTACAATGCTTCATATACATGAGATTGTATTTAAGATTATTATATTAAAATTACTGGAGGCTGATGAAATATGATAATAGATCATATGAGCAACAATGTAGTGGAAAAATTAGAACAGACGGTGCGCTACGAAAAGAAACAAGTAAAGGTATTGCGTGTAAGTAAAAGTAGTTCAAATATACACGCTTACATGATTTTCCCGGAATTCTCAGAGGTTAAAATTTCAAATACCGAACTAGATGAGTATATAGAAAACCTATCAATAAGCGTGAAATATGTCATTGATCGCAAGTTGAGTCAACAAGAAATTGAAAAACAAAATCATTCTTTCATTATGAAGTGTGCAGTTGAGGAAGATGGTGTGATAGATGATGAAACTCTTCATTTTAATACGACTTATGTCAAACCACCAACGATTGCAAATAAAGTATTTAAGTTAGTGTGTGGATTAGGAAATCGTTTAGATAGCTTAAAAGAGTTATATATTACAGTATTAAATAATAATATTAATCGAATTGAAATTGAATTTTATAATGAAAATGAAACATACATGGCAGTAGAGAAGGAAGAAATCGCGAATGCAATTATGGGAGCATATACAAAAGCAAATATCTATTACTCAGCAGATCTCTATTATGTTGCAGAAGGAAATCAAATCAAATTAAAGAGCGTTAAACCAAAATTAGCGGGTGATGTGTGATGAAACAAGAAAAAGGGATGATAGGAGTCTTATGTACGCTTGTTTTGATGGTTTTACTTCTTATCCCCTTACAAGCAGCTCATGCATCTGTAAAAGTGGACTTTAATGAATTAAAAGGGAATGATGTTTCGTCATCCTTTAAAGAGGGATTAAACAATCGAACCAAAACACCAGAGAAGGATGATTCATTCGGTTCATCATTAATACAAAAAATTGAGGGTATGTATGCACCTGCCTTTAAAGTAGGGGTAAATATCTTTTCTATCTCTTTCGTATTAGGCGTTATTGTCATGGTTATGGCATTAATTACGAAGAATGGTCAATGGATGAAGTGGGCGACAGGGAGTATGATCTTTTCATTCGTTAGTATGATGGCGATGAGACTAAGTGTGTACTTCTTATTCAGTTCCGATGTAGTTTCGTTTATGAACATCTTTACGGATTTTTTAGACCTGTTTAAATCAACAGCACTTATTTTTACACCATTTATGTTAATTGCAGGTATTCGTTTACGAAAAATTCATGAGAGTACGAAACAACCTGAGTATTATCGTTGGTCCAATCGTGTCATAACGGGATCGTGTTTACTTTGTATGTTAGCCGTACTCGCTCCATGGCTATTTGCGAATATGTAAAGAAACACATATAAGAGGAATGAAAAAGGTACTGAATCTATATTCAGTACCTTTTATCTACCCATATGATTTCTTCGTTCGTATTCTTCAAATACCTCCGGTGATATAGGGGATAATATGCCACTTAGATATACAGCTGTATATAAAAAGTATTGTTCATCTTTTGTTTGAGCTGTAAGAGTGCCGTGTTCCTCGTTATTGGGAATAATTCGTTCAATTTTCAGTTGTTTTTTGTCGTAAATAATTGCCTTGATTTTATAGACGTTATGTATTGGTAATCTTTCGATATACAGACAACTACGCTCTAACAGGTAGAAAATGAGTGCCATTTGTAGAATGAACACAATTTGTAGTAGAGCTGGTATGCCTGCAAAACAGACAAGGAAAATAGAAACTAAAATAATATTTAACTTCGAAAACCATTTCTCGTATTGCTTCATAGAAAGAATACTTTTTTTCGTTTGAAAGACTTAGAATCTCGTTATGAGGAACAGGATGGTAAAGATTCCTTCATAAATAAGCCAAGTATGCCATTCCGACTTAGAAAGCTCTAGTACTAAGTATATGATGCCGGTAAAGATGAGGATTGGCACCAGATGTACCAGGCTAAATAATATCGTATGTTCTAACATTCTTTTCTTGTAGATGTGATTAGTAATTGAATCCAAGTTTCTTAACTCCTTCTGCAATTTTCATGATGACACCACCAATAAGTAGATGGTATTCGCCTATTCCTTTTTCGTTTACATACCAGCACATATAGTGCCTAATACCTTCTTTTGCTCCATGATCATGTAAAGGGAAAGGAGATGCGTATTTTTTAGATGACATATTATTATCACCGAAAGGAACCTGTCCTGCAAGAGCAAAACGTTTCTTTGCATCATTTACAATCCAACAACCATAATCTGCTGCTCCATACCATAATGCTTCTTTATGAATCGGAGCAATAGAAGGTTGTGCTGGATAATTTTCAGCTAGTATTTGTGCTTTTTCTTCACGAAGTTGTTGATGAATATGTGAATTCAATGGATCTTCCGTTCCGATTTCATAGGTTTCCTCAAAATTCCCACACTCATAAGGGATAAGGGGGTTATTTGAATCAGCTGCTAATTGTAGACTGCAAGAATCCGATTTTGAAAGATAGTATACACAGTCTTTGCAGGTGAAAAGGTTTGAAAAAGCTGAATCTGTTTCTTGTTCTGTTACGGTATTATCTACTACAAGTTTTAACATGTCTATCACAATCCTTTTTAGGCTATTTCTGAAATTAATATAGATGTATCATATCATGCTTATTTTAAAATGTAAATATTTTCCATTTTAAAATGTGCTAATTTATTTTGAAAGGACTGTTTGTTTTGAAAAGAAATCGAGAATATATCGCTTTACGAAATTCCATTTTGATAGGTTGGTTACTCACACTTATCGTTATGGGCCTATCTGTCTATTTTTCTTCCATTGTATATTTATTAATCGGATGTTTCATTTTGTCGCTTAAATATGGATTAATGGGCACCATAAAGAATGTGGAAAAACGTTTACCAACCTGGGCTAACTTTGGTGTCATTGAAAAGCCAGTGAATCGAAGGGTGACAAGACCCTTTCAATTTCGGGGTGGGCTTATTGTTTCATTAGCATTGGGATTTGTAGAAATGGTGATAAAAGGCCTATGTATCTCATATTTTATTTTAGGATTAGAAACTCATGTGTATCGTTTAATGCGCAGAAACGCAAGAGTGTGAAAGGGAGGCTTATATTATGAAAGTATTAATATTTGAATTAGTTCTCATTGCGATTCTGATTCCGTTTAATATCATGGTAAAAAAACATGTACCAAAATGGAAAGGAAAAGCCGGAGAAAAAATGGTGACACGCATCTTAAGCAAATTAAATCCCGAAAGTTATTATGTGTTACATGATGTGACAGTTAATACGGAGTATAGTGATACAACGCAAATTGACCATATTGTTATCGCGGAAACAGGTGTATTTGTCATAGAGACGAAGAACTACGAGGGCTGGATCTATGGGAATGAGAAAGCAGCAAGATGGACAAAAGGTATCTTTAGAAAGAAACAATCTTTTCAAAATCCATTACGACAAAATTATAAACATATGAAAGCAATTGAATGGGTGATGGAGCAACAGCTGCCTTGTATCTCTATTGCTACATTTCATCCAAAATGCAGTCTAAAAAGGGTAAATGTTCATGCTAAAGATAAACATGTTCTGTATTATAACGATCTACAAAAATGTATTGAATCATATAATGACGTGCAACTAACAAATGACGAGGTCCTGCATATCTATCAAACAGTATTGCGAGCGAACATTACGGATAAAGATATTGAAAAGAAGCATGTAAAGTATTTACAGAATAAGTTGGCCAAACAATAAGAAATGGAGAAAGGAACAATGTTATATGTAATAGGATTTTTAGTAATATCTGTAGTAGCTATTCGTCTTAACATGAAGTATTACAAGCTTAGAGGGAATCCGAGGGATTTTGTAATAAAAAAAAAAGAGTAGAAGGTTTCTGATAAAATGTTTTAAAGTCCATTTCAATTGAAATGGACTTTAGTATTCGCATAAGGGGATACCACCACATCGCTATCAAGCTAAGAAATGTAAATACCCTCAAAACGAGAAAATTTACATTTTATTGTATTGGGAAGTTTTTCGACAAAATAACATCAAAAACCTCTCGATATTTGATTGTCCCCAAAATAATCGGTTTTGGGATACTAATTTAAAATGATTCAAAAGGTCTATGTATTTATGAAGTACTGCAAAATGTTATCTCGAACTTTTTGACACATTGTTTTTCATAGAAATCACACCACTACAAATAAGTGGCAAGGATCAAAAAAAGATTTTTGATTTTTTAAACGATGAATACAAAGATTTTATGACAAGATTGAAGTATGATACAAATGATGAAACCTTTATTCATCCTGATCAGTATATTCCATACTATGAAGGTGCAAGTGTTTACGCTCATGAAAGCGGTGGCCTCTTAGAGTGTATGCAGTTATCGTATTTAGGAGCAATCTTAAAAAGTAAAACTGAAGGATATGCTCCTGGACACCCAGGATTTTTATTATTAGACTCAATTAGTAAGTATGTAGGTACACTAAAAAAGAACGAACAGAAAAGCAAAGAGCCTGATGGAAATTCAGATCTTCAACAAGTTCAGAAACCTGTGGAAGGTCTAACTGAAATCGAAGAAAAAAACTTGATAAATGACCCAGAAGTATACGAAGAATTTTATAAAATCTTGATTGAGTTAAGTGCTAATCATCAAATTATCCTCGTAGAAAATAAACCGCCTGAAAAGTGTAACAAATATATAAAATATGTATTTCTAAAGGGTAAAAAGGGTTTTATTAATGAAGAAAAAAATGAGTTTAAAGAAAATGATGAACCACAATGAACATAAACAGGTTAAGTAAATGATGTGTAAAAACATACCTTTCAATTATTATTTATGAGGTGTCACTATAACATTTTAAGATTTTATAAAAGTCGTAACATTATTTTAAATCCACGTCAGATTTCATTTCATTTTTGAGTAGGACAATATAAAAATGTTGCTATCCCAGAAAGCAAAAAGAACTTGTAGGAATCCCTACAAGTTCTTTTTAGTTTCAGGTGAATATACGGGACAAACAAACTATCTTACAGATTCATCATAGAAACTACAGGGGTAATGCTTTGACAAGTATATTATATAACAAATATTAACATCCACAGACTTTGATTTTGAAAATTATGTGAATTATTAAAATTTTAAGGTGTATTTTGTTTCCGAAGAAAAATCCATTTGTTTATTTCATACAAAATACTTTAACCAAATATCGATATCATAATAAATTATTAAAAATTTAAGTATAGGTAAATAGAGAAGAATATAGTGTTCTTACAGAAAAACATATAATTATATTTAGGATTAATTAACTATAAGAAAATGAATTTTATGTTATAACTAACTATAATTCTTGAATATATGTAAATGGGGTATTCTTATCTTTTTTATTTATGTGATGAAGAAATTAGGTATAGGAGAATTAAATAAACGTTTGTTTAAAATGTTTTAGTTATGAAGATGAGTTCCGTGTTTAATTGTCCGATTAGTTAATTTCCTCATTTATTATATAAATTTTATATAGCAAAGAAAAAAGAAGCCGCTATGGATGCTTCCTCTAAAAATTTATCGCTACAGGTTCTTCTTAAGGTTTTTTCTTCATGAGAAGTAATTACCTTTTAAACTTTTTCTAATATTCAAAACCACTATTTGTAATCCAATCCATATTTTATTGATACCAATATAGTTACAGGTATGCTAAAATTCATTTGAAACATTGCTTTTGGGAATACAATTGCTATCATAATCGCAATTTATTTTCTACAAACTGATTGGGTTTTAACCCAAATTGCGGTTTTATTCCGCCGTCCTTAACAAATTGTTAAGGACCTTTTTTTATTTGTCCTTTAGTTGCGAAAAAATAAAATTTTCATAATCGGGGTTGTTAAAAATCTTAGCTTGATGGGCATGGGGTCCCGCCACATCGCCATCAACCTAGAGAATCAAAATCTCCCAATAATGAAATTTCTATTCATTATTGACTACTGATAATGAGACGTTATGTTAACCTTACATGAATACGATATACATTTTACTTTTATATCTTTAAATATGCTAAAATGGAATAAAAAGGATGGGAAAATATGACACAGTTATGGAGATCTTTTGGATATGCAATTCCCCTGTTTTTAATTGCAACCATTATTGTATGTGGAATTGCAATTGTATTAGTAAAAAAGAAGGGGAATGAAACAGTTGTACATAAAAACACAATCATTATGAACATAATTTTCCCTCTCTCGATAATTGCCATTTTACTGATTACTGTTACACCAAGACATATAGGGATGGAACAAATTAGAGTAGTAAACTTAATCCCTTTTATTGGTATGTATAAGTTAATGACCAATTATGTCGATATTATGGTTCCTATCAAAAATATATTGTTTAACATAATCCTATTTATGCCATTTGGCTTCACCTTATTATGGAAAAATCACACAAAACTTTCTATTTATCAAGTGACAATGATAGGCTTTATATTTTCTCTGTTAATTGAATTTATCCAATATGTCTTTCCGTCAGGACGTTCATCAGATATAGACGATGTAATATTGAACACCGTTGGAACATTATTGGGATGTTTATTCTGGAACCTGATTTATACACTATTTCCAAAGTTTTTAAAAACATCGAACAAGAATACTAATATACAAAATAACTTCCGATAACGGATTTTATGTAAACATACCTCAATGATAAAGGAGTTGGTATGTTGTTTAGAAAGTTTATAAGAAGATATGTCTGTTTAGTTTGTGGCTATAATTGTTTACCAGGACCATTCTATATTAGAGAAGGAATCCCAAACGTAAGTTTAATATGTGCCTGTTGCGCTTTTCAACCAGGATATGATGATGAAGAACTCGGGTGGACTATTGAAGCATATCGTGAGAATTGGCTTCAAGAAGGAGCTATATGGTTTGATCCAAAAAAGAGGCCAAAGTATTGGGATTTAAAGCAACAGCTAGCTAACATTAATATAAAAGATTAACTACCGATAAGTGGGGTTATGTTAACTGAACATGTATATGTTGTACATTATGAATCTTCATATTTTGAGATAAACATAGATGTGATAGGATGGTTAATATAGGGAAATGTGGAGGGAAAGAATATGGATTTAGTTAAAGAAGTTACCTTATTAAAATATCAATTTGAACTTATGAAACGTATGATTCAATCAGATGAATATCCTTTTTTCATGTTTGTTATAGATCATGAATTTGAGGAAGAACAAGTAAACGCCTTGTTAAAAGTCTTATTTACGTTTAATGATCGATTAACTGATGGAAAAGTGTCGATTTTTGCTCAAAGTGATCATTTATTTTCTCAGTTTAATCTTCCTTTAGATGTATTATATAGCTCAGAAGAGCCTGATTTAAATGAGTTTAAACGATATATTACTAAGATTTTTTACCAGGAGTTTAAATTAGAATATCTGTTACTAAGTCTGAAAAAACAACATATTTTTGTAAATGTTTGTGATTATCTTTTAGAACAATTATAAATTTTACTAACAGGTATTATGTAAAAAAAGTTAGCATGGATCTAGCTTTTTCTTTTTTGTTTATGGATGTTCAAACTTTTTTATTTACAGTGTTTTGAATGTATACTTTCCTTGTTAATTTAGAGGGTATCAGGGGAATTGGGATGAAGTCAATGTTTAAGAGGAAATGAATGTAAACTAATATTTAAAAGTTTACTTTCATGAAAAAAGTGAAAAATAAGTTAAACTCCCAAGTTTCATATTAATCTTGGGAGTTTAACTTATTTTTGAATAAATCGAGGTTTACTAAAAAATATAGCAAGTACAAAAAATAAACTTGCAAATAAAATTGCTAATGATGTTTTATTTAGCAAAGGTAATATTATTACTGAGAGAGCTGATAAAATAAAGAAAAATTTCATCAAGTGTATCAACCTCCTAAAGTATTTTAATTATTTCATTAAAAATCAGTAATGTAAATATTCGAATGTAAATTATTATCTATTAGTTTACTTTCGTAGTAATAGAGGCATTATCCAATACAGCAACCAACATTGTTAATCAGCATCAACAATCAATACTTACTATCGTTCATTTACTTTTACATCAATCATGTGGGACGACTACACCTAGGTATGAGCATACAACATAGTTATCCTATACTTCTAAGCCATCTACACAAGTATGTAAGCATCGTCACTCTCCCACTAATAAAACGGATGTAATTTTATGTTTCCAGCTAAAATTAAAGGTAAGAAATTATCGGATAGTCAGATTAAGAAGCTATTAAATAGTAATGTAACAGACTTCATTAATGGTTTTAGTGGGGAAAAAGGAGAATTCACAGCTGCCATTCGATTAAAGCCAGACTTTAGTATTTGTTTTGAATTTCCAACTGCAGAGGATCGTACGGTAGGTAAATGTCCATTATGCCAGGGGAGAGTTATTATAGGGAAAACAAACTATCTATGCGAACAATACAAAAAGGGTTGTGATTTCATCGTTTCAGGTATGATACTTGAAAAAAGAATTACAGCAAGCCAGATTAAGAAGTTATTAGAAAAGAATATGACAGATACAATCCAAGGATATAAATCGAAAAAAACGGGGAAATCGTTTGGTGCAAAATTAACATATGACTCTGCACAGAAGAGAATAACCTTTGTATATGAGAAGAAGAAATAATATTATAAAATCCTAAATTTCATATATAAAATTAATAAGAATTATGATATGATGAAAGTAACAAAATACTTCTAAATCTACCTGCAAAAGGACACACCTACGCATACATATGCCATAGGTGTGTCCTTTTTTCGTTGTCTATAAATCCCTAAAAAAGGGAGAGGGGGAAGATATATTGCTTACGAGTGAAATACCATCTACAGATGTATCTTTTGAGAATGTGGAGAGTCATAAGCGTAATAAGGGGAATGAAATATCAGTATGTCCCAAATGTAAAAAGCAATCATTCAGGGCTACGTTTAACGAACATCCAAAGTGGGTTCGTTTTTGCTTGTGTTGTGATTATAAAGAAGTTAATCCAGCATATAGTCCATTTGTATATTAAGTAGAGTGATACTAATACGAAAGGATACTACGGTATGAAACCATGGATTAAGATTGCTTGTATAACATCATTAGTCTTTCAAATTACAGCATGTAGCAGTTCAACACAAACAAATGATTCAAAACCTGCCCAAACGGCCCAGGAAGCAATCCAGCAGAATGTAGAAGGAAAGAGTAATGTTGATATTCCGGAAGCATACAGGGACAAATTAAAAGGATTAGAAACGGGTAAAGGAAAAGTAATACATGTAAAAGACGGAGATACAGTAGATGTAAAAGTAAACGGGAAGAAGCAGACGGTAAGGTTACTATTATTAGACACCCCTGAATCTGTTTCTCGAAAGATTCCGCCACAAAAGATGGGTAAAGAAGCATCTTCTTTTCTAAAGAAACAAATAAAAGGAAAAGATGTAACCCTGGTATATGATCATGGACAAAAAGAAGACAAGTATGGCAGAAAATTAGCGTACATATTTTGCGAGGGAATACATGTAAATGAATTAATGGTCAAATTAGGATACGGGACTGTAGCTTATATTACTAAACCGAACACTACACTGCTTCCACAAATGTTAGATGCAGAAAAGAAAGCAAAATCAACTAAAAGTGGAGTGTGGAGTATCAAAGGCTTTGTGGATGAAAAGAAACATCATTATAACCGAAATGATGCCGCTTAACGCATATCACTCAAGCATAGTAAGAATACTAATGCTTTGAGATTAAAATAAGGAGGTTTTTAAGTGTGAAAGAGAATAAAAGAAACATGATCTTATCGTTTGTTATTTCGATTGTCTTTATATTTTCGAGCATGATGCCTTTCAGTAATAACGAATACATCTATGTTATTTCAAAAATTGGAGCTGCAGCTGGTGTAATAAACATTGTGATGATGAGTGTTTTTTTGTATGTTCAAAGCAAAAAAATGAGATATTCATTGAATTAAACTGTAAGAGAGAAAGTTTTCCTTACTCACATTAAAAAGAGAGTAGTAAGGAAAACCGTGAAGGAGATGGAATAGATGAGTCAGGTAGCGGGATTCTTGAAATTCGTTTTAGCGAAAGAAAAACGATACGTATATTTGGCTGTATCAGAAAAGAGAAACAAACGTGTAAACACGCACGTTTTTTATAAATTTGGTCAAATGGAAAAAGCATTGGAAAGTATGTACGAAATGCGGGATGATTTCGAGAATAAGTTCCCGATAGAACTAAAAGAAAAAGGATATGACTGGGAAGATATCAACGATTGGATACTTTCCATTGAGACAGGATTCTCAAAGCATGGAAATAAACTAATCACATACGGACGCTAAGTAGAGCAGAACATTAAATGAGGTGAATGAAGAATGGCGTTAATTCGAAAGTATCATATTGCAATTGCTTGGACGATAGCTACTAGTGCAATGTTAATTAGTTTGTTTTTCAGTGAATGGATGAAGCTGCCGCCATGTGATTTGTGCTGGTACCAAAGAATGGCCATGTATCCATTAGTATTAATATTGGGTATAGGCATGTATAGAAAAGATCCATACGTAAGTACATATGCATTTCCATTTGCATGTATTGGCTTATTAATAGCCGTTTATCAAATAACGATTCAGGCTTTTCCTGTTAGTGAGATGAAGATTTGTTCAGTAGGAGTTTCTTGTACAGAAGATTACTTAAATTTATTCGGTTTCATCTCGATACCTATGCTATCATTTGTTGGATTTTTAGCTATTATAGTATTTTTATATATAAAACCAGATAGTAAGTAGTAGTCAAACAGAACGATAAGTATGAACTCTACAAATTTAGATACAAACAAATTTATTCAAAATAAAATAAAAAATATTAAGGAGATAACAAAAATGACAACAATGCAACTAAATAAAGAAATGAACAAAATTCCAGAGGCAGATGTAGAATTACTTAAGATCATGGCTCACCCAGTTAGACTACAAATTGTAAAAGAGTTAGAACATCGTAAGATTTGCAATGTAACACAGTTAACGGAGCTATTAAATATACCTCAATCTACCGTATCTCAGCATCTATCTAAAATGCGCGGGAAAATTCTTCGTGCAGAAAGAAAAGGATTGGAGATGTACTACCATGTTGCGAATGCTAAAGCATGCCAGATTGTCGGAGTATTAGGTCTGTAATTCTAACTCAAAATAGAGTGATAGAAAGAGTATTGTTAAATATAGCTGCAACAGCTGATGTACTGCAGAATGATAAATTCACAAGCTTAGAGTGTAGTCCTTCTAATAATGGAGGAGCTGACTGTGGTGAAAAATTGATATAAGAGAGTTAATAAAAAAGAGTGCAGAACATGTCTGCATTCTTTTTTATTGTGCCCTAGATACAATAGATAAAGTATTTTGTTGTGTACGACTATGAATAGGGGGTACCGTGTTTTGCTATGCAAAAACGATACTTTCGACTTTTCAAGCAAGGGAAATATCGAGTTTATTGATGTGTATAGTGAAGATTAAAGTTTAGAATATTCTGTGTCAACATTATCAATTTACTATAGTTTACAATTATGTAAAAATAGAACTGATTATAATTTTCCGTAAATATTAGATTAAAAGCTATCAAAGGGGTAATGTGAGCATTTATAGCCTGCTTATAAACGGTGACTGGGGATACAAACAAGAGTGTGATCAAGTACTGGTAGAATTTATCAAACAAAATGAGGTGACTGTAACTTGAGAGAAATTGCGAAAAAAGTACAAATGATACGTTTACAAGAGGAGCATTTTGGTCGTAAGGCAGACGCAGAACAGTATTCTGCCAAGCAATGTAAAATAGAAAGAGAGAGTATTAAATTAGAAAAAAATATAGTTAAAAAACGAACTCAAAAATTTCAAACGACAGAAGAAAAATGGGACACAAAATGTAAAAAAGCAGTACAATTATTTAATAAAGGAGAGGAATATCCAACTATTGCAAAAATACTGAGGTGCAATGTGAGTAGTTTGTATAGAGAACTTAAGAAACGGGGCGCATTACAAATACCAAAGCAGGTAGCAGCATCTAAATCATTAAAATCACCCATAACATCAACACAAACAAAAAAAACGAATTTCGAACGATATAAAGAATATTATATGTACAAATAGAAGAATTCATGGCTATAAATCTATACCTGATTCTTTAGTATTAATAAGCTCAGATTATACAGGATACAATGAAAAAATGCATATTTAGCAGCAAATCTTCTTACAGTATTTATAGAACATCTGCAAATGTTAAAATAAGAATAATTTGTCTAAAGTAAAAGAATCCCCATGTCATAAAGGATTCTTTTAGAAGGGATTAGAGAGCTGTCGTTACTTGTCTCATATCCATTTTACGCACAATAGTAAGAAAATTCAATCTTATTTTATGTTTCTCAATATATTTTGTTCATTTTTATATTCTAATATAGATAATTCTTTTTATTTATGTATTTCTCTCTACATATCTTCTTGGAGTGAATCCTTATACTAAGGATTCTTTTTTTATTGCTTCATATATTAATATAATTTAAATAAAGTTCTAAAATGTAGTATATTAATAATGAAATGCTGGGGTTCATGATAGTTTATACAGCAACTGTTGAAATCGCCTGCTTATAAAGGAATTGTTGTTTTCCATTGCTGGAGATCAGCACTGAAAATTTATCCACTGCAATAATGATTCCAGGTATTCTAACTCCGTTGATTAGAAAAATATTTACTACTCTTTTTTCTTCAATTAATTTTTTATAAAAATTTTCTTGTGAATACATTAATAGCCTCCTCATCTCTATAAATATTCTAATTTTTTAAAATTCTTTTTAGGAATGTAATGGTGTAATTATAACATTTTTATGGAGATTCTTATAAAATATAAAAGCCCTCACAATGAAGTGAAGACCTTCGTTTATTTATCATCCGCCAGTATGGCCGTGAGCATATTGTACGATTTTATCCTCGCTAAGAGCTTTCTGTGTATCAGTTACATTGCTAGCGTTAAACATAAACGTGAATACAGCTGTTAATCCAATTAAGCTAAATATTATTTTTTTCATTTTAAAGCCTCCTTTTCAAAGTTTTGTTCTTCTGCTTGATGGCTAAGATAAAAATAATCACTTGCTTTTGAGCGGTTATTTTCTTGATGGAATAAAACTGCTAATTTTTTAGCGTATTCTTGCACATATTCATGTAGCTCTTCTCTATTAAAATAAGAAATTCCTGCTTTAATTGTCTTTTCTAATTCGTCAGCAGTGACTTGTTGATTTAATTTTTCTAAAATTAAAAAGTGATGTTCATACTCTTCATTTTTAAGTTCTCTACAAATTTCCAATCCTCTATCTATAAGGTTAGAAGTTTCTTCGTATTCGCCAATTTTCATATGCTCCCTAGCTTTGATAAAGATCGCTTTATAATCTTTAGGGAGTTCTTGTGTAACTTCAGATAGATAGCGTATTGCTAATTCCGATAAATTTTGGCTAGAATACATTAAACCTAAGTTGTGACGTACAAACGTAATGTATTTTTCTTCGCCAGATTTTTTAAATGTATTAATAGCTGTAATAAAGTGTTCTTCAGCTTCCTCAAATTGTTTTAAATTCGTACAAGCCAATCCAATTAAATTATCACATAATCCAATAGTAGTCTCATATCCTGCATGCTTTTTGAAGATCTCCTTTGCTTTGGTAGATTCTTTGATTGCTGCAAGAGGCTTATAGATATGGTAATGAAAAGTTGATAGTTTGAAATAAAATTCAGCGTGTTCAATTTCATCCGGAATATGGTTTAATAGTACTTCGGCCTTGTTATAATGTTCCCTTGCACTTGTGAAATTACCTGTAATATTCGAATGAATAGCTTTAAAGAAATAGTAGTAGTATTGTAAAAACTGATCTGCAGGTACATCCAATGAATCCACTTTATCAAAGCTTTCTTTCCCGATACTTAAACTATCAATCATATATTGATGACGAAAATCTAGTAGAGAATAGTATAAAAGTAGATTTTGGTCTTCCTCAATGCTATGTATTTTTTGGTCAATCTCAAGTTTTAATTTATGCGCCTCTCCTATGTGTCTGGCACGAATCTCTATATACCAGTCATTTAACATTTTGGTAACTTGCTCATTCCCCTTTACTGAAACAATCATTATATATTCCCCCATCCTATAGAAGTAACTTAATGCTATTTATTACCATCATAGCAAACTAGAAGCATTATTTGAGTGATTTTAAACTATTTTTCAACAAAATTCAGAAAAAATAGTTAACTTATAGCAATTTTCTTTATATTAATACTTTCATCTATACCAATTCATGTTTGCGTGAAAGGAGAGTGCTTAGAAATGAAAGCAGAACGAATTTTTGAGGGTACTAGTGAAGATGGAGTATGGAATAAGGCTATATTCAAGGTGAAAGAAGGTATCTATTATTATGTATCTGAGAATAGTACGATTGAGGTAACTGGACATGAATTTCTAGATGTATGCACATTAGAAGAAGTACACCAGGGAGATGATCATAATTTGGTTGCTGTAAAAGGGGATGAAAGAGACCTTTTACAACAGTTAGAGCTGGATGGTTTTAATTGTGAAGACGTTGAATGGGGAGACCTTAATCTATTGGATAACGAAATTCTAAGTAGTAAGGATGCAATAGAAGAATGGGAAATTGAAGCATCTACATTACGCAAAAGAATAAATGATTTTCCAAAAGGTTCAATTCGTAAAATTGGTACAACATTTGCTGTGACTAGATTTGGGATGCGCTGTGTCTTCGGTTCAAATAATCGATAAGAAAAATAAGATAAGGGAGTGGCTATCAATGAAGAATCACATCAGGAGTTCTAATGGGCAATTACTGCAAACCAATAAGACATGATCGCACCTAAAACAAAAGCAGCGTGAAATCATATTTCACTGATGATGTCCGCTAATACTTAACGTAAGTTTTGGTTCCATTGCTACACATACCCCCTGCTTCTCAAGAAACTGAGAAATTGAAAATTCAAGCTGAGAATGAGAAGTTAAAAGCGGAAAATAAGAAGATCGAAGCTGAAGGTAATGCTGAAAAAGCTCGTATCGAGGCTCAAGGTCAAGCTGATGCAAACCATAAAGTTCAACAATCACTAACTCCTGAAGTACTTGAAAAGATGGAGAAAGAAGCTAGAATCAAACATGGCTGGGTTGAAGTTAATGGTGGCTCGGTAATCACACAAAAATAATAGAAAGAAGACACTCAAACGAGTGTCTTCTTTCTTATTTATAAACATCCACGTATAAATCAAATCCAACTCTAACCCCATTAGAAGATTTATTTTCTGCTAGAATTTTATAGTATTTAGGTATTGTTCCCCCAGACATGTCAAATTGAACATTATACCAAGTGCCATGCTGCTTATATTCTGAACTTAATCTTATAGTTTTTACAGTTTTATTAGTTGCTGTATCTACTAAATGTTATGCAATATCTGGAGAACCACCATTAGCTGTAGACTCTTGCCATCCATGTATCGTAACTTTCTTATTACTCTCTAAATAGAATTTTCCTATTGCTTCATAAGGTTGAGATCCACTAGCGATATACTTGTCCACCGGTCCATTGAAAGTTTGAAGAGTGTTTACTGCCATAGTTTGTACGTTGTATGTTTTATCTAATGCTGGTTGAGATTGATTTGAAGTTTCTTGGGCGCTTGCTAGAGTGCCTTCGCCTAATAGCATAGAAGCTGCGAGTACAGACATGATAGTTTTTTTTATTATTTCATTCCTCCTGATACGGTTTTTTGATAGTTCTTATGAACTTCATATTTACTGTACATTAATACTGTATATTTGTATACACGGTTAAAGATATGTTAACAAAATAGTCATAATATTTAGATTTTAAATATTTCTCAACTTTTTTCTTATTGACATAAATTAAATAGAATCTAAATGTGAGTTAAATTAACTACTTAATCGGAGGTAATTTAATGTTAGAAATCACAAAAGTACAATTAGGGGTACAGACACACCGCTATCAAGCTAAGAAAAGGAAATACCCCCAAGTATCGAACTTTCTAAACAAGCTAAACAGAAAGGTTCACCAAAGTAATATACAAAAAAGGGACTAAGAAATATTTCTTAGTCCTTTTTTTGTATATTACTTATTGAACCATAGCAGATACGATTACAGTAAATTCAGACGTAGCATTTTTAGGGTTGGCAATATAAAGAGATCTTTTAGATACGACACTTGTTCGATTGCCACTTAATACACCAGAGAAATGAGTAGGATCTGTTGCAGCGGACTTATCTTCCATTACATTAAAACTAATAAAATCCGGATCTCCCCCACCTTCAATCTCCCATTTTAAATATTTTGTTCCTGCAGGAAGATTTTCAGTACTAAAGTTGCCACTGGAACGATTTTTCTGTCCTGGTTGTGGTCCTTTACTCGATCTTACTCTTGCAATCTCTACTGTCGCTTTTGTTTCCATATCCATTCCCCTTTTCATAATAAAGATATATTTTAGTCAGGTTACTACAGCAACCTAACTAAAATATACAATTTGTAGAAAAAAATGGGTATTGAGAAATATTGAGACTTCTTTATTAATTCAAATTCTTTATTCATAAATTAAAGCATATATTTTTATTCCAACTAATGATGTAGCATTCCTAACATTATCAATGTACATTTCTTTTTTTTGTACTACTTCAGTTCGATTTCCGTGTAAAATATCGCTAAAAATAAGGTCATCCATGTCCCGAAATTTATCTTCCATTACATCAAAAAGAATATGATCTAAATCCCCACCACCAGCTAGTTCCCATTTCAAAAACCTTGTGCCTTCGGGTAAAATTGCAGTGCTAAATAACTGACCTGGATATGTAATTGTTATTAATTGTTTCCTTTTTATCTTCATTTCCATACCCCCTTTTTCATTAAGCATCATTTACTAAAATATATATTTTTTAGAGGTAATTAGGTATTGATAAATTTTACATAATAGCCGTTATCGACAATCAAAAACATTCGAATTCTATTATGTTGCCTTCAGGATTTAGCTAATGACTTGTAACTTTCTTAAATAGAGGTAATACCAGTACACCCACATATAAGGGATGATATAGGAGAAAAATGTCCAAACAATATTCCAGCCGTTACCATATACGACTTTCCCGCTTAAAACTAATGTCATTTCAAGAAGAGTAGTAAATAGCGATATGAAAAAGACCATCAAGTAAGGTCTTTTGGTTTTCTTTATAAAGAATATCAAGTAACTTGCCAAAATCGGATAAACTCCTATATTGAAAGATAAGCCAGACAAAGTTTTTTGATTAAGGAAAGGAGCAATTCTCCAAAAACCACAATAAAAGCCGAATTCATTTACAACAAAAGCAACAACACAAAAAAATGAACCAATCAGAGGTATAATCCTTCTCTCTTTTTTGTAAAGATGAAAAATTCCAACAGCCCAAGGTAACATAAATGCAATTAGAATATTAAATAGCATTTTGACTCTACCTTCCTTTCCTTATAACCATCTTCACCTTACTCCTTATAATTTAAACTAAAAAAGTTTTCCGAACCAACGCAATATGATAATTACAATCCACTGAGGTATGATTAAATTATAAGACTGCTTAATTCTAATTTTGTTTTCAAAAATATATCCCATATACAAATCTAATTTACATAACCAATCATTATCGGTATCCAATATATTTAGGAATCTAAAAGAATCCCTTCAGAAAACCCTTAGATGTTTCACAGTTCCAAAAGGTTATACTTATGGGTTTTTTTATTTTCATATATCTAAAGATAAAAAGAATCCTTGATACGTCTGTAAAGTGTTTCAAAAGGTTTAAAAACATATTTTTGAAGTACTAAATAATTAATGAGACCTTTTGAAGTATTTTTTTTATAATTTCAATAGAAACAATTTTGAAGGGATGTCTATTTTTTGAATACAAGAAAATTCGGATATATAAGAGTCAGTAGCAAAGATCAAAATGAAGATCGCCAGATTGAAGCAATGAAACAACTCATCACTGACGAACGAGATATTTTTGTCGATAAGCAGAGCGGAAGAGACTTTAACCGTGAACAATACCAACTTGTAAAACGCATGTTAAGAAAAGATGATATTTTATATATTCACTCCTTAGATCGTTTCGGAAGAAATAAAGAAGCTATCCTTCAGGAATGGAAAGATATTACCCAAAATATACAAGCTCATATTGTCGTATTAGATATGCCACTTTTAGATACAACTCAATATAAAGATAGTTTAGGAACTCTTATTACTGATTTGGTACTTCAAATCTTATCGTGGCTTGCTGAAGAAGAACGGACAAAAATAAAAACTCGCCAACGTGAAGGCATTGAAGCTGCAAAGAAAAAGGGAAAGAATTTAGGGAGACCCACAACCGAGATAACCCAAGAATTCATTGATTCTTATAATCAATGGAAAGAAGGGAAGGTCACAGCGCTATACGCCATGAAAAGATGCAATATGACTAGTCCTACATTTTACAGAGTGGTCAAAAGATATGAAAATAGGGAGGTATAAAAATCAATATCTTTACAAGAGAACTCCAAAATACAATACAAGGATTTTCAGCTTATTTATTTAACAAAGGAAGAAAACCCTCTACAATCAAGCGCTATATATACGATGTGGAAAGTTTTATTCAATGGCTGCACCAATCAAAAAGGTTTACTGAAAATAATCTTTTTGAATCACTCCATAAAAAAGATTTCGAAGCTTTTTTTAATTATTTAAAAGAAGTTCGTCCATACTCTGATAAAACTATACACGGCATATATATTGTCTTAAATAGATTGTACGAATACTTAGATTTACCAAGTCCAATTGAAGGAATTATTCATATAAATCCACCTGATCGGGCATTACGCAGTCAGGATTTTGTTTCTTTCCAAGAAGAGAATCGTCTAAAAGAAGTTATCTCCTTCATTAGAAGGACTGACTGAAAAACAACGATCAACACGCCCAATGATCTTAGAACGGAACATTTCTATCGTTAAGTTGCTTCTGGACTATGGATTATCTTTAAAAGAGCTTGTGTCTTTACGAATGTACCACGTTCATTTCGAAAGTAATACGTTATCTATTGCTGAAGACTCAAAAATAAATCGTACAATCCATTTGAAAGAAGAGGACAAATTACATTTATATAATTACTATAAAACTATTCCTGAACCTGTTCGCCCAAAATACCACAGCAGCGATCCATTATTTATTGCTTTTGACTTTACTCGTGGGACATACCATTGGAGCTATGACGATAATGCACCAAAGTTTCTAACTGAAATCTCGGTACAAAAAATGATCCGTTTAGAAGTGAAACGTGCTAATCTTCGAAAGGGAATTTCTGCCCAACACTTTCGGAACTTCTTTGTTTTAAGGGAAATCAAACAGAAAAACACCCCTGAACAAATCATGCAGCAGATTGGATTTAAATCTCACTTATCCTTAAAAAGATATTACAATTACTATAAGAAAACTACAGCGAATACAGATTAGAAACAATCTCTTAATATGTAATTTATATATATCTACAGATTTACAATGAAAAAGATAAGAATTAAGCTTTTTTTACTACCGTTAACGGTGATTATGTGAACTTCACATCAGATTGGTATTTAATTTTTATAAGTTGATTGAACATCTAAAAGGAGTATGGGGTATTTTGAGAAAAACTAAACTGAGAAACTATGTGAAATTATTCTTTCTCTACTTAATTATAATTTTAATATATGTCCTATTGTTTGATTACAGTAAAGTGTATATTAAGGCAAAAATAAATAACGAATTTTTATATCAATTGTATATATTAATAGGACGTATTAGTATGGGTTTGGGAATATATTTTATTCCAGATAAGCTAGGTATTAAGATTAAATTCAGATTTAAATTTCTTATAGCAGTTATCGCAATGATAACTACTATAATTTCTCTTGGTATAGTCGGTTTAATGGAATAGCTTTGATAACTTCATATTTTATTATTAAGTGGCTTGATAAAAAGTTAACGTTTAGCAAAATCTATATTTCTACAAATAATTGCACTTCTGCTAGGTGGGGTTATATTAACTGATGTAGACATCCTCACTTGAATTCCACAATATGGTATAATTTAGTTGTGAAGTTAAAAGGGGTGTGGTATGGAAGACGTATATGGGGTCACTATATCAAAAAAAGAAAATTGTAAGTTTAGGCGCAATTTAGACATAAATTAATCTAGTAAACCTTCCAAACCAAAAAACATTCATCAAGTCGGGAGCATAAAAACATTAAGTAGCTAGGGTGATAATATGCATATTTGGACACTGACGAATTGGCAGAAACATTATAATCTTGAAGAGAAGAGTCACCGTACTGGATTACAGTTGAAATTTGATAAAGATGTTGATCCTGAAATAAGAAGAGCAATTAAAGAATTTTGTAAATGGTTGCGACAAGAATATTTTTCCCAATTAGAGTGCCTATATATACATTAAATCTGTATATAAAATTAAAACAATGTAAGGAGAGTTAGTTTATGGAATATTCTTCGAGCCATTTGATCGAAATGATGAACCGTATATTCGCATTTCAACAGGGGATTATTATGATACGTTAGAGAAAAATGGAAAAGATAACGCATTAGGATTTTATCTGGTTACTATTGCGCATGAGTTGACGCATTATTTCCAATGGATTAATGGTATAAATTTAACCGCAATTGGATATGAAAGGCAATCTACTACCTATTCAGAATATATTATTGATGAATATAAAGAAACGAGAGAGCACCCTTAATAATCTCCTTAATTAATAAAATCGGTTTTGATGCAAAAATTTAGGATAAAAACATAGATTTAATGTATTACACAAAAGGTTAAAAACCAGTAAAAATCTGTCCAAACTGTGTCTAAACGTACAATTTTCTTTTTTTGATATGGTTACCCCTAATATGTGAGCACCTATTGGAATTGTAGCTGGGCTTGCTGGTCTAGTCGTAACCGGAGCCTTTACATACGTAACATATCTAAATAGACAAGCGCAAAAGAAAATAAATCAAGCCGCTACAATTATTGAGCGATCTAAATCCATTACTACCATAGCTCAAGAAAAAATCGATGAATTATTAGAAAAACAAATAGAACTTAATGAATTATCTACCTCACTTGCTACAAATCAAAAAGCAGATATAACTCTTAAAAATATAAATATCAAATTAGATTTTATCAAAAAAGGTCTGTTAACTTTACATTCTGAAATACACGGGACGTTTTTAAACGAACCTACAGAACTTCAAGAAAAATATGACATGTTTAAAAATAGCTATAATCGTTTAGGAAATACCCATACAAATTTATCCTTAAACTGTAATACAAAGATAATAAAAGGTAGGGTTATAAACATACAAGATATAGAAAATAGTAAAACTTTAGAACATGAATGCACAGAACTAAGACTAGAAATCAATGATTATCTAGAAAAACTTCCCGAAAATGACTAATTAACAAAATATAGATTTGAATCATATTTCTCAATGGACAATATAAATTAATGTGGTAAAATATTATTCGGATGAAAATCCAAATGCATATTATTAAAATTAAAGTGGTTATCAAGTCGGAGGAAGGCACCTTAGGGTGTCTTTTCTTTATGCAATTTAGAAGCTTGGAAAAGGGTATGTAATAATGCATATTAAGTCGATTGAATATTATGATATACTTTCAAAGTGTGATACATAATTTCTTTAGATTGGAAAACTAAACCTTATCTACCCAATTGTGGGGGACGCCTTATGGCGTCTTTTTTTTTCAAAAGGACCTGCTCAATTAATCCCTAAAAACATAAAGTAAAATGAATCCGTTAAAATACATAAGTGACCCCTTCTAGGGGGCATTTCTTTTTATTAGCTTGATAGCGATGTGGCAAGCACCCTATAAAAGGATAAGATGGGGCGCTGTATGCGATGAAAGTCGCACGTACAGTGCTAAGCGGGGGAAAAGATGGAGATAACTTCAAAGTCTTACCTATCGCAACTAGTTTAGCTGTAGTTTGACAAAAAAGGACCTGCTATAAATAGCAGGCCCTTTCCTAAAATGGCAAAGAGTAACTCTTACCTTACTCTTCTCTAAATATAATATATCACTTTAATTAATAACGCGATATATTGATTTAAAATTTTTTATGTATTTAAAAAAATGAGAATATGCCCTAGTGCGGCGCACGACTAGGGCATAAAAGTTAGTTGGTAAATATCTTCATAATTAATACTAACACATTATTTATATGCAATATAAATAAATTATAATATTCAAATACATTGCAATGAATTTTTATGAAACCTTCATTTTGGACTAAAGGAGGATGAATATGCGTATCAAATAGTAATCACCGTTAGTATTTTAAATAAAGCTGAATTAGAAAATAGTGTTCTTAAGTTAAATATCTTGAGAACACTATTTTTTTAGAGCTACTATTGTCATCACTATAAAGTAGTATACAATCTTTAAAACAAAAAGGGCTTAATCAAACATAGAAATTTCATTTTGGGGGCAACTTGTTCTGTTAGGTTGATGGGCATGTATGGTGACCCCTAATAGATAAATAAGGTGGTAAGGCAATGGATAAACAGCAGCGAGATAAAGAAGAACGAGAAAACATCATCATAATGATACGAGATTTAAAGGCTAGAGGAGTACATAACAGCGCGGAAGCTATTGTAAATCATCATGGATACATCGTTTTAGCGGAGTTAATTAAATAGAAGAGCCCCGAGCAAAGGGATGTTGAGGGATTCGGGGCTCTCTAATATGAGTTGTACCGAGAATGAAGGGACTCGGTAAAGTTATATTATCATAATTTTCAAAAATAAAAAGTGGTAAATGTGTCCAATTGAAAAGCCCTTAGAAGAGTATATCACTCTAGCTAAATAGAGAGGGGAATGGGAATTGAATCTAGAGAGTTTTGGTCAACAGCTAATAATTACTGGTCTTGCGAGATTAGTTGAGGAAGAAGATTATACGCCACATGAAGCATTTCAACTGTTAGAAACGATTAAAAGAAATACGTTCCATACGCTTTTAGAACTAAAAAAAGAGTCTAAAGCTAAATAAAAAATGAGCCATGAGTGTGAAACACAACGGCTCATTTTATAAGGGTAAGGTCGAATTGGCGACCTTACAAACTTATAATACCACAAATTCACAAATATAGACAAGTCTCATACTGTATGAATATTCAGTAATCTAATGGTATCTCCCACCTAGCAAATGGGTTCCTGGATATTCCGATGCGCGAAGCATCAGAAAGGAGTGAGAATAATGTATCCGCTAGCTAAAAACTAGCATAATAAAAAGCCCGTACAGAAGCACAGGCCGGTTGTAACACAACGGTAATTATATTTTAACAGAATAGTTAGAAATTATCAAAACAAAATAAAAAAACGACTTACCCCTAAGACGGTTTGGATATTAAAAATGAAAAAACGCCCAGTTGGGAGACAGGGCGTTTCTCGAAAAGTCGAAAGATTAAGATGCCTTCATTATATCACATCGACTTTTCGTAGTAAATAAGGAGGAATGTGGAAATGAAAGTTTTAACAAATCAAACCTTGTATCAACGTGATCATTGCGGAAAACGCCTACTTACAAAACACGGCGCAAAAGTCCATGAAGAACAATATTGCTCAGTGGTTCTAGAAAGGAAAAAAAAGAAAAACAAGCTAAATGCAAGCACAAAAACATAGATACGCATTATGGATACATCCCTGGTGAAGCAGTTATGGAACCGCAGTATGACTATTGTGTAGATTGCGGGAAAACAATCGGATGGGGTGAAAGATGTGGTTGAAATTAAAGATAAACATGTAGAACGTGCAGTCGAAACTTTAAAGCAAATGTCTGATAAAGAACAAGACAGTGTGAAAAAGATAGATCTTGACTATGTAATCACAGTTTTAACAAATAAACCACATGGCGAAATGCCGTTCTAGGAGGAAATAAACTATGAAACTTTATGACTTAACAAATAATTACCGCGAACTACAAATGATGATTGAGGATGGCGTAGATCCATCAGCATTGGAAGATACATTACAAGCAATTGAAGAAAGCATTCAAGATAAGGCGCAAAATATCGCTCTATTAATCCGCAACCTTGAAGCAGATACAGAAGCTATCAAGTTAGAAGAAAAACGATTAGCAGACCGTAGAAGAGCGGTAGAAAACAACTGTAAGAGCTTAAATAAGGAATGTTATTTTATTTTGTGCGAGTTTGACCTACTATTTTGTATGTGATCTACTTTCTATCTTATAACAATCCGCCAATATATCTTTTAAATATTCCTTATATTTGGAGCATAGCATTTCTGGAGAAATGATTTTAATTTCTTTACCGAAAGACAAAAAATACTGAACTAGAAAATCTATCTCCTTTTCTCCAAAAGTCCCAATAATGTATTTATTTTCTTCTTCTTGAAGAGATATGTTATCGTAAATGCGTTTATAGAACTGTTCGAACCCTTTATCACTAACTTTGACTTTAAAAGAAAAAGGGCGTTGTGTATTTAATTGTTTTCTAAATAAAGAACTAATTGTCTCTTCAGTAAAAGGAATGCTTTCTTTATCTTTATACTTTACGGATTGAATATAGTCACAACGAAAATTTCGAAATTCATTTTTGTCTAAATCCCAACTAAAGCAATACCAATTTCCATCCGTAATTAATAATCTTAGGGGCTGAATGACTCTTTGATTGTTGCCATAGCGACAATAACTGATTTCTATTACCTTTTTATTGAATATTACAGAGAAAAGTTCTCCTAAAAAGGGAGACTCTTTTTTTGATTTGTTCCTACAAATTGGATGACTTGATCCGCCTATTGAACCATTTCTTTTTGCTTCTTTGGCAGTATAGCTAATAGTTTTTCTTTAATTTCTTTGTAGTCTTTATCAAATGGAGTTTTTAACAATGTTTTTAATAGTTGTAGCGAAAAGAATATAGAATGTAATTCATTATTACTAAAATAAATTGGTGGTAGAAGTTGATTTTCTAACATGTGATATTCACCATGACTTCCCTTTTCAGAATAAAGAGGAACACCTAGTTCTTCTAAGGAAGAAATGTCTCGTAAGGCGGTACTTCTAGAAATATCGAATTCTCCAATCAAGTCGTTAAGGTTAAAATTCTTTTTTGAATTGATATAGATCATTTCTTGAATGAGTCGCTCGTCTTTTTTCATAAAAAGCTCCTAATGGTATCATGTTTTGATACTATTCTATCATATACTGAAGGTATCAAAAATAAAGGTGTGAAAGTATTATGAAACAGTACTCTAATGCTGAAGAATTAATTGAATCAATCGATAAAGCCTATAAGAAATTTATTGAAGAATTTAAGGTGATTCCTGAAGAGTTGAGAGATAAACATATCTCTGAAGTGGATAAATCTCCTTCTGAAATACTTTCTTATCAATTGGGGTGGATCAACTTGTTGTTATCGTGGGAAAAAGACGAACAATGTGGACTTGACGTACAAACGCCCACTCCAGACTACAAATGGAATAACTTAGGTAAACTTTATCAATCTTTTTATGAGCAGTACGGTGTTTTAACCTTAAAACAGCAGGAGGAAGAATTGACAAAGTTAGTTCGAAAGTTAGTCGATTGGATAAATCATCTTTCTGAAAAAGAATTATTCCAATCAGAACAAAGAAAATGGGCCACAACAAAAGCAATGTGGCCTGTTTGGAAAATGGGTGCATATCAATACAGTTGCTCCATTTATGAATTTCAGAACTAAAATTCGCAAATGGAAAAAAATAGTTTTATAAGTAATTTAAGAAAAGTAAGTATCCAGAAAGTTAGACAAAAGACAATAAAGTCCATTTCTTATACACTAAAAGAAATGGACTTTATTTATTTGAATTTTCTTAGTGTACGAAATTCGCGCTTTGTTGAAGGAACCTCATCGCTATCA
Organism: Bacillus sp. TH19; assembly: GCF_016651075.1. Taxonomy (NCBI): domain Bacteria; kingdom Bacillati; phylum Bacillota; class Bacilli; order Caryophanales; family Bacillaceae; genus Bacillus; species Bacillus sp. TH19. The sequence goes on along the minus strand of NZ_JAEKEO010000001.1, from coordinate 145,834 downwards.
AGCTAATACAAAGAAAGAGAAATGATTATATGAAAGCATCACTTCTCTTTCTTTGTATTTACGAGTGGCTCCAAAAAGAAGGAATGGTTGACGTACCCCATAAATGATTACTTTTTCATCCATGTATCTACTAATTTTTTATTCTTTTTTATCCATTTTTCAGCGGCCTGTTCAGGGTCATTCGATTCATTAATCATGGTCATCAACGTTCCGAGTTGCTCATCGGTCATGTTCCAGTTATCAAAATACTTTATAAGCTCTGGATAATCTTTTTCAAATCCTTTACGAACAGAGTAATAAATATCATCTTTTTCTCCATACACCTTTTTAGGATCTTTTAAATATTTAAGATCAAACTCTGAAAAAGCCCAATGTGGATTCCATAATGTTACTGCAATGGGTTTCTTTTGACTATATGCTTTTTTTAATTCACTCATCATAGCGGCTTCTGAAGATTGAACAAGATTTAGCTCTATCCCATATTTGTGTATCGCTTTATCTGTTAAGCCCATTAAACTGCTACCAGGTTCAATACCAATGATTTTATTGTTAAATTTATCCTTATTTGCATTCAAATCCTCAATACTATTGATATCTGTCATGTATGAAGGAACAACTAAACCAAGACCAGTACCTTTATACCACGCTGACTTTATTACAACATCATCCTTATATTTTTCATATAATGGCTTATCAGTAATTGGTAGCCAGACCTCTAAGTTGGCGTCCACATCTCCTCGTGCTACCCCGGTCCAAACGGCTGCCTTTTCTAAATATAACAATTCAACTTTATAACCTTTTTCCTCAAGTAATACTTTCCACATATTTGCGGTAGCTATGTTTTCTTTCCAACTCGTTACACCAATTTTAATTTTTCCCTTTGCATTACTGTTCGCGCCACTACAAGAAGTAGTAATTATGCTAATTAATAATAGTATGCACAGAAGCCATATTTTTTTCTTCATCAAGCTCCTCCTAGTCTCTATGATTAGATATTTCTTCTTTAACTAACGTAGAAAATTATTTCAGTAAAGCTAAATACTTTATAATTATAAATAAATATTTTATAATTATAACTATGAATAATATAAACTACTATTAATAGCTTAACAAAAAAATCAAAAAAAGTCTTTGATGAACTATTGTAATGTACTATTTGGTTTAGAAATAGTTACAGTATTTGTATAGAGTCAAAGAAAAGGAGTGAAAGAATGAAAGAAACGAAATTACGTGTTGAAAACGTTACAAAAGTATTTGGAAAGAATCCTTCTAAAGGAATCGCTTTACTAGAAGAGGGAAAAAGCAAAGCTGCTATATTAAAAGAAACTGGTATGAATATTGGCGTGAAGCAGGCAAAATTCGATGTTTATGCTGGTGAAATATTTGTCATTATGGGATTATCCGGTAGTGGGAAATCTACACTTGTTCGTATGTTAAATCAGTTAATCAAACCGACTTCTGGCCATATATATATTGATGGTGAAGATATCGCAACAATGGGAAAAGAATCTCTTCGAAAAGTAAGAAGAAACAAAATGAGTATGGTATTTCAAAAATTCGCCTTATTCCCTCATCGAACGGTTTTACAAAATGTTGCATATGGTTTAGAAATACAAAAAGTATCAAAAGAAGAACGAGAAACAAAAGCGTTAGAATCTCTAAAATTAGTAGGTTTAGAAAACAATAAAGATAGTTATCCGGAACAACTTAGTGGTGGTATGCAGCAGCGTGTTGGTATCGCAAGAGCACTGACAAATAATCCAGATGTCCTACTGATGGATGAATCATTTAGTGCGTTAGATCCGATTATTCGAAAAGAAATGCAAAATGAATTATTAGAACTGCAAGATAAAATGAAAAAAACGATTATTTTTATTACACACGATCTAGATGAAGCACTCCGAATTGGTGATCGTATTGCTTTAATGAAAGACGGAGAAATTGTTCAAATTGGAACACCAGAAGAAATTATGGTGAGCCCTGCAAATGAATTTGTAGAGCAATTTGTTGCTGATGTAAATTTAGGAAAAGTTTTAACCTCTGAATCCATTATGAAAAGACCGGAAACCTTATTAATTGATCGCGGTCCACGTGTTGCACTCCAAATCATGAAAAATGCTAGTGTTTCTAGCGTATATGTAGTGAATAAGAAACATGAGTTTTTAGGTGTCTTAACTGCTGATAATGCTAGTAAAGCTGTTAAAAGACAGGTTCCGATAGCGGATTTATTAGTAACAGACATTCCTCCTGTTTATTTAGATACTCTATTAGAAGAAATGTATATAAAAATGGTTAAGGCAAAGTTACCTCTTCCTGTTCTAGATGATAAACATAGATTACGAGGGATAATAAAGCGTGAAAGTATTATTCAAGCTTTAGCAGGAAATATAGAGGAAGAGGTGAATGATAATGAATAGTATTCCACGGATTCCTTTAGGAGAATGGGTTGATACACTTGTTACAAGTTTGTATCAGCATTTTGAAGGGTTTTTCAAAGGATTTTCTTTTATTATCGGAGGATTTGTTGATTTATTAACAAATCTATTAATATTTATCCCAGCCATTATTTTTATTACAATCACATGCCTATTAGTTTGGTACACCTCCCGTAAAACTTCACTGATAGTATTTTCTTTAATTGGATTTCTGTTTATCCTTAACGTTAACTATTGGGAACAGACCATGCAAACACTAGCGCTTGTCTTGACGTCTGTTATTATCTCTATCATTATAGGTATACCAATTGGGATTTTGGCATCTCAGAATGAAAGGTTTTCCAAATTTTTAAAACCAACTCTTGATTTTATGCAAACAATGCCTGCATTTGTTTATCTTATTCCGGCAATTACATTCTTTGGTGTTGGAGTAGTACCAGGTATTATTGCATCTGTTATTTTTGCAATGCCACCTACTATTCGCTTTACTGAGTTAGGGATTAGGCAAGTACCAGAAGATTTAATTGAAGCAGCTAATGCCTTTGGTTCAACATCGTCACAGAAACTATTCAAAGTACAGCTTCCACTTGCAACTGGAACAATCATGGCTGGTGTAAATCAGAGTATTATGCTTTCTCTATCAATGGTTGTCACTGCATCTCTTGTCGGTGCACCAGGTCTTGGCGTAGACGTTTATCGATCGGTTACACAAGTTAATATAGGTATGGGCTTTGAAGCAGGCCTTGCTATTGTAGTAATTGCAATTATTTTAGATCGAATTACACAAGGTTTTCATAAAAAATAATTATAATGTACATACTAAAAGTTATCATTTGAAACCGCTAGAAAGTTATTGCTTAAAGCTGGTGTAAGTAAGGTAATATTAGTTGGTATTATCCCTTTTAAGTAGACAGTGTAAAAAGACTACATTCTTAATGTGGAATGTTACACTATACTTGAAGGGATATTTTAATGGCAAAAAAAGAACAACATTTCAAAAATATGCAGAGACATTTAAAAGGAAAGAGAAAAAATATGGAGGATAAACCAAAATGAATGATTTTCATATATATGAAGAACAAGCGGATGTACTTAGAAATATTGCACACCCTGTCCGACTTCAATTACTTCAGGAACTGATACGAAGAGGTGGTTGTACTGTGACCGAACTATATCATATGTTGAAAATTCCCCAAGCCACTACTTCTTAACACCTTGCAAAATTGAAAAGAGCTCGTATTGTGAGAAGTATTAATCAAGGAACAGTGAAAACATATCAGGTATTTCATGAACAGATACATCCAATTATTAATATCTTAATGAATATGAGATAGACGAAGAGTAATTTCAATTTCTATTAATGTTTCATGAAGTACTGGATATCTAACCACATTAGTATGGCGAGGGTTTAGTTTTTCGGAAGTTGAGAATAGTCAGTCTAAATTCTTTCAATTTACTATATATTACATTTATGTAAGTATTGTTATAAGAGCATTTTTTAAAACTTTCCCCTAATAAAGTTTTGAAAGAGTTGTCTCAGTATTCTCCATGTTGTAAATATGCCAAGAAAAGAGAATCCATTTGGGTTCTCTTTTTCTTTTAAATTTGAGTCCTTAACCTCAAATTTAAAAGACGCATTAATAATTGTGATATTTTAACAGAAAAATCACCTTAACATACAGCAAATACAAAAAATACTGGATATAATATCCAGTATTTACTTATTATTGATTAATTGGATTTTCACAATATTTCTTTGCAATTGCACTTGCCATATCAATTGCCCTTTGTAGAGTAGCGTGTTTAGAACTAAAATCATAAGGCTCAAATCCAAATTCTTCATAAATTTCAAAGGAGATGCTTGTTACAAGTCTATACTTTGAAGGGATAGCTTCATTATCAATTGTTAAATGGAAATCATAACGATCATCAAAACATAATAGTTCAACTTTGAATGTATTATGTGTGCTTGCTTCGCGAAATTGATAATACTCAACTGGATATAAATAATCACCTTCATTTTTGTAGTTAAAGTCTTTAAAAAAAATCTTAATCAACGCCCCTCGTGTGTTTTTTTTGGGATATTCCCTATTTTTATCATAAACTCTTACCTATTACAAAGTACATAATTATTAGATTTATTATTTATAGGTGTTTCAAAAACGATGGTTTTTGATAAATGTAAAGTGAGAGAAATTTAACCCTTCTAAATCGCTTAACTACGTTATCAAAACTATTGTCAAAATCAAATTAACTTTAACGACCCTTTATGATAAAATCATCGTATAAAGGGTTGGTGAGAACAGTATTATATATATCGAGAAAAAATAAAAGACAACTCTAATTAAGAGCTGTCTTTTTGTGTAATAAATTTCACAAAATCTGAAGATATACAAACGACTATAATACGTTATGGTTATTATTATAACAAAAACGAATAGTATTTTGAATAAAAAATATTTGAATGAGTTTTTGAGCTTTTTGTTAACAATGTTCAAAAATAAACTTTTTGTAAAGGTTTTCTTTGAATATAATTATTTATTTTAAAAATATAATCATTTTTATTGTATTTCAATGGTTTTCTTATAAACCTTAGCTATATATTTAATAAAATCAATGACGGGATAGTGTATGAGTGAACGGTGCTGCGCAAATAGAATCCCTTCTTTTTCCATTTCAAAAATGAGTTGTTCCATTTTCAACTCTTTTTGTTGTATCTTATTAAAATTTTGGTATACAATGTTTTTCCATTGATAGGAGGAACCATGAAAATAACTCTCTCCTTTTACCCTGTGACTAAATATTATTTCTATTTTTTCTCTACGTTGTTTTTCCTTCATATGAGCTTCCGTTGACTGCATGTTTATCGCCTCTTCCCTTTGAGCTGTATACTGTTTCCAAAAATAAGGTCTAACTCATCATAGCTAATGTACAGTAATCTTGTTGGGAATTGTCGTTTAAGGTTATCTCATCAACTGTATTTGTTTTTCAAGCGCTTAATCTAATAAATTGGATCTTACGTCTAAATAAGTTGATAATGTGTATAAAATACTATCAATTTTTATTTAACAATAAATAGAAAAACTCCATTTTGAAAAAAGATTGATCAAAATGGAGTTTCTTTTATAGCTAGGTACGAGTTTTTTATAAAAAAGTTTGATTATTTTAATACTCCTTATTGTACTAACGCACCTGTAATAAATAGTTTCTCAACACATTAATGCTCCTTATGTCTTTTCAATGAAAATTCATAGCGCATTGTATGTCTTACATCTTTGAATCCTTGCTTTTCATATAAAGTAATAGCGCCAATATTTTCAGACAGTACATTTAACTCTAAGTAATCTAAATTTCGATTTTCAGCCCATTTTTTTGCTTCTAATAACAAAGCGGAACCAATTCCTTGATTTTGATATTTGGTTCCAACAATTATATCAGTAATAAAAGCGTATTTATGTTCAACCAAACACTTATAGGATGGTGTGATTAGTTCTTGATTAAGTAAAAAACCTACTGTACCGTTATCGATTTCAGCTATTAAAATATCCGAATCCTTTTCATTGATTGTCTTCCTGATAAACTCTACATCCTGCTTAGCAGGCTTTATATATTTCGGCTGAAAGTTTGACATTTTTAAAAAAAGTTCTTGATATAAAATTTCTATTTGATTAACTTCATCTAGCGTAGCTAACTTTATTTTCATATTATTCCTCCAAATAATTTTTAAAATTAGATAAGCTATATATACTCTTGGACTACATTATAACATGTTTCAAAATATTAAATTAACTATTCGGAATCTGATATTTAATGAGCTAATCTGTACCGTTAGTGAAATAAGAAATCCTATTAATTCTTAAAGCTAATAGGATTTCTTATCAATCTTTTTTAAAATTATCAAGCTTCATTTTAAAACCACAATAAAACGATTCTTTATAGGCATGCACCTTTTTACACTCACCAAGATTTAAAACATGACGAGTATCTTCATCCATGAATGTTATCCTCAGTATCCCTTTTTATATGAAAAAATCCTATAAAAACATAGCGCTCTTAAGGAGTTTTGTTACAAAATTATTATGTTGGACTTAAAAAAAGGAAAGTAATATTTATTTGTAGAAAATTTTTAAGGATAAAAATGAATGTAAAAATAGGATGATTATCTATGATAAGAAAAGGGGGCACTTATATATGCTAACAAATGATTTAGATTTCCGATTAGAACCACGTTTAAAAGAACTGTATGAACAACATAAAACAAGAGCGCAGAAGATAGACTGGGGTTATCATGAGTTTTTACCATGGGATAAGGGAATGGACTTTAAAAGAGTTCCTTGGGATGAAAGTCAAGTTACTCTTCCTTCTGGTGTAATTACGGCCATTGAAACAGCTTTATTAACAGAAGTGAATTTACCATGGTTTACAACGTATTTATCTGCGACTTTTAAAGGGTCCCTTTCTGTTATTACAGACTTTATTCATACTTGGACTTCAGAAGAGGATCAACATTCGAATTTATTGGAGACATATTTACTACTCACTCGAAGTGTGAACCCTAAACGATTACATGAATTAAGAAAGTCAGTCGTTGAGGGTGGATTTGAGCCCGATTTTCACACACCAATCGAAGCAATGACATATACGACGCTACAAGAACTTGCAACGATGGTGTTTTACAATAATGTAGCTAAGGTTGCAAGTAAGCACGATCCAGATCTTGCTACATTATTACGCCGTCTTGCAAAAGATGAAACTCTTCATTATGCGTTTTATCGAGACGTCATTCGAACACATTTGGAATTAGAACCTAATTATTGCTATCATATTGCCAATGTGATTAAGAATTTTAAAATGCCAGGTGCCGTCATGCCTGATTTTGAAAATAGAATGACTGTAATTGCAAAAGAAGCGAATTATGGACCACTACAATATTTTGATCAAGTACTTGATGTAGTGGTTGATTATTGGGGGTTAAAAGACTTACGACCCATTGCACCTTTAGCTGAAAAAGCAAGAATTGAGATTTTGGAGTACCACACAAGATTGAAAAAAATACGGGATCGATTTGGTCGTTTTCAAGGGAAAACGGATCTACGTTAATTAATCGATATTTTAGGATGTATATGGGCAAATTGACCGTCCCTTTATTGAGAATCTGACACACTCCCTATTGTTTTGGGGGTGTTTTTATTTGATTTAATTTTTAAAGAAAAAAGTAGTTGACAATAAATATAATTTTATGATATTATAAAATATTTGATAAAAAATAACATATATGTTAAGGTTAAGAAGGTTACCATATATGGAGGTGGATTATATGTTTCAAATTGGCGATAACATTGTTTATCCAATGCACGGAGCAGGTATAATTGAAGCCATAGAAGAAAAAGAATTCTCTGGGAAAAAACAACAGTATTTTGTTATAAAAATGTCAATCAGTAATATGCAAGTCATGATTCCTATGGGTAAAATATTAAGTTCGAGTATACGCCCAGTTACTGATATACTTGCATTAAAACACATTATACACATTTTTCAGCATGGAGAATCAGATGAATTACTGCCGTGGAAACAAAGGTATAAAGTGAACACGGACAAAATAAAAACGGGTGAAATACAAGAAGGTGCTGAAGTTGTACGTGATCTAATGCGTATGAAAAAAGAAAAAGCACTGAATACAAGCGAAAAAAAAATGTTGGATAACGCACATGAATTTTTGATTAGTGAACTGGGATTAATTAAAGGGATCACTGAAAATCAATTAAAAAGTTTCTGTTAGGGTTCATTATAGATAATGTATTACATCCCCCAAAAATATCCTGAATTTTTCGGGAATATGATGATTATTAAAAGTAAATCATTTCAAAGACATTCAACTTCTTCAACTCACTTTTAGAGTAGGAACCTCTTTTGTTATTACTTCAATCTAATCCATTTTTATTTTTACATTTCTTTTACGAACGTTCGAAGTTTCATCAAATAACGCGATCAAATAGTCACTTGATTTTTGCAATCCTGATTCACACTGGCACGGACAAGGATCCGTAAGGATGAAAGAGAGGTAGGGCTTTCATTGTTTTAGGTAATATATTATCTAAGTCATTATTTCTAGAAGAAAAAACAATCGATCTCACCGCTATCTCTTTAAGAGTTCCTTACATCTACTGAGACAGTGAATAGGTAATTGTTTATCTCTTCTTTACGTAAAATTGATAAACGAACTGGTAACACCATATGGTCAACTACAAAAAATGGTTTCCAGACCAGGAAACCATTTTTAATTTCATTTACATAACAATAATAAATTAAGCAGTAAGAAGGAGTGCACACATGAAAAAAATGTTAACAAAAGAATTAAGTAATGAATTAAAGAAGCGGGAAGGGGTCATTTCTATTACAGTTGAGCCTTATGAAAAAATCGAAGTTGGTGGAATTCGTGTAGATGGACCAGCTGTTATTCTAATTAATCAAGAATAGTTGAATGCATGAAGAAAAGGATCAGCCTTTAAAAGAAGGGAGGATCCTTTTTGTTTGCTACTTTTATCTGATGTGTTGGAGTTAAAACGGAAGGAGAGGGTCGGGATTATCATGGTGGAAAGCTTAATATTGGTAGGATTTCTTTTTACGTTATATAAATTAGTTGATAAAAAAACAAGCTAATTATTTAAAAAGATATATTGTTTCCCTTTTAAGGGCGAGATTTATTTGATAGTGAAATGGATAATGTAAAGGAGGAATTTAGATGGATGCAAGGAAAGAACGCATAAAATACGAGAAGATGTCAAAGAACTATGAACATATTTATTTAGTTTCGTTGCTCCTACTAATTGTACTTGTTTGTAGTAGTGTGGTTATCATAGGAGCTACAGGGGGAACATATGGAGTGTTTTTGTTGTTAGCAATTTTACTTAACGCACGTATTACGAAAGAATCTCAAAAAAAGTATGAGCACTATTCTAATAAAGGGCGTATTTAAAATGATACATAGCCTGAAAGGAACAACCTAGATGTACATGCAAAGTATCCCTATATCATTACCTATTAACTAGTAAAAAAGAATCGTATATAAATAATTTTTTAGTAATTTAGGAATAGAAAACGTAACTTATTAAAATGTTATTTTCGTTCATATAATGAATTATCCTTCTAGCATATTTATAGGATTTATATCATATAGTGAGAGAAAGAATGTAAGTTAGAAAGGAGTCTTATAGAATGAGTTGTTTGGAGGGAAATGACTTTAGTGAACAAAATATGGTAAGTGTACCTAATCCCTTAATTTGATTTATAATAGATTGGCGTCATAGACGACCAAATAAAAACACAGGGTTTTATCTCTGTGTTTCTTCAAATTTTCGTTTTTGAATATATGCTTGCGCATGAATAATTTCTTCCTGAAGCTCTTTTAATTCTTTCATGGATTCTGATTCAATAACCATGTAAGTAGTAACTAAACTGATCATCATATCCATCTTCTCTACTATATTTTGAATGACCTGTTCAGATTGCTCTTTTTTAGGGTGTTGTATTGCCTTTAATACATTTTCCATATAATTGTTTTTTCTTTGCTGGATATCATAAATAAACTGTTTTGTGTTTGAGTTCATTTGTTGTTCCTCCGTTTTGGATATACTTCTATTCTATCATATTTGAATAGAAAATATTGGATTCCCCTAAATTCACACCTGTCTCGTACATCTCCTCAAACAAACATAGCTTGATGGCCATGGGGTACCGCCACATCGCTATCAAGCTAAGATTATACAACGTCAATTATAGTAGAGGTTGTTTCTTTTTTCTAAAGGCTACGTGTAGGGAACTTAAAGATTTGCATACGAAATAAACCCTAACGGGTTTCATTTTTTTGAATTAAGCCGCTTGATTATCAGACATGGCACAATTGTAAACGACACCTAATATATCAAAGACTGTATTCTTCTCATATCGATGAGATTTTCGCCCGTTTTTCTGTAGGAGGATAAACAGGAAAAGCAGGATCACTTGAGTTGGAAGCTTTTGATACAATCCGATATAGGCTTCGTGAATTTCATGGGTTTGCCCTGGTTGTAGCTGGAATGGATTTGGAAATTGTTACAGAAAAAAGACCCGCCATTCTTACAAATCTGGAAAATCGAAAATGGCTGTTTATGAAACTTTCTATATTTATACTTAAAGTTGGTGCTACTTCTTTATTGCATTAGATAGTAATGTAATTTATAATACGTTTAAATGATTAAATTCTTAAACGGAAGGTAATGTTAGCGAAATGAACTGTAATGATAAAGTAATGCATATTTTAGAAAATTTAAGACCATGTTTTCAAGGGTTGGGAGATCCAACTCGTCAGCAAATTGTATCGCTTTTAATTGATAAAGATAGCTTGAATGTGACGCAAATTGCGGAGCATATTCCCATGTCAAGACCTACTGTATCTCATCATTTGAAAATATTGAAACAATCAGGGTTACTTCGAGTTCAGAAAAAAGGCACTGAAATGTATTATTGTCTTGAATTTAATGAAACAATAAATCTTTTAAAAGAACTTGTTTCTTTAGTTGAAGATGAATGTAAGAATTAGGTACTCATTTATAGTTTAGGGACACATTTTGTCCCTTTTTTTAGCGGCATTACGTTAAAAGGTTTAAGTTTTTAATCGTTTAAACTTATAATCTCGTACTAATTAAAATGGAGGTTTCAGATGAATAAGAAAACAGTATTAATTGTTGGTGGGTATGGTGTTGTTGGTAGTCAAATTGCTCAAATTTTACATGATCGACATCCTGATTTGGAAATTAGATTAGGAGGAAGAACCTTAGGGAAAGCGTTACCTTTTGAATCAGAGAGAGTAAAAATAGTCACTGTAGACAACACAACAGATGATCCTTTAAGAAATTTGGATGATAATTTCACATTAGTTGTTAATGCGGTTAATGACCCGCAAGATAGACTACTGCTATCTGCAGTTCGAAAAAAAATTCCATTGGTTGACATTACTCGTTGGACTGAACGTTTTAAGAGTTCTATTGATCGATTAAAAAATGTTGAGGTCCAATCCCCTGTTGTATTAGCTTCGGGGTGGATGGGAGGGACAGCAGCCCTTTTTGCTAAAATGTATTCAAAAGATCTTCAAGAGGTTACGGTTGATATCAACGCACTATATTCTCTTCAAGACAAAGCAGGACCAAATTCGACAGCATATATGGACCGGTTAACGATTCCATTTGAAGTCAAAGCTCGAGAGGGAATGCGACAGGCTTATCCAATGACTGATCCAATCAAAGTCCGCTTTCCCAAAGGTTATATAACCAAATGTTATCGTTTGGATACTCCTGATCACGTAACCCTGCCAGAATCAATTCATGCTGTTTCGGCTAACTTTCGTATTGCTTTTGATAGTAAAATATCTACATATGGACTGGTTTCTCTGGTGAATACAGGGATTTGGAAAATGATTAGCGGAGAAAAATTTACCGATTTACGGAAAAATATTCTCTATAAACCCGGAAGGGGAAGTGCACATAACATAGTTATTCACCTTAAAGGTTATGATGCTACTGGTGTATTGCATAGACGATGTGTGAATATATCAGATCCGTTAGGACAGACACATCTTACTGCTTTAGGAGCAGCTGTCCAAGCAGAGAACATTTTACAAACATCTGATATTGTGGTTCCGGATTCTAAAATTTACTTTCCGGAAAATTTATTAGATTTGGGTATGAATGCATCTGTAATTTTAGATTTTTATAGGGAATATGGGGTTAATATTACGAAACAAAATATATAAAAGGTATCGTTATATTCGTGGTAGTACACATATGGCTATCAAGCAAAGAAGAGCAAATACCCCAAATAACTTAATGGCAGTTTAGTTTAATAAGAATCAATGGTAAAATGATGAGAATTAATTATGCTATGGGGCTGGTCAGTTGTAATTTTATAAAGGAGTTGTGAAAATTTGAAATATCGCAAAGCAAATATCGATGATATTGATAAATTGGTCGAGTTAAGAAAAAAGCAATTAGTTGATGAGGGGATAGAACCTAATATAGATATTGGTAGAGAACTATATGCTTTCTTTAAAAATAAACTAAGTGAAGGTACTTTAATTCAATGGCTAGTGGAAGATAATGAAGAAACTATAGCTTGTGGTGCAGTAATTTTTTATGAATTTCCACCTTGTTACACCAATAAGACTGGAAAAAAGGCTTATATCACAAATATGTATACTAATGAAAATTATCGTGGGCAAGGAATCGCAACAAAGCTGTTAACTAAATTAGTTGATGAAGTTAAGATTTCAGGTATCTCACAAATATGGCTTGGGGCTTCAAAAATGGGTAGACCAGTGTATAAGAAGTTTGGTTTTATGGAAACTGATGAATTTCTAGAATTAGGGTGTTTTTGCCCATCCACCGAAAAAGGGGAATAAGACAAGATATTCCAATGTGGAAAAGTAACTCTAAAATCAACCTTTATTGTATATTTTGGAGTTACTTGACGTTAACTTTTCTACGGAAAGTTGACACTTTTATCCTATGCCTAAAGGCGGACTGAATTCCTGCATAGGCTTTCCAATATCAATGAATTTGTAATGAAAAGTTGTGAACAATTGAAAAAATAATGGTTGAAATAATGAAAGGTGAGAAGGAGTTTATTTCTAATAAGCGAAATATTATATTGTATTGTTTTATCCTAAATTATTTGTAAAGGTGGATACATAATGACAGTAAAGAAGCTTTATTTCCTCCCAGCAGGTCGTTGTATGTTGGATCATTCTTCAGTTAATAGTACACTTACACCGGGTAAACTACTAAACTTACCTGTTTGGTGTTATCTTTTGGAGACAGAAGAGGGACTTATTTTAGTAGATACAGGTATGCCAGAAAGTGCTCTTAATAATGAGAATCTTTTTAAAGGTACAATTGTTGAAGGACAAGTTTTACCTAAAATGAATGAGAACGATAGGATCGCAAATATTTTAAAGCGTGCCGGATATGAGCCAGAAGATCTTCTTTATATCATTAGTTCTCACTTGCATTTTGATCATGCAGGAGGAAATGGCGTTTTTACAAATACACCAATTATTGTACAGCGTGCTGAATATGAGGTAGCACTCCACAGAGAGGAATATTTGAAAGAATGTATATTGCCGAATTTAAACTATAAAATCATTGAAGGGGATTATGAAGTAGTGCCAGGTGTGCAATTAATATATACACCGGGACATACGCCAGGGCATCAGTCATTATTAATTGAGACGGAAAAATCAGGTCCAGTGTTGTTAACTATTGATGCATCATATACGAAAGAAAACTTTGAAGATGAAGTACCGTTTGCTGGATTTGATTCGGATTTAGCTTTATCTTCAATAAAACGTTTAAAAGATGTTGTTAGGAAAGAAAATCCAATTATTTTCTTTGGACATGATATGGAGCAAGAAAAGGGCTGTAAAGTGTTCCCAGCTTATTTGTAATATAGCATATAAAAAGTGGTTCTGTTGCAAAGTTTTCTATATAAAGCTACACTCTAGAAAACAGGATTTAGGAGAATCAGACATGAGATATTTTAAAGGAAAACAATTCAAGAAAGATATTATTTTAGTAGCTGTCGGCTACTGCTGCTGTTTTTCTTTAAGTTATCGCGATGTATCTGAAATCCTGAAAGAACGTGGTATTTCAGTTCACCCAACAACCATCATGCGATGGGTTCATGAATATGGAAGCCTCATCTATCAAATTTGGAAAGCGAAAAATAAATCTGCACACTTATCTTGGCATTTGGATGAGACTTATATCAAAGTTAAGGGAGAATGGTGTTATCTCTATCGTGCAATTGATAAAGATGGACATACATTGGATATTCAACTTCGTAAAAAACGGGATCATTAGGCTGCCTATGCCTTCATGAAAAAATTAGTAAAGCATTTTGGAGAACCAACGGTTCTCACTACAGACAAAGCGCCAGCATTACTTTGCGCATTTAACAAATTAAGAAAACAAAGATTTTATCAAACTACAATCCATTGTACAATCAAACATTTAAACAATCTTATTGAACAGGATCATAGGCATGTAAAGAGACGTTTTGCTAAATCCGCAGGATTTCAAAATCTTCGTCATGCTTCACGTACGATAAAAGGTATCGAGACCATTCATGCCCTATATAAACAAAGGCGAAGTCTTCAAAGAGACTCCGCCTTTTCAACGTGCAATGAACTTCAACAATTACTAGCTACTCCCTAAACATTGTTCCTCATTTACCAACCTGTTTATGCTTTTTTCAAACTTTGCAACAGAACCCAAAGAATATGGAGAGGTTAGGATTGAAATATCTGGAGAACAAAATACATCCTTTTGCGGACAGTCCCAGGGAATTTGCAATGAAATTTAGAAGAGAAATATAAACAATAAAAGGCATAATTGCGTCTATCGATATAGGAAAAACATGCTTATGGCAAAAGGAGCACTGAGATTACTAAAAGTTACTCTATACAAATGAAGATTTTGAAGCGTATCATTATCTTAAAATGGATATTTCTACAATATGAATAAGTTTCAGAGTACTTGAATGAGTCATATGTATAATCCTTTGCTTTTAAATTGTAAAAAGTAAAAGAATACATGTCAGTAATAAACAAGGGAGAATTACATTTCTCCCCTGTTTATTACTGTTTTAGTGATGGCGAAATTATCGGTAGATACACATAAAAAGTCGTTCCTTCTCCAAACTTACTTTTTACAGATACTGTTCCTCCATGTGCTTGAGTAATAGTCTGAGTAATTGCAAGCCCTAGACCAGATCCACCATGCTGTCTTGTTCTGGAATCATCAATTCTATAAAAACGATCGAATACATAAGGAAGGTTTTCTAATTTTATGCCTGATCCATTGTCCTTTAGGGATATTTCTACTTGATTTTCTAAGACCATTAAAGAAATTGTTATTTTGCCTGTAGTAGAATCAGTATGTTGGACGGCATTATGAAATAGGTTTAAAATAATTTGTTTGATTTTATCAGCATCATAAGTACCTTTTACTCCTTCTGTTAGATCATATGATATCTGTCGATGTCCACCTAAAACGCTTAATTGTGGTTTCATCTGCCAGATAAGTTTGGTGAGATTGGTTTCCGATAAATGTAGTCCAGGCTCACGATCCATTTTTGCAAGAAAAAATAAATCTTCTACTAACTTTATAATGCGTTTTGATTCGCCGTGCATACTGTTTAAAGCATTATAAAGCTGTTCAGGACGATCAGCTGCGCCTCGTAATAATACTTCTAAGAAACCATGAATAGATGTAAGTGGTGTTCTTAGTTCATGAGAAGCATCGGCAATGAAACGTTTCATTTTCTCTTTTGTTTCTCTTTCATATTGAAAGGATGCCTCTAATCGCTTCAACATGTTATTATATGCTAAAGCTAATTGATCAACTTCTTCTTGTCCTTGGTGTGTAGGTAGTCGATCAGCCAAATTATCCGCATTCGTATTTTTTACTGCATTTACAATGTTAGAAAGAGGAATCAATGTGTTTTTTAGAACTGGTAAATATAGCGCTAAACCGATAAGTAGAGCTAGTACAGATAGAACAACGAATGTTAGTAATTGCTGAAATAGAACATCACGTAAAGGAGCAGTATCTGTTCCAATTTGAAGAATTTGATTAGGAACTTGATTAAAATCTCCATCGGAACCGTTTGGAAGACTCCGAATAGGTTTAAAAACAATTAATTGTTCAATCCCTTCTTTATTACGTACTACTTTATAGGTTACTTGTTTACGATTCGAGAACTGTTCTAATATTTTTGCATACTCTTTGCTTGATAACTTTGGAGAGGACATTCCAGTACTCTCTGCGAAGTCCTTATAACCACTAGCTGGTCCGATAATTGCAAGTGAAATATCTTGTGAAAACAGAAATCTTGGTCGATTAGGATCAGGATGTTTTTTTCCATTATTTTCCGAGTTAAAAGGAAGTAAATCTATTTCTGGTGGTAACGACATCATCTTCGCTCGTAATGTCTCGGCTTCATTTTTATACAGGAAGTCTTTCATTACCCAAAATTGTAAAAGACCAATACTCAAAAGAATAAGAGATAAAATAAATAATGTTCGAGTTAAAAGTTGCTTTCGTAGGGAGTGAGGCAGTAGCCTTTTGTTTTTTAAGAACTGGATTCTTTTAATCATGGTAAATCCACACGATACCCCGCTCCCCTAATTGTGCGAATGAGTCGGTGTTCTTTATCTTTTAATTTTTCCCTGAGTGAACGAATATACACTTCCACAATATTTTCATCACCTTGAAAATCATATCCCCATACTTTATCAAGTATCACACCTTTACTTAGTACAATCCCGTGGTTAATTACAATATATTTAAGTAGCTCGTATTCAGTAGGAGAAAGTTCCAAAATATCATCTTTAAATCGCAGTTCTTTTCTACGGTCATCCACTTTAAAAGGACCATAAATAATCTCGTTGAATAAATTAGGAAACTGATTACGAAGACGTGCGTGTATACGAGCAAGTAATTCATCAAAACTGAAAGGTTTAATTACATAATCGTCTGCACCTAATGTTAATCCTTTCACTCGATCATCTACTTCGTCTTTTGCAGTAAGCATAATTACGGAAGTAAGAGCGCCACTTTTTTTAATCATTCGACATACTTCAAACCCATCTGTACCAGGCATCATTACATCTAAGATGGCTATATGAGGCTGAAATTCTTGTACTAAGTTAATGGCACTTATTCCATCTGTCGCTTTTTTTACTACATACCCTTCGTTCATTAACCCGATCTCTAAAAACTGTAAAATATGGGGTTCATCATCTACTATTAATATTTTAACCCCTTTAAGAGAGTTCATGTTCTATGCCTCCTTTTTCTTCATTATTGTTAGTATCTACGATTATGCTTAAAATTTGCTGAAAGTCATTCAAATACCTGGTAGTTTTTTATTTTTTTGTCATTTTCTCTTTTAATACGAAAGATATTTCATGTATTCAGGAAACTTTCAGCTTATTTTCAAGTCCACTTCAGATAGAAGAAAGATAATACATTCAGGGCCTAGTTAACTTTATAAAATGATTAAGGAGTTGTAATTCTATGTTTTTACAATTGAAAAAACGATTTGATGTTCCTCTAATATTCATAATCTTGTTAGCACTTTTTTTAAATGGCTATAATATTTGGACGGATCACTATGTGAATACTTATTATACGACTGCAGTAGCAAGTATGCTGCAAAACTTTCATAATTTCTTTTTTGGTTCCCTTGATTCAGCCGGGTCAGTAACGGTAGATAAACCACCTGTTGCATTTTGGATTCAAACGATTAGTGCCTATATTTTGGGGTTGCACGGTTGGAGTGTAATTTTACCGCAAGCATTGGCTGGGATAGGATCCGTATTGTTGATTTATTTTTTAATTAAACCTTCTTTTGGTGTAGTTGCTGCACGTCTTAGTGCCTTAGCCTTTGCATGCACACCAATTGCAGCTGCAGTGAGCCGAACAAATAATATTGATAGCATGCTTGTATTTACTCTTTTGTTAGCTACTTGGCTCTTGTTTAAAAGTGTGAAGCGTGAAAGTGTTTGGAGTCTTTTAGGATCTTTCGCGGTAATTGGGATAGCTTTTAATATGAAGATGCTACAGGCATATATGATACTGCCCGCTTTTTATCTCTTTTATCTTTTATCTGCGAAAATAAACTGGAAAAAAAAGATTGGTTTCCTTACTGGGGCCACAGCTATCATGCTCGTTATTTCTCTTTCTTGGGCGGTAATTGTAGACAGTATTCCTGAAAATAAACGTCCGTATATCGGAAGTAGTGAAACAAATTCAGTTTTAGAATTAGCATTTGGTTACAATGGCATATCACGTCTTACTGGGAATCAGGGAGTACCTGGTGCGAAGGAACATCAACAATCGCCTCAAAATAATATGTGGGGAATGCCAAATGATGGCGCTGAGAATGGCAAACAGGAAGTTCCAGCAGATAAAGGAATGCCTAATGCAAATGATCAATCTCAACCACCTCAAGGTAACAATAAAGTAGTGCAGAAAGATAATCATCAAAATGGAGCTAATTTACCACAAGGAAATGGTGATAATGGTCAAGGATTCCAAATAAACAAAGGGGATGGTCCACCGACAGGTAAAAATGGTGGTCCAGGTGGCATGGCAGGCGGTATGTTTGGAACTGGAGAAAAAGGGCCGTTCCGTCTATTCCAGTCTGAATTATCCGGTCAGGCTAGTTGGCTGTTACCGTTTATTGCTATTGCTAGTATTAGTTTATTGGCTAGTGTAAGAAGAAATAATATAACCTTAAAACATAAAGAAGCTGTCTTTTGGCTCGCATGGTTAATTCCAGTTATGGTATTTTTCAGTATTGCTGGATTTTTCCATCACTATTATTTAATAATGCTTGCGGCTCCTATTGCAGCTCTATTTGGAGCTGGTTCGGCACAGCTTTTTGAGGATTATAAAAATAATACTGGTTGGAAGTCTTGGTTATTGCCAATTGCAGTTGTAGGAACAGCAGGTTTCCAATGGTATATAATGCATCCTTACAGTGATGTCATTGGAGCTGAGTGGCCACTTTGTATAGCAGTAGCCGGAATTATCATGACTTTCGTACTTGTTTTGTTCAAGGGTAAGAAGATTGTATTGCCTTTTACGCTGCATATTGCAGGATTACTTATATTATTAATCGGACCATTGTATTGGGCTGCTACGCCGATTACATATGGTGGAAATAGTATGCTCCCACAAGCGGGCCCAAGTTCAGATGATGGTAAAGGGGCTTTTCCAGGAGCAATGCCTGGATTTTCTGGACAAGGAGGACCGGGTGATAACGGACTTCCAACTGAACGAGAATATATTGAAAAAGATTATGCTTCACCAGAAGATCACATGCAAATTCCAAACCCTAGTAGAAAATCTTCAGGATTACCAGGAAGCAAGCCAGGAGGTATGGATAACGAGAGTTTAGATGATAAAACTTTTTCATATTTAAAGAAAAACAATACTGGTGAACAATACTTATTTGCTACAACAAGTTATCAAACCGCAGCTCCTTACATTATAGATGAAGGAGAATCTGTAATAACGATGGGTGGATTTTCTGGTTCTGATCCAGTGTATTCTGTTGAAAAATTAAAAGAGTTGGTAGTAAGCGGGAAAGTAAAGTACTTCCTCATTTCAAATGAAGGAATGAGGGGCGGGAGTTCTGAAGTAACGAAATGGATTCAAGAAAATGGTGAGAAAATACCTTCTGATGAGTGGAAGACAAAACAAAATGGTGGAAAAGAAGGTATGAATATGGGTGGTCCTGGGCGCTCAAATACTTTATATAAAATAACTTTGTAAAGGAGTGGTTAGAGTGGAAAGCAATATATGTTATTCAATAATCATCCCCATGTATAACGAAGAAGCTGTTATTGAAGAAACGTATCGAAGATTGAAAAGGGTCATGAAAGATGCAAATGGTACGTATGAATTACTATTTATTAACGATGGAAGCCAAGACAAATGTGCGGATATTATAAAGCAATTTATGATAGGTGATAAGACAGTGAAACTCATCGATTTTTCACGGAATTTTGGTCACCAAATTGCAATTACAGCTGGTATGGATTATGCAAATGGGGATGCAGTTATCATTATTGATGCTGATTTGCAAGACCCACCAGAGCTAATTTTACAAATGATTGAAAAATGGAAAGAGGGGTATGAAGTAGTCTACGCAAAACGAATGAAGCGTAAGGGTGAAACATGGTTTAAAAAGTGGTCAGCAAGCACGTTTTATCGCGTGCTTCGCGCCTCCACAGATATTGATATACCAGTAGATACGGGAGATTTTCGCCTTATGGATCAAAAGGTATGTAAAGAAATGAGAAAGATAAACGAAAATAATAGATTTGTTAGAGGATTAGTTAGTTGGATCGGATTTCGTCAAATAGCAATTGAATATGTTCGAGATGAAAGAGTAGCAGGTGAAACCAAGTATCCCCTTAAACGAATGGTAAAGCTATGCCTAGATGGGATTCTGTCTTTCTCTTATAAACCTTTGAAGTTAGCAATTTATTCAGGTTTACTTCTTTCTAGCTCAGGCTTTCTATACTTTATATATGTGCTATATCTTACTTTATTTACTGAAGTAACTATGAAAGGGTGGCCTTCCATCATTAGTATTATGTTAATTTTTAATGGGTTTATGCTATTTATGTTAGGCGTTATCGGTGAATATATTGGGCGAATTTATGATGAAACAAAAGGGCGACCTTTATATATTGTTCGAGAATTTTATGGGGAACAGGAAAGTGAAAAATTAGCGATCCAACATGAGACAGCGTATGAATAAAGACTTAATACGAATTTTTAAGTTTTTAATAGTAGGTATACTGAATACGGGCATAGATATAGTAATCTTTTCATTACTTGTCATGGGGGACGTGCCCATATTACTGGCGCAATCAGTCTCCTATTGTTGTGGTGTAGCTAACAGTTACTTACTGAATAGGGTTTGGACATTTGAACAAAAAAGAAGTCAAGTTGCAGCATTTAAATTTATGTGTGTTAATCTTTTAAGTCTTATTGTAGTATCTCTAATACTAAGAAGTATGTATGATACCTTGGAGCAGTCGTTGATTGTCTCTAAAGTGACTGCAACTTTGATTGGTAGCTTAATAAACTATGTAGGATCGAGGTATTGGGTGTTTCATACTTCCCACACTAAACAAGTGAATTAAGATGCGATGTAATGAAATGAATTGTTTTCTATTATTATATAGATGTAACATATGGAATTGGCAAGAACTATATAAACTTTTGCAGTGAAATCGTGTGGCTAATTTTTTGTTTTTTTATTGCAAAAAACTTTCGTAAGAGATTTTACATGTAAGGTTGAACTTTTAAGAAAAAGTTAAGGAATGAAAGTCACAATGGGCTTATCAAAAAATATACGAGGTGGAATAAAAAATGGAACAAACGAAACAAAAGTTAATACAAATTTTACTCATAGTAAATTTAGGGATTAGTGCGTGTGCAGCTATCGGAGTAGGCTATGTAGCTTACAAACAAAGTAAAAGTCCGGATTTTTCAGAGATGGGCTCAAGAGGGCGCGATAAGATGTTCCCGGGTAATGGTAATGGTCAATTCCAGCCGGGGCAAGAACAATCGGGGCAAACTCAACAATGGGAAGGAGAATAGAATTTTGAAAAAGTGGATTATCATTTCAACCATTATTGTTGTAATAGGAGGAGCAAGCACTTGGTTCTTTTTACATAAAACAGATAAAACACAAGGTGTTGTGGCTGCATCTCAAACAACGACAGTGCAACAAGGGAAACTGGAAGTAGCAGTTAGTGGATCGGGTTCGGTTACAGCAAATACAGATCAAGATGTAACAGCGAAAGATACAATCCTTATTGTGGATAGTATAAGTGTAGCGGCTGGAGATACAGTAAAAAAAGGTGACACACTTGTAATATTTAAAAATGGTGCTGTTGTTACGGCTCCATATGATGGGGAAATTAAATCAGTTAGTGCGAAAAAAGGCGGCAAAGCGTCACAAGGAACAATTCTTCTTCGTATGGAAGATGCAAATGGATATACATCACCTGTAACGAGAGGGAATAATAGTGCAGGTTCGGATAAAGCAAGTGGTGGAAGTGGCTTGACAGCTGATAGTGTTAGTGTGAAGGAAGGTGATGTTGTAGAGGCAGGTGCAACACTCGTAACCTTTACAGATGGAAGTATTTTGCAAGTTCCAGTAACTGGGACAATTACAAGTCTTTCTGTTGCAAGCGGTGATTCTGTACAGGCTGCGGATCCAATTGCACACATAACAAATTACAACGCTTTGCAAACAACGCTTAGTGTTGATGAATTAGATGTACCGAAAGTAAAAGAAGGTCAAGCGGTAACAATAACAGCAAGTGCATTCGGAGAGGAAACATTTAGCGGAAAGGTAACAAATGTAGCAACAAAAGGAACAGCTGAAAAAGGCGTTTCTACATTTGACGTAACTGTACAAATTGAAGATCCGAAAAATATGAAAATTGGTATGTCGACTGAGGCAAGTATCTCAATAGAAAGTAAAGAAGACGCATTATACGTTCCAGTAGAAGCGGTGCATACAAACGGAAATGAAAAATATGTACTAGTTCCTACATCTTCAGACGATGCGACACAGTCAACAAAAAAAGTGACAGTAGAAACTGGTATTTCAAATGATACGCATGTAGAAATTACAAAAGGGTTAGCAAAAGGAGATACGGTGCAAATACCGAGAATTCAATCTAAAGGGAATTCTTCTCAAGGACCTATGATGATGCCTGGCGGAAACTCTCAAGAGGGATTTGGTGGCGGCAATTTCCAAGGAAGACCTGGTGGTGAGTTTGGAGGAAGATCTAACGGCGGAGCTCCAGCTGGCGGCGGACAAGGAGGGCGTTAATATTATGGTAGAGCCAATTATTCAAATAAAGAACATGAAGAAAGTCTACGAACTTGGCGGCGAAACAGTAATGGCTCTAAAAAGTGTTTCCCTCGATATTCAAAAGGGGGATTTTATCTCTATCATAGGACCATCAGGCTCTGGAAAATCAACATTTATGAACATGATCGGATGCTTAGATCGACCGGATTCAGGTGAATACTTACTAGATAATGAAGAGATAGGGAAAATGAAAAGCTCTCAACTTGCAACTATTCGAAATGAAAAAATCGGTTTCATTTTTCAAAATTTCAACCTTATAGCGAAGCTTACAGCAGTTGAGAATGTCGAGCTTCCACTCATTTACCGAGGCATGAAAGCGGGAGAACGAAGAGAAACGGCATTAGAAGCATTACGAAAAGTAGGATTGGCAGATAGAGCGAATCATTTGCCTTCTCAATTGTCGGGTGGGCAACAGCAACGTGTTGCAATAGCACGTGCGTTGGCTGGACAGCCTCCTATTCTACTAGCAGATGAACCGACTGGAGCACTTGATAGTAAAACGAGTAAAGAAATATTAGGAATTATGAATTCATTAAATGAGCAAGGGCATACCATTATTCTTATTACGCATGATTTAGATGTTGCAAAGAAAGCAAGCCGTGTCGTTCGGATTCACGATGGACAGCTCTATGAGAATGGAGGTGAATGGTTTGCAGACACTCAAAATGGCACTGAAAAGCATTAGAGCAAATAAAGTTAGAGCATTCTTAACGATGCTAGGGATTATTATCGGTGTATCCTCTGTTATAGTCATGGTTGCGATAGGACAAGGATCGACAAAAGAGGTACAAGATCAAATTGGCAGCTTAGGTACAAATGTATTGACTGTAACAGTTACGGATTCAGATGCTACATTTAAAGAAACGGACGCAAAACAAATTCAGGATATCGATGGTATTAAAGCAATTGCACCAACAGTGTCAGGAAGAGTAACAGTGAAACATGAAAAAACGAATACACAAGTATCAATGATTGGAACAACTTCTTCTTACTTAGAGGTCCGCGATTTAAAGCTGCAATCTGGTCGTTTCATTGCAGACTTAGATCAGGGGAATCATTCAAAAATTGCAGTACTTGGTTCAGACACAGCACAAACATTATTCGGTTTAGGAGACCCGGTCGGTAAATCAGTAAAAGTGAACGGAACATCCTATAAAGTTGTTGGGGTTCTTGAATCAGTGGGAAGTTCATTAGGAACAAGCGGAGATAGTACAATTATTGTCCCTCTTAGCACCGGACAGCGTTTAGCTGCTACTACGAATGTTGGGACAACATATGTGAAGGTGAAAAATGAAGATATGATTAATTTCATATCGACCCGCATTGAAAGAACGATGCATTCAATCTTAGGTGATACTGATAGTTATAGTGTATCAAGTCCAAAAGATTTAATGGAAACTGCGTCATCAGTCAATGATACTATGACATTAATGCTAGGCGGAAGTGCAGCAATCTCTCTTATCGTAGGCGGGATTGGTATCATGAATATTATGCTCGTATCAGTTTCAGAACGTACGAAAGAAATAGGCATTAGAAAAGCAATTGGAGCAAAGCGTAAAAATATTCTGCTTCAATTCCTTATCGAAGCAGTTGTGTTAAGTTCGTTCGGTGGAATAATTGGAATAGGGATTGGGGTAATCAGTGCTCAAATATTTACACTAGCCACAGGTACAACAATAGCGTACTCTATACCGGTTATGCTGTTATCATTTGTTTTCTCTTTATTAGTTGGAGTTGTATTCGGTGTATTTCCGGCGAATAAAGCGTCTAAACTTGACCCAATTCAAGCACTACGATATGAATAGAAAAAACAAAGCGATCGTGTCCAGCGATTGCTTTGTTTTTTACTATATAAGAAAACAGGATTCTAAAAATGTAATTATATAAAAAGATACTGATTCATAAAGGAGTAGTAATAAATACATCGAAGTTGATATTATCTTATGTGAACTACTCGCCACTTAGCAAAGCTTGAAGTGGGAGCTTCTCAGTTCCACGACGAAAGTACCCTTTCGTCTCCCTGAGCGTTACTTCGGGGTGTTCCACCCCTAGATGTCCAACGCTTGGACGCTCTTTTGGTACGGTTGATATTTTACGCAGGAACCGAATGGCTTGGTTTTCGCACTCTATTTTCTTCCTGCAACCTCATATATCAAGTTATCAAAGAACTTCATATAGCTAGTTTATCAAAAGTTTTTGGCTATGCCAAACCGAAATTCATCTCCCACCTACCGTTGGGCTACGCCCTTTACACGCTTGAGGAAGGAGAATTCTTTTGGGGAATTCGTTAAAATAGATAAAAGTATATAAAGGAAGATTCGATATTTTAGGTTATTTTGGGCTGGGAAAATTATTTATCATTAATATTTCGTAAGCCATAAGGTACGTTTTACAACTTACAGGTAAAAGAATACTCTTTTATAGATGAAGGTACTTTTTATGTCAGGTATTGTAATTGTTAAAAAAATATGAAGCATAAAAATCCAAAAGAAAAAAGTTCTTTACTCAAGTTAAACTTTAGACCTAATTTTCTCTTGAAATAATGAGTAAAAAAATTCTTTATTTAGTCAGGAAATATAGAATTTCAATAATTATTAGTAAAGAACTTTTTTACTTGGGGACAAAACGAAGACAGAAGGGCGTTATCAAACCTCATGTTATTGTACTATGAACACCATAAGATTACAGATAACACCGAAGTTTATGTTAGAGCATTTACCTTTAATTTATCAGTCAGCTTATAAGGTGAAACAAGAAAATGCTGAACAATTACAAATACTTGTTAAACTGCTGCAACGACATGATGTTGACCATGCGGTTAACATATGTGACGCGGACCGCGAAGGAGAGTTAATCTATAGGGAAGTATACGAATATGCAGGAGTGAATAAAAAGCAATCTCGTGTATATAAATCCTCTTATGAAGCGGCAGAACTAGAGGTAGCTCTCAATCGATTAGAAAGCGCATCAAAATACGATGGACTGGCGTATTCTGCTAAAGCAAGACAGTACTTGGACTATCTATTAGGTATGAACATAACGAGGGGATGTACAACGAAATTAGCACAGAATAAGTTCTTGCTATCCTCTGGACGTGTACAGATGTGTTTATTAAATGAGATACGACAACGTGAGGTAGCGATTGAAAATTATAGAGAGCAATCTTATTATCATCTGCAACTAGTAACAGATTTAGGACTTACTCCGGTTATGAAAACAGAAAACCAGGTGTTAAACCCATCGCCATTAAGAAGTTTGGGAGAAAACTTGAAAGGTCAATATCTCGTGGTGGAAGAATTTAAAGAAGGAAATCGAAAGAAGAACCCTAAATTATTATATAACTTAACGGATTTATACAAAGATGCTCATGCTCATCTGCAGATTAATGCAGAAACCGCAAGAAAACATATTCAGAACTTGTATGAAGAAGGATTTATTACCTATCCACATTCTTCTTCTAGGCATTTACCTACAGAACAAGTAGAGCGTGTGAAAGGTGTTATGCACTCATTAGCAACGAGTCACTATTCGTCATTGGTACAACTAGTAGATATCGAGGCAATTAATACAAAACATAAAACATTCAATGATGAGCTTGTATCAAGCCATTTTGCTATCATTCCGACAACAAAACAATATAACGGGGGAGACCGTCCAGACATTGAAAAACAGCTATATGATCTTGTAGTAAAACGCTTTGTGGGTAATTTCATGAGTCCTGCAGTGTATCTAGTAAGAGACGTATCGCTTATTGACTCGATGGGTGATATCTATCAAACAAAAGAAAGTGTACTTAGGGAAAAAGGGTTTCTAGAAGTATTTCAAGAGGAAAAAGAAGAAGAAAGTGTGGAAGCATTTAAAATTCCTATTCTGCAGAAAGGACATGAACTTCAAATCTGCGATTTTGAGTTACTTGAATCCAAAACAAAGAAACCCGCGCTACACACAGAAAGCTCAATTCTGACTTTCATGGAAACAGCTGGACGCAAAATTGATGACGAACATTTAAAAGAACTGATGAAAGGAAAGCGAATTGGAACCGTTGCAACCGAAGCGACTTTTATCCCAGCTTTAAATGAGAAGAACTATATAGCCATTGAAAAAAGGAAAATTACTACAACTCCAATTGGTCGTGCTTTTATTGAACAATTTCCTGTCCAACAAGTCAAAGATCCAATACACAGCTGAAATGGAAGGGATGATATACCGTATTGAAAAGAATGAAATGAGTTATGAAGACTTCATTTTACATACAAATGCGTTTGTACAAAAAATAACGCAAGAGATTATAAAAATTCCTGATACCATTTCGTACAATCTAATAGAGACCTGGAAGCAACAAATAGAGGTTTGCCAATGTCCTTGTAGAAATGGAATTATTTTAGATAGGGGGGAATTTTTCGGTTGCAGCAATCACCCGAACTGTAATATTGTCTTGCCAAAAAATAAAAGAAAAAGCGATTCCTGCAGCACAAGTTAAAAAACTGTTTGAAGAGAATAAAACGTACATTATAAAAGGATTTAAATCTAATGGCAAAGAGTTTTCTGCTTATCTAGCATTTATTAACGGTGAAATCAGCTTTAGTTTGCCTACAGTTGAAGAATTATCGCTAGGTCAGTGTCCAAAGTGTCAGAAGGGACAAATTCTAAACCGCAAAACGTTTTTTGGGTGCTCAGAACATCAAAACGGATGCGATTTTATGTTGCCAGCCAAAATTAAAGGCAAGAAATTATCCGATAGCCAGATTAAAAAACTAGTGAATAATAATGTAACAGACTTCATTAATGGTTTTAGTGGGGAAAAAGGAGAATTCACAGCTGCAATTAGATTAAAGCCGGACCTTAGCATTTGTTTTGAATTCCCAAACACAGATGATCGTACGGTAGGTAAATGTCCTTTATGCCAAGAGAGAGTAATAATAGGTAAAACGAACTATTTGTGTGAACGTTATAAAAAAGGTTGTGATTTCATTATTTCAGGTACGATACTTGAAAAAAGAATCACAACAAGTCAGATCAAGAAGTTGTGTGCCTTGTTATGACAGGGATGGTTTCCTATAAAGAATTAAATGTACCTGAAGCAATGGCTTATGTAATGGAAGTAGTAGGACAAGGTAAGGTCGCTGGTGTAATTGCTGTAGGAGCTGTCATTGGTCTTATGGCTGTTATTTTCTCTTCTATGTATGCAGCAACACGAGTATTCTTTGCAATGGGTCGTGATGGACTGTTACCCAAATCACTCGCGAAAATTAATAAGAATACTGGAGAACCGACTTTTACAATAGGCTTGGTGGGAATAGGAAGTTCTTTTATAGCTGGGTTTATTGATTTAAAAGAATTAGCGAATTTAGTTAATATTAGTGGTTTGGTAACGTATTCAATGGTGGGAGTATCAGTTATTATCCTTCGCAAAACTCATCCGAATTTTAAGCGCGGCTTTAGGGTACCATTTGTACCTATATTGCCAATCATTTCAATTGCAAGTTGTGTATTTTTGATGTTAAATTTACCATTAAGAACATGGTTGTACTTCTGCATTTGGATAACTATTGGAGTAATAATATATTTCGTTTATTCAATAAAACATAGTAATTTAAATGAGAAACCAATTTCAAGAGAAATTAAATAACTGTAGTCCTTTTGAATTTAGAGCCAAGATTGTTTAAGGAAAAGGTATCTAAGGTACTTGTAAGTATGAATGCTAATAACCACAAAAGCAAAGGTTATAGTGTCAATAAAAGTGAACGTTTTGTAATTAATTTATTTAAAAACTCCTCTAACATATTAGATATGTTAGAGGAGTTTATTTTAAACATTTTTTAGTAATTAGGTCTTGATAACGAATGGAAAGTCGTAACGTTTATAAAAAAGTTTGATCAAAAATCCTGCTTGAAATGCAGGATTGTTCTTGTTTAATAAACGGGTCATTATATGGAATAAGCAGAATGATCAACCAGAAATAAATGGGCTGAATTTATAATAAGATTAGGTAAGATAGCAGAAATTAAATGTCTTTTTTAAAATATAAAATTGGAGAACTTTTTAAAATACTTTTTTAGAAATGGACTTATTTTGGTTTGAAAGGAAGACGTAAATTCCGATCAAACCAAGTCATCATTCAAAATGGATTCCTATTAAAGCATTTATAGTAATGTGAATCTCCAATAATAAATTAGAGTAAAATTATGAAAGACTATAAACCTCGGTTGCTACTTTTAAAAAGGATTGAACTGCCGGGGGTGTGTCCTGTTTTGACATACAAGCTAATGCTATTTTCCTTAAACTTGCTAATTGTAACCTTTTTGTGTAAATATTTGGCTGAGTTTTAAGAAATAGCTCTGAACCAACTGTAACCCCAAGACCTTCATTAACCATGTTTGCAATCGTATTACAATCCTGCACTTCAAAGCGTACATTAGGCTGTACCTTCGCTTTCTTAAAAATTGCCTCTATATATAATTGATACATTCCTTTTGGCATAATCAACGGTTCGTTATTCAAATCCTCAATTTGAATAACGTCTTTCCCTAAGAATCTTCCGTTATCCGGGAATGCTACAGCTATTGTATCTTCAATAAGTGGAACGGTATCAAATTCACAATCTAAATCATGTTCAATTATAAATCCGACATCAATTACCCCCGTTTTAAGCCATTCAATAATTTCTTCATAGGATCCTTCAAATAATTTCAATTCAATTTTGGGATATTTCCTATGAAACTTTGAAATGATTTTCGGTAAAAGACATGCTGATGCACTTGTAAAACTTCCAATGCGAATCGTTCCTATTTCTAAATTCGCTTGTAAGGCTATTTCCTGATTAATATGTTCCATTCTGTTTAAAATTTCACGGACCTGAATTAAAATTTTAGTTCCAATTTCAGTAAGAGCTAAATCTTTTCCTTTTTCTCTGATTAAAAGATTAACTGCCCATTCACTTTCAAGACTAGCGATGGCATGGCTGACAGCCGACTGTGTTATGTGCAGGGCTTTGGCTGCTTTCGTAAAACTGCTAAGCTCGACAACTTTAGAAAAAACTTCGAAACGCGCAATTGTCATGAGTTTTTACTCATCTCCTATATTAAAAATATCAATTTTACTCATGATAACATGTGTTTTAAACTAGGGAAAGAAAAAGAAATTAGTGGGAGATGAATTTATGAATAAATTAATGATATATCTTTTAGCGTTAGGGGCATTCTTAACTGGAACCGCAGAATTTGTTGTTTCTGGTGTTCTAGAAATTATTGCTAAAGATTTAGATGTTTCAATATCAGCGGCAGGACAATTAATTTCAATATATTCCATTTTCTATGCATTAGGAGCGTTCTTTTTAGTGTTATTAACAGCTAAATGGGATAGAAAAAAGGTTCTTTCAATTTCTTTGTTCATCTTTTTCATTGGAAATCTAATTGCATTTTTAAGTTCCAACTTTATTCTGGCGATGCTATCACGGATTATATTGGCGATGAGTGGCGGATTGTTCACGGTTGTCGCAACAAACTATGCTGCTCACCTAGCATCTCCTGACAAAAAAGGTAAAGCGATGGCCACAGTTACTACAGGTTTTACTATATCACTAGCATTTGGGGTACCTATTGGGACTCTAACTGCTGCGTATATAGACTGGCATTATATTTATCTCATTATTGGAGGATTAACGCTTATAAATTTGCTCTTGTTAAACAGGTTAGTTCCCAAATTAGAAGCAGAAAACTCAATTCCACTGAAAAAACAATTATTGGTAATAAAAGACAAGAAGGTTATAGCAGGACTTTTAACAACTGTATTTTGGATATTGGGATATACCTTGGTCTTTGCATATATTTCGCCAATCTTGAGTCAGGGGGCAAATTTTACAATTGAGTTGATTAGTATATCATTATTTTCATTGGGTATTTTTGCTTTTATAGGTACTCAAGTTGGTGGAGTAATGGCAGACAATTGGGGATCGGTTAAAGTCATTACCTGTAGTTTAATCGTTAATGCCATATCTTTATTTTTAATGAGGCCATTTTTAAACTCAACAATTGCTATTTTGCTTATCATTATAATTTGGGCGTTAGCTACTTGGACAACAACACCTGCAATGCATGTTTATATGATTTCATTGAAACCACAGACCTCAGAAATTTTGTTGAGCTTTAATATAACGGTGATGAATATTGGTATGTCCATAGCAGCTGGTATAGGAGGAATGGTAATTAAATACACATCAACTTTAAATCTAAGCTGGATTGGTGGAGTGATGGTTATAATAGCATTGGCATTATCTTATTATTCGTTTGCAATAGATAAAAAACAACATAAAGAGAAAGAACAAATTTGTATCAATAGTTGACTTTTAAAAACGGGGAGCAGTAACATGAAAAAGTTCCAATTCTTACAATAGATATTTTCTCCCGTGGATTTGATGCTTATGTAGCGGGTTTTCTTCTCGAAGTTAGTGCATCTTATCAGTTTGTAGTTGCTGCATCTTTAAGAACAAAATTAAACAGCGTTATTATATATACACACAATGAGGTTAGATTATAAAACAATTGTGCATATAGAAAAAGTTAAACTTAAAAAAGAGTCTGCGGACTTTGTCGAAATTGAAGAAGAAGAAAAAAACTATGGCTGAATAAAAGTCGATTTTTGAGGTGTTTAAGTATCCTGTCATAGATACGGATGAAGTTGTGAATGGAGGCATGAAAAATTACATCGTTCAAAAATAATTTTTATTTTAGGAGAAAATGACATGGAAGTTTTCACAAAATATTTAGCGCATATTGATAACCCGCAACATCGGGACCGAACGGGAGAAGTTTTGGTTTGGGTAACCAAGAAATTTCCAAATTCAATGCCGAAAATTGCGTGGAATCAGCCTATGTTTACCGATCACGGTACATTCATTATTGGTTTTAGCGTAGCCAAACATCATTTGGCTTTTGCACCTGAAAAGGCAGGGATTAATCAATTTTCTGAGGGGATTGTGCAGGCTGGCTATGATCACACCAAGCAGTTGGTACGTATCCAGTGAGATAGTCCGATTGATTTCTCATTACTTGAGAAAATAATCGAATTTAATATTTTGGATAAGGCAGCCTGTTCAACTTTTTGGCGGAAATAAAAAATCGGATTATCGAGGGTTCGGTTCGATTAATTTTAATCAAACTTTTTTCCAAAGTTACACCCAAAAACAAAAAAATGAGCTAATTTCTCAAGATAACTAACTGTAGAGAAAGAGAATTTTCATTTTGGGGGTACTTCAAAACCTTAGCTTGATGGCGATGGGACGTTATCCTATTAAGGAGTTTTTTATCTTGAAAGCAACGAATATATTTTCATACATGTCAATCAATATGCTAAATTACATATCTAAAAAAGTATAATTTGTTAACATTTTCAAAATAATGATTATCCTTATAAAATTCTGTTAATATCAAACTTGTACCTATATAAAAGAAGGGGATGTTTATATATTTAAAAAAGTTATATTAGGGATATCATCATTAGCAATGGCAGCGGTAGTTGGTTTAGGAATGGCATCGGAGGCATCTGCAGGGCCAGCGGCACCTCTAACTTCTTTAAGTGTAGTAAAAGTAGAGTCACAATTGGGTGGAGTTGAATACATTAATCCTAATAGTTTTAGTACAACTAAAGATCATGGGGGAAGTTACTTATATGTTTACACAAAAGAAATAGGGTATGGCCAGTTTCCTTTTGCGAAAATGAATGGATTTGATGTGAAAAGTATTGGTTCACAAATAATTGGTGGTAATCCTATTGTAGGTTGGGAATATAAATGGGATGCATCAAATCATCAAGAAGGGACTTTTGAATATCAAAAGACTTCAATAAACTATCCAAGAGAT
Organism: Bacillus sp. TH19; assembly: GCF_016651075.1. Taxonomy (NCBI): domain Bacteria; kingdom Bacillati; phylum Bacillota; class Bacilli; order Caryophanales; family Bacillaceae; genus Bacillus; species Bacillus sp. TH19. Next base: position 113,037 of record NZ_JAEKEO010000001.1, on the reverse strand, counting down.
ACGTGGCGTACTTCACTATATATTAAATAGTCAGTTTTATATATTCGTAGCATAAAAATCCCTGCACCTTGTGTGGGGATTTTTTCATAAAGAAAAGACACCTTAAGGTGCCTTCCTCCGACTTAAACCACTTTACTTTTAATAATATGTATTGGACTTCTATCCAAATACAATTTTATCATATTTCCCGAAAAATGAAAGCGAATTCATTAACCTACTTAATGGTTTTATCCATAACTTCTTTATATTTATTAAACTCTTTATTTTTTATATCACCATTTATCTGTGAAAGGAAATCTCCTTTAGCCTATATATGAAGCATAGTATTGGAGCTGAGTTTCCTAACTCATCATAGTACTTTTTAGCTTTCTCTAAATCTTCTTTCTTACTAAATGGGGTAGTGACAGGGTAGTTGTCATAGACCGCAAAATAAGTAAGGTTGAACCAACAGTAGCATTAAAACCATCTATTATCATAATTAATATAGAAGAAACTTATTCTAAATGGAAAAGTGGGGAAATAACAGCTATTATATTTATGGAAATGTTAGAGCGAAAGAAAAATGCGTTTTATAAAATAATGAAGGAATATGAGAGGTCCTACTTTTTCTCCAGGTGTAAGAATCTTGGAGTTTTTGCACCAGAACAGTATTATGTATATCGAGAAAAAATAAAAGACAACTCTAATTAAGAGTTGTCTTTTTGTGTAATAAATTTTACAAAATCTGAAGATATACAAACGACTAGAATACGTTATGGTTGTTATTATAACAAAAACGAATAGTATTTTGAATAAAAAATATTTGAATGAGTTTTTGAGCTTTTTGTTAACAATGTTCAAAAATAAACTTTTTGTAAAGGTTTTCTTTGAATATAATTATTTATTTTAAAAATATAATCATGGTTATTGTATTTCAATGGTTTCCTTATAAACCTTAGCTATATATTTAATAAAATCAATGACGGGATAGTGTATGAGTGAACGGTGCTGCGCAAAACGAACCCCTTCTTATTCCATTTTCGAAATAATTTGTTCAATTTCCAACTCTTTTTGTTATATTCTATTATAATTTTGATATACAATGTTTTTCCATTTATAAGAAGAACCGTGAAAATAACTCTCTCCTTTTACCGTGTGGCTGAATATTATTTCTATTTTTTCTCTACGTTGTTTTTCCTTCATATGCGCTTCCGTTGACTGCATGTTTATCGCCTCTTCCCTTGGGGCTGTATACTGTTTCCAAAAATAAGGTCTAACCCATCATAGCTAATGTACAGTAATCTTGTTGGGGATTGTCGTTTACGGCTATCTCATCAACTATATATTTTTTTCAAGTACTTAATCTAACATCTTAGATCTTACATCTAAATACGTTGTTAGTCTGTATAACATACCATTCATCTTTTAAGTTTTTTCTCTCAATAACAAAATTAAAAAGTAGTGAAAACGTATGAAAGATTAATTGTTTATCAATCTTTATTATAAAACGATTCTTTATGGGCATGCACCTTTTTACAATCACTAAGATTTACAACATGACGAGTATCTTTATCCATAAATATTCGTCTCAATTTGCGAGATACACGCAACCAAAACGCCGTAAGAACTCTTGAGAGTGTGCTTACGTTAGAAGAGAAGTATGCTCAAGCCGAACGGAACGTACTAAAGGCAGAAAGTGAATTGTTAAAAAAGATCAAACAAATGGAAGGGAGGATGGGAAGGAAATAACGTTGCCACCTAGTTAGAAATATATCCTGTTTCGTTCTTTCATCATAAAATATAACTTACGAAATATGGTGAGTTACTTGTGTAAAGTAGCTGCTGAATCCAGTTCGGAATACTATAATTATTTTTTCATTTCACCTCAAGAACAACGGAAACAAAAGAAAGATCAAGATGAAATCGTGAAACAAATTATATTAAAAGCACTTCGATTTAGAAATCGAAAGAAAGAGGCTCGTCAAATAAAAATGACATTGGCGGGTCATTTTCAAGTTGTCCACAATTTAAAGCGTATCCGTATAATCATGAAGAAATATGAGATTGTCTGTCTGATGTGGATAGCAAATCCTTATAAAAGAATGCTGAAAGAAACAAAAGAACATCGAGTAATGATGAATCAATTAGATCGAGAATTTTAACAAAACACCTCAGGAAAAACGCTTCTTACAGATATCACTTATTTAGTTTACGGTAAGAATAAAAGAGCTTATTTATCTACAATTTCAGATGGCTCAGCCAATGAAATTTTAGCTTGCCATGTTTCAGAACAGATAACATTAAACCTCGGACAATCTATGTCAAGATGAGGAAAGTGTTGGGATAACGCTCCACAAGAATCATTTTTTGGTCATCTGAAAGGTGAAGCACATATAAAACCTTGCGAGTCTTTTACTGAGTTGAAACAAGAGATTAAGAGCTATATGACGTACTATAAACACTATAGATATCAATAGAATTTAAAGAAGATGACACCTGTTGGATACAAAAATCATTTTCTTGATGTTGCCTAACTTTTTTTAAAAATGTCCTTTACAAAGGGGACAGTCTAGTATGCATATTGATTTTTCGTTAGAAAGGTTTGAACTAAACAAAGAATGTGATGCTATTGTTTTGGAGGATAAAACATACACATATGATTGGTTACTAAATCAAACAATGATTTATATAAGTGAATTAAAGGAACATGGAAAGATGTAGTATAAAATTATCTCTTTAGAAGCGGACTATTCTCCATACTCCATAGCAATGTTTTTAGCACTTATTGAGTTAGGTTGTACAGTAGTACCAATCTTAAATTCTTTGGTTGACAGCAAGAAGAAAGAATACTATGAAATTGTTGAATTAGAAAATGTAATTAAAGTTGAAAGTGGAAATTTTGAAATAATCAATATGCAAAGAGATTACATTCAAAATGAATTGTTATTACAACTGAAAAAGTTAAAACATCCCGGATTAGTATTGTTTTCATCTGGCACAACAGGACACAGTAAAGCAATTGTACATGATTTTACATTACTTCAAAAGAAGTACAGCGTTGCAAGAAGTGCAAAACGGGTTATACCATTTATGTTATTTGATCATATTGGGGGAGTTAATACGCTTTTCCAAATTCTTTCTAGCCTAGGGTGTTTGGTAATTATTGATGATCGTACCCCTAATCGAGTATGTAATATGATTGAGAAACATCAAGTACAAGCATTACCTGCATCTCCAACCTTTATAAATTTACTTATACTGAGTAAGGTTTATAAAAAATATAATTTAAATAGTTCGCAGACTATTTCTTATGGATCAGAAGTTATGCTTGAGACTACGCTAGGTAAAATAAACGAAATATTCCCTTGTGTTAAAATTATACAAATGTATGGGTTGTCAGAATTAGGAGGTTTATATTCACAATTTAAATCGAATGATTCTTTGTAGATTAAACTAAGCGATAAAAAATATGGAGTCAAGAGTTGTGAAGGGAATGTTACAAATTTAATCAATGTCTACAATGATTGGCTATATTAATGCTCCAAGTTCATTTACCATAGATGGCTGGCTTATGACAGGAGATATAGTGGAATATGAAAGTGAATTTATAATTATTATTTTACTTTTATTTCCTTTTCTTGGTTTTATTGAAATTATATCCATTCACCCGTTTTCTCAAAATCACTATTAAAAGTATACATTCCAAACATTATAAATAAAGAGATTAGAACATCCATTAACAAAAAACTAGCATAGATTTAGTTTTTTACATAGTTTCCGTTAGCAGAAATTACTATATCTAAAAAAATACAAAAATCCCTTCAAAAAAATTAAAGGGACTTTTATATTTTTTTCCTTAAATTGATGGCTATAGCCTACAACCTATTCTATTCTTCGCTTTTATCTAAGTCGCGTAATAATAAGATGTGCTGAAACAGACTGTGTTCCTCCAGCCAAAGGAGTAATGGTTAGTGCTGTGAATTCGCTAGCAGGATTTCGTACAGTAAGTATTGAATTGATGACTGATGTTTGCACAAGGGCCATTCCTACTATCTGAGAAGTACCAGTTGCTCGACCAGCTACCGTATAAGCTAATTCAACAGCTCCTGCTCCGGAATTAAGAGTTAAAACTAGTTGACCCGATTCGGTCACACTCACCTGAAATAAGACCTGATAACTACCGATTGCAGCCAAATTAAATGTGTCAGCACCAGTACGTGTAATCCCCGCTCCACTAAAAGGTCCGTCTCTTGGAAAATCAACGTCACCACCGACTGCAACTGTTGCAGCATTATCAGGGGGCATCAATGCATAAAAATCCGCAAAATCTAATACTCCACCTGTCGCGCCTGATGGACCTGTTGCTCCCGTTGGACCTGGTGGACCACCTGATGGGCCTGTCGCGCCTGATGGACCTGTTGCTCCCGTTGGACCTGGTGGACCACCTGATGGGCCTGTCGCGCCTGATGGACCTGTTGCTCCCGTTGGACCTGGTGGACCACCTGATGGGCCTGTCGCGCCTGATGGACCTGTTGCTCCTGGACCACCTGATGGGCCTGTCGCGCCTGATGGACCTGTTGCTCCCGTTGGACCTGGTGGACCACCTGATGGGCCTGTCGCGCCTGATGGACCTGTTACTCCCGTTGGACCTGGTGGACCGCCTGATGGGCCTGTCGCGCCTGATGGACCTGTTGCTCCCGTTGGACCTGGTGGACCACCTGATGGGCCTGTCGCGCCTGATGGACCTGTTGCTCCCGTTGAACCTGTTGCTCCCGTTGGACCTGTCGAGCCTGATGGACCGATTTCAGGTAAAGGGAAACAACATTGAAACGGTATACAACTATTCTTTTTAAATTTGCTCATGGTTCTCACCTACCTTATATAAAAAACAACTTTTCTAAATAATTACACTACAGTATATGAGCTTTCCAAATGTAAGTATAAGAAAAGCACCTATGAAAACCAAAGTAGAATCATACAGTTAAGCCCTATTTCACATTTTCAAATATATATTATATAAATTATGGTCAACATGTATACAGCATTCATTGTTCTTTATTTAGCTAACAGGCAGTTTTATATGTACGAAAAAATAAGCAAACCGAAAAAAGCGAATAAATTAAAGAACAAACAGCCACTATTCATATATCGTTACGTGTGGAAAACAACAATAAATTTGTACAAAGAAAGGGGAAAGCTCGAAAGAATATCGAATCCTTTTCACATGACAATACAATATGGAACAACGTTCAGGAGAATATATATTTTATGTTCCTTACAACAAAATTTCAGATTTAGAAAAAAAGGTAGATAGCATAATTCATAAAATCGATTTTGAAGCGGATTTACAAAATTGTTTTACGGAGTTAGATGTATACTGTAATGAATTGGAGCTATAATGGTAAAAGTAGTATTTGCTTATATAAAGAATTACAGTATAAAATAATAAGAATAACTGAAGACAGGAAGAGGAAACCCATGACCACAAAATTAGTAAATTTACGGATTGATTTCGCTTTTAAACAGTTATTTAGAACGAAGGGAAACGAATAAATGGATTTCTAAACCCTATCCTAGAAGAATCTTTAAATGCTCCTATTGTATCTCTACAACTAGAAGATCCACATCTTCATAAATCTTATGGAGATGATAAGTTATCCATATTAGACTTATTAGCAACATTGGACAATGGAACGCAAGTGAATATAGAGATACAGGCGCGACAAGAAGTCGCTTCATAATAGTGCGTATCCATAGGGATACGCTATTCTAGTTGTCAAGAATATTTCCACCCGAAACAGCGTTGCTAGTAATGGCAGGGTTGGTTGCATGAGGGGGTGCATAAGGAAGCGATGAACGTACATTCAATCCGTTCTAGGGAAAGATGAGAAAGGTAAACGACAGTGAATTTTCTTAAGCTTCGTTACTATGAACCTAATGAAAGACGTTGATACATTGGGATTGCGGATGAGAAAAGTGGACTTTGTATGCCGCTGAGGGACAACCTACATATCCGCCGGAGTAGTAGAAGATACCTTCCCTCATCGTATCTATTAGAAGTGGAACTTGGTAAGCCCTATATAATCTGTACGTTGTACAGTAAGGATGTCGTAAGGCAGAATGACGTTATAGAGGGTATGGGATGTTGGAAAAAGCGAAAGTCGCAAAGTCGAAAGATAACAGGAACTCATAACTGTGCGAATAGCATTCAAGGAAAAAAACCTTAATGATGCAACCCGAAAGGGTGCAGACTTCCAACAGGTCTTCAACACGAAAAAAAGCGGAAAGAAACTTTTGCGGAAAGGAAGGAATCTAGTTATGGATACAGCTCACAAGGCGTCGGCTATTCCTTCACTTACAGATTGTTTTACAATCCAGTGGAAAGAAATCGAAAGGTATGTAAGGAAGTTACGACAACGAATTTTTCGTGCCAAACACCAAAATCAAAGTAGAAGAGTGAGAAAATTACAACGCCTTATACTTCGAAGCAAAGCGAATCTATTGTTATCAATTAAAAGAGTTACACAAATAAACCGTGGGAAGCGCACAGCGGGTATCGATGGAGAACGTATATTGACACCTAGGTCTAGGATGGCATTGTTTCAGAAAATGAGCCACCAAAATATTTCATCACATTTACTTAGTTTCTTAAGCAGGTTTCCAAGAACGCCCCTCCAAACCGTACGTACTCCTCTCAGAGTATACGGCTTTCCATTTATCAATCTAACTTCCCATTGTGTAAGTCATGGTGCATTTCTAATGGAACATTATCTATACCACACCATTCACATTTTTCAGCTAAAAGGCGTTCAATGAGACTTGTTTTGCCACCAAATTGAACTGTAATCGGTTCTATATCAACCTCTTCATAATTAGTCTTTGTATTATTCTCCATTTTTTGTTCTATGAAGTATGCAATACGTTGCCCATCTTTCGTCTTGTAGCGAATACCAAAGTTTCCGTTTATAGAAAATTTATTGATTTTCTTGCTAACGGTACTTTTATATTTATTAGCATAAGTTTTTATCATGCTGTATTTCATGGTTTGACGGAAAGATTGCAGAACATGCACATTACTAGCTAGTCGATAATAATTGTACAGTCCTCTTATTTCGGCATTGTATTGTCTTATGATTTCTATGTCATCATTATGGAGTAAATACGGTCTATGAATCGGTTTCCATTGATTATTTTTCCCGAGGCTTAATGCACTAAGGTCAATGAGTTTTTTGATGTATTTTTCGTGAGGAACAAAGAGTTTGGCTTGAAAATTAAATTTCCTTTTTTGTGTGCCGTTAGGCATTTTCATTGTTTGCCAATCCCTAGCTACTCTTATGTCATACCCAAGAAATCTCGCATTCTTTTTGCTATGTGTAATCAGCGTCTTTTCCGCACTTAGTTCAAGTTTTAGTTTATCAGCTAGAAAAATCGTTAAATCCTTCTTGATTTCTTCTACCTCTTCTTTGCTTGCTATAACACCAATAAGAAAATCATCTGCATATCTCACATATTTCATTCTACGATAATTCGGATCAAACAGATCCTTACTGTCATGTTTGATTAACTTTTTGTAGAGTTCTTTCAATTCATTGGCTCTTACAGCTCTAGTTTCTTTGTTTAAATTTGACCATTCACGTTTATTCTTATGTTTATGATAAGTTATTTTCGATGCTAGATTATGGTAGGTTAGATTATGTCTGCGTTTATCACCTTTATTGAATATCGATGTATATTCTTCAATGTATTTATCCAATTCATTAAGGTAAATATTAGAGAGAGTTGGGCTAATAATACCACCTTGTGGAGTTCCACTGAATGTTTTATGAAATACCCAGTCTTCCACATAACCAGCACGTAGAAATTTCCAAATCAAGTTGATAAATTTTTCATCCTCGATTCCTCTACTCAAGATGTTGATAAGAGTGTGATGGTCAATAATATCAAAGAATCCCTTTATGTCACCTTCGATAAACCAGCGAGTGCCAGTAAAGGTATGTTTAATTTGCTTAAGTGCCGTCATGCCTGATTTTGAAAATAGAATGGCTGTAATTGCAAAAGAAGCGAATTATGGACCACTACAATATTTTGATCAAGTACTTGATGTAGTGGTTGATTATTGGGGGTTAAAAGACTTACGACCCATTGCACCTCTAGCTGAAAAAGCAAGAATTGAGATTTTGGAATACCACACAAGATTGAAAAAAATACGGGATCGATTTGGTCGTTTTCAAGGGAAAACTGATCTACGTTAATGAGTAGAGATTTCAGAATATAAGCGGGGAAATTCCCCTTCCCTTTATGGGAAATCTGACACACTCCCTATTGTTTTGGGGGTGTTTTTATTTGATTTAATTTTTAAAGAAAAAAGTAGTTGACACTAAAAATAATTTTATGATATTATAAAATATTTGATAAAAAATCACATATATGTTAAGGTTAAGAAGGTTACCATATATGGAGGTGGATTATATGTTTCAAATTGGCGATAACATTGTTTATCCAATGCACGGAGCAGGTATAATTGAAGCCATAGAAGAAAAAGAATTCTCAGGGAAAAAACAACAGTATTTTGTTATAAAAATGTCAATCAGTAATATGCAAGTCATGATTCCTATGGGTAAAATATTAAGTTCGAGTATACGCCCAGTTACTGATATACTTGCATTAAAACACATTATACACATTTTTCAGCATGGAGAATCAGATGAATTACTGCCGTGGAAACAAAGGTATAAAGTGAACACGGACAAAATAAAAACGGGTGAAATACAAGAAGGTGCTGAAGTTGTACGTGATCTAATGCGTATGAAAAAAGAAAAAGCACTGAATACAAGCGAAAAAAAAATGTTGGATAACGCACATGAATTTTTGATTAGTGAACTGGGATTAATTAAAGGGATCACTGAAAATCAATTAAAAAGTTTCTGTTAAGGTTCATTATAGATAATGTATTACATCCCCCGAAAATATCCTGAATTTTTCGGGAATATGATGATTATTAAAAGTAAATCATTTCAAAGACATTCAACTTCTTCAACTCACTTTTAGAGTAGGAACCTCTTTTGTTATTACTTCAATCTAATCCATTTTTATTTTTACATTTCTTTTACGAACGTTCGAAGTTTCATCAAATAACTCGATCAAATAGTCACTTGATTTTTGCAATCCTGATTCACACTGGCACGGACAAGGAGCCGTAAGGATGAAAGAGAGGTAGGGCTTTCATTGTTTTAGGTATATATATCTAAGTCATTATTTCTAGAAGAAAAAATAATCAATCTCATCTCTATCTTTAAGAATTTTCTACATTTACTGAGACAGTGAATAGTAATTGTTTATCTTCTTTTCATAAAAGAGATGCGCGAGTTGGTAACATCTAAATATATGGTCAACGATACAAATTGATGGGATTTCTAGAACTAGAACCCATTGTTACAATTTATTTAACATAATAAGATGAAATGAAACAATAAGAAGGAGTGAAGATATGAAACGCATGCCAACGCAAGAATTAAGTAACGAGTTAAAGAAGCGGAAAGGGATTACTTCTATTAAGATTGAGTCTTATGAAAAAATTGAAGTTGGTAGAATTGTTGTAGATGGACCGGCTGTTATTTTAATTAATCAAGAATACCTAAAAATTGTTGAATGAAGAAAAGGATGATCCTTTACGAAAAGGGATAATCCTTTTTGTTTTCTGTTGATAATAATAGGATATACATATCATCGGATGCGATGGGATTAAAAGAAAGGAGAGGGTCTGGATTATCATAGCGGAAAGCTTAATATTGGTAGTATTTCTTTTTACGTTATATAAATTAGTTGCTTAAAAAAATTAATTATTTGAACCGATAGATTGTTTTCTTTTTAAGGGCGAGATTTATTTTATAGGAAAATTGATAATTTTAAGGAGGAATTTAGATGTATGCAAGGAAACAACGCATAAAATACGAGAAGATGTCAAAGAACTATGAACGTATTTCTTTAGTTTCGTTTCTCCTATTAATTGTACTTGTTTGTAGTAGTGTGATTATCATAGGAGCTACAGGGGGGAATATGGAGTGTTTTTGTTGGTAGCGATTTTACTTAACGCACGTATTACGAAAGAATCTCAAAAAAAGTATGAGCAGTATGCTAATAAAGGGCATATTTAAAATAATACATATTTTGAAAAGAACAACCTGAATGTACATTCAAAATATCCCTATATCATCACCTATTAACTAGCAAAAGGAACCTTATTAAAATGTTAGTTTCGTTCCTATAATGAATTATCCTTCTAGCATATTTATAAGATTTATATCATATATTAGGAGAAAGAATGCAAGTTAGAAAGGAGTCTTATAGAATGAGTTATTCGGAAGGAAATGACTTGAATGAACAACATATGGTAAGTACACCCAATCCCTACGTATATCAGACATTACAATCAGTAATTGGTAAACATGTGGTTATTGAAACTGTAAGAGGTAATGTAAGAGGAAAGTTAAAAGATGTGAAACCAGATCATTTGCTCATTGAAGATACGGTGCCATATATTGTACGCATTCAACAAATTGTATGGATTATGCCAAAACAATAATCAAATTACATCTAATTTAATTTATAACAGATTGGCGTCATAGACGACCAAATAAAAACACAGGGTTTTATCTCTGTGTTTCTTCAAATTTTCGTTTTTGAATATATGCTTGAGCATGAATAATTTCTTCCTGAAGTTCTTTTAATTCTTCCATAGATCCTGATTCAATAGCCATGTAAGTAGTAACTAAACTAATCATCATATCCATCTTCTCTACTATATTTTGAATGACCTGTTCAGATTGCTCTTTTTTAGGGTGTTGTATGGCTATTAATACATTTTCCATATAATTGTTCTTTCTTTGCTGGATATCATAAATAAATTGTTTTGTGTTTGAGTTCATTTGTTGTTCCTCCTTTTGGATATATTTCCATTCTATCATATATGAATAGAAAATATTGGATTCCCCTAAATTCACACCTGTCTCGTACATCTCCTCAAATATACAAACTAATTCCTTAATGTACAGAGAATCGAAATGTGTCAATTTTATGTCTAAATGTGCATTTTTCTTTTTGGAGCATGGTATGGTGACCTCCAATAGGTATATCAAATAGCTATAATGCGTAAACAAATTATATGATCTATAGCCCTACTAGCATATAAAAAAAGGAGATAACACTATATGGATAACAGCTTAGCAATAAGAAAGCCTAAACAATGGCATGAAACTAAAAATGGGAAATTAACTCCTTTTGATGTTACATATAGTTCCGATAAAAAGGAATTGTGAGAAAGGGCATGAATGAGAAACATCTCCAACCGACATAAAGGAAATGGCTGTCCTTATTGCTCAAGGGAAAATAAGTTAAGAAAATAATATAGTTTTAAAATATGGTTTAGACACGAATTTATCCTTTTTCTGTACGCTGTATACAATATATGTACCTGAAACAGATAATTACAGAACTCAGTAATAAATGAACTAATTAACCAATTCCAAGTATATAAGCATTTCTTAAAAAGAAAATTTTTATTACGCACATAATCTATTTAGGTTATGTGCTTTTTTGTCGAAATTAACAGAAATAATTTTCAGAAATATTATTGATTAATCACGAAAACTTGATAGTATAGAAATACAGAAAATCACGTTTTCGTGATTGAAGAGGGGGAATATAATGACAGATAAGAAGAATTCTGTAGAAAAAGTTTTTTAAACTCCCCACTTTTCAATGTTTTTACAGCAAGTGAAGCCGAACAGAAGTGGTGATTGGAAAAAGGTACCGTGAGATCGTCTTGTGTACGCGGTAAATTAAAAAATTACGTAGAATTAGGGATCTATAAACCACAAGAAATACCCATTAAAAATAGACACGAAAAAGCCCCCACCACCGCCAAGTAAGTAAGGGCTTTTCCAGATACATTATAAAAGAAAGGCTGATTCTAGAAGATAAATATATACCTAAAAACTCATCACAGCAAGAATATTTTATCATATTTAACTAAAAAAGAAAATTATTATAAAAACCAATTTAAATAAGCGATATAATGTCACTTGTAAATGGTTTATAGATAATTGTATTACCTCACAAATTTGCTTCTTCGGTACATTTGAAATATCTATTTTTATGGTTGTAGCTACATATATAATCTCTGGAATATATTTTGGGTTTTAATTCTAATATCTTTCAACCTATATAATTGAGGAGGAACTATTTGATGAATAAAAAATCTGTAAATGTAAAAATTGGTGATTCTGTACAATTCCGTTATCGTCATGATTCGTCAGTAATACTAATTGGTTCGGTAGTTAATGTATTAACTAATACCATTATTGTGGATGTCTCAGATTCTTCAAATAAGATCCCTGGACTAGAAAATCGGCAACTAGTAAAGTTGGGTCAGTTTAAAAAAAATTGTAAACAAGATTTGTTCTTAGCGCAATAATTTTCCCTTATAACTAATTCCTTTCAAAAATACAATTTATCTACATCTAACATATGTCAATACGATTGTAGAAGATTTAAAATGCATATTTTAAAGTTGGATTTCTTTGTCCATCCCTTCGAGGGGATGGGCAAAAAACCCTTCTTCGACAATGTTTAAGATGAGAGAACTCCTGTTAGGGGTACGGAAACATCGCCATCAAGCTAAGGAAAACATAATACAGAAATATGTAAAATTTTCTTTGTAACACTTCAAGAAAAAGAGATATATAGAAAAAATGGCATGCTAAATAACCCTTACGGGCTAAGTTTTTTTAAACTATTTCATTTTTATTTTGATAGATGTTGTACGTATGCAATACCTAAGATATCAAACACCGTTTTCTTTCGATATCGATGTGACTTCTGTCCATTTTTATCAAGTAAATGAAATACGCGAAGAAAACTTTTTGCTAACTGATTCGATTGATCTTGTATTTATTGATATAGTACTCGAAAGTAATCATGAATCATATACATGGCTTTCCATTTACTTAGTTCTTTTTGTTTTTTAACCAGTAATAATTGTCGCATCTGGAACATCACTGTGGAAGATAATAAGAGCGCAATTAATTTTCCATAGATATGGCACTCTAGGCGCTCCTTTTTTATATTTGTATTGTGATGAATACGAAAAATCGATTTCCATGTTTTAAAAATGATTTCGATTTGCCAACGAAGGGAGTAAAATTCATGAATTGCTTCTTTTGAAACATATTCCGATGGAATATTGGTCACATACACATTGATTCCTTGCAATTTTTTAATTCTATCGCTAAAAGTTATCCTCTTCTTTTTCTCTTTATATGCACGATTTTTTCGGTTCTGGTGCAAAAATAAAAGAGAATACAGCGCATATATTCCTAACGGAATCGTATCTTATGCTGCAAGTCCAAACAATTGATGGATGAATTCTTTCTGATTTTGGACAGACTGGTCCCGTAAAGCAATCTGTTCTTTTTTAATCATATGCATGGCTTCTACTCCAGAAAGAATGGATGTAGCTGTGGCGAAAGATTTAAGACCTAGCATAGAACGGATTCGCTTCTTTATAAAACGATGATCTTGTTCTACTATGTTATTCAAGTACTTTTGTTGTCTAAGTCGCATACCGTTAGGTATGCTTTTTTCTTTTTTCAACTGTTCAATTGCTATAGGATAAGCTGGATTCTTATCAACTGTTATCACACGTGGCTTTGAAACATGAAAAGACCGCAAAGCTTTCTTGAAAAAGCGCTTTGCAGCCTTATGATCTCTTGTTTTGCTTAGGCAAAAATCGATTGTGTTTCCGTTCGAATCAACAGCACGATACAGGTACATCCATTGACCTTTTACTTTGATATATGTTTCATCGACTCTCCAAGAGCCATTTATTTGTTTGAGGTAACGTCGGATCCGCTTGTCCAATTCAGGACCATACTGATGAACCCAACGCATAATCGTTGTATGAGAAATGGATAAACCCCGTTCCTCCATCATTTCCACCAAATCGCGAAAACTTAGGTTGTACCGTAGGTACCAACGTACAGTTAATAAGATGATGTCTGGTTGATAATGTTTCCACTTAAATAAATTCTCCTTTTCCATACTGATCACACACCTTTTATAGAGTAGTACTATCATTATTTCCAAGTTTGATAGACCATTTTCATATACTTCAAAGTTTTTGCACCAGAACCCAAGTATATAACTCTAGCTAAATAAGAAAAAACCCTACAGGGGATGCAGGGTATTACTAAGGGTATTGAGTTGTCGATTCCATAAGGACTTCTTGGAATGTACAAAGTGTAACACATAATTTATAAGAACTTTATATATAGATGTTACGAAAATATGAACAAAGGGGAATGAAAAATTAGTAAAGACGAATTAAATCTAGATAGTTTTGGCCAACAACTAATAATTACTGGTCTTACAAGATTAGTTGAAGAAGAAGGTTATACAGCTCACGAAGCTTTTCGATTGTTGGAAACAATTAAAAGAAATACGTTCCATGCTCTTTTAGAAATCCAAAAAGAGTCGAGAGAAAACAAAAAGCCCTAGCAGGGGAGCTAGGGCAGGGGATGGGGTATTAAGAATTGTTGATTCTATTAATAACGAATGACTTCTTCGAATGACCTTAGTCTAACATAGGAACTCATGTATATGTGTTACGGAATTATGAACAATGGACAAGCCTGTGCTTGTCATCATGATCAGGAGCGGACACCTTTTCCCCTCCACCTCGTTTCTGGTCATGATGATGCTCATAGCATCAGAAAGGAGTGATAACAATGTATCCGCTAGTTAAAAACTAGCATAATAAAAAGCCCGTACAGAAGCACAGGCTGGTTGTTACACATATCGGTAACTATATTTTAACGGAATTATTAGTTAGTTTCTATAACAAAATAAAAAACCGCCTTACCCCTAAGACGGTTTGGAGAAAACACATGTAATGACTCTAATTGCATTATACCAAATGTTTTCTCCTAAAAACAAGGAGGAGTTAAATATGAAAGCAGATGTTTTAGTAATTACAAAAGAAATGGCTCATGAGCAATGGTTAGCAGCAAGAAAGGCTGGTATTGGCGGTTCTGATGCATCCGCTATTGCAGGGCTAAACAAATGGAAATCACCAATTTCGGTTTATATGGATAAAGTTGGTGAATCACCAGAAGAGGATATTCAAAGTGAAGCGGCTCACTTCGGAAATGTTCTTGAGGAAGTCGTAGCACAAGAATTTAGTTCACGAACAGGATTGAAAGTACGTAAACGGAATGCGATCCTACAACATCCTGATTACCCTTGGATGCTAGCTAATGTGGACAGACTCATTATTGGCGAAAAAGTAGGTCTTGAATGTAAAACAGCATCTGAATACTTAAAGAAAGAATGGGAAGGCGAAGAAATCCCAACGTCTTATCTTATCCAGTGTCAACACTATATGGCCGTAACGGGTTATGAAGCATGGTGGATTGCAGTGTTAATCGGTGGGAATAAATTCATCTATAAAAAGATTGAACGTGATGAAGAAGTTATTCAGTACTTAATCGATATTGAAAAAGACTTTTGGCAAAACCATGTTGAGAAGCTTGCGCCACCGATGTTTGACGGGAGCGATGCTTCTACAAACTTACTAAAGCAAATGTATCCAGAAGGATATGACGGTTCAGAAGTGGACTTACCAAGTGAAGCGCAAGATGAAATGTCACTTGGTGGGATTGGATAGTGAGAAGCGGAAGACAAAGCGGACACTGGAAGAATTGCAGGATAGAAAAGAGAAATTAAACAGTTACTTATAAGGAGCGGGGCGGAATGAATTTACGAGTGAAGATTAAGAGATTGAAAGATGTGGAATTGCCTAAATACGCTAAACCGGGCGATAGTGGTTTTGATCTAGTTGCAGCGGAGGATGTGGTTATAAAGCCAGGGGAAACAAAGGTAATACCTACAGGTCTTGCGTTTGAAATACCACCAGGATTTGAAATGCAAATAAGACCACGTAGCGGTATGTCTCGTAAAACAAAGTTACGAGTAGTCTTAGGAACTATCGATAGTGGATATAGAGGAGAAGTTGGTGTGATTGCGGATAACGTTTCAATGGTTGAATATGCATCACAGACAAGGTTATTAAAGGGAGCGTTTGTTGGGGATAACGACTTCAATGTTACGAAAGTGACTAAATACGAGGTAATAAAAATTAGCAAAGGCGAAAGAATCGCTCAAGGCGTCATAGCGCCAGTGGAAACAGCTAATTTTGTTGAGGTAGACGAGCTATCGGTTAGTCAAAGGGGTAAAAACGGGTTTGGATCTACAGGCGTGAAGTAAGACCAAATTTGAATTTTATTAAGAAATGGGGAATGAGAAATGCCAAGTTTAACACCTTTTATGTATAAACCACATTATAGTGAGTCAGCCGAACCGTATCTAGTTTATTCGGTTGGTTGTGATAAACCAGAGACAACTAGTGGGTTTATGCAAGGATATTGGGAATGTACTAATTGCGGAGAAGGAAATCAGTTCCGATTTTATGATGAGGACTATCATCCGAATTATGTAGCTACATGTCCTGATTGTAAAAGAGATTTTATTGCAGTAGATGATACAGATTATGATGATTAATTTTTTAACAAAAGCGTTATTTAGTCATAAAAAAGAACACTGTTTAACAGTGTTCAATATGTAATACGAGCCTTATGAGGATGAATAGAACCGGTGGATTCAGTTCTTAATACAGTATATATCTTTTTAGGGAGAGAAATGCCAACAAATAAAAAAAGCACATAAATATAAGTGTGCTCTGAGAGATGAAAGGTAGATTCCTATGAATGGAGAGTCTCCATACAATAATATATGCTTGTCCAGTTAAAAGGTGAAAAGTTTTTTACAAAATAGTTATTGTATAGATAAAAATAAACAGAACCCGATAGTTATAATGGGTTCTGCGTACAAGGAATCCAAGGAATACAAGGTAACTGGTCCAGAGAAACCTGTGTATTCCTTGGATTGGCAATAAAGTATTCAAAGCAATAAAAAAGGTTAATAAAAATCAAACATAATCCTTATTTTAAAATTAAAGAGCGCTTTCCAAGGCGCTCTTCTACCCAAACTTACATTGAAAAAGAATACACGACATTGTATGCCTATTTCTTTCGCTTTGTGTAGTTTTAAAACAAAATCTTTATTGTATAAAAAAAGGCTAGGATTTCTCCTAGCACTCAATAAAAGGTTATGTCGCATGGGAAATAAGATAATAAGCGAATTTGATCGCTCATTTCAAATGTAGTATATAACGTTTTTAAGGAAGAAAGTAAGGAAAACAGTAATATTTACAAATGTTTTACGTAGCAATAAAGATATTAATAAATAATAAGATTTTTATTTAAAATGGTTCAGCCCCTTGGGGTGCGCTCCAAGGGGCTGAGATTCGAGAACTCTTAAACTCTTGTTTAATTACATGATAACTCCCTAAGGAACATCTATAATATTGCAACATATCACCAATCTGGTCGGCAATTTAGATATTTAGATTTAAATTTAAATCTATCTGTTTTAAAAAGACATTCTAAATGTAACGTATGAATATTTCGAAAATGTAACAAAAAGTTAACAAAATCGTTATTTGAATGTAAAAAGCCCTAGAGGGGACTAGGGCCTTTTACATAATAAATCTTTCTGTTTTTAAAAGGACTTAATGAAGATAACACATGAATGTTTCAAAAATGTAACAAAAAAGTGAACGAAATCTTTATTTGGGAGAAAGGGAGATTGAGAATGAAAGTTTATGGAACAGCAATAGTTATCTATAGCGTGGATATTAATGTGAAAAGTATACATCCGCAAGATATTAGCATAAAGGAATCAAATGAGCTAATTAAAAAAGCGATTGAAGATAAATATGGAGTACATGTTAAAAGTGATATTTGTGTAGAAGGCTTTAGATCTTAATAAAAACGCTATTTGCGCGACACGTTTCCTTATAAGTGTGCAAACACGAAATAGGAGGGTTATCAATTCGATAACAACAACTGATTGACTGAAAGTAGGAATGAAAGCCGTCAGGTTGAGCTGAAACTACTTATCTGATACTCCTACATGCAAGGCATGATAGTAGTCACAAATTGTATGAAGCTAGGTGAAGTCGGCTGAACAAAACCTAAGTGAGAAATCATATGGTGATGGATAAGTCGGGATGCTACAAAATATCTATGGTGAGAATGTCCGACAAAGGACTGGCCAACTTGTGAATGTACGGGTCTAAACGTTTAATACATCAGAAATGTGTATGTCGTCAACGACGACGTTATCTACCGAAAAGTAAGAGTAAATAGTATGAAATTCGGAACATCCAACGATGAGGGTGTAAAGATAACAGGCTTAAAGCAAGCGCCTAAGGATATATGTATAGCTAAGTCAATCGGAACGTGGTAAGCAAGAAACTGTCACCAACGCCTACTAGCGGACAGATGCATATAAGGTTCTAATGAACCAAAATTGCTTCATTCTTGTGAAGGTGGGGACATAGTGCCGACGAAGCATGTAATAAATGTGGAGGGATAGTCCTTAGTCTTATTCTTTGAAAACTAAATCAATTAGATGTAACTCACAGGATCGAGTAAGATGATGTGACCTTTCGTAAGAAAGGGGAATTAATACGTTGGTGAGTACAACATTGTTTGTAATCTGGTTGCTTTAGTATAGAAGAATAAGATGGGGCGCTGTATGCGATGAAAGTCGCACGTACAGTGCTAAGCGGGGGAAAAGATGGAGATAACTTCAAAGTTTTAACTATCGCAACTATAAAAAAAGAGAAGCACTTGAACAGGGTGCTCCTCTTAATGCCAATACACAATACCTATCCAATTATAATGCATATGCATTAGATATTTAACAATTACTTTTATGGTAAAAACTTCATTTTAATAGAAAGCAAGGTGGATTGAGTGAGAGTTGATAAAACCTTATCAGAATTGTAGCACCTTAGGGGAAATACAGATGGCCCAATAACCTGCGAAGAGTTCAAAAAAGAAGCTAAGGATACAGTGTATATGGCCATAAGCACGATACAAAAGTTACAAAGAAGAATAAGTGAACTTGAATTAGAAAACGATCAACTGAAAGGTATAAATAAGTCTTCTTAATAAAAATTTCATTTTGTAGAAAAACACCAAAGTAAAACGAGCACTTGTTCCAGAGTGCTCGCATAAAAACATTCCATGTATTGGGGTTATGTTTGTAAGTCATGAACCAGTGAATGACTGAAAAGTAAGGTTCAAGATAGTTTACTCATTTTAAAGCAAATAGGAACTTGTACGGCAAAAAGAGCAGCTAGTAAAAGCTAACTGCTCCATTACCAAAAAAGGCTTCAGGCTGCAATCACTGTTAAGAAAGCAGCTTACAGATAGTATGTACAGAATTGTAATGATTATTCGGATGAATAAAAAAGAGCACCTTCGAAAAGTGCTCTTTCATGAAGGTTATGCGGAAATACAATGACGAGATCCCCTAGTAGAAAGGAAGACACAAAATAATATATGAACGTTTATCTAATGGGTGACAGTGAAATAAAAAGAGCAGCTAGCTTTTGCTAACTGCTCAGGTTAAGAAATGGGTTGTCTACAGTATTGACGGAATATTGAGTTTTATTTAGGGAGGTAGAGGAAAATGAGTAGTGCATGTACATGTCACATAGATAAAGATAAGTGTTTATGGTGCAAAACAGGAGTTTATTGCAGTACGTTCGAATCAGAAAAATCTCAAGGAGTTTCAATGAATTTTCCTGACGGTAAGGTAATTAGGTTCCATACATCAAACATAGAAGAAGTTAATAACTTGGCGGATATATTAGATGGAGTTGTAGTAGGAATCGGGGTGGAGGAAAAGAATGATGAAAATTAGACTTGGTATAGAAAAGGATGCATGGGGCGTTATGTTAGGTTATTACGCTCCAGAAAGAACGTTAGGAATTCATATATTGTGCTTCTATTGCAACATTAGTTTTGAATAAAATAATTTTTTGAATAGAAAGTGAGGTTAAAAGAATGGAAGCTAACGTAAAGCTATTAGGTGCAGATGGAATGTGTGGAATGGAGTTCGCAGGAAATAAGGTCAATGTTTATAACGACGAAGGATACGTGATGGAGAGTATGACAACAAGGGAGCATGTTCAGGAAGTTATTGATTTTCTCGAAGAGTGCAAAGAGCGAATGGAATAGAAAGTGAGGTTACTAGTTGATTAAGAAAAGAAAACAGCAGAAACGAAAGAAAGCAGCGAAACCGAAGATTAGAAGTAAAGAAGTTATATATGATGATATAAAATTCGATAGCAAAACAGAATGTGACTATTATAAGTACCTAAAAACAAGGGATGACGTCTTGCGAATAGATGTTCATCCCGAATATGAACTAATTCCAACATTCACGATTAAAAGCAGCATAACAAAGAGTGGGAAGTCGAAAAAGGCAGCTATGAAGTTTACACCGGACTTTAAAGTAACGTACTTAGATGGGCGTGTAGAGGTCTGTGATGTTAAAGGCAGTAAACGAGCAATCAATGAGGGATTTCCGTTACGCAAGAAGTTATGGGAGTACTTAAATAAACAGGAGTTAATCGTTGTGATATGGGACAAGAAGTTAGGTGAATGGATAAGATCATAAAGGGGTGAGTGTCATTAGAAGATACGAAGGTACACGAGAATATATGTTATTCCGAAAAGAACCAGGGTTTGGAGATAATCAGTACGTTACGATATTCGATGTATTTAAGTATCAGGAGTTAATAGACCATTTTAATGATGGTTGGAGAATTCATGATGAGGATAAGAAGAAAGCGGCTTTACAGAGAATAATAGCTTAAGGAGGATGAGAAGAATGTATATTGCTACATTACGAGAAAAGTTAAAAGAAGTTTGTGAAAATAAGGTAAGGGTTAGGATTGCGGGTTGTGGTCACTTTTACATTTACTTAGCACATTCAGGAGATATCTCAACAGTTAAAAAAGTTATATCAGATCTTAACGAAGAGTATGGAAGTGATGTTAAATTCAATAGCAGCGTAGGTAGTGTGGATGGTAAAGTGTACAAATGGTATTTAAGTTGTTGGGGATTAGAAGGAGAGTAAATGGATAGTGGAACCATGACTAACAGTGTGGTGGGGGCTGTATTGTAGTCATCGTTCCCTTATTCAATAATGAGATAGTAAAATTTCACGTACCTTATGTGATGTTAAAAACACAAATTCGAAATAGGGGGATTATGACTTGGGACAAAAACAATTAGTTACTGAAGATGATATTAGAGAAATGGTTATTGAGGAATTACAAAAGTATCGTGTACTTAAAGTTCGATTTCATAATCAACAAGAAAGAACAGCATTCGGTGCAGAGTTATTGTTTCCCGAATTAAAACCAAAGCCGGATGATCAAGGGAAAAAGTACATCAGATACATTCAAATAAAAAGAGCGTTGGAAGAGGCACTTGATGAGAACGAAAGAAAAATCCTTGAAATGAAATACATGAATACAAAAGTGTTGAATGACGATTACATTTATACGGTTATTGGTATCAAAAGAAGAACATTCTACAGAAAGAAAAAGTCAGCTGTAATCAACTTCGCAGATGCATTAGGGATGATATAAAATGGCACTTTCGGGCTACCATATCGGGTACCTTTTAACAATTGAATAAACGGTAAAGTTAGTATCAGAAGGGGAACACAATCCCTTCCGGTGCTAGCATTCCACGGACGAATGCTCTCGAGGATTTCCGTAAAGTGTTATTGCGCTGAAAGGTAAGTAAGCGGATGACATGACGCACTTAGTTTGCGGTGGATTTCCTGTTGCGGGGCAAGGAGGTAAGAGTCCTCTATCAGACGAAAAGACCAATGAAGTTATAACAATGACATACTCCAGTGTGGCGGGTGTGATATACTTGCATTCGTCATACTGTTTCTATTATGTTTAGTGCTCAGCTCAGAGACCGCCATGTCCTCTGGGTTGATGGTGAACATAATAACGTTCTATTCTTTGTTAACGTCGTTTCTTGAAAATGGAAATGGGGTGGTCGTTCTGATCGAATGAACATCGCGTTTTTAAAAAGAAAAACAAGAATAAAGGGCTTCTTCATCAATTTTGACAGGGCATTACACTTATAGCGATCACTCACGAATTTTCGCTATGCAGAGAGCTTCCGCTCTTTGTTTGAGCCAATACAGCTGAACATTCCCCTCAGTCTTGTGTGTTGGTTCAAACAAGGCGTAGGAAGAAACATATGCGTCTGGATATAATCACATTGTGCAAACGTAAATGGTGAAAATGACATTAAGTAGCCGACTCCACGGAGTATAAACGAGAAGATTCTTATTCTTCTCCCATCCACTTTAGAGCTGTCACTTCGGTGATGGCTTTTTGTTTATTCGAATGAAAGGATTATGATGATTCTTGTTGAATAATAGGTATAGAAAAGAAAGGGGAGAGGAAGAATGCAACTAACAAAAAAAGAAAGATTAGCATTAGTGAATCAATATTTAATTTTGGAGAAACTTTATCCGGATGATGAAGAGTATTATAAAAAGATGCGAATAGCTTTAGAAAAAGGATATACAAGACACTATTCAGAGAATATCAGATTTATTGAAAATGAAATGACAGAAGCTCAGTGCGAAGAAGCTATTGAAGTATTAAGGATGCATAGGGAACTTAATTGGTCTTATGATGATTTAGAAGCTAAAGAAAATGTAGAAAAAGATGACCTTAAATTTTCTGGTTATGATTTAAATGATGATTTAGAAGCTAAATATGCTGATTATGCAAAGTACTATATGCATGAATTAAATCTGTATGAAGACTTAAGAGCAGAAAACGATTATGAAACTTACAACACTCATCGTCTTATGTTAAATAAATATAGACGAATGTTAGTGATCTGGAGAGGGACAGAAAATCCAGATAGACTAACATTACAAGAAATTAAAGATATCTTAAGTGCGTAATTATGAAAAGCATCCAATGAGGGTGCTTTTTTCTTTGTTATATAGAAATTACACATTAAACCAGTAAAACTTTGAATGAGACAAGCTATACTAATAACTGAACACGACGTATTCATTCTTTATAATCGTATCGGACGAGCACCTTATAGGGCTCTTTTTTTATTGCACATAAGGAATTCCCAAACATACAATATCGAGTCAATGCCAACCAACTTATTCCTTTTCCGAGAGCTATATATATTCCGCTATAAAGCTCTTTTATGTTGCGCCATTAGAACGGGCAAGGCATTGTCGTATATTTTATACTCAGAAGCTTAGGGCACTTTATAGTGCTCTTTTTTTATTGAACAAAATGGACATTTGATTAGGAGGATGAATGATGGAAGAAGTAAAAGAACCTAGAAGTACATTAGAAATTGGAACTACTGTTGATACTGACGAAGCAGAATTAAGACTCGAACGATTAAAGAAAGCCACTGAAGGTTGTACGAAATCATTTGAAGAATTAGGAGATGCAATTGCTAATTTAGGTGCGTTGATACAAGTTCCTGAATCTAAAGACATCATTGAATTATTGAATAAAGACATGATTAAATAATTAAACCAATAGCAATTATAGTAGGTACTGCCTTGATCTGGGTGGCGCATGGTTACTCTTTTTAATTATGCAAATCATATCCATGTAAGAATGATAAAAGCAAAGATAATAATTAGAGTGTCATGTATACGGAAGACTCATTGCCATTTTTATATGTTCTTCTACAATGTTTAAAATGCGTCAACTTCTGTTACAAAAGAACAAAAGAGAACTAAGTGAATATAAAGCCATTGGGATGATTCAAGATCATGTATCGCTGTTATACCAAACGTTAAAGAAAAACACCCAAGACATAACAAAGATTTTGATCCGTCTTTTCGCCCTCCTACAGAAGAATGGACGGAAATCTCACCGATATGAGAAGAAAACTATCTTTGATATTATGGGTGTTGTCTATGAGTATAATGGATTGAAAAAACAAAAGAAAGCTGCATAATTTTAAAAATGAAACTTGTTAGAGTTTATTTGGTATGCGTATTTTTAAAAATCAAAAGTATGTTACGAGTTTTTTAGTTGATTTGAACGAAAGCTCATTTTATTTTCGTTCTTAAGTTGATGGGCATGTATGGTGACCCCTTTTAGCTTTTTTCAGTTCCACCATTCTTAGCAACGATAGATTGTCTGTTAGTGGCTGTTACTGCATTTCTTCTTATCATTTATTCATTCCGCTTATCTAAAGTAGCTGGATGGCTTCTAATCCCTTATCTGTTATGGACTACCTTTGCTACATATTTATCTTGGGCAATTTATAGTATGAATTAAGCATAAAAACAAAAAACTTGAGTATACTTCGCACACACTCAAGTTTTTTGTTTTTATTTATTGTGTAAAGATAGCAACACATGAGCTCGATAAATATATTCCTCAATTCATGATGATAGTTCTATTACTGCTTTAACTCTTGTATACACTCTTGTACAAGCGTTACTGCCTGACTCATAGTAGCACCACCACCAAATGCAGCTGTCACTCCCACCGTCTCAAAGATCTCCTGTTCTGAAGCTCCTTGATCTAGACATCCTTTAATGTGATAAATGATACAATATTCATCCTGAGAATAAAGGCTAATACCTAAAGCAATTAACTGTTTTTGTTTTTTGGATAAGGTGCCTTCTTTAAAGCATTCCTCTGTAAAGGAATTAAATTGTTCAGCTAGTTTAGGCATCTTCTCAGTAAATAAACCCAGACCATATTTATAATGAAGAAGTGAAGATTCAGTAGAATTTCTACCTTCAAATTCCATATTTAATCCAACTCCATTTCTCATATTTTTTAAACAAAAGTTAGTATGAACCTAATGGGAAGTGATTAAACATAAATGATATTTATTTCAAAGTGAGTGAAAGAGGAGAAAGGATTTAGAGGCACGATATAACAAAAAATTAACTAATAGTATTGCACACACGTATGGATAATCGATCGACTTCTGTAAAAGGATAACGTAAAAAGGAAGTGATGATATGGAAAAACAGAGTGTAGTCAATACATTAAATGCCTTTCTAAAAGGGCAGTACATGGGTATTCATGCCTATGAGCATTATATAGAGAAGCTAAAAGATCCAGAAATAAAAAAGGAATTTCAAAAAATACAACAAGATCACAAACAACATGCCTTGAAAGTAGCAGAAAGAATACAAAATCTTGGAGGAGTACCGGTTGATAATGAAGGAATCGTTGGGTCTGTTCAAGGCTTGATAAGTCAATTTACAGTACCAGATACAACAGAAGGAATTGTAAGCAGCGCGTTAAAGGGGGAAGGTTATTATGGCATTCAAATATCAGAAGAAATTGTACATGGTGATTTGGATCCAGAAAGTCATATGTTAATACATGATATTTTAAATAAAGATAGGGAACATGTAAATGTATTAAAACAACTTACGCATTAACATTTTTAGTTACGCTGTATCATAATGAAAAAAAGATATTTAAAATAACTCCACATATTTTCACAAGACAGGAAAATACTAATACTTGTTTTAGTACTTTAATTTCAAAGTATTAAACCAGGATTACTAACTGCGATACTAGGAGGACGTTACTATGAATATTCGTGAAGGATTAATTCCAACTACATTAGGTACAGCAGTTACAGCTGCGGGCTATGCTTTGAAGCAAACTCGTGGATCCAATAAGATGATTGCAAATACAGTATTTGGATTTGGTTTAGCTCACGTTGTTTTAGGTGTAATTGATCTTGTGGAACATCGTCGTTAGAAGAAAAGGCAAGCACATTTTGATGCTTGCCTTTTTAATATCTTCAGTATGTATTATTATTTTGATTTATTAAAGTAATTCATAAATTAAGAACTATGAAAAGGCGGTTACATGCTCAATATGTATACAAGAAGGATTTTGTTATCCAGGCTAAAGAAATGGGCTCATGCCTATCAAAAATTACCGACTGCCAAAGAAATATTAAAAGATCCTAATATGCCTGCCTTATCCACATATGTAAGGTATTTTGGCAGTTGGAATGAGTCTCTAAGGCAAACTGGTTTCCAACCAAGAAAAAAGGCAGATAAAATATAAAAAATAAACAAAGCAGTCAGTTCAATAAACTGTCTGCTTTGCCCACTTGTTATGAAACGTTAGCCATTTATATGAGCTTTTTAACGGCTCATATCTAGTATGAACGTACTGCTGTATATTATGCAAAATAGAAGAAGCAAGCCGTTTTAGGAAAGGTTAATTTCTGTAATATAAAGAAGCCTTGTAGAAATAAAAATAATAAATTCCGTATGTATTAGATATTTTGTGTATGAAACCATAGTTAATTTCTAATGATAAGATTGAATCCTAGCAACTAACATGATAGCTAATATGATGCGAAAAATACCCATAGGGTTAATTATTGCAGTACAGATAACCGTAATATCATCTAGTCTTATGGCAGTACTAAATAATAAAAACATTAAAATATTAGTCAAAGTTTATATTATGGCATTTGAATGTACTTATGTTGAATTATGGGCTATCACTTTAAATGAAAATTAAAGCTAACGATTCAAGCAGGAATAATACATAGTATTCCTGTACATAGTTTTAAAAGTTGAGACAGAAGGAGGTGTTATATCAATGAGAACTATACAGCGAATTGCCTTAGCTTTAGTTATTATTGGTGCTATTAATTGGGGGCTAATTGGTTTCTTTAAGTTTGATTTCGTAGGGGCAATATTTGGTGGACAGAACGCCTTTTTGGCAAGAGTAATCTTTGCTCTTGTTGGACTAAGTGGATTAATGTGCTTAACACAGTTGTTTCAACCGATGAAAGATGCGAATCAAGAAATGAATCGTAAAGAATATGGAAAACCTAATTATAGTACAGAATTTGGTGAGGAAACACATATAACAAATTTAAACAGAACTTCTACGGACGTTTATAAGAATAACCATAATACATTAGATGAAGATGAAGATTAATACAATAAAAAAGTCAAAGCCATGTATACCACATGGCTTTGACTTTTTTATTTTGGATAATTCATGGGAGTACCTGCTTACTTACTAATAGGAGTAAAGTAGCAATTCTTATAAGATAGACGTTACGTTGCTTCTCCATGTTCTTTCATTATTTTATAAAGTGTGTTTTTCTTTAGTTCTAACTTTTCCATAAAGATAACAGCTGTTATTTCTTCACTCTTCCATAGCAAGAGTAATCTTTGCTCTTGTTGGACTAAGTGGATTAATGTGCTTAACGCAGTTGTTTCAACCGATGAAGGATGCGAATCAAGAGATGAATCGTAAAGATTACGGAAAACCTAATTATAGTACTGAATTTGGTAAGGAAACAGATATAGTAGATCTAACAAAAAATTCGAGGGGTGCGTATAAGCACAAACAAAATACATGGGATAAAGAGGAATAAGATATTTTCTTTAAAGTTATGTATTATGTATGCATCGTTTCAGAATTTATTCATTTTTATTAGACCAATTAAGTCAATCTTAATCTAAGGGATTAGGTTTAGAAGTCGATAATTTGTATTTATTAATATTGTATGAGTTTTAAAAAAGTGTATAATATATGTTCATTATATAATTATTATTTTCGTCAGGTCTGAGAGAAGACTCCCAGCGCTACTGTTTCACGGAAGAATCAAAGCTTTGGAGATACTGATTATTTCAGTTTTTCTCTTAGGCTTTTTTATTTTGCCAAAAAATAAAAGTAGAACAAAATAAATTTAAAGCTCTGCAACTTGCTATTAAAGAATCGGGTGGCGCAATTATTATGAGTGCTCTTACAGTGGTAGTTGGATTAGGTACCCTTTTACTTGCTCATATTGGTTCTTTCCATAGATTTGCAGTGCCATTTAGTGTAGCTGTGTTCCTTATGGTTGACGCTTTTACCAGCATTACTAGCTTATTTTGGGGAGAGTAGCATTTTTCCCGTTCATACCAAGAACAAATGAGATGAATGAAGAACGTGCTAGGAAAAAAAGAAAGCGATTAAGGTAAAGGAATCGAAAGGACTTCTGAGCAAAAAACTTGGAGACCTTGTGATACGTAAACCTTGGGCCATTATCCTGCTGACACTATTGCTATTGGGTGGCTTGGCATCATTTGTTCCACGAATTCATTTTACGTACGATTTATTAGAATCATTTCCTAAAGATATGCCATCACGTGAGGGATTTAATATCAGATCATTTTTCACCTGGAGAGTTAGCGCCCGTACAACTTGTTGTTGATACAAAAGGGAAAGACATACCTGTAACAACAGAGTTGAAAAAACTTTCTTTCGTAGATCAAGTAACGGAACCTATAAAAGGGAAACAGAATAGTAAATTACAAATGTATGAAGTTTCCTTACGAGAAAATCCATATTCAATTGAGGGCATGAATAAAATCCCTGAGTTAAGAAAAAGTTTGAAACAAATAATGAAAAAATCTGAAATAAATGATGCTGAGAACCATATATGGATTAGGGGAGAAACAGCTTCATTATATGATACAAAACAAACTACCGAGCGTGATCAAGATGTAATTATCCCTGTCATGATTGGTATTATCGCATTATTATTGCTTGTTTATCTTCGTTCTATTGTTGCGATGATTTATTTAATTTTAACAGTTGTATTATCTTTCTTCTCTGCATTAGGGGCTGGTTATTACTTCACTATGGTATGGATGCTCCCGCAATTCAAGGGGCAATTCCTTTGTATGCTTTTGTATTCCTAGTCGCCTTAGGAGAAGACTATAATACATTTATGGTTTCTGAAATATGGAAGAATAAAAGAACCCAAACACATCTTGAAGCAGTAAAAAATGGAGTAGTTCAAACAGGAAGTGTTATTACGTCTTCTGGTTTAATCTTAGCAGGTACATTTGCAGTATTAGCTACTTTACCAATCCAAGTACTTGTTCAATTTGGTCTTGTTACAGCAATAGGTGTACTATTAGATACGTTTATTGTAAGGCCACTTCTTGTCCCTGCCATTACAGTGGTTCTAGGACGATTTGCATTTTGGCCAGGAAAGCTTTGGAAGAAGAAAGAAACAAAAAAATTAGATGCTTGATAATATAAAAAACAAGGGAACTTTGATTTCCCTTGTTTTTATCAAAATTGAAATATGTATGGACAATAAAGGTGATATTGAAATGCTAAGTATTTTTCAAATTTCTTTTTTTTGATGATTTTTATTTTCAATATCAGTTTCTGGCATTCCGTACAATCCATTCATGGCTTGTTCTTCTGGTTTAAGTTTAGAGTTAATTGTATTCGTTGTGGAATTTTTAGAATAGCTAGTCTTTTCTTCTTTAGAATTCGGAAACGTCATTTATATAACCTCCAAAGATATAAAATTTCAAAAAGTAAAAAAGAATGAATGGAGTTTGGCAGATAAAAACATATATTATCTGCCAATTGAATGAACAATAAATTGAGCTACTTATTTCATAGCACATACGTAGTATGTCATTTATTCTAGAAAATATGTGAGAGGATAGAGTAAATATAATAATTAGATTTGATTTTATTGAGTTTCTACAATATACAAAATTTCTTCAAAACTTCTGTATTATTTAAAGTTGTAAGTATGTCATTATATATTAATAAGATTGCATAAACAAAAAAAATAACTAACTAGTTAGTTATTTTTTTGTTTTTCATACGTGTAACCCTTAAATAATGCGTTTATTGTTATTCTTTTGCATCAAAGCCCTCAACTTTGTACAAAGATTAACATAAAGGGGATATTTATATGAACAATCAAATTTTAAATTGTTTTAAAACAATTAGTAAAAGGAAAAAAGGATTAAGTGTTGCTATACTAGCTACTGGCATTCTAAGCACAACGTTAATTCCTCAAAATGCATATACACATGGGTTTGTTGAAAAACCTGGAAGTCGAGCAGCTTTATGTAGCCCAGACTATAGTGCACTTAATGTAAACTGTGGAGATATTATGTATGAACCACAAAGCCTAGAAGCACCAAAAGGATTTCCTCAAGGTGGCCCTATAGATGGGAAAATTGCTTCTGCTGGTGGTAAGTTTGGCGGGCTCTCAAGATCAAAACATATACAAGGAGCAAAATAAAAGAAGTGAAGATTTGGATCACTACTGGTTTGTGGAAGAGGTATATCGAATTTTAGGTGGGGGGTACAAAATTATTAGTTAAAATGAGCTCACAACAAAATCATTAGATATATGGCATACGCAATGTAATTCAAGTTTTCGTATGAAAAATATCAAGTCACGTACTAAAAAATCTATCTATGTAATGAGCATGGAAGATTTGAAAAATAAATAGTCACACCTTTTTCATATAGAAGTGTGACTAAAAAAATCATAATTGTTTATTTATGTTGTACAAACTTTACCATTAAATTAGCAATTGTATGTTGTTCCTGCTCGTTAGCAACTTTCCAAAGCTCAGCTAATAGTTTTTCTTGATCATTTCGCGCCTCTACTTCATTTGCTAAATAATCACCTACACGGAATGCCATATCTGAAACTGCCTCACCAGCAATTCCTTTTCCTTGGGCTTGTTCTAAGCGCTCTCCTAAAAAGCTTTTCCATTGATCAAAATTGTCTAGTACTGACATAATTAATCACCTCACTATTAAGTAATAGAATCATACTTAATTTGTGCAATTTCTTATTTTCTATGTAAAAATTTTTATTTTAACAATGTCAACCACCATCACTCTCAATTAATTTGGTTCTGTTGTAGCAAATTCAAACTATTTGAAAATGTTCTTTCACACTTGGCCATATTGGTACTGATACTTTAAAAAGGTGTGTGCTCAGGCTCAGTATGGAAAAAGAAAATTAAGATTTTACCATTACTTTAAGAGTATTTTAGTCCTAATGAATGAAAGTTTATTTTGTTTATATTATTAAGTCGATGAGCATTTGATGTTACCCCCGCCATAGGATGAATCATAAATGTAATCCAAAATAAATATTTTTTCTATTCGGTCCATCTCAAATTATAGTGTAATTATTAGAACCTAGATTTTCCTTCAAAAAAGAAGACATATTTTTATGCAATATAGGAGAAAATTTATAATGTATAATTTTGCACATTGAATTTTATAAAAAGAAAAGGTGATTGAATGGAATTTTCTAATGAAATTAAAACTTATCATCCTGGAGATATTGTCTATATTTTTTACCGAAACCCCCACACTCAGGATGTAGCAAATATACAAGCTGCAGCAGTTGTAAATCACCCTGAGAGTCCAAATAAATTAGCTTTGTTTCTTTATGAAACCTATTATCCACTATCAAATGAGATGGCTGTTTATTCTACAGAAGCAGAGGCCAATCAGGCCTACAACTACTATTATGGGGATGCTTCAGAGGGGATGTTAGAATGAATTATCCATTTATGCCTAAGCTTGTATACTTTGAACCCAAAGCATTAGATTATCCATTAGGGAGAGAACTTCATGAAAAATTTGCAAAGATGGATGTTGAAATTCGACATACTACTTCCCATAATCAAGTTAGAGATCTCCCAGGTGAAAATGATTTTCAAAAGTATCGGGTAGCAAAATCTACTCTTGTCGTTGGTGTTAGAAAAACACTGAAATTTGATACGTCAAAGCCTTCAGCAGAGTATGCTATTCCCTTTGCAACAGGATGTATGGGACATTGCCATTATTGCTATTTACAGACAACAATGGGAAGTAAGCCATATATCCGTACTTATGTAAATGTTGATGAAATCTTAGAAGCCGCTGACAAATACATGGAGGCTCGTGAGCCAGAATTAACAAGATTTGAAGCTTCCTGTACATCAGATATTGTAGGAATTGATCACTTAACACATACGCTTAAACGTGCAATTGAGCATTTTGGAGAATCAAAATATGGAAAATTGAGATTTGTTACGAAATTTCATCATGTGGATCATTTGCTGGACGCAAAACATAATGGAAAAACAAGATTTCGGTTTAGTGTAAATGCTGATTATGTTATTAAAAATTTTGAGCCTGGTACTTCTCCGTTAGTTAAACGAATTGAGGCAGCAGGAAAAGTAGCCAGAGCAGGTTATCCACTCGGATTCATTGTGGCTCCTATTTATCTTCATGAAGGATGGCAGGATGGGTACTATCATATGTTTGAACGCCTTGATGCTGAATTACCCCTGGATGTACGGGATGATATTACATTTGAATTTATTCAGCATCGTTTTACAAAGCCTGCTAAGAGGGTGATTGAAAAAAACTACCCTATGACAAAATTGGAATTAAATGAAGAGAAGAGAAGATATAAATGGGGCAAATATGGAATTGGAAAATATATTTATCAAAAAGAAGAAGAAGAGGATATAAAAAATTATCTTTATTCTTATATGAAGAAGTTTTTCCCAAATGCAAAATTAGAATATTTCACATAATAGGCCTCGCCATACATGCCCATCAACTTAAGAAAAATACATGCCCCCAAAACGAAAAAATGAGCTGACTTCTCAGAGTAACTATCTGTACAGAAAGAAATTTTTCATTTAGGGGGTATATGAAAACCTTAGCTTGATTTTCATTACAATACCTATAACTATAAATATATAGTTTCTATATCATTAAGTACATTAATTCCTAAATCTCTAATTTTTTATTAACGTATACAGTCTATTTATTTAAATTAGGTCTGGACTGCAAGTATAAATTAAAATTAGGACTAGAACCTTTTATAATTACATCTCGGATAATTTTAGAAAGTACCATACTATACACTAATCCATTATCTCCATACGCATAGATAAAATAACAATTAGGAAAATCTTCATACATTCCAATTATAGGTAAACCATCATGAGTACCACCATAAAAGGCACTTAAATAAAATTCAGGTTTAACTGTAATATTAGGAAAGAGCTTATTGAATTCATATAATAGCTTTTCTTTATTATGGATTAATTTTGAATCTCTTTCTTCAGCAATGTTTGTATCTTCATCTAGACCACCTATAATAATTCGATTATCTACTGTGGTTCTCATGTATATATAAGGTCTAGCAGTTTCCCAAATAAGAGTACGTTTATGCCAAGAAGAAAAATCTTCAACTGGGGTAGTGACAACTGCATACGAGCTAATTAAAGTAGCGTTCTTTTCCTTTTTTAATTCTAACCCTTCATAACCCGCAGC
This sequence comes from Bacillus sp. TH19, assembly GCF_016651075.1. Lineage (NCBI taxonomy): Bacteria > Bacillati > Bacillota > Bacilli > Caryophanales > Bacillaceae > Bacillus > Bacillus sp. TH19. Next base: position 79,883 of record NZ_JAEKEO010000001.1, on the reverse strand, counting down.
TACAATTACTTTCTTGGTAGTAATATTACTACCACTTTTTGTATAAAAAGTAGCAAAGTCTTTTTCTAATTTTTTACCAACAATCTCAGTATCTTCATAAATCTGTACTCCTTGATTGGAAGCTTGTTGTAATAAATTATGTGTAAACTTATAGGGATTTATTTCGCCATCGTTATACGTATATAGGGCGGCATATTTTTTAAAAGGATATTTCTGTCCAATTTGTTTTTCTGATAACCAATCTGCTTTAAAACCATGCTTTTGTAAGTAATAAAGCTCTTTTTCTAATTTCTTAATATCCTCTTCATAGCTTGCATAATATAAACTATCACGACGTATAAAATCAGACTGAGAAGGTAATTTTTGATTTGCAAATTCAATATCATTAATTGCTTCTTCACATAATTTCATATGTTTTACTGCATACTCTTCCCCAAATGTATTAACAAGTTCAAAAAACATTTTATCACCCAAATATTGTATGAGCGCTGTATTAGTTAGGTTGCTGCCATGTCCAACCTTTCGTTTATCAACTACAACCACATTTAAATTCGAATCACATAAATAGTAGGCTGATTGAGCACCTGAGCTTCCAGCACCTATTATTAGAACATCACAAATTATGTCTTTTTCCAAACAAGGATAAGAAGGTGGATTGGGAAAAGTTGTGTTCCAGTATAATTTTCCAGCTTGTAGATCCATTTCAAGTACACCATCCTAAATAAAATAGTTACATCCCCACTTGTATTTCCAAGTTCATATAAATATATACACGCTTTATGATCAGTATATTCATTTGAAATATTATTACTTAAACTTATTTTGTCTAGAACACAAAACAATTTACAAATAACTAATTTTTTTGTTTCTTATATTGTTATATTTATTAGAGGTAGTACCAGCGTTCCTACAACTGGGGGAAAAGTAGAATTTCTAATAGGCAAGATGCTAATTTGCTTCATCATATTCTTTCATTATTTTATAAAAAGTATTTTTCTTTAGTTCTACCATTTCCATAAACATAACAGCTGTTATTTCTCCACTCTTCCATTTTGAATGAGTTTCTTCTATTATATGTATTTGTTGTTTGCTTAAGGTTGAAAGGTTCACTTGAGGACGGCCTAAATGTTTTCCTTGAGATTTAGCTACAGCAATCCCCTCAGCTTGTCGCTGACGAATTTTTTTACGCTCTTGATCTGCAACATAAGAAAGTAAAGATAAAAATTGATCCTCCATTAATCTGCCCATATCCCCCATCTCACGAAACTTCCGGCTATCAAACAATGTTTCATTTTCTAAAACAACAATATCAGCCTGTAATTCTCTTGTTATGTATTTCCACTCTGAAATGACTTCATCATAATTTCGCCCCATACGATCCAAAGCATCTATATAGACAATATCACCTTGACTCAATATTTTTCTTAGCAATTGGTATTGCGGGCGATCAAAATTTCGTCCACTTGCTTTATCAACAAAAATTCTCCGAGCTTCCACACCGCGTTCCATCATTTTATGTAACTGGCGCTGTTCATTTTGATCTTTTGTACTTACACGTAAGTATCCATAAATATTTGCCATATGAAATTATCTCCTTACATTTGCTACCATAATTGTACCATTTATGTTTGTAAAGGTGATATGAAAATATAAACGTTTATAATATTGTTTGCATTACCTTTACAAACGGTTAGGACTCATTAAAATTTCAAAGGTATAAAAATTAATGTCTAATAAATTCAATTCGTAGTCGTACATTCGTTGCTTCGAACAACAATATTCCCTACATAATAAAAAATAGATGCCTCAATTAGTTTCATTTCTGAAACATTTTCAGTCATCTATTTATCAATTTCATTTTTGATTTCTTGTTGCTCTATATGAGTGAATTGCCTTATACTTTTACATTTATTCATAACTTTTTGTGAAAAATAAGTCTGGAATCATTGCAGTTTAAGAATTACTGCTACCAATTATTAAAATCAGTGTAATTTTTATATACATTTTCTATAACATTATCTTGCCAGACATTTTTATATTCATCTCTATCCACTTTAACATTATATTCACTAATATCACCATTGGCATTTAACCATCCAGGATTTTCGAGAGCATGTTTGTAGGTAAACGTTCTTACATGTTTCAATGTTTTAAATGTAATCGGAAAAGATTTTTTTTCCCCATCTTTGTAACCAAACACTCTATATGCCTTTTTTCGTCCACCAACAGTTTTAAAATTAAGAAACAAAGCTCTCGTTTTTCTTACTTGATACTTACAAATTCCTTAAGTGTTTAAAATCTTAGCTTGATGGATATGGGGTAGCACCACATCGCTATCAACCTAAGAAAATACAACTACCCCCAGAACGAGATTTTGTGCTAATTGGTAATAAAAAAGCTCATTTTTTCGTTTTGGGGTGGATTTGTTCTCTTAAGTTGATGGGCATGGGGTATCGCCACATCGCTATCAAGCTAACAAAACAAGAGTCACTTTTGTTATAAGATATTTTTGACTTATGTTTCAATTATTATATCTTTAAAATATAGTCTCATATCCTTAGCTTCGAATTCATTTATTTCAAGGGGGAGCGCAATCATCACATTTAGTATTTATACTTTGCATTGAATGCTTTTATTTTGCATCAACAACATCCATAAATTTAAGAGTAATCCTGTTATAAAAAGCATCTGTACATAGTATAGAACAATTCAATGGATCAATATCAGTTACGGTCATATAGTTAGTAAGCAAATAGCCATCTTCGTAATATGTAATCAACACCTCTTCTTCAGATAGTAATGAGCATAATAACATGTTCTCGATAAGTTCTTTTTCTTCAGAAGTTAAGATTGGACGTGCTACTTTATTCTTTTCCTTAATAATCTCACGTATACCGTCAAATTGTTCTGTCATTGCAGCAAATGGCGTCCATTTCACCATTCCTCGTCCCTTTGGCATATTAGTGTTGTTCATGATTTGTGTCCTCCTAACAATGTGTTTCTGTATCTTGCTGTAGCACTATTTGTATAAGAAATTCCTCTTAATATGCTGTTCTTACCAAACTTAGTGCGTATTTCATCCATTACCTTCGTTAATTTCATTTCTTTTTCTCGTTGTATTACATTGTCAAAAAGAGATATTTGTTCTTCACCTTCATTGATTAAGTTGGTTAAAGAAACATTGATAGATCTAATTGGTTCCCCGGTATAAAACTTATGTAAAAAATATGTACAAATATGATAGATATCCATTGTTAAATTAGTTGGTCGGTTCATAGTGTGAGTTTTTCTGAAACCACCAGCGTAATTTTTACTGTAACCAATGGAAAAATGGATTGTTTGAGCTAGTTTGTTTTGTCTTCTCATCCGATAACAAACTTCTTCGATATGTTCCAGAAGGATAATTGGAAATTCTTCTATTGTGTAATCACGCATGAGTATTTGGCTCTTACCCATTGAAGTTGTTGTTGGTATGTATTTTTCTGCAATACGGCTAAAATCAATGCCGTTGCTATGTAAGTGTAATTCTTCGCCAATAACCCCAAAGCTTTGTTTTAAGTATTTGAGCGGGTATTGCGCTAAGTCTCCAATTGAATGTATTCCTTTTCGATTTAACTTTACTTCTGTTTTACTCGAAATCCCCCAAAACTTACTAAGTGGTCGTATCGGCCATAATTTTATGGGTACATCTTCGTACTTCCAATATGCGATGCAGTCTTTTGTCTTCTTCGCTTCCACATCTAAAGCAATCTTACTCATTAAAGGATTAGGCCCAATCCCAATTGTGCATTCAATTCTTGTTTTCTCATATATTTCACGTTTGAATTTCAACGCAAATTCATATGGCTCATTCGCAAACAGATGGATACTATTTGTAATATCCATAAAGAATTCATCGATGCTGTATTGGTGGAAATCCTCAATCGGAACGTATTGTAAAGCTAATTTTGTTATGTAATTTGAGCATTTTATATAAGTTCCCATGATTGGGTTTACTACAAGAATGTCTTTACGCCGTGGTATTTCGTACAACCTTGCCATTTTCTTAACACCTAATGCCTTTAATGGTGGTGTTGCAGCCAAAACAATGGAGCCACTCCTGTTCACATCTCCTACTACAGCTAATTTAGTATGCAGTGGGTCTAAGCCCATCTTGATACAGGACACGCTTGCATAAAAGCTGCGAAGATCTACACATAAAACAATTCGATTTGGCAAAATTGAGTAGTCATACACCGTTATGCCTCCTTAAATAAGAACGTCTGTTCTTATTATATACGAATATGCGTTCTGTTATAAAGGTTTTTTTAAAAAAAATAAAACTGACTCTAGTTAGCCAGTTTTTACATATCCCAAAAATCGGTGGATTTAACGTTGGGTTTTATTTGCCTAATAACTTTTAAAATTTTTTTCATTACAGTTGGACTAGGTATGTATTCTTTATCATTGCACGCCTTTGAAACTGTAGGGCGACTTAATTTCGCGTTCTTTTCTAAATCATTTTGGGTGAAGCCATTCCGATCTAAAAAATTACCTAATTTCGTTCGGTTTTTACCTGCGAATTTCCAAAACACTTAAATCCCTCCTGAACCTATTTTCAACATTGTGGACATAAATGTAAAAAACTATTCGCATAGACGGAAAAAGTTTTTTACATAATGTACAAGCTGTCCACAATATGATGTATCAAAGCAGCTACCACGGTATTTATTAAGGTAGAAGAATAAGAGGTTACCAAAGTAAGTTGCGAATGATTACCACATTATTTATCAAGATTTCTACCAAGGTAAAACTACCACGGTATTAAGTAGATGAAGCTATGTAATATCTATATTCTAAATTCTGTTTATAAAGGGGGCATTTAAATGCGTGCTAGGAAAGAAACAATTCCTTTTCGCGAGTTTATGGATCGGTCATACAAAGATAAAGAAAAGAAAATACGTAAATACAATTCATTAAGTCCTTTCGCATTCCTTCATATGTCGGATCAGGTATTACATACTTACATTGCATTAGGAGTTATGGGAACGATTTTAATCGGAGCAGTCATGTTAGAAAAATACTTGGTGCGACATGACTATATATCGGCAGCTAAATTTGTAAGTGAAGGTATTTATCACGGAACGCGAATTGGTGGAGTTTGCTTGATTGGATATGTATTTGTTCGTATCGTAATCATGTTTTAAGGAGGGAAGGGAGTAATGGGGATTATAAAGGAGTGGCTTCGTACGCAAAGGTTAAGGAATCAGCTTATGGAGGTGTTCGGAAAAGCAGGTTTATATACGGAACATCAAACACGCGGGGGAAAAGTGCCTATTTATCCAAAGGTACATAATGTTTCTTCTTCAGCAGAAAGCGTGAGGTATGTTTTTACCATACCAAACGGATTAGATCCACAGAAGATTGAAAAGAAGTGGTTTTGTTTTCAGCAAATATTAGGACGGAATATTACGATTGAAGGTGATGTGAAAAGATTTGTCCTACATGTATTCCGTTCAAATGCTGGGCTAAAATCGTACAATTATTATTATAAAGAGTGGCAGCCACTATTAAAAGGTTACCGTTTACCTGTTGTGGTTGGCAGGGACCAATTCGGAAAAATGATTGCGTACGATATGATTGACTCCGATTCACCGCACTTATTAATTGCAGGGGAAACGGGAAGCGGGAAAAGTAGTATGGTACGTGTTGTACTATCCACACTCATTCAATATATGTCTCCTGATACGTTGCATTTGTATCTTGGAGATTTAAAAAACTCTGAATTTCATTTCTTGCGAAGAGTGAAGCATGTAAAAGAAGTTTGTATGGAAGAAATTGAAATGAAAATAATGCTTCAAAAGGTGTGGAAGGAAATTAGAGAACGAAGAAAACTTATGGAAGAATATGAGGTTGATCATATTGATGCCTACAACAAATTAAATCCAGATCATCAAAAACCATATATTCTACTTGCTATCGATGAAGTGGCTATGCTTAAAGATGAAAAAGAGTGTATGACTACAATTGAAAAGATTTCAGCAGTCGGTCGATCACTTGGAGTTTTTCTTATGCTTAGTATGCAGCGGCCAGATGCGAAAGTGTTAGATGGTAAGTTAAAACTAAATATGACCGTTAGAATCGGCTTTAAATGTGATAGTGCAATTAATAGTAATATCATGGGTACTCCTGGTTCAGAGCACTTAGAGCAATCTGGCCAAATGATTTTAAAACGAAATGGATTAAAGAAAGTGCAAGCTCCTTATTTGGAATTAAGTAAGGCGAAACAAATTGTTAAACCATATTGCACGTCTAAAGAGGAGAAAATACTTCAGAATTCATCGCAAGAAGAAATTCCGTTATTTGGGGTGTTAGATGATGAAGAGTAGAGATAAAGGAATTTTGAATGATTTGAAGCGATTTAGATGCATGTCCCGTGACGATATTATTGACTTGCATTTTCAAGGCTTAAAGAATGCGGTAACTTGCTGTAATACGGTTATGAAACGATTAAGAAGAGATGGCTATGTTGATGCGAATGTTTGGCAGCACCCATACATTTATTTTCCGCAACCGAGTTCTATCAGAAAGACAAGTCAAAAAACCCCTCATTTCCTTGGTATTGTGGACGTATACAAACAACTCGTTCATTATGAAAATCCTAAAATATTCAAAGTTGAACCAAAGTATGGGAAAGAATATATGGAGCCGGATGCTTTTACTATATGGCGTAGATCGCCATTCTTTATTGAAGTTCAAAAGTCAGTGTATAGTAAAAAGATAATGCAAGAAAAGATAAAGAGATATGAGTTATACTTTCATAGCCAAGAATGGCATAATGAATCTTGGCAACCGAAAACTTCTAAATTCTTTCCTTCAATCCTTATCATTACTGACAAACATTACGACGTTCAATCTTCTTATTTCCGTGTATTCCAGGCGAATTCTATAGAGAGTTTTATAAAAAATTTAGCGGTAAAATCATAAAGAAAGCCTGCATAGTGTAGAACTGTTTCTTTTCAATAATGTATTAAGTCATGTGTGATGATGATTGTTAGACGGCAATAAATGCGATGAGTAAATTTGAAGCAAGTTATGAAATAGTAAAAAAATGAAGAAAGTAATCCTTTAAATAATTTTTAATGGTTAAACGAATATCTCATTGTATAGCGCTAAGGGTGATAATATCTCAAGTATGAAATAATTAGTTATTTGTGATGGCTGATTCTCTTACGTGGAGGGTTAGCCGTTTTTTATTATATTTTATCTCTTAATTTTCTATATAAAGTATAGTGAACTACCCGCCACTTAACGTCCTAACGGACTGTTTGAAGTGGGGGCTTCTCGGTTAGTCGTTACTTTTGATAGCTAACGAATTCGTCCTAAGACAGCCGAGCTAACTCCCTTGTTCCAAAGGTTATTTTATTGTTATTTATGCTAACGCTAATAGGCGTATTGCTTCATTTTTGATATTGATAGCTGCGTTATAATCTCTATCGAGATTTACACCGCATATGCAAGAATAGACTCGTTCAGACAATGACATATTTTTTACATTTCCACAACTGCTACATGTTTTTGTGGAAGGAAACCATTTGTCTATTTTCACAAGTTGTTTTCCTTGTTCGTTTAGTTTATAAGCTAAGAAAGAAATGAATATACCCCACCCATTATCAGCGACACTTTTTCCAAAATGAAGTGCTTGCGACATTCCTTTCATGTTTAGGTCTTCAATAGCTACAACATCAAAATTAGCAGCTAAATTTTTAGACTTATGATGAAGGAAATTCTTACGTTGGTTAGCTACTTTCTCATGTAACTTAGCTACACGAATACGTTGTTTATTCCAACGCCCAGACCCTTTATTGCGTCTTGCTAATACTCGTTGTGCCTTTGCTAATTGGTCTAACATTTCACGATAGAACTTAGGATAATTGGCTTTCTCATCCTCAGAACTAACGTATAATCCATCCATCGCAAAGTCTAATCCAACAACTGTTTCTACTTCTTTTTGTACATTCTCTTTTTCGTATTCAGTCAAGATGGACACATAGTATTTACCAGTAGGTGTCATAGAAATCGTACATGACTTGATCATATGGTCTTGTGGTATTTCTCTATGCTGTTTGAAACGTACCATTTTCAGTTTTGGCAATTTGATATGACCATTAAGCAACATAATATTTCCGTTTACTACATTCGTTGTATAAGACTTTCTGTCTTTTTTACTTTTGAATGTCGGAAAGTCATTTTGACCACTAAAGAAATTCTTATAGGCAGTTTGCAAGTTTAGTTGAGCATTTGCCAAAGCTAATGAATCAACTTCTTTTAACCACTCAAATTCTGCTTTGTATTTCGCAGGAGTTGGAAGCTTTTGTTTCTTTAGTTGTTCCTTATCATCTTTGTATTTTTCGTACGCTTCTTTTCGTTCAGCTAACATTCTGTTATACACGAAACGTACACAACCGAAGGTTTTACGCATAAGATATGCTTGTTCTTCTGTTGGATACAAACGGAATTTATAGGCTTTATTATGCTTTGTCATATCATTTCACCTCACTTTTCACCTTGATTTTCAATATATTCATTTACTACGTCTATTGGCGAACCACCAGTAGTTAGTAAGCAAAAACTTTTTGACCAAAACATCTCTTTCCAAAGTTTCTTTTTCACTTGTGGAAAGTCTCTCTTGATTACTCGAGAACTTGCACTTTTATAAGCATTAATAAATTTTGTCATTTCTGTATTCGGATGTGCCTTGAACAAAATATGAACATGGTCTACATCATGATTCCACTCTACCAGTGTTATGTTGTAATTCTCGGATAACCTGACAAACATGTCTTTTGCATAGTTTGACATATCATCATCAAACACATTTCTTCTGAATTTTACGACCAACACAAGATGGTAATACAACAAGAATACTGAATGGTTATTGCTGTCTAATTTCATTGATATACCAACCTTTGCGCTTTATAAGACTGATTATATCAGAGGCAAAATAAAAAGCAAAGCCTTTTGGCTACGCCAAACCGAAATTCATCTCCCACCTACCGCTGGGCTACGCCCTTCATGCGCTTGAGGAAGGAGAATTCTTTCGAGGAATTCGTTAAAAAGATAGGGTAAATCTTCTTCTAAAATGATATCTCCAAAACTAATAACTTGTACGATAACCTCTCGCTTATCACTATATCCATTCATATCAACAAGTTGTCCCACATATTTGTTTGTACCAATACCTTTTTAAAGTACGCTAAAAAATGCCCTTTATCTTAACTTTATCTTATCTTTACCTTATCTTTAAATTTTTATATTAAACTTTAAACCTTAAAGAATTGATGTTTCAGTCTAAAAAGGAGCGGGGGATAGATGGTCACTACATATTTTATAAATAACCAATTGCCATTGAAAAATAGAATTTCTTATACGAGGAGGAATATATGAAGAATACGAGTAAAATACGAATTATTATATTATTATTTATTAGTATTTTAGGTTTAGGAACAATGCTTGGAATACTATATTTTAATCATAAAACCAATGTTCATAAAAATAAAGTGCTTGCTACCGAAAAACGTTTATTGCAATATGAGCCTACCTTGAAAAAAGAATTAGAAAAATATGATTTAGGAGGGAAAACTGCAGTTTTGTTAGGAATTATGTACCAAGAGAGTAGAGGTGAGGGCAACGACCCTATGCAGTCTTCTGAGTCACTTGGATTAAGGCCAAATGAACTTCAAGAGATAAGCCTGAGTATTAAACAAGGGGTAAAACACTTTGCTCAAATGTACAAATATGGAACGGAAAAAGATGTTAGCATGGATACAATTATTCAAAGCTATAATATGGGACCAGGGTATATTGATTTTATTGCCAGCCAAGAAGATAAACAACACTCGGAAGATTCGGCTAAAAAGTTTTCTAAGATGAAAGTTGATCAAAATCCAGAGATGTACACTTGTGGTGGAAATCAAAATAATTTTAGGTATCCATATTGTTATGGTGATTTCACATATGCATCAAAGGTGAATGAAAAAATAAAACTTATTCAAGAACGTCTTCGAAATGTACATGACTCTTCTAAATAAGCTGTAGAATTAAATATTATGATACCGTCAGTTATCAACATTGAACTACCCCCATTTTTACTTCGTTTAGAAGAGGGGGATTCCTAAGTAAAGAGTTCTATCGAACTCTAATTTATTAGGCTAGCTCCACAGTCCTTGCGGTTAGAAGCCTTATCGCTTCATTCTTTAGATGGATACTTGCGTTAATATCCCTATCATGATGTGTATGACAAGAAGGGCAACCCCATTTGCGTAGGTTTAGATTTTTAACGTCTTTGTTTTGATATCCACAACAAGAACATAATTGGCTTGAAGCAAATGTTTTCGATACGACAATGATTTGTTTGCCGTACCATTTCGCTTTATATTCCAACATGGTTCGAAACTGTGACCATGATACCTCACTAATCGCTTTTGCTAACTTATGATTCTTTAACATATTCGATACTTGCAAATCTTCTATACCGATAACATCGTGGTTTTTGATGATTTCAGTTGAGATTTTGTCCAAGTAATCTTTTCTGGCATTTGCCATGTATTCATGAATTCTAGCTACCTTTACTCGTTGTTTATTCCAGCGAGAAGATCCATTCATTCTTCTAGAAAGAACACGCTGTGCTTTTACCAACTTCTCTTCTAACGATCGAAAAAACTTTGGATTTTTATAGATTGTTCCATCTGACAAAATGGCGAAATCTTTTAGTCCCACATCCATTCCAATGTAAGAATTTGTTTTCGGAAGTTCTTGCACTTCTGTTTCAACTAACAATGACACAAAGTATTTGCCAGAAGGGTTTCGTCTAACTGTAGCATTTAAAATACGTCCCTTTACTTCACGACTTTTGGCAAATCGAACAAGACCGAGTTTTGGCAATTTCATTTTGTTTCCTACAACGGCAATGTTTTCATTTGTTTGTTTTGTGGTGTAAGATTGTACGTTGTTTTTCTTAGATTTGAAATGCGGGGCACTGTTTTGTTTTTTGAAAAAGCGTGTATAAGCATCCGCAAGGTTGCGAACAGACGACTGAATCGCAATACTATCCACTTCTTTTAGCCAAACAAACTATTTCTTCATGGCAGGAAGTTTGGCAGACCATGTACCATATGTCAAACCTTTTCCTGTTTCTTTGTATGCATTATCCCATAGAGATAGGAAATGATTGAATACAAAACGAGAACAGCCAATTGTTTTATTGATTAGGTTCGCTTGTGCTTTATTTGGATAGATACGAAATTTATATGCTTTATTGATTATCATTCGTTTCACCCCCCATTTCGATATGTGTCTATTATACAACAAACGTATATTCGATAGGTAGTGAAGTAACAGTTTATGTATGTCGAACAATTAAGATGGCTTCCTGCCATCCCTTGTCCGAAGCAAATTCATCTCCCACCTACTCACTTCGCATTCCTGGAGGAAGGAGTCTTCTTGGCTAAAATGATAAATACACATAAACTCCTTATATCTCCAGATAAACTATGGAATAGCTCCATACAAACTCCAGATAGCGTATATACAATAACAACTATCAAGGAGGTTAGGAAAAATGAATTTTATAAAACGCGCAATTCTCAGTATGAGAAAAAGAATAGGAACATCATTAATTTTGATGGCAGTCTTCCTGATTGTTACAAATTTAGTGCTGGCAGGATTCACAATCCAAAATGCATCAAAAAAAGCTGCTGATGCAGCAAGAAAAAAACTGGGTGCTGATGTTACTTTAGGTCTTGATTTTGATAAATTAGGAAAACAAGCAAGGGAAACTGGAGAAGCGCCTAATCCGCCGCAGCTCAATACAAAAGAAACAGATCAATTAGCGAAGTCCAAGCATGTAAAAGACTATAATTATATAACCCATAATTTCGGAATTGCAGATGGATTTAAATTAGTAGGAGTTTCAGAAGGCGAAGGAGAAGGAAAAGGAAATGCTAGAGTGGCAACGGCGGGAGGATCAGGTTCAGGTACAGAAATAGATATGAATTCTTCTCTTATGATAGAAGGAGTTCGCAAGACTTTATTACAAGAAAGCTTTGAAAATGGAAAAAATAAAATCGTTGATGGAAAACCAATTACAGAACAGATGCAAGATCAGAATGTAGCTTTAATGGAAAAACGATTAGCGGAACAAAACAATTTGAAAGTAGGAGATAAAGTTAAAGTTCAATCAGGGGATAAAAAGGAAACTCTTGAAATTGAAATTATTGGTATTTACGAAACGAATGAGCAACCAATGGGTCAAAATCCCCCTCCTATGATGAATCCAGCTAATAAACTATATATGCCTTACTCTACTTTAAAAAAATTAGAAGTAGATGAAGGTATGAGTAGTATTCAAGTTGTGTACTTATTGAACGACCCACAATACATTGATGCATTTAAAAAAGAAGCAAAAAAATCTGATATTGATTTTAATTATTTTAAGTTAGATGCACATGATTCATTGTACAAACAAATGATTGGTCCTATCGAAAATATCGCTTCTACGTCTCAAATGATTATCTATATGGTATCTATTGCAGGTGCGATTATCTTAGGATTAATCATTATGTTATCGATTAAAGCACGTCGTAAGGAAATGGGGATTTTATTGTCCATTGGAGAGAAAAAATGGAAACTGATGGCGCAGTTCGTAGTAGAAGTAGTATGTATTGCTATTTTAGCATTTGGATTATCCATAACAACAGGAGCTAAAGTTTCTCAATTCGTAGGAAATAACTTACTTTCGAGTGAAATTGCTACAGCAAGTGAAGAAACAGACACCTCACAAAATAGTACTGTAATGGTGGCTGGACCTGGTGGTAGTCTACAAGACCAAAAAAAGGAGCCAATTGATAAAATTGATGTAAGTGTAACGGGAGAGGATGTAGGGAAAATGGGGGGAATTGGACTAGCTATTGCTATATTAGCAACGCTTCTTCCAGCATTATCTATTCTACGCTTAAATCCAAAACAAATTCTTTTAAAAGATGAATAAGGAGGCTCGATATGGAGACGATTTTACAATTTAAAAACTTAGATTATTATTATGAAAGTAATGGGAAAAAAGTAACGATACTAGATAATGTTAATTTTTCTTTTCAAAAAGGGCATTTTTACACGATTTTAGGGCCCTCTGGATCTGGAAAAACCACAACTCTTAGCTTAGGTTGTGGGCTGGACATACCTAAAAACGGTTATGTACTATATAATGGCAAGGATATTCGAAAAATTGGTTTGGATCGATACCGTAATCAAAATGTATCTGTAATTTTCCAATCGTATAATTTGATTACCTATATGACCGCTCTTCAGAATGTACTAACGGCAATGGAAATTACAGGTGTGAAGGTACAAAATAAAAAAGCAAGAGCATTAGAATTATTAGAGAAGGTAGGACTCACAGAAGTAGAAGCGAAACGAAATGTCTTGCAACTAAGTGGCGGGCAACAACAGCGTGTAGCAATTGCTAGGGCACTATCTTGCAATGTCGATTTATTGATTGCTGATGAACCAACAGGAAACCTTGATGGAGAAACAGCAAAAGAGATTATTGAGTTGTTTCAAGAGCTTGCTCATCAAGAGAATAAATGTGTAATTGTTGTTACGCATTCACAAGAAGTTGCAAAAAAATCGGATCGAGCAGTGTATTTAAGTAAAAAGAAGTTAGTAGTAAACGAAATTAATAATAGCTAAGAAAAAAGCTACTTTCGTTCTTAATTCACATAATTTTCAAAATTAAAATCTATGGATGTTAATATTTGTTATATAATATATTTGTCAAAGCATTACCCCTGTAGTTTCTATGATGAATCTGTAAGATAGTTTGTTTGTCCCGTATATTCACCTGAAACTAAAAAGAACTTGTAGAGATTCCTACAAGTTCTTTTTGTTTTAAGGGTTAAATGTGGATTTGAAATAAAGTTACGATTTTTTGAAGAGGGAAAGTAAATGGGTTCTGTTGCAAAAGTTTAGCTTAGTTTTAAACACTGTGCAACAGAACATAGATAAGTATACTTTATGATTTTAATTAAACTACGATCAGTTGTCCCGTATGCTGTTCCAATTCGGAATACTTCTGCTTTTTCAACACCAGCATACGTATTATCTTCGGTTACCTCAATAATTTCACTCAATGGAATACAAACCTTTGCTAATTGCAATATAATTAGTAATTTTTCTTCTATGTTTTTACATCAATACCTAGCACTTTACCAAAACCTTACCATATTTAAATTACAAATTGATTATCTAGTTATATAAATTGATTAATTAAAAAACAAACTTTTTGCGCTCTTAAATTCAATTTTCAGGTTCTTTAAGCAACAAAGCATCCTTCGAAAAAGGGAAGAAAGATAGTACTGGGGCAATGGTAAACTGTAAGGGAAGAATCGTATAAGTGGGGGGAGTTCAAATGAATAGGAATTGGAGCGATTTTATCGATTTCTAACAAAAGACTCCTTTCTTAAAAATGTGAAGGTGTAAAACGTCAATTTTAAGTGGGGGATGCATGTCGGTTGGTGTAAGCCAAAATGTTTTTTACCATATACTTGTACAGATTGATCTTTGAAAACTGAAGATATGAGGTTGGTTGCAGAAAATTCGTTGCAATCGTAAAATTTTCAACGTCCTATCGTCCCGCGCTTGCCGAAATTGCGAAAATCAAGCTAAAGTAGGAAGCGTGGTGAGGCAACGTAAAAGACACTTCAGTTCCCACCATAGGAACTACGGACGGATCCTGCTAACATAACTGGTGGATACACCGATGTTCACAGAAATCTCCCACTTCAAAAAGGCCGCAAAGTCGTTAAGTGGGAGTAGTTCAAAATCTTACAGTTATATTTGAGTATTCAGCCCATTTTTCAATTTTGCTGGTGATATATTGCTTAACTTAATGGCGATGGAGTTAGTTCTAAGAACCTAAGAAAGCTTTAGAATACTATTATAGTTGATCAAGCACATGAACTAGGCACCTAATTATTTCAGAAGATTTCTCGATTTGTTCTGCATCAAAATCTGAAAGGTTCGCATTAAGAATATGTTTTAGTTTTTCCTCCCTTTCTAAATGACAATTTAAACCACTAGGCGTAAGCCGGACTTTGACAACTCTCCGGTCGTTATTTGAACGAACACGCTCAACGTAGCCTGCTTGTTGTAATCCATTGATTAATTGAGTAATACCAGCGGCGGTAGTTTCTGCTCGATCAGCTAATTCTTTGACTGATAATTCGCCTTCTTCAGCTAATACTTTAAGAGTTCGAGCATGGACCATTGAAACTGCTCCTAATGTACGAGTAGCTCGCCCTCTTAAACGTCCATCGGCTGCAGTCAGACTATATATAGCATGACTAAGTTCGTCTATTGCATTTATCTTATTTATAGAATTTGTCATAATATCACCATTTTCTTATTAACTAAGTACTTAATTATATGGAGTTAACAATAACATATGGAAAAGAGTAGAGTCAAATTAAGTATAGATTTGCTGTTCTTTTCCAAGCAATAGTATATCTACTTATTTTGAATCCTAAATAAAACGACTTAGTTTATAGACTTGACAAAAGTAGATAGTATACTTCATCATATTAATTAAGTACTTAATCATTAAGTACTTAATTATATTGTAAAGGATGATTATTATGACTCAACGTTCACAATCTCAAGGATGGGCTTTAGATATAGCTCTTGCACTTGGTGGGTTTGATGCTTTGCACCCTGAAGCAAAGGCAACTATGGAACAGTTAGGACACGACCACACTGATTTTGATAAAGTATTTTCTCAAGTAAAGAGTGGAGCAATGATACCAAAAGCATGGGCCACGGTTGCTGCTCAAGCTCAAGAACGAGCAAAACATTATGAACAAAAAGGATTTACAGTTACTGCCCGTGATTTGTATCAGCGAGCTGCTGTTATGTGGGGACGTGCACAATATTCATATTTTAATGATGATCCACGAAAGTTAGCGTTTCGAGAGCGTTGTAACGAATGTGTGGCAGCTATTTCGTCACTTGGAGGGGGAACGGTACAACGTATAGTATTAGAATTTGAAGGCAAACAGATATATGCACTATTTCATTTACCTTCAGGTGAAATTCGTAATGCACCAGCAGTAATATTAGGCCCAGGTATGGATATGATTAAGGAAGACTATATACAGATTGCGCAACGCTATTATACGTCTCGTGGTATCGTAGCTCTATCAATTGAAGGACCAGGTCAAGGTGAATCTGTATCAGGAGGTCTAAAAGTTGATTTGACTAATTACGAACGCGCCGTTAGTTGTTATATCGATTTTCTATCCAAACGACCTGAGGTTGATTCAAATCGGATTGGATTTTTTGGTATCAGTATGAGTGGGTATTGGGGGATGCGCGCTGCTGCGAGTGATAATCGTATAAACGCTATAGCAACCTTTGAAGGTGTATATGGCGAATTTGATACCATCTTCAACCGAGCACAGCCGAGTTTCAAAGCAAACTTTATGTACATGTCTGGCTACACTGATGAGGTTGCCTTTGAAAACGAGCTGAGTAGCCAGATGAACCTATGGAAATTGGCTCCAAAGATTACTTGTCCAGTCTTCATGGGTATAGGAGAATTTGATGAACTAACCCGTTTGGAAGAAGCATTAAGTCTTTATGAGCTTGTAGAAGCACCAAAGGAGCTGCGCGTCTACGAGAATGAATTCCATCCGCTTGGTGGAGTAGCTGCAGAAATTTTCCGTTTTGGTGCAGAATGGGTAGAACTTGCACTTGAAGGGAACTTTAAAAATGATTATGATGAACGTTATTACATGCATCGTGATGGCGGTGTCACCGAGGGGACTGCATTTCCAACTTATTGGCTTGGTGCTCAGCCGGCTGAAATTAAAGCACGTAAAAAATGTAACACATTAAACGCTTGTAAGAGTTAACAAATGTACACCGATTCAAAAAAGGATCTGCAGTAAGTAGCAGATCCTTTTTTGTTGTGTATCTATTATTTAATTGCTGTTTTAATTATTTTCCGGCTTTAAAAGCTGTTTTGAAAAATTAATCAAACAAATATAGATAATTATTAAGAGAAATCATTATTTATCACAATAACGATTCAATTAATTTCATAAGTCGTTGTTTTGTCTGGCTCAAATAATTGCTGTTTTTAGAAGAAATTAATAATCCTATAGGCATCTGGGGATCAAATCCTTTAACCTTAAATGATATATTACCTTTGTTTAAAATAGTTCCCTTAGGAATAATACCTATTGCATTTCCAAAAACCATTTGTGGAATAAGGTGTAATGCACTACAATTGTAAACTCTTTTAAAAGATAAATTATTTTCTGATAAAAAGGCATTCACAGATTGATAATAATAACAACTATTCTCTCCAATTAAAATAGGATAATTAATGATATCGAATACTTCAATTGACTCTTTGTGTAATATTGGATGGTGAGGGTTATTGACAATAAATTCAATTTGTTCATTGTAAAGTGGAGTGAAGTTCATATTGGAACTATTTTTGTTGTTTCCGCAAACAGCAAAATCAATTTTATTTTGTTCTAATAGTTGTGATAAAAGTGCTGTATTCCCTACAACAAAATCACAATGTATATATGGTTTCTCATTGTCTAAATAGTTTAATATAGATGGCATTAACTTTTTTGCAACAGATTCTGTTAGCCCTATTCTTATTCTCCCTTTTTCCTCATTACTTATGCGCTGTGCTTGAGATATTGAATAATCCCAATGCATTAATAAGTTATCTACCTCCTTTGCAAATAAAGTACCTTCCTCTGTTAATCGCGCATCCCACCCCCGATCAAATAGAAGGAAGCCAAGTTCATTCTCCAGCTTTTTTATATGTGTTGTTACAGTTGATTGAGCATAGTTTAATTTTTTTGCTGCCAGTGAAAAAGTACCTTCTTCGACAATCATCTTAAATGTATTTAACTCTTTTATTTCCATCTTCACACCCCATCTTCATCGGTTTTATTGATAATTATACGATGTATTTTCAATTATACAAATCGAGGTAATGGAAGTAAAATAAGGTCATAAGAAAGGGAGTGAAAATATGCCGTTTGTTAATGTTTATTATCCAGATGGTCAATTGAATAAAGAAGAGCTAAAAACGGTAAGTAATAGTATTCATCATTCATTGATTGAACATTTTAAAATCCCAGAAAATGATTACTTTCAAATGTTTTTACCTTACCCCCCTAATCAATTTTTTTACGATCCACATTATCTCTTAGAAGGAGAGGAAAAGAGAACAGAAAAAATAATGCATGTTTCTATTACATGTGGGCCAGGAAGAACAATAAATCAGAAAAAGAGTTTGTATCAATCCATATCAAAAACTATTTCTAATCATTTAAACATCTCTACAACAGATATTTTTATTACATTAAACGAGACATCTGTTGAAAACTGGTCATTTGGTCAAGGTATAGCACAAATGGTTAATATAAGGGAGTGAAAAAATAGTGAATGATCGTATCGAGTCCAATATACGAAAGAAAATGAGAGATATGGCTCCCGATTTTGTTGATTATAGTGAAAACATATTATTCGAAAAAGTATGGAGAGATCCTATTTTAACATCCAGAGAAAGAAGTTTATGTACACTATCTGCTCTAATTAGTATCGGTAATACTGAGCAACTACCATTTCATCTACAATTAGCTGAAAAGAATGGAATTAACGAAACGGAAATTATTGCTTTGATAACACATATGGCCTTTTACGTTGGATGGCCTAAAGCGGCTGCAACGCTAAACATGATATTGAACAAAAATGAGAATACGGTATCTAAATAATCAATCTTCTATAAAAAACAAAAATGAAATCTGCTAGATAAGAAACTAGTTTGTCTAATCCAAATGCAAATAGCAGCTAATTCTGATCCAGAAAACTTACGTTTTCGCTTTATAAATCCTATTTCTCTTGCAAGTTCTTCTAAGAATACAGGTGTAACATATCGTTGTAATTCTTCTGCAAATGGTAATAATTCATCTTGAATCGAGAGATTCATAAGAAAACATCATCCTTTCTAATTTAGCTTGTTTAGAAAGGATAACGTTTTTTGATATTGGAGGGTATTAAAATCTCCTGAGTTGATGGTTATGTATGGTGACCCCATAGCCAAAGAAGTAAGAAGATATTTAGAAGTGCATTAAATTTTGAGGAAGTGCTTGTGAACCGTATCATAAATAAATGAGGTTTTGTATGTTCGATTTTTAAATAATACCCAAGAAGGAGTGGGTTGCAGTTATAGTAATACTCTATTTTTTGTATTTCTATAATAGATAATTTTTTTAAAAAACAGAATTATCTTGACAGTTATTGAATGGATTGATAAGGTTATAAAAAAATATTTCTTATCCAGAGAGGTGGAGGGACTGGCCTTATGAAACCTCAGCAACAGGTCTGCTTAAGTAGACACTGTGCTAATTCCAGCGGGTGATAATCCTGATAGATGAGAGCTTCCGTTTTTATTTGTCAGTAGCGCCCTCTTTTTTAGAGTGCGCTTTTATTTTTTTCTGGATAGTAACTAAAGGAGAGTAGAAATGGAGAACAAAAATGGGCGAGAATTTCAAAGGAAAATGCAAGCACGTCATTTAGTCATGCTATCACTTGGTGGGGTGATTGGAACTGGCTTATTCTTAAGCTCGGGTTACACTATTCAACAAGCTGGCCCGTTTGGAACAATTCTATCCTATCTGATTGGTGCGCTAGTGGTTTATCTAGTTATGCTATGTTTAGGAGAGCTTTCCGTACATATGCCTGAAACGGGCGCATTTCATAGTTATGCAGTTAAATACATTGGACCGGGTACAGGGTATACAGTAGCCTGGTTGTATTGGTTAACTTGGACTGTTGCTTTAGGTTCTGAATTTACAGCCGCAGGATTACTTATGAAGCGATGGTTTCCATCGGTTAATGTTTGGGTATGGAGTGCTCTTTTTGCCATTTTGATCTTTGTATTAAATGTCCTGACTGTTAAATTTTTCGCCGAATCCGAATTTTGGTTTTCATCGATAAAGGTTATAGCTATTGTGTTTTTTATTGTTTTAGGAGTAGCGGCAATGCTAGGGTTTCTTCCGATGACTCATTCAAAAGCAGCACCATTCTTTTCTAATTTTACAAGTGGAGGTTTATTTCCTCATGGTGCTACGGCCATTATGATGACCATGCTTGCGGTTAATTTTGCTTTTTCGGGAACAGAATTAATAGGCATTGCAGCTGGAGAAACAGCGAACCCGGAAAAAATGATACCGAAGGCCATTCGAATTACTCTGTGGAGATTAATCATCTTTTTTGTAGGAACGATTGTTGTTTTATCTGCGTTATTGCCTATTTCCGATGCAGGGGTATTAGAGAGCCCTTTTGTTGCAGTTCTAGAACGAATTGGGGTGCCATATTCAGCTGACATAATGAATTTCGTTATCTTAACAGCCATTTTATCTGCGGCAAACTCAGGCCTTTATGCCTCTTCTAGAATGCTTTGGTCGCTTGCTAATAAGAAAACGATATCCCCGATTTTTGGGAAAATGACGAAGCAAGGTGTTCCAATCAACGCCGTCATTTTCAGCATGGTGGGTGGAGCGTTGGCTTTGCTCTCAAGTATTGTGGCACCAGATACTGTCTATATCGTACTTGTTTCCATTTCCGGTCTAGCAGTAGTTATAGTTTGGATGAGTATTAGTGCTTCCCAGTTCCTATTTCGCAGACAATTTTTGAAAGAAGGAAATTCTGAAAAGGACTTGATTTATCGCACACCACTATATCCATTAGTACCAATTGCTTCTTTTATCCTTTGTCTGGCATCGTGTATTGGAATTGCATTCGATCCAACACAGAGAATTGCCTTATATTGCGGCATACCGTTTATTTTATTTTGCTATGGAAGTTATTATCTAACAAAAAATCTAAAAAAGAGGGGCGTAGATTATGTCGAACAAAATCAACCCAATTGATGCTATTTTATCCCAACATTCCATTATGCTTCTTGACGGAGCATTAGCTACTGAATTGGAGGCGCATGGATGTAATTTGGACGATCCCCTTTGGTCGGCACGTGTGTTACTAGAAAATCCGGAACTAATCTATCAGGTTCATTCGGACTATTTTCGTGCTGGAGCGGACTGTGCCATAACAGCAAGCTATCAAGCTACTATTAGTGGTTTTTCCGCGCGTGGAATACAAGAACAGGAAGCTTTGGAATTAATTAAGAAAACGGTGTTACTCGCAAGAAGGGCAAGAGATGATTTTTGGAAGGAAAATACGCGAACGAATAGGCCTAAACCATTGGTTGTTGCATCAGTTGGACCGTACGGGGCTTACCTTGCAGATGGTTCAGAGTATGTAGGCAACTATGGTGTGACAGATAAAACATTAGCAGACTTTCACCGTTCGAGAATGTCTGCGTTAATCGAAGCAGGTGCAGATCTATTGGCATTTGAAACGATCCCTTCCCTGCAAGAAGCAAGAGTATTAGATACATTATTGCGTGAATTTCCAGCAACATATGCGTGGCTTTCCTTTTCGCTAAAAAATGAGAAAGAGGTTAGTGAAGGTATGAAACTCGTGGAGTGTGCACGAGTTTTTGAGAAAAGTGAACAAATTGTAGCGATAGGCATCAATTGTGCGCCAGTAACCGTTGTGACTGGTGCAATCCAAGAGTTGAGGGCAAACACCAAAAAACCGATTATTGTTTATCCAAACTCTGGTGAAACTTATAATCCAGAAACAAAAACATGGCATGGTCATGAACAATGTAACGCGTTGGATATTCAATCTGAAGAATGGTACCAAGCAGGTGCACGTTTAATAGGTGGATGCTGCAGAACGACACCTTATCACATTGAGGAGATATCGAACAAGTGGCGTTCTTCCGAGTTTTTCTATTCGAACGAAGCAAAACAGTAATGTAATGGATGATAATCTAACTTTGTGTGTATTTTCGTGATTTTGCTTGTTCAGAAATCTACAGTTACGTCTAGTGGCACAAAATGTCTTTTCAGAGACACAAATGTGGATGGTAGCCTCGGGAATCCAGTGGACTTTTGGGTACCTTAGGTATGGAAAGGAATCAGGGAAAATAAAAACCGCTAGTTTAATAGATATGGTAGACAACACGCTGAATCTTTTAATGAAGATGTAGTTGATCCAATTGAAGGTGAAGGGGACCATTTATTCGTAATTAAAGTTAACGAAGAGGTTAATTTGGTTATTCAAAAAATAGTTCAGTAACTATATGAAAATTTGTTGTAGTAGTAAATGTGGTCATATTGTTGTAAAAAAGGATAGATGTAAACAGGTATACTCTCCTGTTCATCTATCCTTTCCTTTTTACCTTATAAAATGTGTGACATTATATTCAATCGCATAAATATAGGATTTCATTACTATTTCCTTGACTTTTAATAAAACGATAGGGTTTATTTGGTATGCGTATTATTAAGAGTATGCTTCTATTTTAGGAATGCTTTACCCCACAAAATGAAAGTA
This sequence comes from Bacillus sp. TH19, assembly GCF_016651075.1. Lineage (NCBI taxonomy): Bacteria > Bacillati > Bacillota > Bacilli > Caryophanales > Bacillaceae > Bacillus > Bacillus sp. TH19. The sequence continues at coordinate 57,356 of NZ_JAEKEO010000001.1, read as the reverse complement.
CACTTTGTTTCCATTCTTAAGTTGATGGGTATCACCACATTAACTAAAAAACTTTATAACGCCCCTAAAATAAAAAATTGTACATTTTCATCTGGACATGTCAATTTTCTCGTTTGGGGGTATTTGCTTTTCTTATCTTGATAGCGATGTGGTGCTATCCCTATATATAAAAATTGAAGAGATTACTTCTTTGGTGGAAGAACGTATAACTTAATAAATATGTAGTTCTTTTCCTTTATTTAATCTAAAGAGCGGATAGTGAATTTATTTTCTCAACAGGACAAAAGGTATTTATATATGAGTACTATTTATAAGGATAATAGAAATAAATAATAAAGGAGAATATAAAATGATAGCATTAAAAAGTGATCGAGATGTAATAGGAATTCCAGAAGAGGATGTAGATTTATTAAAGGTAATGGCACATCCAGTACGATTACAAATTGTAAATGAGTTAATGCATCATAAAATGCGTAATGTTACACTGTTAGCAGAAATATTAAGACTTCCGCAATCCACTGTTTCACAGTATTTATCAAAATTGAGAGGAACCGTACTCCGTGCGGAAAGAAGAGGATTAGAGATGCATTATTATATTGATAATTCTAAAGCTCGTCAGATTGTAGGGATTTTAGATTTGTAGGTTAATAATATGCAAAAAAGTTCCCTGTTATAAAGCAGGGAACTTTTTGTATGTTTATTAGAGGGTTCTGGTGCAAAGATTGTATTTATTTGAAGAGGTATATAGATTCCTAATGGAATCTATTCTTATGCAGCCATTCCGAATAGTTGATGAATAAACTTCACTTCATTTTGGACAGACTTGCCCCGTAAAATAAGTTGGCCTTTTTTAATGATATGCATCGCTTCTATTCCTGAAAGAATAGATTTAGCTTTTCCATACCAATCAGATCCTTTTTTAGAATAATAGTATCAGTATGTCCAAGTCTGAAAGACTTTTTTTAGATATTTTGAAGCTTTTGCACCAGAACCAGATTTACAACTCTTGATAAACTACTGATTATCTCCATGTACACTCCAGATTTAGGGCTTATAGTGAAAATATTAAGTTGGGAATATCCAGGTGACATAAAAGGAGAAAGGAGTGTTCATAATGGGACACTATGATACAAAACAAACAGGAAAGAACATAAGTAGAGACGGTAAAAAAACTGGTTATTTTTTTATCGGAATAATTGGTGCAATGATCGGGTCAATTACTATTGGCTTGACCACTCCATATATAGATGAGATCAAAGGAGGTACAGGTCAATCCGCTAAAAATAACGAGGTGAATCAGGTTACTCCTGTCTCGCACAAACCAGAAGGTGTGAATAGTCTTCAAAATATGATTGAAGATGCAAAAGAAGTTGTAGTAGGTGTCATTAACTATCAAAAAAATGCAGATCCATTTGCAGTACAAGAACAATCAGAAGAAGCCGGTTCAGGATCAGGTGTCATATATAAAAAAACAGGAAATAAGGTTTTCATTGTCACAAATAATCATGTGATAGACGGTGCAAATAAAATAGAAGTAAAATTGAATAATGGTAAAAAGCTTACTGCTAAAGTAGTAGGGACAGACCCATTATTAGATCTAGCTATATTAGAAATTGACGGAACAGATGTGAAAAAAGTAGCAACTCTAGGAGATTCGGAAAAAATTCGTACAGGAGAATCTGTAATTGCTATTGGGAATCCATTAGGGTTAGAAGGAAGTGTAACAAAGGGGATTATTAGTAGTAAGGATCGAGTAATACCTGTTAGCACACTTGGAAATCAACAAGTGGATTGGCAGGCACAGGTGATTCAAACAGATGCAGCTATTAATCCTGGGAATAGCGGAGGGGCTTTATTTAATGAGCAAGGTGAGGTCATTGGAATTAATTCAAGTAAAATTGCACAACAAGCAGTTGAAGGAATCGGATTCGCAATTCCAATTAATATAGCTAAAACAGTTCTAGAATCATTGGAAAAAGATGGCGTGGTTAAACGTCCAATGATAGGTGTACAGTTATTTAATGTGGAGGAAATTACGAATTCTGCACGTGATCAATTAAAACTGCCAAAAGAGATAATAAATGGTGTCGTGTTGGGGAGCATATCGAATCAATCACCAGCAGAAAAAGGAGGATTACAGCAGCATGATGTTGTGATTGCATTGGATGAACAAAAAATAGAAAACGTTGTTCAATTCCGCAAGTATTTATATGAAAAGAAAAAATCGGGGGATACAATTAAAGTGACAGTTTATCGCAATGGTGAAAAAATAACAAAAATGGTGAAATTAACAGAGCAAAAGTAGTCTGATTTTGAACAGATCACTCCTGTAAATTGATTTAACTTTTTTTGATCATATACATACGAATTCAATTCTAGTTCAAACTATTTTAGGCTCATCTGGAACTGGTAAAGTCAAAACTCTTAGCTTGGTTTGTAGGTTGAATACATCTAATACTGGGTAAGTATTGTATAAGGGTATTTTAAAAAGCAATAATAAACAACCTCCCCAATTGGTAGGGGAGGTTGTTTATTGTTCAGATATTGGAATACTAACAACAAATTGTACACCTTGTTCTACATTATTAATACAGTACTCTATACCTAGTGCTTCAAAAATTTGTTTTACAATATATAATCCTAAGCCACTCCCACCAGTATTTCGATTTCTTGACTTTTCAATTCGATAAAATGGTTCGAAGACATGTTGTATATCATTTTCTTTAATTTGTACACCTGTATTGATAATTTGAATTAAGATACATTTTTGTTTTGAGTCCTGAGTTAGCTGTATATATACATTCTCGCTATTCGGAGAATACATAATTGCATTATGAATAATATTTTTACAGGCTTTTTCTAAAAGAGCCCGATCTGTATAGACAGAAAGGTTAGAATCAATCTGTTTTATGATTTGAATGTCTTTTTGAGAAGCAAAAAAACTGAGATCTTTTGTGATTATATCCATTAACTCGGAGAGATTTATTTCTTTTAATTGTAGTTTAAATGTATGTTGTTCTAATTTAGACATACTTAAAATCTCACGAACTAGATCTTCCATCTTTTCGATAATTTGGTGGTTTTTCTTTAAGTATTGGTCACGATCTTGATAAGGACCAATATTATATATCATCCCCTCTAAGTATCCTTTCATAATAGTGAGAGGGGTTTTTAATTCATGTGATACAGTTGCAAAAAATTCTCTGCGTTTGGTTTCTATTTCTCTTTCTTTTTCAATATCACTTTTTAATTGCTGATTTGCTTTTTGTAAATCAAACATAGTTTGTTGTAAATTAATGGACATATCATTCAAGCTATTAGATAGTTCTCCTAATTCATCCATAGAACGAATCTCGATTTTTTCAGAAAAGTCTAAATCCGCCATTTTTTGTGCCCCTCGATTAATATAAATGAGAGGCTTTGTAATGAACCTTGAAAATAAATAAGCACTTCCTATCCCAATAACAACTACAATAATACTGATATAGGGAAGGAAACGTACCAAAACTTTGGAAGCTTCATCAATAGGTTGAAATGTTGCGTATACTATGACGGTTTGGTTACCATCCTGAAATGGAATATCATATGATTTGTTCAGGCTATTTGAACTCCCTATTCGTGCTGCTTGAGTAACACTTCCTTGAATAAATGTATAAGGAGTAGAATAAACGTTTACTCTTTCGTAATCTGGAAATCTGAGTATTGCATTATTTTTTTGCATATACTCCTCAAAAAGCGGTTGTGCATTTTGAAAAGTAAGATTCTTAGATTTATCAATTATTTCTTCCATTCCGTTTTCAAGTTGCTCTGTTTTATATTGTTCATAAAATGTAGGAAGAAAAAAGTATAAAGTTAAATAAATCATGACTGCAAAGGCTAACAAAATGAGGGATGTAGTCATAAAAAGTTTATAAGTAATTCGCTTCATTTTCATGATTTTTACGATTCTATTCATCGATTTTATAACCAATGCCTTTTATTGTTTTAATGTATGGGATATCTAATTTTTTTCGTATGTTTTTCATATGTGTATCAATTATTCGTGATTCTCCAATATAATCGTATCCCCAAACTTTTTCTACGATGCTTTCTCTTGGGAGTACTCTTTTCTCATTTTGAAGTAGTAGTTGCAGAATTTCGAATTCTTTCGTTGTTAAGGAGATTTCAACTTCATTTACATATACTTTATAGGCGTCGACATCGACACGCAATTCTTTAAATACGAAATGATTATCTAAGCTTTTATCATTGCTTCTTCTTAGTACTGCTTCGACTCGTCTAATCAAAACATGAAAAGAGAATGGTTTTGTAATATAATCATCGATTCCAAGATCAAATCCTTTCATTTGATCTTGTTCTTCTTCTAACGCAGTCAGCATAATAACTGGCACATTTGATTGACTTCGAATCATTTTCGCAACTTCAAATCCGTTAAGGTTTGGCATCATCACATCCAAAAGAATCAAATCAAAGGATTGCTTATTAAATTGTATCATTCCTTCTAATCCATCTGATGCAACTTCAACTGTATACTGTTGTGTCAATAAAAATTGTTTAATTAATTCCTGAATTTCTTGGTCGTCTTCTATTACAAGAATATGATGGTTGATCATTATATCACCTCTAGTAGCCATTATAACTTTACTATCTGGAGTTTGTATGGAGAATTACTAGAAAACAATATAAAGACTTCACAGGAAAACTATATATATTTCAAATCAGCTCTAGATTTAAGAGATATTATGTATACATAACACTTAAGAAAGAAGGAGGTAAGCAAAATGTCACTTGAAACAGACATAATTCTTTCTATATTAGATATAAAAATGTGGATGATCCATCATTCGGAACATAGTCTTATAAAAATAAAAAAACAAAAAGTAAAATTATCACCGTATCTATATAAGTACGCAAGTGTAAATAAAAGAAACCTATATAAACCGAGTTAACAAAAATCCAGAAATTAGTTCCTTATCTCTATCAGATGTTAGTTAAACGTTAAAATATTTTTCAAGAGGAATGAAGCCAGAGTAAGAACAGATATCGTTTTTGTAAGATGGATAACTAAATTCAAATGGGTAAAGAAACTTTTGAAAGGTTAAAGAGGCATGTTAAGAATAAATAGGATCGCATGAAACAACTTGTTATATAAAAGGATGCATATGCTTAATTGCAGCTGAGGGAATAAAGATTCAACACCAATGATTATCAATAATTGAAATGCTAATGATTATAATAAAAAAGAACCTTCAATAGGTTCTTTTTTATAGTTGGTAAATATGTTATCAACAATAGATGGTAATAAAGATAGTAATTTAGACACTTTTTATTAATTGGCTAAGTTTTCTTAGGAAGAAATCTTTTTCTCATGACTGATCGCTAGATATAATAGGATATATCATGTATTGATTTGGGTGGGTGATTTAGCTTTTTGGGTTTACCACGCTAAAATGTAAATTTTGCTTAGGGACAAAATGTTAAAGTTCTACATTCTGAATTAACAGAAAATTTAGGTGTTAAAAATCCCGTTGAATATTTTATCAGGTAATTCATATTTCTTTGACCATAATTTCATGTTGTTACCGAACGTTTATATGTGTCTAATGGAAAGAAATATTTTAAGTTTGTTACCATCTATTGTTTGATTAAGATGGTAACACGAAAATAAAACGTTTACAACAAAAAGATAAAGAAAAAATATGAAGATTCGACTTTTTTCGACAAAATGATTGAGAGAGAAAAAATCTAAATTAAGTAAATCTTATATGTAGAGAGATTCTTTATCTCATAAATAACAGTTATAACATATGTAAATGTTCTATAAGTAATTAAAACGTCGAAGATAAAATTATATTGTGACAATTATAAACAAAACATACTTAATAATTCATACTTAGACTAACAGATTAATTCATAATAAGTTAAATACGCTATATTTAATAGAGTATAATATGGAATATTTAACTATAATATTCCATATTATATATAATTATAAATCATTTAACATATTAGTTGCGGGAAATTTTGACATAAGATATTTTAAATATTAAGCACAGAAACATTTTAAAGAAAAGAGCTATTTTAAAATGTACCCTAAAAACGTTTTTCCTAAAAAGTAGTAAGAATTTTTAAATTGTTTCTGTGCCTAATTAGATGAAAATAATACAATAAATTGTTTAAAAAAGATAAAAGCAAGTTACTTTTACGGAGAAATATACATTCCATACCATTAGAATTATGTCAGATCGTAGCATACAAATTACATTCTTCTATCTCACAAACTGCACAACTACCATTATAGGTAGCTTGTCTTAGTTTTAACATCACATTCATCATTTTTTTGTCCAATAAGATTAATATGGTTAGAAAAACGTGCCGCCATCTACTATGGAAATATTAGCAATTAGAAAGAATTATTTATAAAGTAATATAAAAATAAAATTATCCGGTTGTTTATAAGTGAATTTTTAATATTTTTGGCGTTTTTCAAAGGGCTTTCACTTATATTTCATATCATGAGGACAATTGTTGTGTTGTTTGAAGGGAAGGGTATAGGTGTTAACAGTTCATTTGTATATAAAAAATAAACAACCTGTTGAGTGTATAATAAAAGATTTTTTAAAATAATTTATGAATACACACAAGTGATGTTGAGTTATTTATTCAAAGTAGAACCTTTAACAATCTATAAATTGTTATATAAAGAAATAAGAATAGAGGTATTCATTATGAAATTTATAAAAGGGATATTCGTTTCTACGATTGCACTTACGGCCTTTACAGGATTAGAGCTAATTAAATTTCATGAAAATCCCAATGTAGTGTATGCAGATTCGAAAGGTCCTGTAAAAAATATAAGTCAATCTGAGGCAGATATTAAAGAAGAAGATCAAATTATTGTAAAGTTCAAAAGTGAAGTGAATTTCCCGTATAAGGATGGGCTCGAAAATCAAATAAAAGATGAAGGTAGCGATTCAGAATTAGTAAAAATCTTCTCTGAATTTCCGCAACTAACATTAAAGCGTTTATTTACATCTGTAAATCCGAAAGAGATTGAAAACATCGATAAACATACGAGGGAAACTGAAAATAATTCATCTTCTAATTTGCTAGATTATTATATTGTAGAAGTGCCTAATAAAGTAACAGCTGAAACATTGATGGACAAGTTTAAGAAATCTTATCTTGTTGAAGAAGTATATATGCAAGAAAAACCAACTCTTTTACCAGAAGTACAATTACCTACTGTATCGCTTAACCCTTACGACGATCCAAGATTTTTAAACCAGGGATATCTTAAGGAAGCACCATATGGGATTAATGCATCTTATGCATGGAGCATTAAAGGTGGAGATGGAAAAGGAACTACTTTTGTAGATATGGAGTATGGGTGGCTATTAGACCATGAAGATTTAGTAAATCAAAAAGTTGAGCTTATATCTGGTAGAAATATAGATCAACACGTTGGTCATGGAACATCTGTTCTCGGGATTGTTTCTGCTGAAGATAATAAGGTTGGTAATATAGGAATTGCACCAAAGGCTAAGGTCAAAGTAGTATCCCAAATAAGAGGTGATGGGTCGTATAATACGGCTGATGCGATAATAAATGCTGTACATAATTTACAAGCTGGGGATATTTTATTATTAGAGGCACAAGCTTCATATGATGGATATGGAGATAAATATTTACCTGTTGAAGTACAGCCAGATATCTTTGATGCAATACGAGCTGGAACGGATAAAGGAATTATTGTGATAGAAGCCGGGGCAAATGGTTCTAATGACCTTGATCAATTTAGAGATCGGAATGGAAAACAGGTATTAAATCGCAATAGTCCGGACTTTAAAGATTCAGGAGCTATAATGATTGGAGCCGCATCGTCAACTGTTCCTCATAAACGTTTATGGTTTTCAAATTATGGTAGTAGAATTGATGTTTATGGTTGGGGAGAAAACGTAGATACAACTCGTGCTGAGCCTAATAGGATTACTAAAAATCTCTATACAACAGGCTTTAGTGGTACATCTAGTGCTTCTCCAATTATTGCTGGAGCAGCGACTTCAATACAAGGTGTGGCTAAAGAACATTTAGGTCGTCCATATAAACCAGCTGAATTAAGAAATATACTAAGTAATCAAAATACAGGTACCAAATCCCAAAATCCGTTAACAGATAAAATCGGTGTTTTGCCAGATTTAAAGTCAATCCTGTCAAATTTGGGATATAGTCCAGATATATCAAATAATGTTTTAGAGGGAAACCAATTTGTATGGTCAATGAAAGGAATAGGAGATTTTGAGTTTGCAAAATTGGATTTTAATAAGACAAAAGAAGAAATGCAAATTCAATTAAAAGCAGGTGTACCACATCATTACTTTGATAGTACATATGCGAGTGTGAAAGTCCAAAATTCATCTGGAAAAGTGGTATATAATAAAGATATTTATGGAAACAGGCAACAAAATGCTGAAACACAAAAAATTTCGATGAAAGTCGGAGACTATATTGAGTTTACACATTTAGAGGGTGGAAACCGGGCGACTCTTATAAATGTGGATAAAAATATACAGGAGAGCTTTGGTAAGAAGATAGTGTATCAAGTTACAGTTAATGGTCTTAAGAAAGTTGATCAAATTATTAACCCTAGCCCAGATACGGAAGCTCCTACACGGCCTGAAGGATTACAAGCAGCCAACATTACTACAAATAGCGTAGAGTTAAAATGGAATTCATCAACAGATAACGTAGGTGTGAAAGAATATCAAGTATTACGTGACGGAAGATTCATTCAAACAGTACAGGGAACCACATTTACTGATAGTAAACTGACTGCTAACATGGAATACAAATATACTGTGAAGGCTATAGATGCAGCTGGAAATCAGTCTATTCAAAGTAGTGTTCTTAGTATAAAAACAAAAGAGAAAAATACCTCTTATGAAAAATGGGATCCGAGGAAAGCATATACAAAAGGGGATAGAGTAGAGTATCAAGGGAAAATCTATGAAGCTGTTCAAAGTTACCAGGGAAATGGAGATTCGAATTGGATATTCTCGTTATCCTTATGGAAACCAATTTCAATAAGTTGATGATATCGTCTATTTGAGAGAATAATTATTTCATAACTAGCTAAATAATTTTTATCTCATAAGAAGAAGGCGCCTTTTAGGTGCCTTTTTCTTATGAACTATATTATCCTTTAATAGTGAAATTTCTTGTTTTAAGTAGCTCTTTAAGATATTGAGTGGAAGGTATTTTAAAATGCTAAATAGTATCAATATCAACATTTATAATGTAAGTTTTTTGCCAAAATATCATATTTTGGCAAAAAACTTACATTATAGTATTAATATTTAGGATTTTACAATAACAAACTGGATATTCCATAAAATGTGATAAAATGGAATAAATTAAATGTTATTACATGAGAGCAAAGGAATTATTCTAAAAATAAAGATACATTTTTATTTTTAAACTGTGTAGAAAATTAATTTTCAGCCAGTATGTTAGTTAGGATTTTTAATATTGCTAGAAACAGAAATTTTATAGATTTGGAAGAAGATTCATTTGATACAGGGCTTGATAATAAAAGGGCAAGTGAATAGATCCCACTTATTAATTTTTAAGAAGTCTAAAGTTGTATCATTACTGAAGGTGTAAGGGACCTTTTTCTTAGTTTTGAAAAAAGTATTGTTTGTCAAGCGCATGTTGATAATCCCATCCCTAAAGGGGCAAGCACACTAATGTCTATTTGACTTCTTACTACTACCTTAAGAATAAGTAGAATTCAACCCTGTATGACAATCTTTATATACATAAAAAAAGATCTATGACCTGAACATGTCAGTAAACTGCTCGATAAATTACTTAAATCTGAAAGTAACACAAGTAAAGATTTTTTATCTTTCTCCGACAGAACGTTAAGTCGAGAGTAATTCAAGTTTTATTATCACGATACAAAACACTACAAACCAAAGTAGTATGTGGAAGTGAATATTTACCACTAATTACACAAAAAAAATTATGAAAATGTTTTAAAAATTAACGGCGAATATTTAATGATTAATAGGAGGAATTTTAAATGAAAACATTTGGAAAAATATTGTTAACAGGGACTTTAGCTTTTGGTGGATTAACAGTAATGAACGTGGAAACACCTAAAGCTCAAGCAGAGGGAGCGAGCGAATTTTGCCGATATATTTGTGGTCCTAAAGAAACATTGAACAATTTTACAATTCAACTTTCAGATACGGAATACAGAATGGGACAAAATATTATCCTACGCGCAACAAATGATAACGTATATGATGTAACATACAAAGCAACTGTAGAAAAACAATATGCTACTGGCTGGGGTTATGTTGAAACTGACTTTAATTATCAATCAATGTTGCCAGCTGGAACAAATGAAGATTTCAATGTTTGGACTTTTGACGGTAACAGCGCAGGTAATTTGAATGAGGCAGGAACATATCGCATGAAAATTGAAGTAACACATGCTGATGGGAAAACTGACACAGTTTACACTGCGCCAAATACATTATTAGCACAATAATAATGTATTTGGCAGGAATTTAAAGTGTAGTATTGATAGTGAAGCTATCGATTTTATAAAATGCTGGATTAATCCTAGTAGTAAATGTTCCTTTTATAAAAAGATGTTACCAAAGTTGATTAATCTTATTTACCTTATAAGAATTATAAGGTATGATAAATATAGGTGCAAAGATGCACTATTTGAAAAAGAGTGTAAGACAAAAAAGGAATCTATAAAAGATTTCTTTTTTTTATTGCGTGTAGGTTCGCTTCAAAAAAAGAAAAAAGCATACCTGATGGTATGCAACTTAGACAACAAAAGTACTTGAATAATATAGTAGAACAAGATCATCGCTTTATAAAGAAGCGTATCCGTTCTATGCTAGGGCTCAAATCTTTTGACACAGCTATATCCATTCTTTCTGGAGTAGAAGCCATGCATATGATTAAAAAAGAACAGATTAATTTATGGAACCAGTCTATCCAAAATCAGAAAGAATTCGTCCATCAATTGTTTGGACTTGTAGCATAAGATACGATTCCGTTAGGCATATATATGCTTTATTCTCTTTTACTTTATTTTTGCACCAGAACCGCTTACACGTGATGTAGGAGACTCATTTTTCAATCCTGCAACTAAAGAAACAAGATATTATGAAATTATTAAGTCTTATAATGCAGATAGTATACAGTTAGGCTGTAAAAAAGCAATCTAGTTAAGAAGAACTAGAAATTGCATCTCCCATTTCTAGGTATTGAACTAAAAGTGGGAGATGCTTATTTTATTTAAAGAAATATTTTAGAATGAATTAATAACATTAGATTTTCATTTGGATAAACTAGTGAATTTGTGAACTTAGAGTAGAAAAACTATAGAACCATTATAAATTGTTATTGATACATACATAATGAACAAGGGGGGATATCTTTAAATGAATCAGTATTTCTCAATAGCAACGGCTGTATATTTTATTTACATTTATTGTATGTGAGGCGTATGCTAGATTTAGTTGTAATAAATGGAAGGGAGCTGTATTTTTGAAAAGAAAAGTTTTTTCATCAGTTTTGCTATCGTCACTTTTGTTTTTAGGAGTAAATGATTCAGGAGGGGTAGATGCTTCTACTATTACACAAGTAAAATATAACCAAGGCGGGGCAAAGTACATATATACAAATGCACCTGAAGTTGTATACGATAATCCAAATATGAGATCGAACTTTGACGCTGGTAAGTATGCTTACTACACAAACGAAAGAAAATTAGAAGCAAATCAAGAATATAGTGCTGAATTTTTTAATCGAAATTATACAGGGGCTAAGTTGAAATTTGGATATGCTGTACACAATGAAGATCGTCTACCACAAACTATAAGAATTAAAAATAGTGCTGTAAATGCCGCATATCCGGTTAATCCTGACGGTTCTTGGGATATAATGGGGATTACATCTAGTACTATAGTTAAATATGGAAATAGTAGCAATGATCAAGCTATTACTATTCCAGCAGGTGGACATGTATTTATATTAGAGAAAGATGTAGAAGACACTTTTGCAGTTAATGGAAAAATTAAATTCATTCCGAATACAAAATTAACCCTACGTCAATTTGTTTCAAAGAAAAAACCAGATGGACAGTTCCCTAGCCCTTCAGAGATCTTTGATTCTATAAAAACACCACAGGTTAAAAATTATAGTAAAAATACTTCAACTGCTAATTATAATTACGATGAAAGGTATGCTGTTATTGATAATGCAACAACAAGTAGCTTTTATGTAGGTTCAAAAACAAGTAAAGCCTATCCTCAATCCCGTGTTGGTATTAATGAATACGAAGCACCTATATGGTATCTAGAAAATTCTAACCCAACTCTTGAAGGGAATTATGGAATTGTTTACGACTTTCAATTTAAAAATGCGGCAGGAAAGAAAATTAGAATTAAACCTGAAATTATTTCAGAAAATGATAAGCCATCTGATCCAGAGAAATTCCCGCCACTAGCATTTTTTTCACAAGTAACTTATTGGACTTCAGGAACTTGGAAAAGTACTACTAAATTAACAAAACCCGATCAATATCATTATATAACTATTCCAGCAGATCAACATGTAAAATTCATTTTACCAAGTGGTAATAATGGTAATAACCTTTTTGAAATCATTGAATAATGATTTGGATTTGGGGTTAAGATTAAATAAGAAGGTGGAGCATATTGCAGATATCTTTTTTGTCACAAAGGTGTAGGAGAATAAAAAATCGTCAGTTGCTGTTTAAAAGCACTGACGATTTTTTTGTATAGTCTCATAGTTATACTTAAGTGTTTAAAGTTGTATAAATTTCTTTTGAGTGTAAAATCAAAGGAGCGTCAAATATTTAATAGAAATTCGGAACATAATTTATTTTAAAGAGATTCAGGTGGGTTTAACTTAATTGAATCTATCATAACTGTAATATTTTTCGAATTACCTTTAACTGATAGTTTTATCTTTTCAAGTTGTACTGTTTTTGAAAAATCTTCATTTCCAATTGACTCAATTAATTGATCTAATTCATTAGTCCATGTAACGTTAGTAGCTTGTATCATCGCTTTAATCGTAGGTTTATCTACATGGCCATTATACATAATTCCATCAATCATTTTTCCACTTTCCCCTAACATGACACTTACCCATTTCGCATTTCTATCTGAATAATCTCCTGTTTTTGGATAATAAAATCTATATGTATTAGATTTTTTTTCTAGCTCAAGATTAAATGGGAGAATTTTGATACCCTGAGTAGATAATGTACTCTTTATATTATTATAGTTCTTCAAATATTCTTCTGTTGTCATATTATTAAATGAAATTTTTTCTTTTGCACCTTCAGGCTTTTTTTGAGATGTTTCCATTTTATTTAGAGTATCCTTGTGTTCTGTATCTTTGCAACCTAATAGGCTAGCTGCTAACAGAAAGGTTCCTAGTAGAAGTATTTTTTTTGTCATATGAATCTCTCCTTAAGTAGTATAGAAAAAATGCAGAAAGAGTGGGTATCCCTAACACTTTCTGCATTTTTCATGTTTAGATACTTACTGTGTTTTTGGTATATCGAAAGAATATTATTTATATGATCTAATTGATTTAAGAAAGAACAGCACAATTAGCCCTGAAATAAATAATAAGACTCCATTTATTAATAAGATTAATGGCGGACCATATATGTCAGCAAAAAATGAGGAAATAGCTAGAGCGACTGGTGATGCTATACTCGTAAGGGAACCAAGTGTTCCAAAGGTTCTACCTTGCAATTCTGGTGATACTTCAACCTTAATAATGACATTGACTAACAGTGTGCAGAACGAAAAAAGTATTCCCAAGAGTAGAATTAAAGGCACTGCATACAGTACTGATGGTGCAAAGGATATTCCTACAAAGATTGGAGCTAATAAAACCATACTAAGAATTATCCACCAACCACGACGATGTAATTTTTTATCAAAAAAGATGATAATCCCTGCACCTAACATGTAACCTATTGGAATACTGGATTCTATTATTCCAAATTCAATAGGATTTGCTTTCCATACTTTTACAGACATTACCTGGATAAGCATTAAAGAAGCGGTGAAAAATGTAATTAAAGTTGGTGAGAGAATAATAACAGACTTAGCAAATGGATTCTTCCATATATACTTAAAGCCTGCAATAAGGTCTTCATGAAATGAGTTTTTCACATCGGATTTTTTAATAGAATTAGGAAATTTTCCACTTAACAACACTAGAATGGCAGATAGCATAAAAGTAAATGCATCGACTGAAATAGCGATGCTGCCACCAAAGGCTGCAACGACAATTCCTCCTATAGCTAGCCCTGATATTCGGGAAACGTTATCTGCGACATTTAATACACCAGTTGCTTGTTGAACTTTTTCTTTTCCTACAATATCGATTAAGGAAGCATGGAAGGCGGGAGATTGAAATAGCCCTGCGCAAGAAGTGAGGGCAGTTAAGATAATAATGAGAATAAATGGTGTGCCAGGAAGTGCAATACAAAGCGCAATACCTAGTATCAAGAGACTTCGTATCATATCTGTTATCCACATTAATTTCCTGCGATCGACCCTATCAGCAACAGTACCTGCGATGGAAGAAAACAGCATGCTCATAACCATATGAGTTATGGCAATGGTAGACATTAATTTAGCACTCCCGGTTGCTTGCAGTACCCAGAGATTTAAAGCAATACTGTGAAATGAATTCCCAAACATTGACAAAGTATAACCTGTAAATACAAATGTAAATGTACGATTTTTCCATATTGTCTTTTTAGAAGAAACAGCAAGAGAAGGATCTAATTCGACTTGTTGTTGCATAGTATGGCCACCTCACAAATTTAAGTATTTAATTTTGAAAATTTGCTTACAAACTAAAAGTGGTGAATTTCAGTAATCAAGTTAATTAGAAGGCTAATGAAATAGAATCTTGCTGCATTAGAGTTATATTAATATAAAATATTGTTATTCTGAGGTAATAAAGGTAGGGATGAGATAGATTTGAGTACATAAATAACAAAAATAATCCCTATACATTATTTTTAAATCGTAAAAATTTTAGGATATATTATTTTTAAAATTATTATGAAATCAAATTACATGAAAATAGCAACTAAGAGCATTATTACATTGGTAGAAGCAAGTCTATAATTTATAGAGAAATTGTTAATGAATATTTAAGGGAGAACATTTTAACTGTACAATAATGTTTAAACTTTTATATAAGATTTTTAAAAATAAAATATTTCTCCAGATTATTCTGAAATTTCCTTACAACTTTTTCCTAGTTTTTTAATATTTGTAAGGACAGAAACTATATTTGTATTTTATGGTTAATTTAGTCATATAAGATTGAAATTAGTAGTATAAATGGTGATTTTATTAAAAATCTAGCATTTATTATAAATACTCCTCTCTTCAGAAAATTTTACCAAATATTTTCAGGTGAATATTACCAAATTAAAAATGCTTTGTCTATATATTTTATTAGTTCTCTATTTTGTAAGCTGATTAAATGAAAATATTTTCTATATTTATCCTCCCTATATAATGACAATTTTTCCCTTACTTCGACATAAATCAAATGGTACAGTTTACAGGACAAATATAGAACCTACTTGTAGACGTTATTTTGTATAAAAATTAAAAAAACATTAGTTACTAGTTAGGAGGGAAAATATATTCTAACTATTTTTCAAATGGTACTTAAGGGTAGAGTGCTGAATGTTTGAAAATAGCTGATTAATACTTCTGTAGGATGGAGGTTGTCATTTGAAAGAAAAAGATAGGCTTAAATTTAGTAGGAGTAGTGTGAATTTTTCTAAAGATATAATATATCAAATTGTAACTGACAGATTTCTTAATGGATGTCCATCATATAACCCAAAAGGAGAGTTATACGATGAATCTAGGAGAAATAAAAAGAAATACTTTGGTGGGGATTGGATAGGGATTATTGAAAAATTAAATGCAAATTATTTTACTGAACTAGGTGTGACGTCTCTATGGATATCTCAACCGGTAGAAAATATCTTTACACCAATAAATGATTTGGTAGGAAGTACTTCATATCATGGGTATTGGGCTCGTGATTTTAAAAGAACAAATCCTTTTTTTGGGACATTTGAAGACTTTCAAACATTAATCAAAACTGCTCATGCAAAAGACATAAAAGTTATCATGGATTTTGCACCAAATCATACCTCACCTGCATTACATGATGATGCGACCTATGCTGAAAATGGTAGATTATATGATGATGGATTATTACTTGGTGGATACGATAATGATTACAATCATTATTTTCATCATAATGGCGGGACGGATTTTGAAGAATATGAAGATGGAGTTTATCGTAATTTATTTGATCTTGCAGATCTAAATCATCAAAATATCGTTATTGATTTGTATTTTAAAGAAGCTATTAAACTATGGTTAGATCAAGGAATAGATGGCATACGGGTTGATGCAGTGAAACACATGTCATACGGTTGGCAAAAAAGTTGGCTAAATTCAATCTATAATCATAGGCCAGTATTTATATTTGGTGAATGGTATATCAATCCGAATGAGTATGATCAAAGAAATTTTCATTTTGCAAATAATAGTGGTATGAGTTTGTTAGATTTTAGTTTTGCTCATAAAGTACGTGAAGTTTTTCGAGATGGAATTGATTCCATTTATGGTTTACACAAAATGATTGAAGAAACATATCAAACTTATAATGACGCGAACAATCTTATTACTTTTATTGACAATCATGATATGGATCGTTTTCACATGAAGGGAAAAAGTAAACGTGGAGTAGAACAATCATTAGTATTTTTATTAACTTCAAGGGGAATCCCTTCTATATACTACGGTACAGAACAGTATATGGTCGGGAATGGAGATCCGAATAATCGTGGTCAAATGGAATCTTTTAATGTAAATACAGACAATTTTAAGATAATACAAGCTTTATCCTCGCTACGTAGATTAAATAATGCACTTCCATATGGAACTACCAAAGAAAGGTATATAACAGATGATATCTATGTATATGAAAGATGCTTTGGCAGTGATGTGGTATTAATAGCTTTGAATCGAAATTTAACAGAAGGTTATGAAATAAAAGATGTTAAAACAGCACTTCCTTCTAGAAAGTATAAAGATATATTAGAGGGCCTTTTAGATGGTGAGGTAATTACGGTTGAGAATAATAGTATAGATTCATTATGGATCGGACCAGGTTCCGTACATGTTTGGCACCATAAAGGAGTAAATAGTTTACCTTTAATAGGAACTGTGGGACATAAAATGACTACAGTTGGTCAAATTATTTGTATTGATGGGTGTGGTTTTACTTCTAAAAAAGGATCTGTATTTTTTGAGGAAGAAGAGGCGGAAGTGATTTCATGGTCACATACTAGTATTAAAGTAAAAGTTCCAGTGGTGAAGGACGGTAAATATGGAATTACTGTTGTAACAGATAAAGGAACGAAAAGTAATATCTATAAACATGTGGAGGTCTTAAATAAAAAACAAGTATGTATTCGATTTGTGATTGAAGACGGATATGAAATACCCGAGAGTGAAGTTTTTATAATGGGGAATACTTATTCATTAGGGGATATGAACCCTTGCAAAGCAGTGGGGCCATTTTTTAACCAAATCATGTATCAATTTCCCACTGGTTATTTTGATATAAGTGTTCCAGCTGATACCTTGCTGGAATTTAAATTTATTAGAAGGGTAAATAAAACACTACTTATTGAAGGGGGAGAGAATCATAGATACCAGACACCGAGGTTTGGAACGGGTGAGGTTGTTGTAAAATGGCAAACCGCAGAAAAATCAATTTTGGTTGAGATTTAATGATATGAATCTACTTGCTATTAAAAATATTAATTTAAATCCTGAGCTATTTCGTTTTGAGGGTTAAATAAAAAATTTTATATTAAAGATTTCTAGAGTATAGCTTTGGAGTTAAAAGAATTCGTGTTGAAACTGTATAAAGAGAAGTGAAAAATACAATATTGGAGGTTGCTATGGTACAAGCTTCTAAAGTGGTTACTATTGAAAATTTTTACTCTGAAACACTAGAGAATAGTAGGAAATTATTTGTATATTTACCACCTGGTTACGAAAAGCATTCACAGCAAAGGTATCCTGTATTATATATGCATGCCGGGCAACGTCTATTTGAGCCTTTAATAAAAAATGATGAATCATGGAATGTCCATAAGACAGCTGATGAGCTAATTTTTGAAGGGAAAATTCAAAAAATAATAATTGTAGGTATAGCACATAAAAGAATTATAGAGAACAATGAGTTTTGTCATTTTATTTCACCAGATAAACATATAAAATGCTCAGGTTTATTATATGAAAAATTTATAATCAATGAGGTGAAACCTTATATCGATGATAATTTTAGAACAATGTCTGACGCTGAAAATACCGCTTTAATAGGATCTTCAGCAGGAGGTTTATCAACTTATAATATCGGTTTCCGTAACCCTAAAGTGTTTGGGAAAATAGGGATGATATCTCCATTCTTTGTGAAAGTCGAAGATGACCATTCGGAATTAAAATTATATGAGATGTATAAAGGGAAAAAAGACTTGAAAGTTTGGATGGATATAGGTAGTGCAGAAGGCTTTTTCTTGGTGAAACATGTAAGAGATATTGCAGAAACTTTATTAAAAAATGGTTACAAATATAGAGATAATTTAATTTTTTATCAGGATCCATATGGTGCTCATTTTGAAAAAGACTGGGGAGATCGTATGCATCTGCCATTAATATATTTCTTTGGAGATATAGGGAATATAGTTAATGTTACCTTGGATGGGCGAGATGAAGTTGGATTAACTGGAATGAAGGTAAAAATTAATCCAATTGTGACGTACGATAGTGGCTTTAAAATGAGTGATTTAGATGGTGTGTTTTTAGTCAATAACCCAGATGTATTAGAGGTTATGAATGATGGAACGATTATACCAAAAAAAATAGGAGAAGCCGAAGTCACCTTTGTAACACAAGGTGTAAAGGGAATACCAAAAAAATATAAGGTAATAGAAACATTATCAGAATTTGTAGATGTTTCCGTAACAGTCGAAGTACCTGAAAATACACCAGCTGGTGAACGAATTTATATGAGTGTAGGTATGATACTAGATAGAATAGAAAAAAATCGTTTTGCTGGGAATTTTACAGTGCCAAGGGATCTTGCATGCAAGTTTAAGTTTTCAAGAGGCTTTAGGCTCTTTGAAGTGGATAAATTTGGACAACCTATTCAAAATAGGAAATTTAAAGCTACTAAGGACTTACAGTTAAATTATACTGTCGAGAACTGGATAGGACTATAAAAATTAAAAGTGTGGGGTGAGTGCTGTAGTGAAAATAAAGGAATTAAAACCAACCTTTGATGTTCCTTATTATTATTCATGTTATATACCAATTCTTCACGATAAATTAAAAAGTATGGGTAGTATTAGTTATATGAGCTTAATAGCAAATGAAGAATTATATAGTATACCATCTTACCGTGTGGATACTACCACATCTTTACCTTCTGTAGCTAGATATACACAGTTGTTGGAATATAATCAAACATTTCGCATGGAGAAAAATGTGTATTCTAATTTTGGAAATGGTCTTCAATTTATAAAGGAATGTCTGAATCGTCAAGAAGTTTTTATTGCCTTAGGAAGTACATTTTTTCTACCTTATAGTAATGATTATTTGAATCCAAAATTTATAAAGAGTCATATAGATATCCATACGGATAAGTATGTTACCGACCACTACTTAGCAATTAACAAAATTACAGAAGATAGTGTATTTGTTCAAGATCCTGTCCCTAATAAATATATGGGAGAGATATCACTTGAGGAGTTTCATTCTTTTTGGAAAGGCGGAAGAGGTATACCTGAATTGGTTCAGGCAAAAGGAATAGAAAGAATCTCATCTTACTCCTCAATGAATGTGATTATAGAGGAAAAAATAAACCTAGAAAATATTAGAGATATTTTTTTGAAAACATTACAAAAGATATCAAGTGAGTATATTAAAGGTTTAGTTATGAGAAAAAACAATAAGATATATTATTTTGGCAAGATTGCAGCACTTGAACTTAAAGAAAATATAAATACCGATTTTTCATAAGCAAATAAACATGTTTCCTTTGTATTTAAAATGTTTATTTGATATGAGATGGAGTAGATATTTTTTATATGACTTACTTATAGATATGAATGATTTATTTAAAGATAAATTTATGCATCTTGCTAGTGATTTAATGGATATAAAGCAATCATGGGAAAGACTGTATAAGATTGCACATATTAAATTATTAAAAAAAGATAGTAACTTAAGTGATCTTGAATCTTTTAATTTGATAATGATGGATGTTATTACTAGAGAGAGTGTATTACATGAGAATATTTTATTTCTTCTGCAACATAATTATAGTCTCCAATCTTGATAGAGAAGCGATAATTGAGAAGTAAAGTAAGGGAACTACTATTTAGTATTCATGTTAAACACTTCTACAGGTGTTGGAAGGAAATATTCATAGTAAAAAATGATTCATAAAAAGGAGTGCATTTACTTGGAAAATACTAATAAAGAAAAAATTATTCAAATCGTATGGTGCTGTGTTGAAGAAGTGAATGAAAGTCTTGAAAATAAAATTGATCTTAAAAAAGGCTTGAAAGCACATCTTTATGATTGGGAAGGGTATTTAGATTCGTTGGGACTGGTATCTTTACTGGTAAGTATTGAACAAGGCTTAGAAGATGAATTGGGTATATCCGTTGATTTGGTTAATTTAGATACAATGTCACAACATAATAGTCCATTTAAAACAATAGAAACATTAGTTGCGTATATTATAGAGTGCCAGGAAACGTTAAAATCACTAACATAGCAAAATATTAAAGGATAAAAATTAAAAGGAGGTTGGGTATGCATATTGATTTTCTATTAGAAAGGTTTGAACTGAACAAAGAATACGAAGCTATTATTTGGGAGGATAAAATTTACACGTATGAGTGGTTACTAAATCAAACAAAGATTTATACAGGGGAGTTAAATGAACATAGAAAGATGGAGTATAAAATAGTCTCTTTAGAAGCGGACTATTCTCCATATTCCATAGCAATGTTTTTAGCACTTATTGAGTTAGGGTGTACAGTAGTACCAATCTTAAATTCTTTGGTTGACAGCAAGAAGAAAGAATACTATGAAATTGTTGAATTAGAAAATGTAATTAAAGTTGAAAGTGGAAATTTTGAAATAATCAATATGCAAAGAGATTACATTCAAAATGAATTGTTATTACAACTGAAAAAGTTAAAACATCCCGGATTAGTATTGTTTTCATCTGGCACAACAGGACACAGTAAAGCAATTGTACATGATTTTACATTACTTCAAAAGAAGTACAGCGTTGCAAGAAGTGCAAAGCGGGTTATACCATTTATGTTATTTGATCATATAGGGGGAGTTAATACGCTTTTCCAAATTCTTTCTAGCCTAGGGTGTTTGGTAATTATTGATGATCGTACCCCTAATCGAGTATGTAATATGATTGAGAAACATCAAGTGCAAGCTTTACCCGCATCACCAACTTTTATAAATTTACTTATACTGAGTGAGGTTTATAAAAAGTATAAATTAAATAGTTTGCAGACTATTTCTTATGGATCAGAAGTTATGCCTGAGACTACATTAAATAAAATAAACGAAATATTCCCTCACATTAAAATTATACAAATGTATGGCTTGTCAGAATTGGGAGTTTTATATTCACAATCTAAATCGAATGATTCTTTGTGGATTAAGCTAAGCGATGGGAATATTGAGTCAAGAGTTGTGGATGGAATGTTGCAGGTTAAATCAATGTCTACAATGATTGGTTATATTAATGCTCCAAGCCCATTTACCATAGATGGCTGGCTTATGACAGGAGATATGGTGGAAGTAGATGGAGATTATATTAAAATCTTAGGAAGAAAATCAGAGCTTATAAATATTGGCGGAGAAAAAGTATTTCCAGCTGAAGTTGAAAATGTAATACAGCTAATGAGTGGAGTAGAAGAGGTCGCCGTAGTTGGTGAAAAAAATGTAATCACGGGGCAAATGGTTAAGGCTGTTGTTAAATTGAATACGAATGAAACTGTAAGTGGATTTAGAAAGCGATTGAGAGAGTTCTGTAAAGATAAACTACCAGTATATAAGATTCCACAGAAAGTGGTCCTAACAACTGAGAAAATGCATACAGATAGGTTTAAAAAAATAAGAAAGTATTTATGTAATTATAGCTTTTGTAGTAGGGAGAGGTCGCCTTAGGTTAAAATACAAATAAAAAAGTACTTCAAGTTCTTTTAATTTAGGAAATAGAGTGTCCTGACTTACGTCTCGCATATGTTATCATACCCTTTTTCGAATTGGCTTGTTTTTAATTTAATTACAAGTTTCGCATAAATAAGCTTCTCCTTAACACAAATAATGAAGTGTTGGGGAGAAGCTTTATTTTTGTTTTTGCTGTTGCTTAGTTTTACGATTCAGTAGTAATTTATCTAAGGAAATAGATTGGGTGTTAGTTACCACAAAAAATAAAGATACAGCTAATAGCAACTCAAATTCATACCCTCCTATAAATCCTTTATTGAATTTTACGGTAATAATCGCTCCAGCCAAAAGTATAGAAAATAAGGTTGAAATGCATGCTTTTTTATTTTCCAACTTTTGGTTTAATGAAATAAGGTTCGACTTCTCCAGTTTTTATTTGAATATCCTGAATTGCTGTATTATTAATGGAACCTTTAATGGATCCAAATGTTTTATTTAGGATGTGACCAGCGCTTTTGAATCCAACATAATGCCCACGGACCATCCGTGGAAAACATGCACCAAACATACCGTGTACCGATATAATTGATTGAAAATGTAGAATTTCTGTAATTAAGAAACTCATCTCAAAATGAAAAGAATACTTATCTTATTGAGATGGTAGGGAAATTTTGCAGCTATATTTTAAAATCTGCACTTGAATCAAACTAAACTGTATGTTTACCTAAAGCAAGTACAATAAAAAAAACCTTGGATGTAAAAGAACTTAAGGAAATACTCTCTATCGACATCACGCACTATTAAGTTTTGAGCACAACACAAGCTATTTAGTCTTAAGGGGTTAAAGTTAACTGTTTTTATTAAAGTGTTCTTAATGTATATTTACATGCTAGCTATAGTCTATAAGCAACCATGTAATCAATATAATATGTATAGGTGAATGTATCTGAAACTAAAAGATATTAATACTGATGAAAGGGAATGATGCATTTTATTGGATTAACATAAGAGTATTATAAAAAAGGAAAAAAACAAAGACTTTATAACTTCGCACGAAATACCAATTTTACGAACAATAAGAGAGTCTTTTAAAAATATAATATAGCATCTAGGGATTTCGAGCCTATATCCATGAATTTTAGTGTATTGCTTTGAAGTTATATAATAATAATCAAATGCCGATCTACACATAAAGAATCTATATAAACAATTACATATTAATTTACACAAGTTTATCTTACGTTGACCTGATTAACTATAATTAATTTAAGCAATTCACATTTTATAACGCTCTGTAAACAATTTTTAATGTGCTCTGTATATATATAATCAATTTCATTGTATATACAGTTATATGTAGATTTTTCACCTGTTTTTATAGCGTAATACAAATTTATAGTGTGGTTCTCTATAATTAATACTAGAACAATTACAATATCACCTATTTATTTTTGCACGCATTTTAGTAATCCATAATTTAATTATGTAAATAAGTATGTGTAAAAATTGAATTTAACGCGAACTTGTGTTCGTGTATTTTTTCTGTTATAGTATATATGAGGTGATTTTTATGGATTACAGCAAGCAACGTCAAAAATCAGTACATCGTAAGAAATTATACGAGAATTTAAATGAAATGCCCTTTTACATAGAAGAATTTGTGGAGTACAAAGAATTGCATGATGCCTCTCCTTCCACCCTACTGAATTATGTATATGATTTTAGAGTTTTCTTTAATTGGCTATTATCTGAACAAATTATTGAATTTAAGCCCATTAAAGACATATCCTTCTCTGATTTGGAGAATTTAAAGAAAAAAGATGTTGAGAACTTTATGAGGTTTTTAAAACTACAACAAAAAATGCAGAATTCCTCTGTTAACAGAAAAATTTCAGCCTTAAAGTCTTTATTTAAGTACCTTACCTCCCTATCAGAGAATGATGATGGAGAATGTTATTTTTATAGAAATGTAATGGCTAAAATTGAAATACATAAAGATAAGGAAACATTAAATGCCCGTGCAAAACGTATGAGATCTAAAATATTTCATAATGATGACGATCAAGAGTTTTTGAATTACATTAAGTACGAACATGAAAAATCTTTAACAAAACATCAGTTGTTCTATTTCCTAAGAGATAAAGATCGTGATGTAGCTATTCTTTCTCTCTTTCTTGGTAGTGGTATTCGTGTAAGTGAATTGGCCGATCTTCGTATGGAAGATATAAACTTAAAAGAAAGGCTAATTGATGTAATACGAAAAGGAAACAAAGAAGATTCTGTATGGATTACCCCAATTGCATTGAATGATCTTGAAAATTATATGGAAATTAGAGATAAAAAATATGCTCCAGGGAAAGAATTAAAAAATGTATTCTTATCGAAGTATAAACATACTGCACAGCCTCTTTCAGTTAGGGCTATCCAAGATATAGTAGAAAAATATACTAAGGCCTTTGGTAAAAGAATGTCTCCTCATAAATTAAGACATACATTGGCAAATAAGTTATATATGGAAGAAAAAGACTCGTTACAAGTGATGCAGCAACTTGGGCATACTAGCCAAGATACGGCCTTATTATACACACAGCTTGGAGAAACAACTATTAAAGATAGCTTAGGCAGAATAGGAAAGAATAAATAATAAAAGTTCAGCAATTTTACATTGCTGAACTTTTATTATTTTCCCTATACTAGGGTTAAAATGATATGTATTATTCGTTTCGCATTTGATTTTATTATGTAAAAAATATATAGTTTGAAATCTAAATTAATTGGAATATAAAAACTCTCTCTTAGTAGATATAAATAAAAATTTTAGATTTCTACAATTGTTGTTTACGTTAAATGGGAATTTAACGAACAGTTGGGTTGTTATGGGAGTAACCCCCTTCCCCCACTAAATGTAGAAAGACATGAAAATGGATATTTTTTAGACAAGAAAGTGGATACTTTTTTATAAAGAAATTGCTTCAGTTATATATCTACGTAATACACGCTGTAGAAATAAAACAGCACATCGATTAAAATGTTGATTAAGTCCTTCTGAACTCATAAGTGTAGCTGTATTTGCATAAAGCTGACTACATAATCAAGTAATAGAATCGCTGTAGTTCTTTAGCGAACAAATGAAACTCATCCCGAATCGATAGATTCATACAAAACGCCATCCTTTCTGTATATTTCTACAAAAAGAATAGCGTTTTTAAGGTCAAATTAATATGAGATTATATTGGTTTAATAAAATCCTATAAATCAATTCTCTTGTAGAGTATAATCTTTGGGAGCCGTATTATAATTTATAAGGATTATTTTTTGTTAAATTTTCCAATTCGTTTTCATGGGAAATCTTAAGACTTTTCTTTTTCTTTTCAATGGATGTGATTTTATGAAAAGTTAGCAAAGATAACATAGAGAATAATTTATAATATATCTCTGTAGATCCGTTCTTATTGTTTGAAATAATTTGTTCCATAGTATAGAATCTCCTTTTTTAATACAGTCCTGTTTCTAATTTCAATACTTGGTTATTATTTTACCAATTTTTATTGAAATCTTCTACTTTACTAATTATTAATTCTTGATAATTTACATTCTAATTCTATATTTACCTTTAACAGTACAATTTTTTCATTTTGGGGATACTTCAAAATGTTAAGTTGATGGGCATGTGGCGGTACCCCTACAAAAAGAATAGCGTTTTTTGTTTTATGAATACACTTTTTTAGCTTGATAGCGACGTGCTATACTTCTCAATCATTAGAAGATCCCCCAGCCATTTGTGTAAACGATTAATATCCCCAAATGTCTACTTCAGCTACTGAAGCAAATCCATTCTGTCCATTCGTTACTTCCATTTTCACATACTTTGCAGTAACTGGGGTAAATGTTGCCGTTTTCTTATCACTATTATTTCCCCATGTTCCTGATGATACTTTGTCATATTTAACGCCATCTACACTCGTATAAATATTGTAGCCTAAAATGCGGCCGTTCTCTGACCCGTCTTGTCTTGGGAGATAGTCCACTTTTGAAATTGTTTGATTTTTATCAAGTTCCAATGTTAAATTGTATGGATATTGATTTGGTGTCCAACTGCTATGCCAAAGTGTATCAGGTTTTCCATCGATTGCCTTACTCGCTGAACCACTGGATTCCTCACTATTTGCACTTGCTTTCATCGTATTTTTAGGCAATACGTATGGTTTAACAGATGGAGAATCAGTTAGAATATCTACTTCAGCTGCAGAGGCAAATCCATTCTGTCCATTCGTTACTTCTACTTTTACATATCTTGCAGTAATAGGGTCAAATGTTGCGTTTTTCTTATCACTATTATTTTCCCATGTTCCTGATGATATTTTGTCATACTTAACGCCATCTACACTCGTATAAATATTGTAAGCTAAAATACGTCCATTTTCTGACCCATCTTGCCTTGGAAGATATGCCAATTGTGAAATGGTGCGTGTATCACCAAATTCTAGTGTCAAATTGTAAGGATATTGATTTGGTGTCCAACTACTATGCCAAAATGTATCTGTTTTTCCATCTATCGCCTTACCAGCTGAACCCGTTGATTCCTCACTATTTGCACTTGCCTTCATTATTTTTTTAGACAATACAGCAAGTGGTTTAACAGGTTTAGCATCCGTCGCTTCCCATATAGGTGCAATTAATGTTGGATTATTTAAAGCTTCTACTTTTTGTCTCGTTTCTTGAGTTGCCTTCAATCCCCACTGATCAAAAAACGGAAGTAAATTTTGTTTTGCTATTTTTGATGTATTGTAAATAAATTCCTGTATTTTATCTTCATCTGTTTTTGGAAGTTGATCCTCTGGTAGCTCTCGATATAATTTGTGAAGATTTGGATAAAAATCATCGCCATATGCCAAATGAAGCTGCCAAAGCATAACAAGTTTTACAAACAGGTCGTCAATATTTTTATATTCTTTATTCGTTTGTTTTAAATACGCAAAAGCTCTATTATAATCTCCCTCTGATTCTAAACGTGTTGGTTTATTTGGATATAATTTCTTGACTGCAGCTATAGAATATAGATTAACAGTTACTTCACCCATACTTCTTAAATCATTCCACGTCCATGGATATTGTTGTCGTGCATGTCCCGCTTCATGCATTTGTCCCCATCCAAACTCATTGACATTTAAAGTACTTTTGATTGCTTCACCAGCAGTCGTAAAGACGGCTCCATCCCAACTTGCATACATGCCCCAACTTTGTGCGTTAGGGTTTTCTACAAAGGCCCAAATACGACGAGTTGAACGATGTAAAGGATTAGGATCTGTTTCAGATAACCCCGATATCCTATCTTGTGCCCGAATCATTTCATCATATTTATTTAATAGAGGAACAGGATCTTGATTTACAATATATTTATTGGCACTATCACGAGTTACAGTTAGTACTGCTCGTTCTGATTTCAATTGTACCGCATGTGCCTCTGGATATTTGTTCATCATGGCAATCCAGTCTTCTTTCGTGTGTTTCCCTAATTCAAAGAATGGAATAGGACTACCGCCTTGTGTTACCTGCACCTTAACTGTTCCTGTGCCTTGATAATTATCAAACCCTAATACGCCGCCGTTTGGAGAAGAGATGGCATTAGAGCCAGGAGAAAGATCAATTTCTTTTCCCCATTCTTTATCATATTGATGTGTCCCAATAATGGCTCTAATCTTTTGCGTTCCTGATACTGTAATAGTAACCTGTTCATTAGGTTTTACATAAATTCCTGTTGGCATATAATTTTTTTGCTCACCTCTTTTTTCCCTTTTTGCTTCATCCCAAAAACTGCCTGTACCTGGAAGGTCGAACTCTCTTTGTTCAAATTGAGTTACAGTTTGTGCAGTTTCAGCATGTACATCTAAATTGTTTGTCATAATAGGTGCAAATAACGTGGTTGCTAAAATAGCGGATGTCGCAAACACCTTTATTGTTTTTTGTAATCTACCATTCTTTCTTCTGTTCATATAAATCAGTCCTTTCGTTCAAATTCGTTATTACTTACATACGAAATATAAGTTTTCTCACTAATGCCAAAAGTGGATTTATTAAATGCACACTTATTTTAAACAATGTTGATTATATTTTTGGATGAGTACAAAAAAAGCATAGTAACACTTCAAATTCTTTTCCTAATTAATCTAGAAACACATTACCTTCATTGATTTCTTAAATCACTCCTCTAAGTAAGAATTTAAGATAAATGTCCTATCTCAAAGATCCTTTCCTAATTTTGGGATTACGCATTAAGTATAATTCAAAAATAAAGTTATACAATTGAGAAAAATAAAAAATGTTAAAAATTTACATGCACGTAATATTTTTAACATTTACTGAAAAATAATGTGTTATATGGAGATAAATTTAATATATATATGATGTTAAAAAATAGTTTAAATAGAGTATTTTGAATTCATAAAAGTAAAAAAGATTACGAAATTCTATTTTTTATAGATATGGCGGGTCAATATACGAATCGTCGCCGTACTTCTTAGACGAATGAAGGAGTTTTATCAAAAAACAAAAAGCCGATTTTAAATTATATTAGAAATAACAGTAAGTCTGTAACCTATTTTTACACGTATCTCGGCTGTACCCCAATTTCATTCTTTAAACAGAAGAGGATTATCTTTCTTGCGATATAAAGAAAGATAACCTTTTTTCTTTTTTATAATACAAAATATAGCCACAACATCATGCTTAATGTTTTTTGAACTATTGCTTAGCATAAGGATAGTTCATTTCCATTCAGGAAATCTCCACCTTGGTGTCTTCATATTAAGAAGTACCCACTTTCTTGTCACGATATGCGGACAAGAAAGTGGGTACTAAATGAATTGCATTTGTTGGTAATTCAACATTTTACGCTAGAAAATTAGTTCCTACTTTCATGTCTTTCTACATCAGGTGTACAAGGACATGAAACTCCAAACTATTTAGAAAAGAATATCTAAACTTTCACTTTTAGATATTGGTTGGGACAAGAAACTCTAAACTAAATTTTTATAGATTTACAGAACTATACCCATTTAATCGTGTGTGAAAATCTCCCATTCTTACCTAATAACCTATACCATCAGTCTTATTAATTAATTTATTCATATAATGATAATGAGTTTAAGTCGATTATGGGAGCTACATTAGTTTGAAGGAAAGATTTTTCCCAACAATTCATATATGATTCAAAAGGTCTATGTATTTTTGAAGTCCTTCAAAATGTTATCTCAAACCTTTCGACACATTGATTTTTATAGAAATACCACGTTCCTATAGAATTTCAGACACATCACAATAGCTTAAAGAAAAACAACGGCTACCACGATAATATTTTTCTTGAACTGTTTTCCTTTAAAATATCTCATCCGTTATACTTCTCGTTTGCTTGTTACAGAGTTTAACTTACTTTAAAAACTTTGCAACAGAACCCTCTTTCTTATTTTTCAAAATAAGCCGCACCAAAGTTTTCATTAAACCTTTTACACCATATAGAAACCGAACCGTATGTACCTACATCTATTCCTTCAGGAATTCCATAGTTTTGGTCTCCTTTGTTTCCCTTTAATTTTCCTAATTCAATATACTGATGATTTTTCACGTCTTCATTATTTTTCAAATGGTTTGTAGGAACTAATACAACTCGAACATCTGGCCCGTTAGATGTTGAAAAATTGGAAAGTCGTAAAACGCGTTTTCCATCCGCTAATTGATGGATTGTTGCTCTTCCAGTTGTTTCATGGACACCATTTTGAAACTGCCCTTCACTTATTACTCGTTCTTGTTGTTGTTTTGTTTCGTTTGATTGTATTTCTGTTTGTGGCAATGCTTCATTCACTTGCTTATCAATAAATAATTTCTCGGGGCGGAACAAAGACCATAAAATTCCTCCGACAATTATAAAACCTCCTATAATCAATACATGTTTTCTTTTCATAAAATAAAAAACCTCCTGTAACATACTGTATAGTAGTATGTTAACAAGGAAGTCTTTCATTTCTATAATATAAGTATTACAAAAGTCTTTCAGCGGTCTTATTTTTTTCTGATGTGATGGGAAGAGTAAACCAAAATTCACTTCCCTGTTTGCCATCTAAGCGATTTCTCACACCAATTTCTCCTTTATGCATTTCAATCAATGATTTTGCAATGGCTAATCCGAGTCCGGATCCACCAGATTGTGAACTTCTTGATTTATCCGTTCTAAAAAAACGCTCAAATATGCGTAATTGGTCATTTGGAGTAATTCCTTCTCCTTCATCGCGCAAAATGAATTGGACTTGTTGCTTTTTTTTATTTTCCTCTACAATCAATTCGATTGTTCCAGAAACAGGGGAATACCGAATCGCATTATCTAACAAATTACTGATGACCCGTGCTATTTTACACGGCATAATTAAAAGTCGAGGTAATGTATCAGGAACCTGCAATTGTAAATCGATCTGTTTGTTTGCTAATAAGAAAGAATGTGACTCTAGTACATCTAAAAGAATTTTGTCCATATGTGTAAAACTTGGATGAAAATCTACTTGTCCAATTTCTAACTTTGAAAGGTCAAATAAGTCATTAATTAATCCACTTAATCGATTTATTTCTTTTAAGGTCGTCTCTAAGTACTGCTTTCTCGTTTCAGGATCTTCAATTAAGTTATCTTGTAATGCTTCTATCATCAATTGTATGCTAGCCATAGGCGTTCGTAAGTCGTGTGAAATATTCGTAATCAGCTCCTTACGTGCCTTTTCCCCTTCTTCTAACTTAGTAAACCCTTCTTCTAAATTTTTAGCCATCCGTTGAAAGGCTGTTGTTAATTCTTTAAACTCCCGTGGTTCTTTTCCAATTATGTACATCGTTTCAAATTGTCTATCGCTAAATTGTTTCGTTAGTTCAATTAAATTTTGAATGGACCTCATGATAGGGCGTGTCATTAACCAGTAAATAAACGTTGAAATAATCAGTCCGACAACCGCAATTACTGTTAATAGCCGTGTTTGTTCTGGTTCAAGTAACATTTGCGTTTCACTATACCATATAGCAATTACCAAGATACTGGTACTTAATAAATTCATCAATAACAATTGAATACGTAAACTCATGTTTCATTTCCTCCATTTGGCTCAAAGCGATATCCTATTCCCCAAACCGTATGAATCCAACGATTCTTTGTCGTATGCTTTTCCAGCTTGTCACGTAAACGACTCACTAACACGGTTACTGTGTTTGTACCCCCTTCATGTTCAAAATCCCAAATAAGTTCAAGAAGTTGCGAACGGGAAAACACTTGTTTTGGATGCTGTGCCATGACATAAAGTACCTCGAATTCTTTCACAGTTAATTCCACGTTATTTTCACAAACGAGTACACACCTTGTCTTTGGATAAATTTTTAAATCTGGAAATTCTATCACTTCTGATAGATATTCTTTTGCTTGTATCGTTACCTGGCTGCCTCTTCTTAATATAATTTGAACCCTTAATACTAATTCACGAGGTGAAAATGGTTTTGTTACATAATCATCTGCGCCCATTGTTAAGCCTAAAATTCGATTTCTTTCCTCTCCCTTAGCAGTTAACATAATAATAGGAACATTTGATTGTTGACGAATTTCCTCGCATAATTCCCATCCATCTTTTTTGGGCATCATCAAATCTAAAATAATCAAATCTGGTTGATATTGATGAAATACATCCCAGCCTTCCATTCCATTCATAGCTGTATATACTTCGTATCCTTCTCTTTCTAAATACCGTTTGCATACTTCTCGAATGTTTTCTTCATCTTCTACGATTAAAATCCTTTTTTTCATATATAATCCTCGCTTCTTGTGCATAAATCACAATTGAAATGTTTCTATTATCTGCTTTAATCTAATAAATCTATGGAACTTGGAGATGCAGGTGCTATAACTGATAGTATTGCTAGGTTAGAATCCAACAATTTGATCTTATATTCACTAAAAATTATTAAAAGTGATTCTATAATCCAGATGGTAATTTTAACACTTGATTACTTGTATGACTAGATAAGTTCTGTTTATGTACCATTCTGAAAAGAATACATACTGGGGAGTATTTAGTTTGTGGCGTATAGAATAGAGGTAACAAATTTATAGAAAGACTTGCTACATTAGAAATCTATATAGGTACCCCCTCTCCATACGGACAGGGGGTACCATATATAGCATCATTCTTTACTTAATACTTTCTAACTCCCATTTGTGGTTATCACCTGTGAGGTTGTATTCTCAGGTTTTAAAATAAACTCACTAGAAGCTACAACTGGGGCGCTACCATTATTTGCAACAGTACTAGCCCATTATTAACTAACTTTTCACCTTGTAATATCCATTACTATCAAAGACGAAGGTCCTACGGCCATTCTCGACTTGTTGTTTCATGGACATTAGAAATGTACTTCTTCACATGATTAAATTCTTAAAAGAATATCAACGCCCACTCTTTAACCCATTTTCTCATTCACTGATTGGAAGCCTTGTTTTTAGTTTTTCAGAGTTATATGATCCAGTTAGGTTGAGGGATCTCATTTAGAGAGTCATATTTATAAAAAACAGACTCTTTTTGGATTATTAATAACCTTTGTGTCCATGACTGTCAAATTTATAAGTCTTCCAAACACCTTTCCCATTATCAAGTTCAACAGTGGTGTTTTGATAAATTGAACCATCTTCTTTGGCATAATAAGTAAAGTACCCGTAATAAGGGAAATGGTATCCACCACCAACAGAGAACCATCCTATCTTAGCTGCTCCAGAATCATCGAAGTAATACCATTTACCATCGATTTCTTGCCACCCTTTTTGCATTACGCCTTTATTATCGAAGTGGTATATTTTACTATTTTCTTTTTTAAACCCTGTCAACATAGCTTGTCCGTCATTATTAAAATAATATTTTTTTCCGTCAATATTTTCATAACCATCAAAAGTGTAGTGCTTACCATCTTTAAAATAATAATTCTTTCCATCAATTATCTTCCAACCCGAATAGGAAGCTCCATCCTCTAAGCTATAATAGTGCATTGTGACTTTTTCAGTTCCATCTGATTGGAGGAAAGGTCTCTTTCCAGTGAGTCCTGGCTTTCTAACAGAACCGTCTTTCTCAAAGACTACGTGTTTCCCGTTAAGAGTAACAGTAGTAGTACTAGCTAATGCTTTCCCATTCAGATCTGAAGCCCTCTCAAGCACGCCTTTGTTGGAAAAGTGAAGAATGACATGTTGGTCTTCTAGACGCATTTCATTCTTTGTAACTGCGAAATCTTTAAAATAGTAAATTTTACCTTCTATTTCTTTCAGACCCTCTTTAACAAACGCTCCAGAAGCATCAGAATATTGCTCATCTTTCCAGGCTGATCGCTGCAGAACACCAGAATCCTTGAAATGATAGACCTTACCCTCAATCTGTGCATCAGATGAGTTTGACGACATTACCAGGGAGTTAGAATGCGGAGCAAAATAATACGTATTAGCCTTAATTTCCTGCCAACCCTTCAAAAGAACTCCAGAAGCATCTGCATAATGATATGATCCATCTCGTTCTATCCAACTATTCGTTATTAATTTTCCAGAAGAATCGTATGCAGTCCATATAGAGCCATCACTTTTATCATTAGCTTTGAACTCTACTCTTCCATCATACTTCTGTCTATCATGTTCTTTACCAGGGTACCAGTCTATTAACCAGTTGTGAACTTCATCATTCGTTTTTGCAGTGAAACTAATTCCAGATCTGAAAGAATTAGCACCATCGTTTTCCTTCAGGAAGCCTTGAATGTATGGATTACTAGTCAGACGTACTCCATTCTTGTTTACCAAATCAAACTGCCATTTATTAAGAAAAGCGGGGGCTGAGACAAGTTCAAACAATTCATCGTCACCAATCGAATCGGAATATTGAAGAACATTTCCTTCTTTCCCTGAAAGATATTTTGAACCTGCTTTTACCAATACTTTATTGCTTCCTTTTTTATAGGGGATAATTTGATAGGATTCACCGTGATTTAGTGAGCCATATGCTGCTTTAATAGGTGTCTCTAGGGTATTGGTGATCTCTGCGAATACATTACTTGACCGGTTATTAAAATCTGCTTGAGCTGTAGGGTTATTCGTAACATAATTAGAAAGAACTTCTCTACCTACTGGATGTGAAGTCAATGTTGCTACCTTCTTTTGTTCATCTGTTAAGTAAGAAAAGCGGTCCACCCCTAATCCTTTAAAACCGTCAAGAGAATCTGCTCCAAATTTCTTCTTATAAAATTCGTCAACAAGTACTTTATTTTCACCGGATGTTTTTTCTACGTATATGGTGATACCTTGATTAAGCGCAACCCCGGTTTTTCCTTCATCCAATTGCGCCTTTGTAATGTAAAGAAGATCGTGCTCTGATACAGATTCTGCAAAGGGTTTCAAATCTACAATTGTACCGGGTTCTGTAATCTTAAGCTGTTGCCCCGATTTTAAGTCTTTCATCTCACTTTTTCCATCTGGATAAAGTACTTTAATCGTTCTAGTGAAATTGGAATCTCCTTTCGTATGATGCATAGAAATATTAAATTCCCCAGATTTAAAGTTAGGAGCTCTGTAAGACACATTCTCTGCATAGGGGCCAGTGTAATTAGATAAGTCAGGCTCCCCTACAGATATCCCAAGCTTTTCATAAATATCAGCTACAATACCTAATGAAGTAATAGTCACATCCAACACCGTGGCTAAACCTGCGCTAGCTTTGTTCTCTGCAACAGGGGCTAAAGAAAAAAGAATACCTAATGCAGCTGTGGCAGGAATTAATTTCTTACCAATTCTAATTGTTTTAAAGTTTTTTTTCATTTTTGTTTTCCTCTCTTAGTAGAATTTAGTTCAGATTGCTTTAACACAATGCTGTTCCTCACTCTCTACTTGTACTTTTTATTAACCACTGATATAACATCAATATCAGTAAGTTCATCTTAGTTTAAAAATCTTTCATTTCTCTTTCACAAATGTTACAAAAGTCTTTCATAAATCTTTTTTTATTTTATGTATATATTATGTTGCTTTTATGGTGGGTAGTTTGAGTGAAACTAATTGGGGTCTTATCAACAAAATGCGGTTGTACAAGTACATGAAACTCCATACCATTTAGACAAGAAAATCTAAACTAAATTTTTATAGATTTAAAGAACTATACCCATTTAATCTTGAGTGAAAAACTCCCATTCTTACCTAATAACCTATACCATCATGCTTACTAATTTATTCATATAAAGATAATGATTTTAAGTGGATTATGGGAGTTACATTAGTTTGAGGGAAAGCTTTTTTCCCGACAATTCATATATGATTCAAAAGGTCTATGTATTTTTGAAGTCCTTCAAAATGTTATCTCGAACCTTTCGACACATTGATTTTTATAGAAATTCCACCACTTCAAAAGGCGTACCTTTTGAAGTATTAGAATACTCCTGAAGAAATAAATAATTCTAATCATAAAGGGCAGTTAATATTAATTTGTTTTTGGCAGAGGTTTTGATAATTATAAATCCAACTTTTCTATTTTTGGCACGTTTCATTTACAGAAGATAGATAATAACATAATTTTCTCAATAAGGAATTTTCTGCTTTAAATATAATTTTTTCGCAATTCATGGTATATCTGTATTAAGGGGACCTTTTCGGTTGATTAGGGAGAAAGATTATAAAAATGATATGGGAGGAACAAAAAATGTCATTGAAAAAGAAATTAGGTGTTGGAGTGGTTTCAGCCGCTCTTGGTTTATCTTTAATTGGTGGGGGAACATATGCATATTTTAGCGATCAAGTGGTGACAAATAATTCATTTGCTGCAGGTACATTGGATTTAGCTATGCAACCAACTACTTCACTTAACTTAGAAAATTTAAAACCAGGGGACAAAATATTAAAGAAATTCAATTTAAAAAATGGTGGTACATTAGATATTAAAGATATCATGATGAAAATAGACTATACTGTAAACGATTTAAAACAAAATAACACTACAGAAGATTTCGGTAAACATATTAAAGTACAATTTCTTTGGGATTGGGATCCTGCAAAAAGCCCTGCATACGAGACAACCCTTGCAGAACTAAAATCACAAAGCCCAGAGATTGCCTCCAAAAAAGTATTTCATTCTAAGTGGACTGAAACAGGAGGATTAAAACCTGGGAAAATGGATTGGTTTTGGATTAAGTTTATATTTGAAGACAACGGAACAGATCAAAACGTGTTCCAAGGAGATAGTATTGCTCTAAAAATGGAATTCCAAGCCAATCAAACAGATGGACAAGAAAGATAAAGTATTTATATTCAGGATTAATTTATATCTTTTGTTATTTATGAAGAATTGAATTTTAACTTCACATTTAATTAGTATTTGCTATTTTTACAAAGTACCCACTTTGGTGTCTTAGTTTAAAAAAGTACCCATTTTCTTGTCTCGATATATGGACAAGAAAATGGGTACTAAATGAAATGTATCTGTAGATAATTCAGCATTTTACACTTTAAAATCAGTTCCTACTTTCATGACTTTTTACAAACGACATGAATCTCTAAGCTATTTCGAGAAGAAAGTACAAAATTTATTTACTGTCTATTTATCAACGTTTGTTAATGAGATTTTAGTTTAGACTTACATGCCGTTCTACACTTCTTATTAGAACTGTATTACTCAATATTAATTTCTTCTAAGATTATAGATGGATTAACAACAAATATAATGAAGTTTAAGTTTGTAGTATGTACTAGTATTCTATTCTTCGAGGAAGATGGAGTTCCAATATAAACAACATGATCGAGCTTATTATAAGGAACGTCATTCGTAGATATAGTAATTATATCTTTTAAAGGGATGGTAATCTCTGCTGATTGCCATGCAATCATTATACTATCTTGGGACTTTGTTATGCTAATTATTGACATTTTATATCAATCCTTTATTAATTTTAGATAAATAATTAACCAATTACCTAAATTATTTTAAATTAAACCATCTATCATGATATAAGGATTTTAAGAATTTGTGCTTATATATGCAAAATTACATGTACAAACTCCTTATTTTCATAAAAATACACTATATTAAAAACGATTTGACTACTATTAATCAATTTCGTTTCTTTTCAATTTAACAGTAATTAATTGAAAAAAGCTGCTATTCTATTAGCGAATCAAATAAGGCATAAATTGATGAAAACAAAATCTTTGTAGACAATAGTGTGGGATTTTTTGACACATCTGCTCAATGAAAATAAAAAAGACCATTGTATTTTATAAAAGTTACAATAGTCTTTTTTTAAAATCTTATATCATCATATTTGATATTTATTATTTCTCTTTTCCTTTTTCCTCAATAATAAATTTTGAAACTAATTTCGATAAAGCTTCTACTTTTTATTTTGTTAGATTGATTCGATATCTCCTCAATTGATACTTAAGCCTATTATTACATTTATACCTTCTACTTTAAGAGTCTTACTTAGATTATCAATAAATATAGCATAAATGGAAAATAAGATACCCATAATTCCACCAGTAAGCCCTAATCTGTATTCTGTTGTTCTTCTCAAGATTAACACTCCTTAAAATACAATATTATTCTATTAAAAGTAAAATACAAATCAGTTACTTTTATAGCTATATTGATTTATAATTTTATGAACGAAAAAGCACTCTTTCGAGTGCTTTTTCTAATACTGCATAAAAAATTATGCTTTTCCACTCTTAAAACATATTGTAAATAAAGTATACTAACTATCTCAATTGAAATTATATAAAGGTATAAAAATGTAATTTTATTTAAACAAATCTATTTTTAAACGACAAAGAAATTTTATATGAGTTAGTTTAAGCTAGCCTCTTTCTAAAATTTTATCGAGGTATTTATCTAGAGAAATATTAAATACTTCTTTAAGAATCTGCTGATATTCTTCTTCATTTATAGTTCGTTTACTTTTTTGGCCTTTTCTTGTTTCTGTAATACTTTTTTTAGTAAGCGAAATATGTCCATCTTCTACTAATTTGCAGACAATGTATCCTTTGTTAAAAGGTGATTCGGGGTGCTCTACAATAATATTTTGTATAGCATTTACTTTGTTGGAATCAATTTCATTTAATGAAAACGCAAACCCAGTACACCATGTATTAGTAGGCTCAGAATTAAGGAATTGGGCACTCTCCCCATTTTCTCCTTTTTTCATTTCAAGTAGGTAAGTTCCTTTTTCAGTATTCTGTTTACGAATACGATATTTTCCCGTTTGAGATGAGATCACTTCACCGCTAAATGGAACTGGGTGCAATGGAAGATGTGAGGCAAGTCCCCCATCTACAATGTATTTTTGATTATTATAATTTAAAATAATAATTACATGTCCATCGTCAGGTTTCCATTTACCACCACCTAAATCGTAGACTGTACCAGATATGCGATAGACATCAAATCCACAATCAAGTAAAAAATAATATAATAGTGTATTAAGCTCGTAACATAGTCCTCCGCGTTGAGTTATGAGTAATTTTTCTTGAACATTTTTTCTAGTAATTTTTCGGGTATTTTTGTCCATAACGTCTAAATTTTCATAAGGTATTACATATGCCATTTGCTGAAGAATTTCATGTAAATTTTCAAAGCTTACATCTTTTTTCGGAGTTATCTGTAGCCGTGAGAAAAAATTTTTTTGTAAATCAGTCAACATTGTATATAACCTCCCATTTATAGAAAATTTAACCATTGAACATAATGATACACTAAATAAATATATAATCAAGTGTAATAAAATAAAATCAAGTTCTTTATGGTATGTTTTTATATAAGACATAGCATAAAGCTATTTATTATATGAAAATTTATCCAAAAACAAATTTCACGTTCCTTGAGGAAGGAGTCTTCTTGGCTAAAATGATAAAAAAGTACAGGCCTTTAATTGATTAAGGACCTGTACTTTTTTGTCATATTTGATATATTTTATTTCTCGTTTTTTTGCTCTTCAATAATAAATTTTGAAACTAATGCTGACAATGCTTCTACTTTTTCTTTTATTTTGTTAGATTGATTCGATATCTCCTCAATTGATGCTGCTTGTGATTGGATTGAATGTACAGTTTGAGTTGTTTCCTTAGCTACTTGTGTTGCTGTTTCAGAAACACTCGACATAGAGGCATTTACTTCTTCTGTCGCTGCAGATACTTCTTGAATTTGGCTAGTGATTTTATTAATAGCCACCATAATAGATGAGAATGCTTGATCTGCTTTATTAGCAGTTTCTTTTCCTTCCGAAGCTTTTTGTTGGCCTTTTTGCATTGCATCAACTGTATCTTTTGTATCTCTTTGAATTAATTGTATTAAATTATTGATTTCATTTGCGGATTTTTTAGACTTCTCAGCTAAATCCCCCACTTCTGCTGCCACCACCGCAAATCCTTTTCCATTTTCTCCAGCACGTGCAGCTTCAATTGAGGCGTTTAAGGCAAGAAGGTTTGTTTGTTCAGCAATATTATTGAAAATGAACCCTCATATATTAATTCATTCCCCTCAATGTTGATGCTTTGTATAAAAAAATTCAAAGGTAATTGTAATTGAATTAGAGAAAATACGCGAAGGTTGGGAAATTAGTAAATCATAGATAAAAACGTCCTATATTTTAATAGGACGTTTTTTCTTCTATAAATAATGTATTTGAGATGTATTGTACTCATAACTATAAATGTTTTTTAATTATGGACATTATACAAGTCGACCAATTCTCCAATATCTAAAAAGGACGGTTTAACTACTTACTTATATCTATCTATAATTCAATAAACCTACTTCTCCTCATACCATGGGTTTAAATGAATTAGTACTTCATATATTTCTGGGTTCTGATTTATAATAGTAGTTTTTATATCCCTACAAATATCATGTCCTTGCTGGATGCTTAAATGTGCCGGAACACTAATTCTAATATCAATTAATACATAGTGACCATGATCACGTGCGCGCATTCTATCAATTCTTTTTACAAAAGGATGGGCCTGAATTATCCTCTTATATTCACTACATTTCTCGGTATGAATACCACCTTCCATTAATATATATATTGATTCTTTCCCCATACTAATTGCTAACTTTAATACGAAAAAGGAAACGATAATACCAGCTAAAGGATCCCCATATGCTGCATATGGAATGGAATAGATATTGTTTATCAAAGCAATACCAATTCCAATTACAGCTGCAATTGAGGCATAAACATCAGCAAGATGATCATAAGCAGTTGCTATAAGCCCTTTGCTGCTTGTTTTTCGACCAATTCGTATTGTGTATACATATAAAATTTGCTTCCATATTAATGAAATAATCGCTGCTATAAAAGCAATTATATGGGGTTCTGTCGCTGGTTCAAATAATGACTTTATTGATTCATAAGCCATAAATAAAGCCGCTAAAATTAAAATCACAGCTACAATTCCTGATGATATAACTTCTGCTTTACCATGTCCATAAGGATGATCTTCATCAGCTGGCTGGTTTGAAATTTTCATTGATCCCAATGAGGCTACGGATGCTACAACATCGGCAGCATTATGAATCCCGTCGGCTAATAATACCTGACTTTTGAAAAGTAAACCGACTATAATTTTGATGAGAGTCAGAAATATATTGCTAATTACACTAATCCATGCTGCCAATAAGGACGTTTTTTGGTTAGCATTCATAGTTATCCCCACCTTAACTTTACTCTTGTTTCAAAATATTATTGTTTAATTCAATTGTGTAGTTATAAGTCTATGTCTCATCATTTTAATTTCTTTCATACATTACCCAATAATAAGTGTGTGGGTCTATACAAACATTTTCTCCCATCAGTAAAGGTTTAAAGCATAACTTACTTTGTTCTTTTATCCTTATTTGTTATGAAGTGTAAAAAGAGTGACACAAAATGCCATGCTTTTATTATTCCTTTTACGTTTAGTATTGGAGTTACTTTAACATCCTTAAAATAGTAATTATGATTGAATAAAAAGACGAGAGTTGGAAATTAGGAAATCATAGAAAAAACGATCTATAAGATGTAATACTGAACCTAAAATAATTAAAGATAAATAAGATATACTACACGACGACGCATGTTGTTTAACAATGTAGTTTTAGGGTGTATTATCCCTTTGCTTGATACACCTATTGTTTATGTTTTTTATCACCCTTTTATCATTACAAACATCAAAGCGACTAATGTGTTGCTTTGATGTTTGATGAAATGTTTTCAGGTATGATTACTAATTCATTCTGCGCATTAATCTTTACTCATCTGATCACAACAATTATTTTTACAGGTTGTCCATTTCACATAGCTGTAGCAAATACTATAAGATTAAAAGCATATAATTGAATATGAGTGTAAACTGTATACATTATTTATCCTTCTTTTAACTTCTTGGAGATTTTCCATATGATTGAGTATCTCTTTACGCTTTTCTTTAATTACACTCTTTGTATGTTAGTTTTTAAACTTTAATTAATCCTTCATTTATTTAAGAATTCATAAATCAGTTGAAATATTTGCATCAAATTCATCTGATTTTTTAGTATCTATTTTTTTCCCATCTATTGTCATCTTTATTTTTTGTTTTTGGTTTGCTGTTACCACCCAAGTATTTGGTAAATAACGATCTTCATGTGATAATGTAGAAGGTGAATTTATAACCTTTCCTCCTAAATATAGCGTAGCAGAAGAACCTCCATCCATTGCCATTGCATTTATTGCTCCTTTTTCATATAGAATATCTTGACACTCTTTTAACGTGGCTCCTATGCTATGTGTTTGTCTACCATCTATCACTAGAAACATTATTGTGCCATCTTCTTTTTGAGCCATAATACTTCGTGGAGCAGAACCCCAACCACCGTCTCCTTCTGTGATCATTTTTTCTCCATTTACAATTAACTGTGGCATAAATCCTGCTGCTGAAACGACTTGTTTATCCAAAAGTTGTTGGGTAGAATAATTTCCTGTTATCATTTGTCCAAACTTTGTTAAACCGGTAATAATTGTAGGGGTATTTTTATCTATATTTGTATCAATAGCTTTTCCATTTTCTATTACTATTCCAGTTGCAACATTTCCTCCACCTCTTCCTGTCTCATCAGCAAATCCACTTGCATTCACAGCAACAAGTGCATGATTACGTTTTGCCATTACACTAATTTTTTCTCCCCTGTTAGCTCCTTGTGTTCCTTGATGGCTAACAAGTTTAACATTGAAGGGATTGCTAATGGTAATTAACTTTCCTTCGAAAAGAAAACGACTATCTTTATTACTTTTAATTGTTTCTACATCAATTTCTAATGGCTGATTTTTTAATTCTTCTAATCTTTTTCCTGCTATTTTTTTATAAATAGCCTCATC
Source organism: Bacillus sp. TH19 (assembly GCF_016651075.1). Taxonomy (NCBI): domain Bacteria; kingdom Bacillati; phylum Bacillota; class Bacilli; order Caryophanales; family Bacillaceae; genus Bacillus; species Bacillus sp. TH19. Next base: position 14,529 of record NZ_JAEKEO010000001.1, on the reverse strand, counting down.
ACTATTTGACCATTTTGGATGATTAATTCTATCTTGCAGTTTATCTAGTTCCTTTTGGGATAGGAATGTATATTTCGCATATTGTGGATGCTGAGAAGTTAGTATACTTCCAGCAATTGTTACACGAAGATCTCGGCCATAGTTAGTACCAAATAATATTCCTATGCCAATAAGCATGAAAATAGAAAAAAGAAGCAAAATTCGTTTGAAGATTTTTCTTAGATGTTTCATAGGTTTCTCCTCCGGCATTAATTACATTCAATGAATCCTTTAAGATATTATTTGCCTAAAGACAAAAGTGTTTGTTTCCCTCATTCCCGAGTTCCCCACTATGTCTTGGCAAGCAAAGCAAAATACTTATTCTACATTTCGTATTTATTTCAGTGTATATTTACAAATTTAATAACGTTTTTGCAACCATGAAATAAATTACTAATCCTGTTCCGTCAACAAATGTTGTAATAAATGGACCAGAAACGACTGCAGGATCTAATTTTAATTTTCTCAGAATCAAAGGTAAAACAGCTGCAACAAGAGAGGCCCAAATAACAATAAATAATAAAGTGATTGCTACAACTTGTGCAACTTCTGTTCCAACTCCTAACATATAAGCACGAGTGAGCCCAGCTACCCCAAGTGCAAGTCCGAGAAGCATACCAATTGCAAATTCCTTTTTCATTACACGGAAAATGTCTTTAAATTTCACCTCTCCAATACCGATTGCACGAGTAATTGTTGCTACAACCTGTGTTCCTGTATTTCCTCCAGTACCTACTAATAACGGTACAAAGAAAGCTAAGGCAACTACTGTTTCAATTTCGTCTTCAAAATACTTTAGTACTGTACCTGTATATGCTTCAGCAACAAAAAGAAGCAATAACCATGGTAGACGTTTGAAGAAAATGCTCCAAATACTAGATTCAAAGTAAGATTGATTTAACGGTTCACTTCCGCCTAACTTTTGGATATCTTCTGTAGCTTCTGCTTCCATAACATTCATTACGTCATCAAATGTTATAATACCAATCATTTCATTATTTACTGTTGTTACGGGTAATGCTGCTAAATTATAATTCAGTAGCTTTTTTACAACTTCTTGCTGATCAACTTCAGCGTGTACTGAAATTACCTCTTGAATCATGATAGTAGATAATATTTCTTCATCTGCTGCTAGTAATAACTCATGTATGGAAACGATTCCCTTAAGATAACCATGACTATCAAGAACATAGATATAAGATATTGATTCTACATTTTCAGAATGCTCCCTAATGTACTTCAATGTCATTTTTACTGACCAATTCCCTCTAACTGCAACAAAATCACTTGTGACAAGACTTCCTGCCGTTTCAGGTTTGAAAGCCATTAATTTTTTTACATTATGTTTTGTAATTTTATTTAAATACGCCATTAATTTAGCTTGTTTTTCCGGATGAACCGCTAGAAGTAGATCTACTGTTTCATCAATCGGTTGTAAATCTAGTAACTTTTTAGCTTTGTTTTCAGATAAGTGAATTAAGATATTATATTTTTCTTCTGTACTCAAATGTTGAAGAATTTTTGAGCTTTTTAATACAGGAATCTTATCTAGTAATATGACTTGATCTTCAATTGAAAACCGTTTTACTTCTTGCGCAACATCATACGACGGATGACGTAAAACTTTCTCTGCATCCAAATTATTTTGGGTTACAAGTAATTCATTTAATAATTTCTTCATGTTAACTCCTCCTTATATTGCTAAGGGAGACTCTAGAGTTTCATGAGTGGTTTTGTGTTATTTTATCTGTCTAAAATTTTTATTAGAGCATTAATAGTTACATTGCTATCAATTTATTATTTAGAACTACCTCCTTTTTGAATATAGACAAGATAAAAATAAATAACATTAAACAAAAAAACCTTTACTCAAAAAGGAGTAAAGGTTTTTTACAATACAAATAAATGATTATTAAGACAGCTCTGTTAAAGTCCCAGAGTTGTCTTTCTATCAAATCGTATACCACTCCCTCGTTGAGTTTTAGCACTGTATAGCATAGGTTTTTATAACCAGCTACATTAAAAAGGGCCTTAATCCGACCGTTCCTGTTGACCCATTGGCGTCTCTCGACATTTTTGGGCAGCAGCGTTTCTCTATACAGGAGCCTCACCTAACAAAGATTATTGAATTACTTCAAAATTTAAACCAGATTTTAATATTTGTCAACTAACGTTCAATTCGATTCATAAAAAAATTATTTTATAGAAAAATGAAATTATATTCTATTACAAATTTAAAATTCCACTTAAAAAACATAGAATTCAAATAGATTTAATTAAAAGAAACGTTATAAAACATATGAAATCTCGTATATGAAGCTTATTGTTTATGATGAATTTTTAACTTTATAACAGAAGTGGAATCATTAGTCATACCGTACTTCAAAAGAACATTCTTCAAAAAATCTTATTATATGACTAAAATCTTCTTTACTGTTTATCAAATTTATATGGTTAAACTACTTAATCATATACACCCCAAGTCGAAAATATGTATCTATATGAGACGATTAAATACAATTTCTCACATCATTTCTCAAAGAATTATAAAGCAATAAAGAATATAAAATTAGCGATACGTATACTTGACAAGCAAAAAAAAAGTAATTATGCTGGCTACACGAAACAAATACATAAAATTTATATTGCTAAACCTGTTAGGTGAGGCTCCTATACAAACACAGGCTATTGCCCAAAAATGTCGAAAGACGCCAATGGGTAGAACAGGAATTGTCGGATTAAGGCTCTTCTTAAGATAGCTAAGTAATCAATTTCCATTACTTTACGTTGTATAGTGCCAAAGCTCTACTAGGGGGAGGAAAGCTTTATTTAGTCATGCCAATTTAAATCCCCCTAGTATGTAACTAGGGGGGATTTTTGCGTAAGAAAACAGGGTGTAAGCTATAGAATCTTTCAAAACAAAAATACTATTTAGTAGTTGATGAGAACAAGATTCTACTCATTAGCAAATGTGATATTAAGTGTTAATGTAAATCAGGAGGATATTAAAATGAAAAAAATATTAAAACTCGATTATCTATTGCTCCTCCCTCTATTCATAACATGTACTTTAGGTATTATCATGATGTATAGCGCGAGCTCCATTGTTGCTGTTCAACATTACGGTTATAACAGTAGGCATTTTGTTGATTCTCAATTAACAAAGCTATTTTTAGGAACAATAGGGTTAATAGTTTGTGCTATTCTCCCTTATGAAATATGGAAAAAACGAATAGTCTCTATCTGTATTATGGTTGGGGGAATTTTTTTATTAATTATGGTTTTGTGGAAAGGAAAAGTGGTAAATAATGCTCAATCATGGATCTTTGGAATACAGCCAGCTGAATTTCTTAAATTAGGAACAATACTTGTAACAGCCCGTTTTTTGCATTACGACAAGAACAAGCTAAAAATATTTGGAGTGGTAGCGGAAAACTTTTATTTTTTTTAGCTGCAATTTTTTTCCTAATCTATAAACAGCCAAACTTAGGATCTGCACTTTTAATATTAGGTATAGGTTTTAGCATATTTCTTTGCTCTGGAATAAATGTAAATCTATTAATTAAAAGAATTATAATTGGTTCTATTTTTTGGTTACCTTTTTTATACTTTTTAATTCAATTTAGCTTGTCAGAAGTTCAAAAGACACGTATTACTACAATTCTCAATCCCTTTGTTGATGCGCAAGGAAAAGGATATCAGCTTGTAAATTCTTTTATTGCCATTGGCTCTGGAGGAATTACTGGACGTGGATTCGGAAATAGTATTCAAAAAACAGGTTATCTTCCAGAACCACATACTGATTTTATAATGGCTATAATTTCTGAAGAACTTGGATTTATTGGTGTATTTATTATATTGGCTGGAGTTTTGACTATAGTACTTCGCTCCTTAAAAATTGCACAACTATGTGTAGATCCATTCGGAAGTTTTATAGCGATTGGTATAGGGTGTATGATTGGTATGCAATCGGTTGTTAATTTAGGGGGGATTACGGGAATATTTCCTCTTACGGGTACCCCATTTCCGTTTGTAAGTTTTGGTGGAAGTTCTTTAATGGTTAATTTAATAGCAATAGGAATATTACTTAATATTTCAATTTTCAATAAAATTAAGTTCGACAATCATAATATTTAAATATAAATTTTTTTATATATTATTCTATTTTTCATAATTGCTTTTTGGAAATAATAAAATTTAACTCCATTGAGCAATCTATGTTCAAATAATGTCTAATTAAGTTTTTAACTGTATGAATATTAATTTTATTTCCAAAAAAGGCAGGCATTAATATATGCTTGCCTTCCGTTTTCAAAATCAATTATACCTAAAATAAAGTGGGGTAAACCAAATCCAAAAACTGTCTTCTACGCTCTATTTTTTTTTACTTTTCTAAAACAATTTCTGCTATTTCATTAGCATATTTTTTAGAGTCATATTCATCATAGTTACCTAGTACCACAACAGACAAAGATTCTTCTGGAAACCGCATGAAGTGTGAACGATAACCTGCCCAGCTTCCTGAATGCTCCAAGTATTTACAGTTAAAACCTTCCGCAAGCCTTAGCCCAAAAGCATAATCTTCATTGTCAATAATCGTCTCTCCAGTTGGAGAAATTTTTGGACCTATTTCGCTCATCCTTTTAACAAGGTCATTTCCACCAACGGTACCTGTAGTTAAATTCTCTCCCCATTTTACCAGGTCTTCAACTGTTGCATGAACTGCCCCATCCCCTGTATGTTCCCAAGGGCTTTCATAGATTTTATATGTTCCTTGCTCATTCTTCGAATATCCACTAGTAATTGATATAGTAGCTGGGTAGTAATCTACAATTGTTGTGTCTCTCATATTTAAAGGGTCAAAAATACGCTCCTTTGTAAACTGACGTAGAGACTTGCCACTTACCTTCTCTACCACTTGTGATAATAAAAAATATCCTGTATTGCTATACTCAAATTTTGTTCCAACCGGGAATCTTGCAATTTGATGATTTCTAAGGTGTTCTAGCGATTCTTCCACTGTTAATGTATCCGTATATTTAATATTTACTGCTTCAGCCAATTCCATATAATCAACTAGTCCACCCGTGTGATGAATTAGATGTCTCAATGTTACAGGTTCAGCATATGCTCCTATAGAAGGGACAAACTTTACAATTGAATCATCTAAATTCAATTTCCCCTCTTGTTCTAAGAGTAATATAGAAAACGCTGTAAATTGTTTAGAAACTGAGGCAATATTAAAAACGTTTTTGGTAGTTATGGGTAGATTTTTCTCTATAGAAGCTAAGCCAACTGCACCTTTATAAGTTACTCCGCTATCGAAACCAGCGATATATGCAAAGCCAGGAGCTTTTGGTGGAAATTTGTTAAATAATTGTTTAATCGATGTATGTGTCCTTTCATTATATATATTATTCATCTCAATCACTTACCCTTCGCTTAAAATGATCAGAAATATATTGAACTATTATCTTTCTCATATCGAATTCAATTGGACCACTTTTGTATTTCTACCCCCTACCATAAAAAATACTACATATAAAAAAATATCAGTATGAATGTAAGTGTTTAAAGTCATAGTATGAGTCGTATCATCTATTATAAAAAAGCAAACTTAATTAAGTTTGCTTTTTTAAATGTTCTTCCAAATCTAATTAGTTTTCATAAAATATCTTCTGCTTCCTGTGGAACGGATATGTTTTTATTTCTTCTGTATCTAAATTTTCATGAAATAAATGAATAGCTATAATTTGTCTACAATCATAGGTATGGTAATAATATGTACCGGATTCCATACACATTGCACTTGTATATATGGTATTGTCTAATGTACCTTCGTCCGTTATCACTCCACCTTTTGGAACCTCACAAGTTGATAAGATATGAAATATGGCCGATACCCCCTCTTCTTCGTTATCTATACCTTGAATATTTTGTTTCCCAAATGCTGCCCGCACAAACCTTGATGGTGGGGTGAAATCCCCAGGTAGTCCCATCGAACCCGATCCTTGTCCAAAAGCACTTAATGGCAAATCACTCCATTGTGTTGGCGCATATGGCTGCGATTTAAGACCAATAAATTGTCTTAAATTTTGTAAATGCCAGTTAAACTCAGGACTATTGGTCATTACCCCAAGAGGATTATCATATATTTTTAGTCCTTCAGTTGTCGGCTCTAGTACAATACAATCTCCCCATCTATCCGCTAAAATCCAATGTAGCGGTGGAGTAACTCCTAAAACAGGTAATGGTACATCCAAAAAGGAAATACTATCTACAGATTTCTTTAACTCTTCGACAGAATTGAATTGTGTGAGACTCCATGCCACAAAATCAAATGGAGCCAGATTCGTTTTATTGTCATATATACTGTTACTATAAGTAGCGAATCCTGGAAAATAGAGTTTTGCACATGTCATACCTGATTCATTTACTCAGTCCGCCAGTAGTATCCTTCCTTGATGGTTAATCCCCATCCCGACAACAGCTTGCTTCGCCTCGCTGGTTTCACCAGTTATATTGTTCCATTGATAACTTCGAGGAACTATTATTACTTCTTGATTGAATTCTAATGTAAAATCCATCGTTCTTGCAAAAAGATGCTGACCGCTTTTTGTCTGTAATGTCAAACTAGTACACATAAAGAACACTCCTTTATTTAGTTTATTTGAACAAAAACATATTTAATTTCTATCCTTAAGTTGATGGATGTGTGACATTACCCCTTATAAGGGTTTATGTTGTTATAAGGGTTTCCATCTGGATAACTTCCAGTATGTGATTTTACATAAGTAGCGTCATTTCTGCATTATCACAACTCATGAATAGTAAATATAGAATATCTTCACAAAAAAAACTAGAGAAAAGTTCTCTAGTTTTTTTCTACTACTGTGTAAGTAGTAGGACAAGTTAATATATATATCACCAAGATTTTACATATTATGCAATGCTTTTTTAAAAAGAAAAATAGAGGCAGTAAACTCACTCTATTTTTCAATGCAATATAAACTCAATAAATAACAGAACGATTAACATTAACTTAGTTAGTAGATAATACACCTACTTCATTTTTAATTATGTTAAACTCATGGCCAACCTTCTCGAAAATATTTAGTATTTCATCAATTTGCTCATCTGTGTGCGTAGCCATAAATGATGTGCGAAGTAATTCGCTTCCTTCCGGTACTGCTGGAGAAATAACTGGATTTGTAAATAAACCGTTTTGCATTAAGCCCTGCCAAAATGAAAATGCTTTTGTAGTATCACCTATAATGATCGGTATAATTGGTGTTTCTGTTTCACCTATGTTGAAACCTAATGTTGTTAATTCACCACACACTTTTTGGGTAGTTTGAGACAATCTATCGCGTCTTTCTGGCTCACTTTCTATGATATCCAATGCTTTTATTGTGGCAGCTACACTTGAAGGAGTCATACTCGCGCTAAAAATCATGCTTCTTCCCTGGTGCTGAATGTAATCAATAACATCGGCATCACCAGCAACAAATCCTCCTAAACTACCAAATGATTTACTAAACGTACCAGTAATCAGGTCAATATCAGACTCGACATCAAAATGCTCACATGTACCACGGCCATTTTTTCCAAGAACCCCAATTCCATGTGCATCATCAACTAACACTCGTGCACCATATTTCTTTTTCAATTCTACTATTTCCTTGAGTTTTGCTAAATCGCCTTCCATACTGAAAACACCGTCAACGATAATTAGTTTCCCTACGTTTTCTGGGCAACTTTTAAGTTGTTTTTCAAGGTCTTCCATATCATTATGGCGGAAACGTTTCATTTTTCCGTATCCTAGACGTATACCATCTACAATAGAAGCGTGAACTGTTCGGTCAATAATTGCGATATCATGTCGTCCTAATAGAGGGGAAATCGCACCTAAATTTGTCTGAAATCCTGTTGAAAATACCAATGCTCTATCTTTATGTAAAAACCTTGCTAACCGTTCCTCTAGTTCTTCATGAATGGATAAAGTTCCGTTTAAAAACCTTGAACCAGATGAAGAAGTTCCAAACTTTGCGGCTGCTTCCGCAGAAGCTTCTATTAAACGTACATCGTTAGATAGACCTAAATAATCATTAGAACCGACCATCAACATTTTATTGGAATCCACAACTATCTCTGTTCCGAATTTATTTTGTATCTTTTTGAAATAAGGATACATATTATTTTCTCGTAATCCCTTAACAAAATCCCAATCATAACACTTTTTAAATATGTCCATTGTTTTCCTCCAAATATCCCTGATATCATTTATTTTATAATTGCTAATTCCAATTTCCTTAAGCACAATAAAAACTAAGTTATAAGGCTATTATTCTATAAATAATTTTTATGTTCGGTCTTTTTTGTTTCGCCCTTCAAAAATCTTAATGCAATGCTGTAACATACCAAAATGGCACTTAGAATATAAAGAGCTGTTGATACATTAAACATATCTGCAAAAAAGCCACCGAATATTGGACCAATCATCATTCCGACAGAGTACGCAACATTGAAAACGGCAAATGCAGTAGCATATGCTCCCCCTCCTAAGCGATCAACAGAATTCGCTAGTTCTGGAAGTGTAGGTGTCAAAACCAAACCAGCCGCTGCCCCTAAAAAGAACAATATAACTCCTTCTAATACCAATGAATTTGGAATCGTTACTAAAGGTAAGAATACAGCCAGAATGATTAAACCAATCATCATAATAGAAAAAGTCCCACTTTTATCTGATAACCAACCGGCAATTGGACTTGCCAATCCATATGCAAGAGTTGTAATCCCGAACAGAAAACCTATATGTACAGTATTTGCGCCTAGATGTTCCATAAGATAAATAGGCAATGTTGGTTCTAGAATGCTTATTGCGGATGACCCAAGTAAAACAACTCCAAAGATTTTTAACACTTCAAAGTCCTTAAATATTTTCAGGATGTCTACACTACTTGCTTCTTTATCTTTCGGTGGATCTTCTAATAAAAACATCCTTGCTAAACCATCTAATAACGCAATACCGGCTGCCAGTAGAAAAGGTAGTTGATATCCTCCCCATTCATATAACAATCCACCAACAGGTGCCCCTAGAAGTGTTCCAGCTGACATGAAAGTAATAACGGTCCCTAAAGCCTTACCTCTTTTATTTGCTGGGTATAGGTCGGTAATAAGGGCTAAGCCAGCGGTCCATGTGGCAGCGGCGGCAATCCCCTGTAATAGCCTTGCTAGAAGTAATATGTACATATTACTTGCGAAAGCAAACATTAAAGTGCTTGCTATTAGTACTACCATTCCCCAAAGCATTGAGCCACGTCTTCCGAACTTGTCAGATACTACACCTAAAATCGGGGTAAAAACTATAAAAGTAAAAGCATAGCAACTTATTAAAATCCCAACAGTAGTCTGAGAAGCTCCAAATTTCGTAACATATAAAGGGACGATAGGAACCACTAAACTATATAGCAACATATCGATAAATACGGCCATAGAAATTACAAGTAATCCAGTTAGCGGATTTTTTTTCAGACTTTGAAATCTTGTCACTCAGTATTATCCTCCTTTCTGTTGAGATTCTGGAAATAATTGACGATTTTAACTCGTCTGAAAATTATGATATGACAATATGGCATCGTCTGTCAAATACTTCTAATTATTTTATCTAAAAGTTAGGATATGACTCTATGTCATTTTGTGCTAAATAATTCTGATTAATTCTAATTAATTGCCCCTTTCTATTAACATCTTAGTAAATTTTGCAATCTTATTCTGAGAAACTAAGCTTAATTTTATTTATATAATTTGTATATCATGTACATAAAATATAACTTGACGAAATTTTTTCTCAGTGATAGCATGAATTCTGGGTTTGCAAATTCCGTTTTTTTACAAATGACATCTCATTAGGTCACTCTAGTATTGTTGGTAGGTAGCCGTTTTAATCACTAATTAACTATTTACGGAGGGAAATTCATGTTAAACAAAGTCAAATTAGCAGCACGAGTTGCATGGTTTAAAGTTTCGAATCAATATGCAGATAGCTCCAAAGATTACGATAAAGCTAGTGATGATTATGATTCTTTCTTTTCTAGTACAATGGGAATACATTCACTAGGTTTACTAAATAAAATGAATATACAACCTGGACAACACGTATTAGAACTAGCTTGTGGAACTGGTTTTATTACTGCGGAGGTGGCCAATCGTCTAAATGGTGAAGGCACTATTTCAACTGTCGATCAATCTGCTGGTATGCTAGACGTTGCACGGAATAAAATATCTAAATATTCTGGATTGAAATTCAATATGCACCAAGGAGATATGGTGGAATTTTTAAAACAAATCCCTAGCTCAAGCATTGATACGGTGGTGTGCGGTTGGGCTATTTGCTATACAAATCCAGCTATTTTTCTCAAAGAGGTCCATCGTGTTCTAAAATCTAATGGCCAAGTTGGAATAATAGAAACAAGATGTGATTCAGAAGAAATTCTTATGAAAGCATTTGAACGGGTTCTTAGTAATGACCCTACATATTTAAAACGTTACATCAGTATTAACTTGCCACCGAATTCTCTTACCCTACAAAAATGGTTTAATAAAGGGAATTTAAATACAATTGATCGCTGGGAAGGGGAACAAATCCTGCCTTGTAAAGATGCAGAAGATGCGATGGAATGGGTTTTTCGTTCTGGTGCCGCAGCTGGCTTCTTAGATGTACTCGATAGAGATAGAGAAGAAGAAATATTACATAAAATTAAAGAACAAATAAATCTATTTATTCAACAGGGCAATGAATTTAAATTAAGCCATACATTTGTTGCTGGGGTGGCATCTAAAGGTAGTAGTATATGAAAGGCGGAAGACGAGTAAATGGGCAATGAGAAACTCCATTATATAAACAACTTAAAAGCATTTCTTGCTGTTTTAGTTGTCTTATTTCATACGAGTAGTGCCTACGGGGGAGCTGGAGGATGGTATTATATAGAACCGTCGGATGATACCATTTCCACATCTGTCCTTACTCTAATAAACGCTCTATGCCAAAGCTTTTTTATGGGCCTTTTCTTTTTTATCGCAGCATATTTTTCACCTAGGTCTTTTGACAACAAAGGCTTTTCTAATTTTTTGAGAGATAGAGTTCCTAAACTTCTTATCCCTGCTTTTGTTTATTTCTTTGTTTTAAACCCCTTGAGTATCAACCTTGTAAAGAAACAAAGTTATCTCTCGTCATTAGGCTTTTATAATTTATGGTTTGTTATGGCGTTATTCTACTTTACTGTAATGTATGCCATAATCAGAAAAACTAAGGCAATAAAAATACCGCAGATTAGTTTCCCAGGCATTATGAAAATATTCGTCTTTATTATATTTATGGGTATCTGTAACTTTATTGTTCGATTACTGTTTCCAACTGATCGACTATACATACATGACTTCACACTTGGATATTTCCCTCAGTACATTGCATTATTTATAATCGGAATCATTGCATACAGAAATAACTGGCTAAATCAAATAAACGATAGAGTTGCATCCATTTATTTTAGAATTTCAATAGTTTCTATAATAACGATGCCTATTGTATTCCTTTTAGACGAGGATCGCATAAATTACTTTTTCGGTGGGTTTACACTTGAATCGCTATACTATTCTTTTTGGGAGCCATTTACATTTGTAGGCATAATTTTAAAACTATTAGTCCTATTCAAGAAGAAATTAAACTATACTACTCCCCTACTTAGTATAATTAGCCGTTCTAGTTATTCTATATATATAATTCAGGGACCAATTATTGTTGGCTTACAACTTATGTTTAGTTCGTTTGATTTAAATGTTATTTTAAAAACGATTACAGTTACAAGTTTGACCTTAGTTTTATCACTAGGGATAAGTATTCTATTGCTCCGTATTCCTAGGGTAAACAAAATAATATAAAGTACATCCTAGACATGACATACTATATACTAAATTTGTATAGGAGGAAAAAATGAAATATTTAAAACCATTTTTTTCGTAACTGATATTGGGTTTATTCTTTATTGGCTAGTTACTATTTTCCACCTTATACCGGAAAGTTGGGCATTTAAGGATTATGATAATCCAATCATCGTGGCATGGAATTGGTCGTTTTTCCCGCTGGATATATTAATCTCCATTACCGGACTTACCAGCATATACCTATATAACAAAAAACGTTCTTCTTGGAGTTCCCTTGCTTTAATATCACTGATTTTAACATTTTGTTCTGGTTTACAAGCCATTGCATTTTGGGCTTATAGCAATGATTTCGATATTACTTGGTGGGTATTTAACGGATATTTACTTATCTATCCATTGTTTTTCATTAAAACTGTTGTTGCCCCAAAAGATAATGATAATTTTTTATACTCATCAAGAAATCACAAAATATAGTACCTAAAAGTCACTATAAACTCTCTTTTATAGTTCTCCCACAAAAAATACCCTTCGAGCTAGACACTTTTTAGTGACTATTTCGAAGGGTGTATGGGAAAAGTCTAAGGATTATAAAGACTGGGTAGAAAAAAACATATGATGAATTAAAGATAATGTAAAAATGGAGAAGCAGCTGTATAGCCAATTCTCCTTTTTTATTTAAGGTGAATAGCAGATTACATTCAAATTCTGTAAATAAACCTCACGGGTATACAGTATGCAACAGGAATCTTTATTATTTGCCGCGAATGTAAGGTAGAGCATATGTGAATAGGGTAATTGTAATGAACGTATCTCATACAATTGATTTTTCAGGTAACCGTTTAACTAATTGTATAAACTTAAGATGTATTATTCCATTTCTAGTCCTTTTCGCTCAGATCTTAATATTTTCCCTTTCATTTTGGATAAGTGCTGCGAAACAGAGGACTGTGGTATGTCCAAAATCTCAGTTAATTGAGAAACGTTGAAAGACTTTTGGCTGCTTAATTCTTGCACAATCTGAAGCCGAATGGGATGTGCCATTATTTTTAAAATCTCAACATCTTCTTCCGTAATAATCCGTTTTTTTGAATCAAATGTAATGGAAGTCATTGTTTCTCTCCTTTATTATTGTATTTTGTTCTGTTTGATTGTGAAGTGCATCAAGATTTCTATAAGGTCTAGTATGCATCGTCGTCATGTTTGTGTTCTACACGATTCATTGCTTGAGATGCTTAATTTTATTTATTCGAATGTAACAGTTGTTAAAATGAAATGTATCACCTACCCCTATTATAAATCTGGAATGTAAATATTTTACTACAGATTCATTACAAAAATATATTTTTTCAAAACGTCTTATTTTCGAAATAAACATTTTATTATGGAGGGATTTTTATTCTTTAGGTTGATGGAAATGTATGGTACCCCCTTTAGTTTAACTACATATGAATAGAATCTACTCTTTAGGAATACATAAAATATATATGTACATGCGTAGTCTAATCACTACATCCTTAGTGAAAGTAGGATTCTATAATTTTTGGAGGAAGACATATGAAAAAAAGGTTCTCCTGTTTACAGATTTGGGAATTGATGATGCGTTTGCTATGCTGTACACCTTTTTTCGTAAAGATATTCAACTTGTAGGGATTGTAGCCGATTATGGAAATGTATCAAGAGAAAATGTAATAAGAAATATTAACTATTTGAAGTACATTGCGGGAAAAAAAGAGATACCTGTATTCCTTGGTGCTTCTGTACCGTTGACGGGTATATTGCTTCAGTATTTCCCTGAGGTACATGGAAAAGTCGGATTAGGACCTATCATTCCCCCTGAAATTTCTTATCCAGTTTATCCTTTAAATGATATTTATCAAATTATACATTCAAATTTAGACGACCTTACAATTATCAATTTGGGAAGACTCTCTTCGCTAGCTACGACCTTTGTATTGAATTTAGAAACAATGCGAAACGTAAGAGAATGCATTTGCATGGGCGGAGCTTTTTTCTATCCAGGTAACGTGACTGCCGTTGCTGAAGCTAACTTTTACGCTGACCCTTATGCAGCAAACTTAATTCTGCAGCATGCGAAGAACTTAACAATTATTCCGTTAAATGTAACTCAACATGCGATTGTTACACCCGAAATGGTTCAGCAAATCGATGCATTTCATCGGAATACACAGGATCTTGCAGGACTCATCATCAAACCTATGTTAGACTATTATTATAATTTCTACTCCAAGTCTAATCCTGGTATAAGCGGAAGCCCTATGCATGATTTTGTAACAGTGTGGTATTTGCTGAATCAAGAGGCTGTTAGCCTTTTAAGAGTACCCATTAAAGTTATTCCTGATCAAGGAGAGGGATTTGGTCAAAGCATTGCAGACTTTCGTTTTGCTACTAATCCAGGCTATAAAACGCATAATGTAGCTTTTCAGTTTGATTATGAAAGATTTAAGAAGGATATTATGGAAACGTTCTTAAAGAAGAGAGTGTAACATACTTTATTAACTTCAAATAATACGAATTATGTGAATGAAA